>CAZWDV010000026.1:0-6530 GCA_964632675.1 uncultured Sediminispirochaeta sp.
CGGCCGCATTGAAGATCAGTCCTTCGCCCCAGGAGAAAGGGGCTTTGCCGATAACACCGCGATACGATTCAAAACGGAACTTCCCATAGGCCCGGCTGATTGTCTGCAGCGAATCGATGCCGGTGGAAGAGGGCAGAATGGCCGCCGAGAGTTCGAATTGGGATCGCACGCTTCGATTTCCGGTCTGATCTATCCGTATCGCCGCCGATCCGGCCCCGGCGTGGAGCCAGCTGCCGTCGGCGCTGCGCTGGAGAGTATCGAAAAGTTCTAACTCGACGGTTGTGATGTTTTCGGCCTGTGCGGCCCCTGGAATGCCCAGCAGAAAAAAGAGTAAAAAGAAGAAAAGCAGGCCCTGCGGCCCCAACCGGCCCCGCAGACCTATCAGCCCGGTCCGCGTGAACTGTACAAAGCATCTTCGCCCTACCATGTGAGCTCCTCGAGCGAAAAACGGCTGGAGGGGATATCCACTCCAATTTCGATTGTTTCAATTACAAACTCGGTGGAGCTGTTGCGCTTCAGCTTGTCTTCGATAATAAAGCGGACGGGGAAGGTCTTTCCCCGGCGGGTGACATAATCCTGCATCCGCATCTCCTTCAAAAGCTTGCCGGACAGGCTGAACATGTGAACTCTGCGGGTCACATACATCTCGGCGTCCACCCAGATAATCTCCTTCGGGTAGGCTACGCCCCGCCCCTTGGCCTTCAGTTCAATTGTATAGCACTCTTGGCCGTCTAAGGTTTCGGTGCCGAGCATCTCGGCGTCGTAGTCCTCCAGCAGCCCCTTGCCACCGGTCATGTCCTCGTAGGACATATCCGAGCCGAGTACCGAGTCGCGCAGGGCCGCCCCCTGCAGTCGGATTACTTCCGCTGCGTCGGGAAAGTAGAGGTAAATTTCGTCGTCGGTTCGCAGAATCTTCTGGCCGCGCTCCTGCCGGCTGGTAAACTCGATCAGGCTTTTCTCATCCCCCGCAGCCCAGGACATAAAGGTGGTTACCTTTTCTCCGAAGCGGTCGTTGATTATCATTCTGCCCTCCGAGCGGGCGGTCTCGTGCACCTGGTTCTCCTCCAGTCTTTGAATTACCTGTTCCGCCGATTCAGCCGGCGCAGCCGCAGTTTCTGCGAACAGGGGCAGCGTGAGCAGGCTGCCGGCGGCTACCAAAAGGCCGGCCAGAAACAGTATTTTATTAGGCATATTCATAATTATTATCCTCCTTGCGGTTCGATTCGTTTAGATGGCCCTGAGGGCTTCCACCGGTTCGATTTTCGCCGATTTCCTGGAAGGAATAAACGAGGCCAGCGAGGCAATAAAGGTGGAGTACAGAAACACAAAGATAGTCGATTTCAGATTCAGCATCGGTTTCAACACAGTGGACATTTCAAAGTCGACTCCCTCCATGGCGTCTCCGAAGGGCAGGCCATAGATGGTGGCCGGATAAGTAATCACTATACCCAGCAGAACTCCGACAAAGGATCCGATTGCAGCAATGTAAAACGCCTCCAGAAAGAAGAGTCGCACTACCTCCGGACCGGTCATGCCCATTGCGCTGATGGTGCCGATCTCCTTGCGCCGTTCGTAGATGGTCATCATCATGGTGTTCACGATCACCGTGCTGCCGAGCAGAAAGAACATCAGGGCGATGATGAAGTAGATGGCATCGGCCATCATTACAAAGGAATAGGTCTGGCTAATATCGGTCCACATGCGGGCCTCCAGCTGCGGCCGGCCCCATTCTGTCAGCTCTGTATTGAGCCGGGCCGCAAACGCTTCGGCGGAATAACCGTTGTTTAGTTTAATTAGCACTTCGGAGACGGAAGCGTCCATCCGCAGAAAGTACTGAATACGGTCGATGGGGGCCTGAAAAAAGGAGCTGTTCAGGCCGCCGAAATCGTAATGGCTCAGGCCGGTAATCTTAAAGGTGATGGCGTTCATTCCGCGTCCGCGGGTCTGGGTGAGCAGAGTGAAGTTGTCCCCGATATCCAGATTCATTTCCTTCGCCAGGCCGCTCGCTACCAGCACCTCGTTCTCACCGTTGCGCGGCAGGCGGCCCTTCACCACGTAGCGCTCCAGCTGCTGGTACTCGCCCTCGCGCTGGAAGTCGACTCCCTGACCCTGCGCGCGGTAGGTATTGCCCTCTTTGTAGATAGCGGTGGGGAACTTGATGCGCGGGGAGATCGTGGCGACCGCCTCCATTCCGTCGAGCCGGGCCGTCAACTCGGTATAGTTGTCCACTCCCAGGTGCAGAGGATTGAGGTGTTTGTACTTCTCGTACTCACTGTGGCGGATGCGCACCTCGCCGGTCACGAAGGTTTTTAAGTTGTAGGCTACATCCTGCTTCATCCCTTCGATCATGCTGAAAAGAAATACAAAGGCCATGGCGGCGATGGCGACTGCCGACATCGACAGGATGCTGCGGCGGGTATTGCGGCGGATATTTCTCCAGGCGATATTGCCTAATTTCATGTCTCTCCTCCTCTGTGCACCCGCGCTACTGGTAGCGCAGGGCGTCGGTAATCTGCAGCTTCAGGGCTTTGCGGGTGGGGATAAAGGCCATCAGGACCGACAGAAACAGGCCGGTAAAGAAGGCGGTCAGGATTGTCGGCACGCTCCACAATCCGCGCATAATCCCGGTAATCCGGTAGCCCATATCCGCATCGCGCATCAGCGCCGAGTAATCGATGCCGATGTTTACCAGGGGAATATTGAGCAGTACCCCGATCAGCACCCCCACCGAAGCCCCGATCAATCCGATTCCGCCGGCTTCGATTAAAAAGGCCAGCCGGATTTCACGGCGGTGCATGCCCAGGGCCCGCAGCATACCGATTTCACGGACCCGCTCGTACACCGACATTAGCATAGTATTCGAAATTCCGACCGCGGCAATGATGAAGACCAAGAACAGAATTACCTTGCTGCCGGCGCTTTTGGCCGCCGCCAGAGCCACAAAATCTTTACCAAGGATCTTCCAGTCTACTACTTTCAAATCGGGGCGGTTCTGCAGGGCCGCGGCCCTGATCTTGGCGGTCTGCCGGTCGACATTCGCCTGGTAGGCAAAACTGGTGTCGATCTGGGTGACGCTGCCCTCCATCTGCAGATAGTAGTCGGCGGTTTGGATAGGCATGAAGATGCCGGTGCGGTTGACCACCGGATTGGGCGTGTTCACCAGACCGACGATCTCCACATCAATGGTTTGAAAGAAGCCGCCCTTCGTGCGGGTGATTATAGTCAGCGGATACCCGACCTCGGCTTCGATGTCCTCGGCCAGCCACTCTCCTATCACTACCTCGAGGCGGTCCTCTTCCAAAAAGCGTCCTGCACTAAGGGTCTCGTCGATGCGGAACACCTCGGGATCGCGGTTCGGATCGATGGCGATAATCCGGGCCTGAATCGAGCCGTCCTCCGGATACGGGTCCCGGCGCATCACCAGCTCACCGCTAAAGACCGTCCGAGGAGTGGCGGTAATCCCGGCCGCCTTTAAATTCTCGAGAATCGGCTGCGGATTTTCGATGCTGTGCTTGAGGGGCAGGTTCTCGTGTTCATCCCAGAACTGCTGGTCCATAATGCGGGCCGAGCCGGTCTCGTAGAGTACCAGGTTACGGGTGGAGTCTTCTTCGATTCCCACCAGCATGGAGTCTATCAGGATGAATAGGGCCAACCCGACTGCAATGGCAATCGAGGTGATGACGGTTCTGCGCTTGTGGCGAAACAGGTTTTTAAAGGCCATTTTCACAATGAATCTCATGATCGGCCTCCTTAATTTCGGCTTCCGACCGGATTCCGGGCGCCGGCCGGGGCGCGCACCTCATCGTTGTGGACCATGCCGTCGTGCAGCTGCACCAGGCGGCGGGCGAAGTCCATCACCATCTGGTCGTGGGTCGAAAAAATAAAGGTTGTATTGTGGCTCCGGTTCAGCGCCTCCATCAGTTCGAGTATGTCCTGGCCGGTTTTCGAATCGAGGTTCGCCGTCGGCTCGTCGGCCAGGACGATTTCCGGCCCCTTGATAAGGGCCCGGGCAATTGCCACCCGCTGCTGCTGACCGCCGGAGAGCTCGGCGGGGGTGCGGTGCTCCATACCCTCCAGTCCGACTTCCTGCAAAATATTCATCGTCCGCTTCCGAATTTCCTGTTCGGCTACGCCCAGCAGCGCGAGCGGAAAGGCGGCATTTTCGAAGGCGGTGAGCACCGGAATCAGGTTGAAGGACTGGAACACGAAGCCTATCTTCTCCCGGCGCAGCAGCGCCAGCTCCTTGCGGCTCTTTGCGGCCACATCTATCGAATCGATCCGTATGGTTCCCTCGTCGGCCTTGTCCAGACAGCCGATCAGGTTCAACAGCGTCGTTTTTCCCGAACCTGAAGGCCCGGCTATCGACAGAAACTCCCCGCTGTGGATTTCCAAGTCGACACCCCGCAGTGCCTGCACAGTAGTTTCTCCCGAACGGTACGTTTTTTTTATCTTATGTATTTGGATCATCATATACTTCTTCCTCCTGCGTTGAGGAGTCCTGTGTCTCTGTGGATTGATTCTGCAGCTTCTGCAGGGCCGCCAGACCGGCGGGGCTGCCGAGATTCATGCTCTCGATGGCCGATGAAGGCATGAGCATTATCGAACCCTTGCTCTGACGCAGCCCGTCATAGACCATATTCATGGCCCTGAGCTGAAAGGCCTGCGGGTTGTCCCGGTAGAACTCGTTGGCGCGGGTGATTTTTTCCGCTACCGCGATCTCGGCGTCCCCGAGAATCTCGCGGGCCTGTTTTTCACGGTAGGCCTGGGCTTTACGGCTCATGATGTCTTCCAGCTCCTTCGGAATGATAATGTCGGTAAACTCGACCGAAAGAATCGTTATTCCCCAGGGGTTCGTTTTGGCATCCAGGATACGCTGCAGCTCCCGGCCCACCTCGTCGCGCTTGGACAGCAGGGTGTTCAGGTCGTGGCTGCCGATGGAATCGCGCAGGGCGGTCTGCGCCGACAGGGTGACCGCTTCGAGGAAGTTTTCCACTTCCAGAATCGCCTTCTGCGGGTCCCATATCATCCAGAAGCAGATAGCGTCGATGTGGACCGGCACATTGTCCATGCTCAAGGTGCGCTCGGCGCTGAAGTCGGTAACCCGGATGCGGGTATCGACCTTGGAGGCGATACGGTCGGCAAAGGGAATCAGGAAAAACAGCCCGGCCGCCTGCACCCGTTTGAACTTACCCATTCGCAAAATGACCGCTTTGTCCCAGTGGTACATCAGCTGCGTGGTGGAGGATGCCAGCAGCGCCGCCGCCGGAACGAGATATGCAAAGGGGTTCATCGAGCCGCTCACCTGAAACAGGACGACCCAGCCGGCTACCAGGGCAAACAAAAGCATGTTCCAGATCGATACCAGTGCAATAACTACTCCGGATACCACCGCCGCCAGAATAATGCCCTGTAGTTCGACATCGGAAAAGCCCAGACCGGTCAGCTGGAATACGGCAATTCCTATACCGGCTAGAATGATGAGCATGAGCAGGGAAAAAGTGTTAAAGATGAAATCCCTTTCCAATCGAAAGGAAGGCAGATTCTTGATTCGACTGTACCGTTTCTTTAGAAAATTCATGTAAGGTTCCTCCTTGCCAAATATTATTCGCGGTCTTGCAGTTCCTGAAGATGGTCGATGATATCCTGGGTGGTGAAGCCGTAGGAGCCGGCCTTCGACAGAAAGTCGCGGCTCATCTGCGAAAGGATTCTCTCGCGCTCGATATCATCCATTTTTATCTCCTTCTCCGAGATAAAGGTGCCGGTACCCTGCTGGGTGTTCACAATGCCCCTGATTTCCAGTTGATTATAGGCCTTGGCGACGGTATTGGGATTGATCTTCAGATCCACCGCCAGGCTGCGCACCGTGGGAAGCTGGTTACCCTGCCGAAGGCGGTTGTCGGCAATCGCCATTTCGATTTGCAGGATAATCTGCTTGTAATAAGGGACACCGCTTTTCGGATCAATCGTGAAGTTCAGTTCATCTGTTTTTTTGGGTGCCATCACCTTATTCCTCCCCCGTGTAGTTGTTGTATTGTACTAAAGGTATAGTACAATAATAAAATAGCTCTTTGGAACAAGTTTGTCAATAAAAAATTCTTCGGAATTGAAGCAGACGGGCGCGTTTTTCCGTCTTTCTACAGGGAGGTGTCTATGAAATCTATTTTTACACTGCTGTTTGTTGCCACTGCAGGCTGCGGAATCGGCCTGCTTACGCTTGCCTGTGGACAGAACTCACCGGAGGGTTCCCCCGCCGGTATGCGGGTGATGTCGTCGCGGGCGGGCGGCGGATCGGAAGATCAGTTTGAAGAATTGTGTGGGCAGGCCCTCGGGCTGCCCGATCCGGCCGCCCGGCATGCCCGGCTGCTGGAATTGCACCTGAAAAAACCGGAAAAACCGGATCTGTGTATTCACATTGCCCAGGCGGCCCTCGAACTGGGCCTGACAGAGGCCGCGGCACCCTGGCTAGGGGCGGCGCGAAGGGCCTACGGCAGCGCCAAAGAGCCCGCGAGCGGTGAAGGCGGGGCGTCCGA
>CAZWDV010000026.1:6630-34618 GCA_964632675.1 uncultured Sediminispirochaeta sp.
GAAGGGCCTACGGCAGCGCCAAAGAGCCCGCGAGCGGTGAAGGCGGGGCGTCCGAAGTTCCCGAGGTGGTAAGCAAAATGTGGTATCTCTCGGTACTCAGCGCGTGGGAACGGCAGGAGTACCGCGACTGTATCGAATGGGCCGCCCGGTTAGAGAGAGGTGGTTTGCCGCAAGAGGCGACCGCGGAGACCCCGCGATTAGCACAGGCGCGGCTTATTGCGGCCCGGGCCCGGCTGGCCAGCGGTATCGATGCACTCAGTGGCTGTCGAACAATCGCCGAGCTGGCCGAAAGCTATCCGGATATGCTCACCGATCAGGACCTGCTGCGCGCCGCCGAGTTCTGTCTGTACAGCGGCGGTAGCAGCATTGACGGCGGCGAAGCGGGCGAATCCGGCCAGGCGCTGCGGGAGTGTGCGGCGGGCATCATGCGGCACTACTGCAGCGGCCGGGCGTATGCGGCGGGATATGCAGATCTTGCCGCCGAACTGTGCCGCGACTGCGGGCTGCATGATGAGTACTGGATAGGCCGCCTTGAAATGCGTGCTCTTTCCGATTTTCCCGCCGGAGGAGCCGAAGCTGAAGGGTGGACGGAGAGCGGTTCTGCAGCCGCTGAAGGCAGTGAAACGGTGCAACGGGTGCGGGTCCTGTGGCAGTTCTGCCGTAATGGTGCCTGGAGTGAAGCCTTCGAGGCAGCGGAGGAGCTGCGGAGGCAGGACGCCGGCCGGCAGCACCGCTTTATCGAGTACCTGCACGCACTCAGCCGAATCAACTGCCAGCCCCACAGCCGGTCGGCCCGGGAGGAGTATACCGGGCTTGCAAAGTATTACGGACGAGAACAGACCTATTTTGTGCAATTATACAGAGCGCTGTCCGGCATTGTGAATACGACGGACAGTACCGGGGATGGCGTAAGCGCCGGTGCGGCCCGGCAGCTGTACGAGCAGGCCCTGCAGGGCTGTATTGCCGCCGGTCCGTATACCGAGGCTGCCCGCACGGCCCGCTCAGCCCTGGCAGCGCTGGCGGGTATACCCCAACAGTACAGTGCCGAACCACTGCTGCCGGAGGAGATGCAGCGGATTGCCGGAATAGTGCAGGAGGGCGGTTCGCCGGAGCTCCTGCAGCCCCTGGTGGAGGCGCTCGAATGGCCGGAAAACCGGTTTACCCTGCAATCCGGGTTGCTACTGCGACAATTGCGGGCACTTCCGCCTGTGCGGCACTATCTGACGGGAATTTTTGAGACGACGGGGCCGCGCAGCCGTGAACGGCTGCAGGCGATACTGCAGTTATAACTATACGCCGTAGAGGCGCCCCTTGAGGTGGCGACCCCCGTCGACGAATATGACCTGCCCGGTTATAAAACCGTTGGTGCTGAGGAAGATTAAACTCTGGGTATACTCTGTATCCTGTCCGATACGCTGCAGCAGGGTGCCACCTTTGTACTTCTCCAAAAGCTGCGGGTCGTTGTCTGTATCCGGCAGAATAATACCGGGGGCTACTCCGTTTACCCGTATAGCGGGGGACAGCTCGACGGCCAGCATACGGGTGATGTCGAGCAGGGTGCGCTTGCTCAAGTGATAGGCGTAGTGCTGCGAATCGTAATCCACCATACGGGCGTCCAGTACTTGCAGGATTGATTCCGGGTTGGGGCTGGCGGCAAACGCACGGCTGAGGGCCAGGGGTGCGAAGGTGTTCAGGCGGTACGAGTCGAGCAGATCTTCGAAGCGCATCGACTTCCAGGTTGAGCGCGGGTAAATCGAGGCGGAATTCACGAGAATATGCGGCGGCATTCCGGCTTCCACAGCGGCCTCGATGAGCTGCCCGGCCGCGCCCTCGGCTGCGAGGTCGGCGGGCTGCAGACTTACCTTGCGGCCGCGGGCTTTTATTTCGGCCGCGGTTGCCCGGGCCGGCTGCTGTGATTGGTGGTAGTGCAGCACGATATCAGCCCCTTCGGATGCAAAAGCCAGTGCCGCGGCGGCCCCCATTCTGTGCGCCCCACCGGTAATCAAAACAGTTTTGCCATGCAGTTTCATACTTTCAGTGTAGTTTATTCGCCGCCGGATGTCAGCCGAATTTCAATCGGATGCAAGCCGGAAATTTGAAAGTGCGATCGTGCCGAGAAAGAGCATCCCCCAGGACGACACTGCGCCGACGGCGATTACAACCGAAAGGCCGGCCAGGATTCCCCGGCTGCCGCCGCTACCGATGAGAAGCGGAATGACGCCGGAGGCTGTAGTTACCGTTGAAGCGGTTAGGGACGGCAACTTTAGACAGAGTTGGCGAACCAGGTCGACCACTGCAAGCGGCTGCTGCGGTTTTTCTGACAACAGTACCAGCGCATTGTTCACGCTCAACCCCACATTGACCAAAAAACCTGTCAGCACCGGTAATGAGAGCGGCACCTTCAACAGGACCAGTACCGGCAGCGGCAAGGCGAGAGCCGGGGGGATGAAGCTGAGAACGAAAATGGTGGGTTTTACCCGTCCATAGTAGGAGTACAGCAGCAGCGGCAGCAGGGTTACCGCCAGACCGATAGCCGCCAGTACCCACCTGAACTGCAGCCTTTCCTTGGTAACAGAGGGGGCTACCTCAACACTGTAGCCGGCCGGCAACGGGAAGCCGTTTAAAAGGCGGGCAACGGTATGGATTGCTGCGGAGATGGTAGTTCGACCGGGGAGAACGGTAAAACCGCTGCACAGTGCACGGTTTATCCGCACTATGTCTTCTTTTCCAGCTTCCTGAGTAAGATTTCCCAGGGCAGTGAGGGGAATACCGTGCTGTTCTTTCAGCACTCTGAAGGAGTGAAAGAAGTCTGCAAAGTCGGCGGGCTGCGGACCCGGCCGCAGCAGCAGGTCTCGTTGGTCAACTACTCCCACTTTTGCTGCCGGAGCAGCGGTGAGGATTCGGTGCACCTGCCGGGCCGCTTCTGCCGGAGGAATACGGTAGAGGCCGCAGCGGGAGGTATCGAAGCATACCTTAAAACGCGGAGCGGCCGCCTTGAAATGGAAATACAGCTGATACCCGGGTTGTTCGGCCTGAATATGCGCGGCAATTCGGGTGATGGTTGACCTTAGTTGAGCCGTTTCCCGCCCGTACAGCCTGACTTGAAAGCCGGGCTGTGAACCACCATTCTCGTTCTCGATCAGGTGTGTCCCTGGGGGCAGCGGAATCTGTCGTACCGCATGACGCACTAATTCCGTATCCCGACTGCTCGCAGAGGTGAGCGAAAATGATGCCTGTCCGGAACTACAGGCTGCCGACACAGAACTCAGTAGGGGACAGTTCTGTACCTGCATGAAATAGGGCTGCATAAGCGTATCGATGTAGCCTGCATCTGTTCCTGCGGGAAATTCTATTCGAAAATGTAGTGTACGGTGTTGAATACGGGGAAACGGACGAAACTGCAGCCGGTTCAGCCAGAATAGAGGCAGCCCACAGAGGGTGACATACACCAGCAGACAGAGGGACATCTTTCCAAACAGAGGGCCGACCAGTTTTGTGATCCGCCGGTAGCGCAAATGAAATGCAACCGCGAGCTGTATGCGGGCGCGGGCTGGGCGGCATAGCGGTGGAAACAGGACCAGTGTCCACAGGGTACCAGTGGCAAGAACCGTCGCTAAAACTATCATAAAACCTTGCAGGTTGTGGCGAATCGATAGCGGCAGCAGTAGAACTGGTATAAAAATAGCCAGGGTAGTGAGGTTGGACATCAAGACCGGCGGGCGAACTGCTACTACGGCTGCGGGTGCACCCATTCTGCAGTTCTCCTCGTAAAACAGTACTGCCGCATCCACCACCAGTCCGCTGCCGACGGCCAGGGCAGCCAGGCTCATGATATTCATTCTTATACCGCACAGCCCTGCTGCTGCGACGGCGGAACAGAGAATAAGCGGAAGTGCTGTCAGCAATACAACGGTTTCTTTGGACAGTTCTTTCAGCTGGATAAGCAGTAACAAGAACACTGCACCTATCCCGCAGAGTACCGACAGTGCGGTCGCGCGGAGAAGGCGCTCCAACTCTTTGCCGCGGTTGAAGATTACGCGGGCATCGGGGAAGCCCGCACATAGGTCGATTAGTCGGCGGCATACTCTGATATGGCTGCTGTGGGCCGGCGCATAACACGTGAAGATATGCTGGCGCAGGCCGTTGAGGCGATGAATGGAGTGCGCACGGGTGTGTGGCTGTGTCTGGTGGCTGAGCACTCTCTGCAGCTGCGGTCCCGGGATCTCAGCGTCCGGACACAGGGTGATTGCGCCGGTAGTGCCGGTGAAGCTCTCGTCCTGCAGCTGAGTGGCGGCTTGTACCGAAGAGATTCCCTGCAGTTGGCCGGCCGGGAAGTTGTAGTTCAACTGCAGAGGGACGGTCTCTGTAGATTCTACGGTGTGCGCCAGAGAAACCTCCTCCAGTGCGGAAAGTGCCTCGCGGAGCCGCTGTGCATTTGCGGCACAATCGATCGGCACTGCAACGGCAAATACCGGTACATCCTCCAGTCCCCGGCTGCGCACCTGGGGACAATGGGCATCATCCGGCAGCCGGACTGCCTCTCGTGCTGTGGCGGTCTGGACCCGGTGAACGGCAGCTGTGGTACTACAAGCGGCGCTGAAGGTAAGGTGGATGCGACTGCGTCCGCAGGTGCTGCGGGAGCGGCTTTGTTCCAGACCGCTTATCCGGGAAAGCGCAGCCAACAGCGGTTCGGTAATCCTACGGTCAATTTCAGCAGCACCGGCCTGCGGCCAGAAGGTGGTTACTACAATCTGCGGCTGCGGCAGCTCAGGGTAGAGGCCGGGAATCAATCCGGGTTTATAGAAGATGAGTAGTGCCAAGATGAGGGTGTAGACCGCAGATAAAAGGATATAGCGCTTCATTGCCGCCGGTCCGGCGGGGACGGATTCAGCCAGCACAGCACTTCCAAGCGTATCGACTCCGTATCATTGAGGAATATCGGCAGTGCCCGTAGATCATCCTGCGAATGAATGCTCCCGTAGTAAAGCCGTACCGGCAGGCGGCCCTGCAGACTGGTGCGGGCGGGGATAGTACCGACCGTACTGCCGGTCAGTGCGAGGTCGATCTGGGCGTAGAGATCCCGCCGGTGCAGCTCCTTCCCTGCGGATGTCTGCGGCTTAAACTCGAGCCACACGGAATCGAGAGGCCTGGAGATCTTCAGTGAAGCCGCCGCTGCCGATGCAGGGGCTATACCCGGGAAACGGCGGGGTACGGAAAAAGAATTGCCCGGCAGCAAATTTTTCAGTGGCGACACCAGCAACTCAATCAGCAGCCGGTCGGGATGTGCGCAGCTGTTCCAATACTCCCGGGCAGTTTCTGCTCGGCTGAATTCGTGCAGATTGGGTAATACCGCGCAGACCTGTGATTGGGGATAGAGCTGCTGAAAACCTGCGACTATCCGGCGGCAGTGTGTATGCTGCCTTTCAGAATCGAGGTTAGAGGAAAGTTCGGCAGTGAACTCGGCGGGGAGCGGCAGCCATAAAAGCGGCAGGAACAGAGCGCCGCCGCCAAGAATCAGACCGATACTTCGCAGAGAGGGCGGCCGGTTTTTCGAGACGGGTATCCGAACCCGTCGAGTATACTGCCGCAGTGTTCCCGCCGTTGCAGTCTCTGCGCACAGTAGCAGCCGTATACTGCCGGCGGCGGCCTGCCATCCGTCGAATTCAACGGAAACAACAGCGAGAGCTACCGGTACCAGGAGCGTGGCAGCGGTCAGTAGACAGAGCCGCACGCTCTGTGAATTGTCGATATCGGTTTGGAGAACAGTGAGACCCACTGCAGTCGGAATTGCCGCGGCAAAGCCGATACAGACTGAATAAGTAATCGGAATGTGCAACAGTACGTGCCAGAGGACGAGCAGCGCCCAAGCTATAATGTACTGGCGCGCACTGCCGTAGAAGCACAGGCTGGCGAGCAGTCCAGCGCAGCACAGCGCTCCCAATAAGCTTGCGCAGACAATTGCGTGAAAAAAGAGCCCCCCGAAGGCCTGCCAGGACGTGAGTGCAGCACTAGTGTGCATAGTCTTGTACAGTTCTTTGATGAGCGTGAACTGGCGCCACATCTGTAGGTCAGGGGCGGTGAAAACCGCGATGCGCATATCTACGCCGAAAACAAAGTGGTCGGGGGGTACACTGTTCCTCTCTATATCTGCAAGGTCACGGAGGTGCAGCCAGCCCCGGTCGCCGGAATGGGAGGGCAGTGGAATACGCAGGTCAAGCAGGTCCTGCCGGCTGCACAGGCTGCTCTGCAGTTGAATACCGAAAGACCGCCTCCGCCCCGGCCAGCTTCCGGAGTAAAAGTCGAATAGGCTTTGCTGCAGATACTGCGAAATGTACAGGGGCGATATGTTTCTCCGTACTAACTGTTTTTGGTCTAGGCGCACGGCCAATTCCTGATCAGCGGTACCGCGAATCGACACTCGGCGTACAACAGCCGCCCGCCGGAATTGTTCTCGCAACTGTTCGGCTGCGATCTGCTGACGGACTGGGTCTCGGAGGGCAACGGAATCGGCGAATTCTACACCGCACGTGAGAAAGGGTACGGTAGAAGGTTCGCTGAACAGGGACGGCAGGCCGGCCTGATAGGGCAGACGGGTGTGTGCGGAAAACAGCCGGCGTTGAACCCGGCTATGCAAAGCGGATGAAGTGCCACCCGGGGGAACCTCGACCGCGACTAAGAGCTCGGACGGTCTGGCTAGAGAATCTATCCGCGGGGCGTCCGGCAGGGTACCGAGTGCTTCCAGAACCACCGGCTCTATCGACTGCCGGACACGCGCTGCACTCAGCCCCGGGGCGGGGATACGGATGAACACTCTGGTCGAGTCCGGCGCCGTATAGCCGTTTATAATTAGGCGAGGCAGGCAAAAGAGGGCACAGATAAGCACGGCGGCCCATAGAGGATCGGGTTTCATAAATTGTAGCTCATGTTAATTTCACGGTCGAGAGCCAGATGCAAGCAGAGCCGGCCGGCGGCCGGATACCGCTGGATGCTAAAGGTGAGACGGAAAAGCGAATCGGGATTCAGCGTATTCAGCTCAGCACATTTGGCAGATTCGATCTCCTGCAAATCGCTCAGCCGGAGTGCCGCAGATCCGTTGGTTGCGGACAGACGCAGCGCTCGCATCAGGTCTACAGCTGCGATTTCCGCCTCCGGGGCATGGGAGAAGGCCAATTCCAGGGCAGCCTCTTCAGAGCTCTCGAAATCGAGCAGGTCATTCAGATATATTCGCCGGAAGATTGCCGTTGCAGCGGCCGTGTTGTTACAG
Source organism: uncultured Sediminispirochaeta sp. (assembly GCA_964632675.1). Taxonomy (GTDB): domain Bacteria; phylum Spirochaetota; class Spirochaetia; order DSM-16054; family Sediminispirochaetaceae; genus DSBN01. The sequence goes on from CAZWDV010000026.1 coordinate 13,895, forward strand.
TAGGCCACCCCGGCAAGGCTGACTGTTTCCGCTCCGGGGCCGTCCCACTGCAGATAATACGATTCGCTGCCAATTGCGAGACGAAATACAGTGCCGGAGTGCAGGGGCGTCGCTGTTCGAAGGGTGCACTGGCGGTTATCCGGGCTCCACTGAAAATCTATTCCCGGGTCGGGCTGCAGGCTCACTGCAGCGGAGTGCAGCGCCCGGGGAATTGCCTCGCTGAAGCGAAGAGAAAACACCTCATCCTGCGCCGCATGATAATGCGATTCGGGGGTGGCCTCCACTATCCGCTGGCCGCTATTGGAAATCCAGCAGAATGACTCGACTGGAAGGGTGTCGATGCCGGCTACCTGATAGCGACGCTGTACCGGGGATGCCAGAGGCACGCCTTCGGCGGAGGTACACTCGGTTGAAATTTCCAGTTGGTAGTACAATTGCGGCGTTAAGCCGAACTGCGGAATAATGCGAACCTGAGTTTCATCTTGATTCCACTCATACCGCGCCTCTACATTCGGGCTCAATGAGCAGGCGCTGTAGAATGTACTCCGGTCGACAGCTTGGTTGAAGCTGATCAAGAATTCCGCCGCCGGAGAAATGACTAAATCCTCAGGATTCGGCTCAAGGGATTCGATCATCAGCGGTGATGCTTCTGTAGGCAGATTGAAAAAGTGCCTGTACCCGCGGGCCAGGGGAATGCCTTTGGATGAACGGGCGGTGAAGGCCAATTCAAGTGTATACTTGCGGGAGGCGTTGATGTGGTCGGGGAAGAAGGCCACCTCCTTTGGGCTGTTCCAGGCAAAACTTCCGTTCACCGGGACCATACTGCAGCCCAGCCGCAGCGCCGATTCCACAGAAGTTTTATCCATGTCGCAGGAGAATTGTACGGTGATACACTCTCCCGGCTGCACCCGGCCGGAGGGGTGCACGGCTGTGACTTCCGGGACCTTGCCCAATGTACTGAAGAAGGGAACACAGCTGCAGCAGCCCATCAGGAAAGTAATGACCAACAGGGTTTTGAGTTTCATGGACATACCCTCACCTGCAGCACCCCTGGATCCGCTTGCACCTCCGGCAGGTGAAAGGCGTAGTATGACTCACGTCCGTCCGCCCGCCGTCCCAAGCCCTGCACCTGCACCAACAGATGGGTTGAATCGGGCCAGAAAAAGCTGACAATGTTCGGTGCAGGAAGATCAGACGGAAAGAGCGTGCTGCAGTAGCTGCCGGCCTGCAGCCGGGCCCGCGAGTGCGGGTCAGAGACCGGCTGCTCGTATTCCAACAGAAAACTGTAGATACCCTCCGCTCCGCTGGGAGTAATATCGATAACCGTCTCCAGAGCAGATTCGAGATCCTCCGGAAAACTGTCCCCGCCTTCACCCTGCAGACTGACTATCCGGGGCAGGACTGGGGCAATTGTGAACTCCTGTGCAGTAATGAACTCGGCCTGTTGCAGAGGGCTTTGGGGAGAGTAGGGTGTGAGCGAACAGTGGTAGGTGGTCGACGGTTCAAAGGGAGTATTGGGGATGAAGACTGCTGTAAGTGCATCCTTCCAGTAAAACGAACCGCTGCAGAGTGGCTCGAAGGCTATCGCCGATTCACACTCCGGTTGATCGACAGCCCGGGAAAAGCGAAACTGTATACTGTACCCGGCCGGCACCGCCGACAAGCCGCACTCTGCCTGCGGAAAGTCGTGCTGCCAGTCCAGTTCCACCGGCATAATTTCCACCTGCAGTACATCCGGCTGTTCAAACTCGACAGGGTATGCCGCCGAAGGGTAGGGCAGTTCGGTAAACTCGACCCGGCAAATGCAGTGGTTCTCCCATCCCGCCTGTGGTGAGATGGTGAGCCGGGTACCCGCCGCGTTCCACTGCAGTGTACAGTGTGCAAAGGGAGATATTCTGAGGTCCTGAACCAGCTGCGCCTTCTCGACGGGGTTCGAGAAAGTCAGAACAAGGGGTGTGTGCTTTGTGAGGGTGCTGCCGTTTTTTGGTTCAAATTGAACTGTCGCTTCTGCAGAGGTCGGCGGCTGGAGATAGAAAAAGGGAATAGTCCGGTTCACAGGGTATTCCCGCCCGTTCCGCAGCCGCAGGTTCCCGCGGATCTTGAGACTATAACGGCACCCGGCAGTGAGAGGTACCTGCGGATGAAATTCCAAGCGCTCCTCTTTCCAGCTGAATACTCCGGCGATCGGACCCTGCAGAGCGGTGATACTTACCAGGGATTCGGCCGATGTGTGATCGACCTCGGCCGCAAAATCCACGGCAATAGTATCCTGGGGGCCTACAAGGGCGTTTCTCCTGTCCGGACAGGTAGATCGAATTGGATCGGACTCCAACTGGTCGAGCAGCAGCGCACACTGCCACAGGGAGAATAACCACAGCAGCAGCAAAAGAATCCGCACCAACCGCAGCGCGGTGCGCGCGAAATTTTTTCCATATCGATTACGGCACATATCCAACCTCCTCTTTGTTTTCAGGGCGAACGACTTCCACCTGTTCCCCCTCGCGCAGTCCGCCCGGTGGGGAGAGCACGACTGTGGCGTTCTGTGAAATGCCATCAAGGATGAGTTCGGTTTCACCCTTTGATGTGAGAATCTCAACTTTCTTCAAGTAGCTTCTCCCGTCGTGCACAGTGAAGACCGCGGATTGCCGGGCCTTCGAATCGGCGGGGTTGTGTACAAGCGCCTCGGAGGGCAGTGCCAGAGCCCGGCGGGGGACGGCGGTCTTGATTTGCAGGGTTGCTTCCGAACCCGGGACGAGCTGTGGCGGTGCGGCTGCGGTCGATTCTATCCGGCCGATTATTTCGAAACAGCCGGTGTGTGGATCGATGGTCGGCGAGATCTGATGCACGCAGCCGTCTAAGCTCCGGTGCAGTTGCGGAAGGGTAATTTCGATAGCCTGACCGCACCGGATGGTGCGGCGGTCGGAGGAGGCAATCTCAGCTTGAACGTAGAGCGGGCTGGTTTGCACAATGGTCAGCAGCGGGTCGCCGCGGTGAATGTAGGCTCCCTTGGTCGGGATAGCCCCGACCGCAAATCCGGAGACCGGTGCACGGACTGTAGCGGCCGCCTGCAGAGACTCGTTGCGGGAGATTTTCATAAGCAGTTCTTCTATTAGGCTTTCGGCACTCTCGATTCTCTGATCGGCCCGCTCCGCAACCGCCTGCAGGTAGGCCCGGGTGCGCTCCGTGCTCAGTGTGTCGCCGGAAACTTCGGTCGGGCGGTCGGATGACAGCTGGAGGGAGAGGTCTCGGGGGCGCAGCCCTATTTCGGCCGCGTATTTCTGGTTGCGTAGGTCTTCGAGGGCCGCATACCTTTGCCGCAGGGCCAGTCGGTACTCTTCCAGTGCATCGGCAGAAATTCCGCCCGCCGAGTGGAGTTCCTGCGCATTACAGTACAGCTTTCCTGCATGCTCCCAGAGTTCCGCGGCGGTGTTGAGTTTGGTGTTAATCCGCTCTATTCGGTTGAACAGCCGTTCGGCCTGCAATAGCTCCTCGCGTTTGTAATGCCGGGCCTGGAAGAGATCGTTGCGCAGCCGGCGGAGCTGTGCTGTGAACATCTCATGCTGGAGCTCTAATTCTTCGGTACTAAGTTGCAGCAGCACCCGGCCTTTCCGAACCTCTTCTCCGGTGCGGACCTCCGCTTTTAATAGAACTCCTTCCACCGGGCTGCTGATTTCGCGACTGTGCAGTGTGATAACGGTACCGACGGCGGAAACCCCCGGGGCGTACTCTACCTCGCGGGGCGAGCAGGTGCGCACCAGCACAGGAGCCTGTGGGGCTTGAGCTGCATGTTCGGCTGTCGTTGTCCCGCCGCCGCAGCGGCAGCCTGAGAGCAGCAGCCCGCACATGAGAGACAAGTGCAGCAGAGATTGCCGGAGGCGCAGAAGTTTATGTTTCCTCATCTAATCTCCCTCTCTCTGCGGTGTTGAACTGATCCAAGAGTGTGAAGATGCGCTCAGGAAGGGCGCCGAGCTGCAGCAGTTTGCAGGCGGTGAGCAGATAGCGTTGATTGAGGCGATAAAAGGTAAGCCGGCTGGCGGTGTACTGCTGGCGGCTTTCTACCAGCTGTTCAAAACCGGTAGTACCGTATTCAAACTTCTGCCGGTGAATTTTGAGCTCACGCCGGTGCAGTTCCCAGCTCTCGCGCTGGTGCTGTGCCAGTTCGGCCAAGTGGCCGGCCTCTTGTGCCAGCTGCTGCGCCTGCAGCGCGGCCAGATTAGTGCTGTGCTGCAGTTCCCGGCGGGCATACTCCAGGTTTTCAACTGCCCTTCGGCGCGAAGTGGCGGCAGATTGGGAAAGGTCGACCGCGAGCCTTGCAGAGGGAGTGCGGCTGAAGGAGTAAGCTGAACGGTTGGTAGAATCTTTTGTTGCCACCGATAGTCGGCCCGGGCCCGTACTCAGGCTTATTCCGAAGCTGAGAGCCGGCGACGCAGGAGGAAAAGTAGGTCCACTAAAATCAATTCGGGAGGTGACTGTAATTTTCGGACAGAGACGGCGCAGCTGCAGAGAGCGCTGGTCGGCGGCCCGCTCGCAGTTTATACGTGAGTCGATCACCCGAACCGCGTGGTGCACCGCCCGGCTCCGGAAATATTCACTCTCCGGCTGTATGGGATTTTCGGCAGTTGCCGGGCTGTGTCGCGGGAAGGTGCCGGTCAGATGCGGTCTGGGAGGGTCTGGGTACCCCAGTTTCATGGTCAGTTGTGAACCGAGCTGCTGTAGCTGGAGCTGTTCCGCCTGTAGGTCGAGAGACTTCTCCTCAGCTTCTATCCGGATGCGGCGGTAGTCCTGGAGACTGATAGTGCCGCTCTCCTGCTGTTGCTCGGCACTACGGCTCAGCCGGTGGTAGAGCTGCAGCTCTTCGGTGAGTAGTTCGGCGGCCGCTCGCCGGTATAAAATATCAGTGCAGAGCTGCACTGTTTCCAGAAGGATCTCCTGTTTCCGTTGCCGGAGCTGGAGCTCGGTGTGTTGTACTTCCCGGCGCAATTCCCGCATGCGGTACCAGGATTCTCCGCCATCGGTCAATGTGAGTTCGAATCCTCCGCCGAGGGTATGGCTGAGCCGGTATGGGGAGCTCCAGTCATAGGTTTCGCTGCCGCTGTACTCGAGGAACATGACCGGCAGATGGGCTCTGATCCGCGGCGACATCCTTCCGCAGAGCCGAACGAGAGTGTTCTGCAGCTGCTGCAGCTGCGGGTCCTGCGCCTGAGCCCGCGCAGCGGCCTGCCGGACGGTAATATGTCGCTGGTCGCCGGCGGATTGAGCCGGGCTGGTAGAAACGGTCAATACCGTCCACAGCAGGAGCAGTATAACTAGAGGATTACCGCCGCTGTGCATCAGTCTCTTCCCGGTCTTCCAGATGAAGCAGCCTTTGGGCTATACGGCGGTATTCCGCAGCCCGGCTGTGTAATCCGATGTGATAGTACATTTCGGCGCGGGTCAGATAGATTCCGGCTACGCCCTGTGCGCAGGCCGCCCCCCGTTCGAGCAGCTCTACCGCCGCGGTATAGTTGCCCCGCGCGAACTGGCTTTTTCCGAGCAGCAGTAGGAGTTCGGGGTAATCGGGAATCAACTGCAGGTATGGCGCGAGCAGTTCATAGGCCCGGTCGGGCTGCTGCAGCAGCAGCAAAGCCCTGGCCCGCCACGTATCGATTTGAAGACCGAAGGGAAACCGGGTGTCGATTCGATTCCACCTCTCCAGTGCGGCGCTGTAGCGACCGGCAAAAAATTCTCTCTTACCGCTTTGCAGAATCTCATTGAAGACCGCTTCACCCGGCCGGGCATTCCGGGGAAGCAAGGAATCCGACCCACAGTGTTGGCTGCAGCCGAGCATGAACCACACACAGCCGGCAGCCAGTAATTTTTTAATGCTGCGGTTTTGCATACCCCGTACCTCCTTTCATTGATATAGAGGGAAAAAAGAGTCGCATTTGATTTTTTTTCTAAAAGTGTTGAAGCAGGAGTTCATCATGCTCTGTCTGCTTTTATGAGGAGGAGAGTATGAAAAGATATTATTGCGCGGTGGTATTGTGCTGTGTATGTATGGTCGGAATGATCGACAGCGTGGCCGCCGAACACCACGACTGGGCCGGGACCCTGAACGCCTATATGGGGGTGCTGCAAGAACAGAGCCGCCTGTACAGCGTACGGATGAGTACGGCTGCAGAAATGGATGAAGAGCGGCTGATGCAGGAGTTCCGGTGGAATCTCCGCCGGGAGGCGGAGCAGCTGCTCACAGGCCGGCCGGCGGAGGCACACGCATCAGCCCCGGATATGCCGGACAGCGGCACCTCTCAAGTGGCGGATCAGCTGAACGCACAGCGGAAGGCCGAGTACCTGCGGACCTTCGAACACATGGCCGAGCTGTACGTCAGCCGCTATCTGCAGCCGCAGACTGCCCGCCGCAGGGCTCCTGACGGCCGCGGAGATGCGGTTGCAGACCTGCTGCGGCAGGTGAACACGGGCTTGTCCCTTTCCGGCACTTTATTGAAGCGCTGGAAAGCGGGCGAATATGAACTGCTCGACCGGCGGGCCGCCTGGGAACGGCAAATAGAGTCGGAATACAGCCGGCAGCTGAGAGAGATACGGGGCGAATATCGGCAGGTCGAGTCTCGGCATACGCAGCAGTTGGAAAATTTACAGCAGCAGTATCAGCAGGGAAGCGAGTATTGGCAGCTGCAGATACAACAGCATACCGATACCTGGAAAGCGGAGTTTTCCGCCCTGAAGACGGATGTTCGGCAACGGACAGCAGAGGCGGGTAATCTGTTCGGCCGGCTTTCGGCGGCCTATCAGAATAGTCAAACGGTACTGGAGTCGGCGGAGTTGCAACTCTATCTGGGGAAAGATGTGTCCTACTGGAGCGGGGTGCGGGAAACAGAGATAGAGAGGCTCGAAGAGATTCGCAGCGCCTGGAACAGTTTAGTGCAGCCGGGGCGTGCGCTGCCGCGCGCGTTGTTAGAAGCTGAAACGGATATACTCGGGGAGCGTATCACTACGTCGCAGCAGCGCTGCGGGCAGTGCGGCGAGCTGCTGCAGGCGCAGCACAGCTCGGCTTTAGATGATTTTCTGAGCACTACTCTCGGCAGTGAACGGCAGAACCTGAGCGGACTGCAGGCGCAGCTGAAGGCGGTGGAGACGAAAATAGCGGCGGCCCGCGCTGCAGCCGGTTACTCCGAGGAACTGAATGAGATGCGAACCCTGCTGCGCCGCTCTGCCGAACTGCAGCAGGTGCGCGCGCAGCTGGACCAAAGCAGTGCGTATATTTCCGAGCGCTGTGCGTCTGACCGGGGCAAGTCTGCGCAGCTGAGTGCGGAATTGCAGGAGAAATTGGATGATCTGTTTTCAGGACTGGAGGTGCCGAGCAGTGGGGCCTTGGATATCGATGACCTCGACCGGCTGGGATGGGAGAATTTGCCGGAGCAGCCGACGGTTGGCGGGTATGCCGGCCAGCCGGAAAGACTGCGGAGGGATGCAGCAGTGTGGGCCCTGGAACTACAGCAGCAGGCTGAAGCCGGAACTGCAGATGAGTTTTTGAAACAGAGTGCTCTGGCGCTGTACCATGAGGACCGGCAGCTGCTGGACCCGGGGTACCGTTCGCGGAATCAGAGCTACCTGAAGCTCGAACAAAAACTCGGCAGCTCGGCCGATGCATACCTCGGTGGCCGGGCCGAACGGGCCTACGAGAGTATTGTCGGAGACGAATACCGCCGGCGCTTATATCGCTTTTATACTATGCTGATACGCGCGCAGCCCGAAGCGGAGTTGTGTGAGTTCAGCCGGGCGGCCATAGAAGATCTTGGTGAGGTGCTGTTCGACGCAATTACCGATCATGCCGGCCGCCGGGTCGCCGACCTGGGGGATAAACGGGATAATTTATTGACCAAAGCCGCTGTGTATACAGGCTTGGCGGCCACCTGCTATGCCACCTTCAATTTTCCCGGCGGAGCAGCCATGACCGCTCTGGCCGTCGGATATGCCGCCAAGGCAGCCGATGTGAAGTCGCAGCGCAATGACCTCAAAGCATTGCGGCGAAGTATTACTTCTCAGTCAATGAACGGTGATGAGGAACGGGCGGCCATAAAGCAGCAGCTCAGTGTTATCAGCAGCTGTAAAGTCGGGATCGAGCAATCGCAGCACAGCGCCCGGCTGCTCACTGAGGAGGTGCACAGCGATGAGTATTGGCGTGCGCGTCTTGCCGGCGGAGAGAATGAGTTCAGCTTTACCCGGTTTTTTTCCGACGATGCATTCGGCGCGGAACCGCTGTACAGCTTCCTGAAACAGCAGTCCGAACAGAGCTCCGGGGAGATATCGGAAAAAGGTACTCTGGAGGAGTATCTCGGGCGAATGCGGACGGGTGCAACGGAACTCACAGACGACTTGCGGGCTGAACGGCAAGTCGGTACCCGCCGCAGAGTAAGCAGGATAGCCGAGCTTGTTTCATCTGAAATGCGAGGTGCCGCAGTAGAGGAATTAGTGCACAGCGAGGAGCACCTGCAGGCGCTCTACGCAGAAGAGCAGGGCGGCTTTTATCTGTCCGGCGGGGCCGGCGAGGTGGATATAGAGTCTATGCTTACACTGCTGCACACCGCCGGAATCGGGCGGCTGGAGAATGCCGGCCGGCGAGCGGCGGTACTGGAAGAGAGAGTGTGGGGGAAGCGAGCTTTGTGGCAGCATGGAATGGAACTGGAAATAGCGGCGGAAGAACAGTACCGGGACCGCGAGCTGGCGGAGCTGCGCAGATCCGGTCTCGAGTGGGACAGGGCGTTTCGGAGGGAGTATCTCGAGCGGCAGCAGATGTGGGAGCAGCGAATGAACACCTACCACCGGGCTAGGCAAGGCTGGATGCGCGCGGCTGTGAGAAAGGAGGCCGAAGACCTGAGTGTTGCGGGAGCTGAAATTCTGCACGTGGACCCTGAAAGTGTGAGCGGGAGACTTTCGGTGGTTCCCCTCGACAACCTGACTGAGTGGAACGGACCGGCTACCGCGCGGATGGACCGGCAGGATCGGGACCTGCTGCAGCTTTTTTCAGCGGAAGAGTCGAAAAGCGAAAGCTTGCTACCGGAGTTAGAGCAGACCCGGCAGCGTTACGCCGCGTATCGTGATTCGGTAGAGATGCTTTACCGGAATGCCAAACAGGAGGCTCGGCGGACGGCGTATGAAGCCGGAGTGCGGAGTTTGGCGGGTGCGCTGCGCGACTATCAGCAGGACCTGGAGACGATGCTGGATACGGCGAATGTGCGGGTGGCCGATTCACTGCACACTACCCTGCGGGCGGTCGGTTACCGGCGCAGCGGTGGGGCCTACCAGCGGAACGCGATCGTTGATGTGACTTATTTCGAGCACGAACGCGAATTGCAGAGTATCGGGGCGTACCGTGATTACCGCCTGCCCCCGCTGGATTGGGCCGCACGCCTGGAAGGGGCTGCTGAAACCGGCGGGGACATAGCCGCCGCCCAGGTCCGGTATGAAGAACTTCTACACTCGATTGAAGCCCGGAAAAATTTGATTTTCGGCGGATACGGAGATGATCCGGCCGCCTTTCTGCAGCAGGTTGACGCGGATGCCCGCAGCAGATTCTCCGTAGCGGCCGCCCGCTTTTCCGGCTCCGCCGGCTACGCTGACAACCAGGACACCCAAGGGCTGTTTTACTGGCATGTGGGCTACGCGCCGGTGATGAGCGAAAGTGATGCGGGCCGTCTGCAGCGGGCCGGTTACGGTCAGAGCGGGCGAATTCTGACCGCCTACTACCGGCATGAAGCCCGGCTCGGGCGCGGGCTGGGGATGATGGACCAGGCCGGCTGGGACCGGCGCTTATGGGACGATGATATTAATAATGACGGAGAGGCGGATGGCCTGCTCAAGGCTGCTACTATCAGAAGCCTCAGTGACTTGGGAGTAAAGACAGTGGCCGGTCTGAGCCTGGGGCCGGTGGGCGCCGCACTGGCCGGGTTGACGGACGAGGCCTTCTTTGCCGTTATGGACGTGTCCGGTGGGTACCGGGGCTGGGACACGGCGGCCTTTGACTTCGGTAAGCAGGCACTGTTGCAGACGGCGGCGGCCGCCAGCGGCGCCGCATGGACCGGCTTGGAGGTTTCCCCGCGGTGGGACGAAAGCGCCGCATTGTTCGACAATCTGGCCCCCGCAGTCGGCCGGACGGCCAGCGGCAGACTTTTGACAGCCGGTTCCGCCGGTCTGCGCTACCGCCGGGGGGATGGGCTAGAGTGGGATGCTGCGCAGTTCCGGGAGGCACTCTGGAACCGCGATGCCGCTGTAGAGATCGGGTTGGCGGCCGCCGGAGCGGTGAGCGACGCCGCTGTTCATAACCGCTTTTTACACAAGCAGCACACCTACGGTTTTGCCCAGGAGGACATTTGGACAATGCGCCGGGGTGCCCGCGTCGGCGGGCAGCTGGCGGCGGGGGGTGCAGAGTACGCCCTGACCGGACGGACCAGTGTAAACCTGCTGGGCCTGCGGGGAAACGGGCTGCTGGAGCTGACTCTGGAGGGCGATTCAGCGGCGCTGTCTCTCGGCAGCGGCGGCCGGACGGTTTCGGCGGGGCAAATTGCCGAACTGCTCCGGGGCGCCCGTTTGTTCGGACTGCAGCAGCGGATAGCCGCGGTGAGCGGGCAGTATGCGGCGGAGGGCCGGCAAGAGAGTATAGCGCGGATGCTCCGCTTTCAGGCCGGCTTCGGCGATGCGCGCGGCCGGGCCGTGTTGGATGAAATTTTGCGCGGGGAGGTGCAGCTGCGCTTTCCTGAGGAGGCGGACTACCGCGGGCGAACCGAACTGGGGGCGGAGAACCGGCGGGAAATCTCGATTGCCCTCGGAAGGCACAGCGGGTTGGACGACCCTTCGCTGGCCCTGACACTGCAGCATGAGGCTCACCGTGACGGGCGCTGCCGCAGCGGGAACGAGCGCGAGACGGCGGAAGCGGTACTGGCCCATGCGGCCATGGCGGCCGGTATTTCCTTAGACCCCCTCTATGGGATTGAATTCTTATACAAAGATGGATCGATCATCAGGGACATGGCGGCGATCGCCTCCGGTGAGCCCGGGGTAGCTGCGCTGATGCGCTCCTACCGCTCTGATGGCGACTTCTGGAGGGTGAATGCCGCGGGTGATCTGTTGTGGGACGGATCGCACCACTTGTGGGGCGAGAACGGGGTGCTGGTGGAAACCCACGGGCCGGGCTCGTTTAGTCAGGATGTGGCCGATTATATGGGGATAAGCCGGGAGGAGGCGTTGGAGCTGATGCGGAAGGCCGGATATATGTGGAGCGAGAGTCGCGGGACATATGAGAAGAGCGCTGCGGAGTTCGGATTGAAGGTGCGGCCGGAGCTGGCAGCGCAGTATGATTTGCTGCGGCGCTTCGGCGAGCGAATGGACGGACAAGCGGACCTGGGGGCCGCCGAGGCGACGGAGGCCTATGCTTGGGCGTTGCGGGAACAGGCCTATCTGAAAAAGTATGCGGCCCGTCCGGGAGATATGTTCAAGGCCGGCACACCGGCCGAGTGGACGAGCGGCTACAATCCAGCGTACCTGGAGGCAATGGACGGGCTGCTGGCCGACCGTGAGAGTTTTGAACAGGCGGCCGGAGTGTATGGTATAGAGACTATGGCCGGAGCCGGGGGCGGCACCGGATTCGGCGGAATCGAGGAAAGTGCTACGCTGCGCAGGTACTCGCAGCAGCAGCTCGAGCGGGCGGTCCGCGGGACTGCACTGAACGCGGCCGCCGGCAACGGGTATTGTCTGGCCGAGTCGATTGCCGCCCATTATGTGGACACGTTTAAGGAGGTGGATTGGGAAGATATCGAGGGGGCCTTCGGAGGCCAGGGCAGCGGTGACGGGCTTGACGGCTGGGGCGGCAGTTTTAATGCGGCCACCGGCTGGGTGGGGGACAAACAGCGCTTTTCGGCGGAGCTTTCGAAGCGGCTCGGGGTGAGTGCCCTTGCCCGGGAATACCGCTTCGAATCATTGTCGGAGATGAACCGCTTTCTTAGTGGGGGAGGGCACAACGCGGAAGCTTACGGCGACGGGTGGGATGACTATTCGCTGGTGGCCGATTACGGCGGTCATTTTACCCACGTGCGTCCGGACGGGATCGAGCTGAATACTTACGACGGTTGGAGCGCTCCGGAAGACGGGCCGCAGAAGTGGCGGGTGTATACCTGGGAGTATTAAAACTTATAAATAAATCCTTCACGTGTGTCGATGTTTATGGTATGATCCTGAAAGTAACTTGTACACAACTTATTCACATGTAGGAGAGTCACAGTGAGCCCATCAGATACATTAGTTTCAATAGCGCAGGCAGTAATTTTCTTTTCAACAGTCGGGATTATAATCTTTGGGCTGGTGCAGTGGAACCGCGAAAAGGTTACCACCGCAAAAGCGGACGAGAAAAAGTAACTGCACCTATTACTACCGTGTTAGTTTATTAAAGAAGGGGCCTTCTTCCAATCGGATGAAGACCCCTGTTTTTATGTAAGCGTGTTCAGCGCTGTCAGGGCCGCCTCGTAATCCGGGTGGTTGTGGTTCTCTCCGACAATTTCAACGTACTGAATCATGTCCGATTTGTCGATGATAAAAATACTGCGGTTCAGGAGTCTTAATTCCTGGATAAGCACTCCGTAGTTCTCCCCGAAGGAGGCGAAACGGTGATCGGAGAGGGTTTCGACCCGCTCGATGCCGGCCGCTCCGCACCATCTTTTCTGGGCAAAGGGCAGATCCATACTAATGGTGAGCACTTCGATTTCAGGTGAGAAATCTGTAGCCATCTCATTAAACTTGCGGGTCTGCGCGTCGCAGACACCGGTGTCGAGAGAAGGTACCACACTTATCAGTTTAATTTTGCCCTGGTAATCCTCCAGACTTTTTGGCAGCAGGTCGGTGTTTAATACCATAAAATCGGGGGCCACATCCCCGACTTGCAGCGCGGAGCCGACCAGAGTAACTACATTTCCCCCCATTTTGGTAACTTGTCTTTCCTCCATATGCTGTTCGCCTCCTATGCGTGGATCATCCAGCCTTCGGTTGCCCGGGCAGCCTCCATAACTGCCTCCGAGAGTGTCGGGTGGGCGTGAATCAACTTTGAGATATCGGTGGTCACCAATTCTGAGGAGCGGGCCAGCAGTAGTTCGTGGATCAGGTCGGTGGCCTGTGTTCCGACGATGCGGGCGCCCAGAATTTCCTGCGTTTTAGTATCGTAGATTATCTTTACCAAGCCTTCGGTTTTTTCGATTGCCACAGATTTACCGGCTCCACGGATGGGAAAGGAGTCGGAGGCCGCTTCGTAGCCCTTTTCTTTGGCCTCTTCCTCGCCATAGCCGAAGCCGGCGATTTCCGGTTCGGTATACACGCCGAAGGGAATGGTGGTGGGGTCGAGCCGGGGCTCGACTTTCTCACCGGCCAGGTGCTCAACCACCAGCTCGGCCTCTTTGGAGGCTACGTGGGCCAGCTGCGGGGTTACCGAGACTACATCGCCGACTGCAAATATTGAGTCGACGGAGGTGCGATAGTAATCGCCAATCGGGATAAAACCCTTTTCGGTTTTGATGCCCACCTTTTCCAGACCGATATTTTCGGTGTTCGGCGCACGGCCGACTGTGACCAGCAGGGTTTCCGCCTCCAGGGTTTTGCTGCCCTTTTTAGTTTCAACGTCCATGATCACCTTGCCGTCCTCCTTGCGGGGCGGCTGGGCTTTCGCGGCGGTGTACATATTCAGTTTGCGCTTCTTGAAGGAACGGGCCAGAACCTTGGCCGCTTCCTCATCTACAGTGGGCAGAATGTGGTCGAGCATTTCGATCAGGGTAACCTCCACTCCGAAGCGGCTCATAATATGGGTGAACTCGCAGCCGATAGCCCCGGCACCCAGCACCAGCATGCTCTTTGGCAGGTCGGTGCGCATTAGAATATCGTCGCTATTCATGATGGTGGTGCCGTCGAACTCGAAGCCCTTGAGTTCCCGGGGCCGCGAGCCGGTGGCGATAAGAATGTTGTCGGCGCTGATCCTGCGCTCGCCATCCACGGTTACCTCATGTTCACCGGTAATAACGGCGGTTCCTTCCACATATTCGACCTTGTTCTTCTTCAGTAGAAAGCCGACACCCTTTGAAAGCTGGTCGGCGGCCTTACGGGATTCGGCCTGGACTTTGCTGTAATCGAAGCCGCCGAGGTCGACTTTTGCGCCCATCCGTTCCAAATCCCCAACTGTGTGAAAACTCTCGGCCTGGTGCACGAGAGATTTCGACGGGATGCAGCCGATATTCAGACAGACGCCTCCCGCTTTGTCCTTCTCAATCACGCAGACGCTGAGTCCGAGTTGCCGGGCCCGAATAGCGCCTACGTAGCCCCCCGGGCCGGCTCCGATGATGAGCAGATTGTAATCATATGCCATGGTGCCTCCTTATAGTAATGCCTGCATCGGATCTTCAAAAATGGCTTTGAGGTCGCGCAGAAACGCGGCCCCCACAGCGCCGTCGATTACCCGATGGTCGCACGACAGTGTCAATTTCATCTTATTATCAAACGAAATGGAACCATTTTCAAGCTCCACCGGTTCCCGTGTGACCGATCCGACGGCCATAATCGCGGATGCCGGCGGGTTGATGATGGCGGTAAACTGCTCGATTCCGTAAGTGCCAAGATTGCTGATGGAGAAACTGGCCCCGCTGTACTCCTCGGGCTGCAGCTTGCCGGCCCGCGCTTTGGCTACCAACTGCTGCACTTCGGCGTCGATCTGCCGAATCCCCTTGCCGCCGCAGTTGCGCACCACCGGAGTGATGAGCCCGTCTTCGAGGGCGACTGCCAGGCCGATATCGATCGAACCGGGAATGTAGATTTCCTGGTCCTTCCAGCTGGCATTAACTATGGGATGGCGTTTAATCGCCTCTGCCGTCAGCTTCATAATGAATGCATTCAGGCTGAGCTTTGCTCCGCCGGCTTTGGTAACCCGCTGGTTGATGGCCGCCCTGGAATCCGTCAGCGGATCGGCGCGCAGGGAAGTGGTGAGGTAGTAGTGGGGCGCGCTGAACTTCGATTCCGCCAGCCGTTGGGCGATGACCGCCCGTTTGCGCCCTATTTTGATGTGTTGTTCTTCTATGCCGGTTGAGTTGACCGGGGGCATTGCACCAAGGCCGCTGCCGGGGGCCGGGGCCTTCTGCGCAGCCGCTGCGCCTTTGTCTGCGCCGGTCGGCTGAGCCTGGGCCGAAGCTTGCGGTCCGCCGGCCGCTGCACCGCCGCCGGCCTTAGCCGCCTCGATATCCTTCTTGACCACCCGGCCGCCGGGACCGGAGCCCTGGCCCTGCAGAGTCGCCAGGTCGATTCCGGCATCTTCGGCCAGGTTGCGGGCCAGGGGCGAGGCCTTGATGCGCCCGCCTTCAACGCCGGATTCTCCGGCCCCCCCGGCTGTACTGGCCGCACCACTGCCGCCGGCCCCGCCGGCTGTACCTTTGGAAGGCGCGTCGTCTTCAGACTCCTTTTCGCCCGCAGTTTTTCCACCGGACTGGACGCCTGTCTTGAGGCCACCACCGCTCTCGCTCTCGATCTCTTTGAGCAGGTCCGCGATATCCTCGCCCTCCTCGCCGATAATGGCGATGGGCTGTTCCACCGCGGCGCTCTCGCCCTCCTGCACCAGTATTTTGAGCAGGGTTCCCTCCTGCAGCGATTCATATTCCATAGTGGCCTTGTCGGTTTCCACCTCGCAGACCACATCGCCGTTCTCTATCTTATCGCCCTCCTGCGTGCTCCACGACACAATGGTACCTTCCTCCATCGTGGGCGAGAGGGCCAGCATTAACATTTTCTCAGCCATAACATTCCTCCTTACACATACAGTACCGACTTGGCCGCCTTGACCACCTTCTCGACCGACGGCTGGGCCGCCAGTTCCAAGCTGTGGTTGTAGGGCATCGGCACGTCCTCGCCGGAGACCAACTCAACCGGAGCGTCCAGAAAATCGAAACAGTTGCGCGATACCAGCCAGCCGATGTGCGAGCCCACCGACGCAAAGGGCCAGGCCTCGTCAATCACCACGCAGCGGTTGGTCTTGCGCACCGAGTCGTAAATCGCCTGCTCGTCCAGCGGGCGGATGCTGCGGATATCGACCACCTCGGCCTCAATGTTCTCCTTGGCCAGTTCCTCGGCCGCCTGCAGCACCATCCGGGTGGGCTTCGAAAAACAGACCAGCGTTACATCGCTGCCCGTGCGTTTTACATCCGCCTCGCCAATCGGCACCAAGTACTCATCCTCCGGCACCTCGCCCTTCCAGGCGTACATCATCTCCGCCTCCATGAACAGCACCGGGTTGTCGTCGCGAATAGAGCTCTTCAGCAGCCCCTTGGCGTCGTAGGGGGTCGAAGCGGCCACCACCTTTAAACCGGGCACGTGGGCGTACATCGATTGCAGCGCCTGGGAGTGCTGCGAGGCCAGGTACTCCGCCGGCCCGTTGGGCCCGCGAAAAACGATGGGGTTCTTCATCTGGCCCCCGGACATATACAGGTTCTTGGCGGCGTTGTTGTATACCTGGTCAACGGCCATCAGCGAAAAATTGAAGGTCATCCACTCGACAATCGGCCGCAGGCCGGCCATAGCCGCACCGATACCCATGCCGGTAAAACCCTCCTCCGAAATGGGGGTGTCAAAAACCCGCTTCTCGCCAAAGGTCTCCAGCAGTCCCTGGGTTACTTTATATGCTCCGTTATATTGGGCGACTTCCTCGCCGAACAGCACGACATCCTCGTCGCGCTGCATCTCCTCTTCCATTGCTTGGCGCAGGGCTTCCCGCATTGTAATCGTTGCCATCTGCTCCTCCTTTACTCTACCAGTACGTCTTCGTACAGCGCCGACAGCTCGGGCTCGGGGCTCTCTTCGGCAAAATCCGCCGCCGCGGCGCAGATATCGCGAATCTCTTTATCCAGCTTCTCAAAATCTTTGTCCGACAGCTGCCCGGCCGCGCTCATCTGCTTCTGCAGAATCGTGAGCGGGTCCTGGTCCTTGTACTCCTGCAGCTCGTCCTTCGTGCGGTACTTAGCCGGGTCACTCATGGAGTGGCCCTTGTAGCGGTAGGTCAGCATCTCCAAAAACATCGGGGTGCTGTCCTTGCGCACCTTCTCCACCACCTGCGTAACCTCATCGTAGACCACCAGCGGGTCCATTCCGTTTATCTGGCGCCCTTCGATGCCGTAGGCATCCGCCATTTGGCTGAAATCGTGCACCGACGACACGCGCCTAAAATCGGTGCCCATACCGTAGTGGTTGTTCTCGCAGATATAGATGACCGGCAGGCCGTAGATCTTGGCCAGGTTCATGCTCTCGTGAAACGAACCCTGGTGAATGGCCCCGTCGCCGAAAAAACCCAGCACCACGCCCTCCTCTTCCTTGTATTTAATCTTCAAGCCGACCCCGGTAGCCACCGGAATCTGTCCGCCGACAATTCCGTTGCCGCCGAACATGTGCTTCTCGCGGTCGAACATATGCATCGAACCGCCCTTGCCCTTGCTGCAGCCGGTGGCCTTGCCGTACAGCTCGGCCATAACACCCTTGGGGTCCATGCCCGTGGCCAGGGCGTGTCCGTGGTCGCGGTAGGCCGCCACCACGTAGTCCCGGGACATATCCAGGGCCGTAATCGCCCCCCCGGCCACCGCCTCTTCGCCGATGTACAGGTGGCAGAAACCGCCGATCTTCCGCAGACCGTAGGCCTGGGCCGCGCGCTCCTCGAAGCGCCGTATCAACAGCACCTGCCGCAGTAGCTGCATATTCGTCTTTTTGCCGTATTTTTCAACTAACTTCTTTTGCGCCATATCTCTCTCCTCTCATCATTCTATCCAAAGGAAACCTGGTCTTTATGTCCCTTCATCGGCAGAAACAGCGCTCCCGCCTCCATCACCGTCTCGAGTACCACCAGGCTGGTCGCATCGGGGTTTACGTTCCAGAACACCCGCAGCCGCGGTCCCACCACCTCTAAAACCTCGTTCAGCATCGAGCTGTTCTCCACCACATTTACCGAACCATCCACATACAAAATCCTATCGAGACTGCGGGACTGGAACATCCACTCCACCTGCGGGCTCTCGTCCAGCTGCTCGCGTTTGGCGAAATTCTTCGAAGTCACCGCGTACAGTGACCCGCTGCGGTCTTTCAAAATCGCCGGAGTCATCCAGCGCATCCGCGGCCGTCCCGCAGTGTCAACCGTCGCCAGCAGGCCGGTCTTTACATCGTCAATCATCTCTTCCAGTTCAAAAAGGAATTCACCTTGTTTCATATCGATTCCTCCGTATATAACCTTTTGTCGAGTCCTACATAAAAATATGGTAAATTTTTGACTGAAATGATAGGATATTTTTGGAAAAAAGAAGGAGGACGGCAATTTTGAACGTATCAGAAGGCGGGCGGACCTTGATCAGAGGCTGTATTTTCGTCGCCGCCAGTCTGTTGCTCGTGTGCGGGTTTCTTACAGAGCTATGGCCCGCGCCCACCACTGGCCAGCCCGGCGCGGAGGCCGCAAGCTTAGCCCCGCAGGTTAAGGTCGCCCTGGTGCAGTACCGGGTCAGCCCCGCCGACTACCGCAGCGAGGCCGCCTTCGCCGGGCGGGTCGGCGCACTCACCGCCCGGGCCGCCGCCGCGGGGGCCGACATCGTAGTCTTTCCCGAGTACCTCAACGTATTTCTGGCCGCCGTACCCCTGGGCCCGTCCCTGGCCGAGGCCGGCAGCCTGCCTGGCATACTGGCCCTGCTGCAGCGGCGCTCCGGCCGCCCGGTCAGCCTGTCGAAGTACCTGCGCCTGCAAAGCTCCAACAGCCGGGCCATCATGGACCGCGTGTGGGGCCGCCTGGCCCGCCGCCACGACCTGTGGATCGTGGCCGGCAGCGCCTTTGTTGCCGAGCCGGCCGGCGGCCCGAACCCGCAACTTTTCAACCGCGCCTTCGTCTACAATCCCGCCGGCCGGGTCGCCTACACCCAGGACAAGGTCTATTTAACACCCTTCGAGCAACAGGATGTCGGTCTTTCGTCGGGCGACCCGGCCGCGGCGCGCACCTTCGAAGCCGCCGGCCTCACCTGCGCGCTGACGCTCTGTCGCGACACCTTCTTCGAAGTCTGGCACCGGCCCTTCGAACAGGCGGACATCTGGTTCGATCTCAAGGCCAACGGCGTCGAGTTCGACCAGCAGGCTCGTGACACCTTTACCAAAGCTCTGCCGGAGCGCATCGCCGACACCGAAGTGCCCCACGGCGCCACCGTCTGCCTCACCGGCCGCTTCTTCGATCTGTTCTGGGAGGGAGAGTCGTCGCTGGTCGTTCCGTCCGCGACCGCTCCCCACGGCTACCGGACCAAAAAAAAGACCGCCGATCCGGCGGCCGAAACTCTTCTGTATATTTCAATTCCGCGCTAACAAGGCAGGCGTTTCAACCGCCTACCCGCAGCACCGATACGTACTGACCGTCTCCGGTTTTCAGCATCCGCGGATTGTGGGGGTCAGGCACCGGCCGGCCGTCCACCACGAAATAGTAGTAGTGAGTTCCGCTGGGCAGGTCTAAGGACAGAGAATAGCGATCGGCCTGCGGATCTTCCAGCTGCAGCTGATACATAAAGGGATCCCAGTGATTAAAGCTGCCGGCCACCGCCACCCGGCGGGCCTGCTCGGCGGCAAAGCGGAAGGTCACCCGCCCGTCCTGGGTTTCAGTCACCACCGGCCGCTGCTGCACGGGCTTTTGAGGAAGCTCGAACCGCGATGCAGAGATATTACCGGGCAGATGTACCTGTTGTGGATTGTTCGGGTCGGCCATCCACACTCCGTCCACTACCAACCGGTATACCAATTGCTCGGCATCCTCCGGCGGTGTGTAGTTCAGCACAAAGGTATTGTGCTCGTTGCGCAGAAACGGATGCACCGTGTTGAAGTTCTCGTGCTGAAACGCTATTCCCACTCTTCGCACCGGGCCTTTCTCCGAATAGGAGAAAAACACCTGTCCGCGCATATAATCCGGCGCGGCGCCCTGTTCCTGCATCTGCAGCCGCAAATGCATATCCACCGAGTCGGCAGCCTGAGAAAAAGCTGCTTGTGTCATGGCCAAGACAAAGAGTATACTAACTATAAATATGAGTGTACGACGTGTCATATAATGCTCTCTAAGAAAATGATCGGTAAACAGCGCCAGAAATTGAAGGAAAACCTAACATTCCACTTCGCCTCAACCGAAACTGGAAACAGGTAATACTATGCCCGAACTACAAGATCTTGAGCAGCTCAAGGCGGACATCATAAACCTCGGTAACGAACCCACCGTGCTCAACCGCCGCGGCCAGGCCATTCCCGAAATCCAGCCTCCGACAGAGGAACAGGACCAGGAACTGGCCGAACTGCTGGCCGGTTTCGGGGATGAGTTCGGCGAAGA
The DNA here is from genome assembly GCA_964632675.1 of uncultured Sediminispirochaeta sp. GTDB lineage: Bacteria > Spirochaetota > Spirochaetia > DSM-16054 > Sediminispirochaetaceae > DSBN01. The sequence continues at coordinate 34,281 of CAZWDV010000026.1, forward strand.
AGCGGAGGAATCCCCTTCCTTCGAAGATGAGCTCGAACCCCTCGAAGAGTTGGAAGAGGAAACCCCGGCCGCCGAGGAAGCCCCGCCGGAAGAGGCCGCCCCCCAAGCCGAAGAAACTGGCCCGGCCGAATCGGAAATCGAAGAGCTGGAAGAGTTCGAAGACCTGGAAGATCTGTTTGCAGAAGCCCCGGCCGCCCCCACGGAGGAGCCCGAAGCGGAAGAGCTCGAAACGGAGGCCTTCGAACCCGGCGTCGAAGAGTTCCTGGAAGAGGAGGCACCGGAGGAAGCCGAAGAAGCCGAAGAAGCCGAAGAAGAGTTCGACATAGATCAAGTGCTGG
>CAZWDV010000026.1:34718-40029 GCA_964632675.1 uncultured Sediminispirochaeta sp.
GAAGCCGAAGAAGCCGAAGAAGCCGAAGAAGAGTTCGACATAGATCAAGTGCTGGCTGATGAGTTCGGCGGTGAAGAGGGTGAAGAAGGTGCAGAGGAAGAGTTCGGTGAGGACATGTTCGAAGAGGAGTCCGAACTGCCCGATTTCTCCGGCGAAGAGACGGAAGAGACCGAAGATTTCGGTCCCTTGCCGGAGTTTGGGGAAGATGAAGAGTTCGCCCTGCCGGAGTTCGAAGAAGAGGTGTTTGAAGAACCTGAAGAACCTGAAGAAGCGGCTGAAGAACTAGAGGCGGAAGCACCCGGAGAGGCTGAGGAGTTTGAAGCTGAAGAGTTCGAAGCTGAAGAGTTTGAAGCTGAAGAGTTCGAAGCGGGGGAGTTCGGGGAAGTACTGGAAGAGTTTTCTGAAGGCGACGAGGACGAGGTAGAGACTGAACCGGAGGCCGAAGGAGAGGTAGTTGAGGAAGGGCTCGAGGAGCTGGAGCTGCCGGAGGAAGAGTTCGAAGAGGGTGAGTTCGAAATAGACGAATTCAACCTCGGCGACCTTGGTGAAGAGTTCGGGGTTCTGGAAGAAGGGGAGGAAACTCCGGCCGAGGAGGAACTGCAGGCCGGTGGTGCGGCGGAAGAGGAACTGGCCGAAGATGCGGCACCCCTGCAGCTCTCGGATGAAGATTTCAAGGCCCTGACCGAAACCCTGGTTACCCTCCCGCGGAATCTTAAGTTAATTGTTGAAGAGCAGATCGGCGAACGCGGGCTCTCCGGTGAACCCTTAAACCGGCTGGTGAATGCGCTGGTGCAACACTGCTCTCCCAAAGAGATCGCCGCCATTGCCTCGAAGATCACCGGTCGGCGAATAAGAATACCCGCACAGTATGAAAAGAAAACCGGAGCAGCTTTCGAAGCAGAAAAGGACAGCTTCGCCTATGCATTCAAGCACCGCATTCTCCCGCTTGTTCGCACGGTGGTGCTTACCGCTGCAATGCTCGCTCTGGCAGTGTTCCTGAGTTACCGTTTTATCTACCAGCCGCTGTATGCGCTGCATCTCTACAATCGCGGATATGAACAGCTCGAAGAACGGGATTATCCCTCATCCGAGAACTATTTCCAGCGCGGACTGGACCAAATGGTGATGAAGCAGCAGTTTTTTCGCTATGCCGACGGATTCAAAGGGCAAAAACAGTGGACCCTGGCCGAGGAAAAGTACGAACAACTGCTGACCCGCTTCCCACAGGACAAGCAGGGCACTTTGGATTACGCCCGTATGGAGCTGGAGACCCTTTCGAATTATGAAAAATCCGCCGAACTGCTCAACGATTACCTGAGCGAAGAACCGCAGGACTACGATGCCCTGCTGCTTTTAGGCGACACCTACCTGGAATGGGGCCAAGAGGACCCGTCGAAGTATCAGGAGGCCCGCATGTCCTATGCGCTGCTGATGGAACGGTACGGAGTGAGCGATCTCCTGCTGTTTCGTATGCTGCGTTATTTTATCCGCACCGATAATCAGCCGGAAGTAATGAAGTTAAAGAACTACTTTCAGGCCACACCCAATGCCGACATAGATGCCGAAGCGTATACCGAACTGGGCGGCTATCTGATTGATAAAGAACGCTTGACCGATGTGCAGGAAATCCTTTTCCGGGCAAAAGATACCAACGAAAGATTGCCGGAAGCCCACTATCAACTTTCCCGGTACTTCAACCGGATGCAAGAGTTCAATGAAGAGGAAAAAGCCCTCCGTAATACTCTGAGTCTGATGCAGGGCATCTCGCCGCTGTCAAGCGCACGCATCGAAATGAAAGTAGACACCTACCGTCGTCTCGGCGAGCGCCTGTACAGCCGCCAAAACTATCTGGAAGCCCGGGCAAACTACACCTGGGGAATCGAGCTCTACGAGGATTCTCTCCGCCGCAAGCTTCTCAGCAGAAAAGCGCAGCTCGGCAAGCTCTACGCCGACCTGGCCGACATACACTACTATCAGGGCGGCGAGTTCGACCAAGCCGATCGGCTCTACTCCGAGGCCGAGCGAAATCTCTATGATTCCAAGGAGATGAAGTACAAGCAGGGCTACATCTCCTACCGCAACAGCGACTACTCCGCTGCACTGACCGAATTCCGGCTGTCCGCCGGCGCCTTCTCCAACAACCACAACTTGGTGTACGCCAAGGCCAACACCTTCTTTTACCGCGGCTCTTACCACAACGCCGAAGGGCACTACTCCCATCTGCTGGACATGCTCAAAAGCAGGCTCGAGCAGGAACGCCCGCTGCTGATAGAAGAACGCCGCGATCATAGAGCCCTGGTAGAAAAACTGATGAAAACCAGCAATAACCTCGGCGTGAGTCTGTATAATCTGCACAGTAAAACCGGACAAACCGAGTATTATTCACAGGCAATGGTGCAATTCGCCGATTCGAGTCGCTACTTCGATCGCCTCACCCGCAATCCGGAAACCCTCGAGCGTACCGGTCTTTCCAACCTCGGTTTCCTCAATCAGCGCAACCTGCTCTTTCCGGACGGGAATTATCAACTGCAAATCTACTCCGAACTGCCGATCGACACGAGTGCTATGGAGTTCGGCTCATAAGAGCTTAAAAAAAGGGCTGTCTAAGATTACTTCTCAGACAGCCGTATCAGTAAAAAATTTGTACTTGTCAGAGTTCGGTTGAACTATTCAACCGGAACCATCCAGCCGTGTTTATCCTCAACTTTACCGTATTGAATGCCCTTTAGAGTGTTCAGCAATTGCTGCGAAAGCTCACCCATTTTGCGGTCGTTGAACACCACCTCTTTACCGTTGTGAGTAATCGATTCGATGTAGCTGAGCCCGGCCGCGGTACCGGATACAAAACACTCCTGGCCCTCCTGCATTGCCTCATCGATACTGATTTTCCGCTCTTCGGTCTTTACGCCCATATCCCGGGCCAACTGCAGAATCGATTTACGGGTAATTCCCGGAAGAATGGTGTCGCCGAGTTCCGGCGTAACCAGGGTACCGTTTTTCAGCAGTACGAAGATGTTGGACGATGAGCCTTCCTCGAGGTAGGTGCGCTGTTCGGCATCCAGGAAGATGGCTTCCATGTACCCTTCGGCTTCCGCCGCTTTCTTTGCCAAAATCGGAACTACATAGTTGGCATCGCATTTAATCCAGCCGGTTCCGCCCTTGAAGGCACGGATTTTGTCGGTTACCAGACCTTTGTGATTGCCCGGTTTGAAGTAGGCGCCTACCTGTGTGCTGGCAAAGACCACCCAGGGATGTTTGCTCAGGCCGAGGCCGATGGCCGGTTCGGAATAGCTGAAGGGGCGGATATAAATCGATTCGGCCGCAACAAAATCGTCTTTTTCCCATTCGGCGTTGTAGGACGGTGCAAAACCGAGTTTCTGGTTGCGTTTACAGACCTCTTTGGCCGCGTTCACAAACATCTCCACCGGGAATCCGGGACTCTTCAGCCCGATCATCGAATCGTGCAACCGCTGCCCGTTCTGGTCGGGCCGAAACAGCTTCAGACTGCCATCCTTTTGCGGAAATGCCTTCATCCCCTCAAAACAGCCCATTCCGTATTGGGTGGTATAATTCACTAACGGCAGCTCAGGAAAAGAGTTGCGTTGTTCCTGGAGCTTTTGTCGCTCGTCGTCGCTCAGCGCTGCCTCTTCTGCAGGGCTTTTGTGAGGTTTTTCCTTGAACTCCTCACTCCATTTGTTGTCCTCGCCATATTTTGCAATATAGACCCAGGGTAATACTGCCAGGGTAAAACCTTTCGCCATACATCTTCCTCCTTGTGTATATAACTATATTGTACGCGGACATCTTGCAGCGGTCAAGCGAAAAAGTTTGATATAGTGAACAGCAATTCGCGATTTGTAACACCCTCGGACTCTTTGCCAACTGCCACTATATTTCTTATTATAGAAGAAGAAGTTAATTGGAGAAGTTAATTAGGAGGAAGGTATGGTTGATCATGTATTGATACTCGCAGGGGGCTCGGGCACGCGCTTGTGGCCGGCTTCCAATTCGAAGATGCCGAAGCAGTTTTTGCCGGTACAGGATGGAAAAAGCCTCCTACAGCTGACGATTGAGCGGGCGCTGGCCCTCGGCATTAAAGGCAATGTAATTATTATCACCCTGAAAGAGCAGCTCGACCCGATTATCGCCGAATGCGGCAAGATCGGCAAGGGCCGCGACAAACTCAAAGTGATCCCCGAGCCGGCGGCCAGAAATACCGCTCCGGCTATCGCAATTGCCGCTGAATACCTGAAAGGGCAAAGCGGCGGGCAGGGCGCGGAGACGGTGGTCGTACTGACCGCCGATCATCTGATTACTCCGATAGAAAAATTCACTGAAAACGTACGCGCGGCGGACGAACTGGCCCGACAGGACAAGCTGGTGACCTTTGGAATTCCCCCCACGCGGCCGGAAACCGGATACGGGTACATTGAAACCGCCGAAAAGTTGCCGCCGGGGTTGAAAGTGGCTTCATTTCGCGAGAAACCGGACGAAGCCACGGCCAAGCGCTTTGTCGACAAGGGCAACTACTTCTGGAACTCCGGAATGTTCGCCTTTAAGGTTGAACGTTACCTCGACGAGCTGACAAACCTGACCCCCGAGATCGGGAGCCTCTTTTCCGGAATCGGTTCGAAGGGCGAATCCCGCCGGGCCGGCGGCATCGAGGTGGTCATGGAGGGCGCGGAGGTCGAAAAAGTGTACCAGGCCAGTCCGAAGGACTCCATCGACTATGCGGTGATGGAAAAAAGTACCAGCTCGGCCATGGTGAAGGCCTCCTTCGACTGGAACGACATTGGCAGCTGGGAGGAGATGGCCGCACTGTACGCCGCGAAAGAGGCCGAAGGCGAGCAGGCCGGCGCGGCTGAAGCCGGCAACACCAACGGCGGCGATGAAGAGCTGATTGCGATTGAATCCGCAGACAACTTTGTGTATTCGGACCGGCCGGTGGCGCTGTGCGGAGTAGAAGATTTAATGGTGGTTGTGAAGAACGGGGCCGTACTAATCGCGAAAAAGGGCGCCGGCCAGCAGGTTAAACAGGTGGTCAACGAATTGAAGGAGCGCGGCCGGCAGGATCTGCTCTAGTTCCCTGCCCGCCATCAGCGCGCGATCCACACGGCGTAGCGGTCGTAATAACGCTGAACCTGGTTCCCAAAGGCGCGGCTGATTTTCAGGTTGTCCTCGCCGAAGGGGGCCAGTTGTTGGTAGGCTTTGAGTTCCCGGTCGAAGAAGCCGGCATGATAGGGTTCGCCCGCCGACAGTTCGACCAGGGTCTCGCGCATCTGATAACGTTCCTGGTCGAACTGTCGGCGGG
>CAZWDV010000027.1:0-10430 GCA_964632675.1 uncultured Sediminispirochaeta sp.
TTCACATCTGCCTCCTTGACTATGAGAGGAACATATTCTAAGCCTAACCGACCCGGGACGGCTTCTCTATTACATTTTAGACAATTTTAGTAATTATTTTGCTGTATTCTCCTTTCCGAAATAGTTTTTGTTGCAGAGAATCGGCGTTGCTGCATCGTTATCAAAAAATCTAACCGTAACAGCAATACTAAATTTTCAAATTTAGAATGCTGTAACCGTAAGGTGCTTGAGAAAACCTGTGTCTTTGCATACTATAAATAAGGGTGCTATGCATGCAGTCAGGAAAGAATGAGTGGAATCGCCGGATTTACACCAGCCGTGAAGAGAAAGAGAATATACCAGTTGGGCTTGTTCCCTTTTGTATTGAGAGGGAAATGCTGCATGAGGATTATCCCCTGCATGAGCATGACTTTTCCCAGCTCTTTGTGGTTACCAAGGGACATGCCGCTCACCTTGTCAATCATAACTCTTATCAAATAGATGCAGGTTCTGTATTTGTGGTAACCGATGCGATACCGCATGGATTTACCGAGGTAAAAGGACTGGAGTTGTACAATATTCTGTATGATTCTCAAAATCTTTTTGACCAAGCCGAAAAGTTGAAACAGCATCCTGGATTTCAGGCCCTTTTTTATCTGCATCCTTATTATCAGTTACAGTTCAACTACGAGAATCGGTTTGTGCTCGATTATGAGGGGATTCGTTATGCGGTGCAACTGCTGGAAACATTGATTGAGGAGGTAGAAACGGCGGAGCCTGGTTTTGAAACGGTTATCCAATCGTATTTTATGGTTTTGGTTACTTTCTTATCAAGAGAATATGTGAAGGGGCTGCATCTCAGCGACCGCAGTATGGCGGAGATTGCAAAAGCGGTTACCTTCCTGGAAAAACACTTTACAGCTGAAATTACAGTGGCAGGGTTGGCAGATATTGCCGGTTTGTCGGAACGTCAGTTTACCCGCATCTTCAAAGCGACCTACGGTACCACTCCAAAGAGGTACCTTGTTCAGCAGAGAATTACATATGCCTGTCGATTGATGCAGTATTCCGGCAAGAGAGGGCCGAAAACCGTCACTGAAGTTGCTTATGATTCAGGATTCACAGACGGCAATTATTTTTCCCGGGTATTCAAGGAGATTGTCGGCATGTCCCCCTCCGAATACCTGCATATAGTTGAAAAATAAACTCATATTCATGTCTTAAAAATACTAATTTTAAGTCTCTTTTATTAAGGCGCTAAGTACCTGTCAGGTGTACTCTTTTCATTGAAATATCAAACAAAGGAGTAAATACAATGCACTTACGTAGTACTGTGTATCAGAAACTCACGATTCAGCCGGTGTTTTTTGCAATGCTGCATACCAGAGAGTATCTTGGGCCCTGCCGTTACGGCAAAGGAAGAGAGCTGAGTTATGAACATGATGTCGAAGTAGCGGAGAAGGGGTTTGAGCAGTTCAAGCAGAGCCTGAAGGACAAAGTTGATCATGAGATTGTGGAAGTGCTGGATCCGGTCTTTGTACACTGGACACAGAGTTTTTCACTTAAAGACGAAGAGATGCAGAAAGCGATTGTAAATAATGAGAAGACAGACCTATATGTAGTTTCTTCTCCGCGAATAGGTTCCTATTTTACCTGTGAACTGGCGAAACATACAAACAAAGCAGTGAGTTTTATATCACCAGAATCGGCAGTTTCCAAGTGCGATCAGTACGACCAGGCCGCGCATCTGCGGGCGCTGGGATACGAGAGCTACGGTTTCCACGATTACAACGACCTGAATAAGATCTGTGAACTCTTACGGGTGAAGAAAGCGCTGCAGAATACAAAAGTACTGTTCGCAACACAGGGACCGACCCTTACATACGGAGTGCAGAGTTCTTTTCTCTGTCTTCAGGATATCACCAACCGGTTTGGAGTAAGGTTTGCAATGGTAAACTCGGAGGATACTCTCAGGGCATTAGACTCTCTTGATGAAGATGAAAAAGCCGAAGCACGGGAAATCACTGATGAGCTGGTGAGCAAGGCCAACGGTATGCATATGCCTTCGGAGTTTGTGTATAACGATGTCGCTTACTACGTAGCGGTCAAAAAGCTGATGGAAGAGTTTGATGCGAACGCTTTCACAATTCCCTGTTTCGAGGTGTGTGCCACCGAAGAGCTCAATAACCGGCAATTGACATTCTGTCTTACCCATTCCCTGCTGAAAGACGAGGGAATTTCCGGGGCCTGTGCCGGCGACATCGGCTCTAATGTGTCGATAGCAATTCTGATGAATCTGTCCAAAAAGGCACCTCACATGGGCAATACCATGATAATGGACCGTGAAAAGCACATCATGCGGGTACTGCACGACGTGGCGAGCGCCAAAATGAAGGGCTATGAACAGAAAGAGCTGCCGATTGATTATGTAAGTTTTACCTCCGGGGAGTGGGGCGCGACCATGCGGTACGACTTCAATCGGGACAAGGGAGAGACGATTACGCTGATCAATATTTCACCGGGAATGGACAAGATGATGATCGGTCGTGGTGAGATTGTCGGGGGCGATGACACGCTGACGATCGAGTGTAAGCATGCAGTTCGTTTCAAGGTGAATGATGTTGAGGACTTCTACAGGAAGCAGCAGTATGTCGGCCACCATTTTGCCTGGGTATACGGTGATTACGTGGACAAACTGAAAGAGCTGGCCGAGCTCTGGGGCTTGGAGGCGCTGGTTTCCGATTGAGTGACTTCGCAGGAGAAGTAGTGTGATGTGGCCGTCCGTACTTATTGTATAGGGCGGCCGGTTGAACCCCGGGGCTTTAACTGTGGTTTGAGGAGAATTTGGATCGGTTGATTGTAGGGATGGGACCCATTTATCAGGCTGATGAGTTTCTCGATAGCGACGATTGCGCCCTGATGCAGCTGCACATCTACCGTACTCAGATTGATCGAGTTATGGGCCGCCAGGGGAATGTCGTCAAAGCCCATAATGGAAATATCCTCGGGGACCCGCAGGCCTTTTTCCAGCACCAGGTCGAGGACCTGCAGGGCCATGAAGTCGTTGGCGGCAAAGATAGCAGTTGGACGTTCGGGGAGGCGCAGCAACTCTTCAACTGCCTCGAGGGTTTTATTTTTATCGTAGCCCCCCTCTTTGATGAGGTAGGCGCCCCTGTCGATCTGAAATCTCTCTCCCTGTTCAATGAATGCCTTGAGCCGCTCAACACCGGTGGAGAAGCGCCGCGGGCCGGAGACAAAGCCGATTCTCCGGTGCCCGAGGGACGTGAGGTGTTCGAGTGCCAGGGTAATCCCTTTTTCTTCGTTGCAGCAGATGTAGTGAACGTTTTCGTTTTTCTCCAGGCGGCGGTGGTAGAGAATAGTGGGATACCCGGAGCGGATAACATTCTGCACCTTTTTGTCGCGCAGCTGCGAAGAGGCGATTATGAATCCGTCGACATTTCGCTCTTGAAATGCGTTGATGATGGTTTCTTCTTCCTGGGTGCTGTTGCCGGTATTGCCGACTATGAGGGTATAGTTCTGTTTACGGGCCTGGAACTCGATGATTTTGGCCGCCTCAGAATAGAATGGGTTGGTGATATCGGCAACCACCATCCCGATGGTGTAGGTTTTTCCGGTTTTCATACTGCGGGCGGTTGCATCGGGCATGTAATCGACTTCTTTGACCAGTTGCATGATTTTGTCACGGGTCTCCGCTTTTACACTGCTCTTTCCGTTTAATACCCTTGAAACTGTTGCAGTGGAGACCCCGGTGAGGGAAGCAATATCTTTCAGTGTGAATGCCATGTTTCTTACCTTTTAGCCAACTGTATTGTAATATCATCTGCAAAATAAGCCAATACTGGAGTAAAACTAATAATGTAAACGAATACAGTTACATAATATAGTGAATTTTTCCTTTGCACAAGCTCTATTTGTGGTTAAGACTCTCATAATTCTTTATAAAATATGTAAATAATTGCATTTTTACCTGATAAAAATATTAAAGCATATCTATTGACAGCGATATAATATGTGTTAAACTGTAAAAGTAAACGATTACAATAAAATAGAATATAAATCAGGAGGATTTTATGATTAAAGTCGGAGTAGTGGGGTACGGAGTTATCGGTCAGCGTTTGGCTGACGGAGTTGCAAAGCAGGGCGATATGGAACTGGTGGGAGTGGCGGATGTTGCGCCGACCCTGCCGGTGCGTGCACTGGCCGAACGGGGAATGCCGTACAAACTGTTCACAGCCATGCCCGAGAAACAAGCTGCCCTTGATGAGCTGGGAATTCCGGTGAGCGGCACCCTTGAGGATCTGGTCCAGGAATGCGATGTGATGCTCGATGCAACCGGTGCCGGTATCGGTGCCAAAAATAAAGAGATTTATCAGAAATACAACACCAAAGCGATATTTCAGGGCGGTGAGAAGAATGAGGTAGCCGATGTATTTTTCCACGGCTATGCCAACTATGAAAAAGGCGTCGGTGCCAATTATTTGAAGCTGACCAGCTGCAACACCACCGGACTGATCCGGGCTATCGATGCCATCGACCGGGCGGTCGGGGTAGAGAAAGCCGCTATTACCATTATCCGCCGGGTGGCCGACCCCGGCGATTACCATCGTGGTCTTACCAATGCTCTGAAGGTCGACCAGGCGCCCAGCCATCAGGCTGAAGACCTGATGACCATCATGCCCCATATCGATGCAACCGGTATTCTGGTGCACACTCCGGTGACCCACGGACATATCATTACTCCTGTAGTAAGCACTAAGAAGGGTATAGATAAGAAACAGTTGCTGGAGATTTTCAGAGCCCATCCGCGCATCAGAGTGGTGCGTCTGGAAGACGGGTTTCTCGGAAATGCCAGCTTGTTCAAATACGCCCGCGACCTCGGCAACACCCGCGGAGATATGTATGAAATTGCCGTGTGGGAAGAGACCATAGTAAACAGCGGAGACGACATCATGTTTGCCATCAATATTCCCCAGGAAGCGGTGGTAATTCCCGAAAGCATCGATGGAGTTCGGGCGGCAATGAAAATGCAGACAAGCAGGGAAGAAGGCGTGGCCAAGACCAACGAGTACCTGGGTATAAAGGCCCGCGGGTAACCCGCATACCAACTGTCATTGGAGCATCTGAAATCGAGGGGCCGCCCGGAGCAGAGTAGTATTCCGAGGGCCCCTTTCTGTTCATAGAGGAGGTTGGACTATGGCCGAACTCGGCTTTAAACCGATGGAAGAGTTTGATGTTGCCGGCAAGCGCGTACTGCTGCGGGTGGATATCAACAGTCCCATCGATCCCGATACCAAAAAAATTGTAAATACAAACCGCATCGACAAGACTCTGCCCACGATCGCGTGGCTTCTGGATAATGGGGCCAGGGTGGCCGTTATCGCCCACCAGGGGGATACCCTGGACTACCAGAACCTGATCCCACTCCAGGAACATGCGCAGAAACTGACTGAGAAGTTGGGCCGCAGGGTCGACTACATCGATGATGTCTGCGGCCCGTCGGCGCAGGAACGGGTAAAAAACCTGCAAGACGGGCAGGCTATTCTGTTAGGAAACTTGCGCTATCTCTGCGAAGAGATATCGACCTTCGAAAATGCGGTTAAGCTCAAGCCGGAGCAGATGCTCGACACCTATCTGGTGCGCTCTTTGGCTCCGCTGTTCGATCTGTATGTAAACGACGCCTTTGCCGCAGCTCACCGCAACGCCCCCAGCATGGTGGCCTTTCAGGAGCTGCTGCCCTCGGCGGCGGGTCCTCTATTCTTCAACGAGGTGACCGCCCTGACCAAGGTTCTGAAAACGCCGATGCACCCGTCGGTATATGTGCTGGGGGGCGCCAAGATTTCTGATGCCTTCGGCATGATGGAGCAGGTGCTGTCCTCGGGGGCGGCCGACAAGATTCTGGCCTGCGGGGTGACCGGCACTGTTATGCTGATCGCCTCGGGCGTAAAAGTTGGCGCGGCTACCGATAAGTTTCTGGCCGACCGCAGTCTGGATGTGTTCATCGAACCGGCCCGCAAGTATCTGCAAGAATATCCGGGGCGCATCGTAATGCCGGTTGACCTGGCCTACGAAGAAAAGGGACAGCGGAAAGAACTTGCTGTAGAGGATCTGCCCAAGGAAGAGCTGTTCATGGATCTGGGCGAAAAGTCGATCGAAATTTATGAAAAAGAGATAACCGCTGCCGGAATGGTCTTTGTAAACGGGCCGGCGGGAGTATTCGAGCAGGATATTTTCGAGAACGGTACCCGCCGTCTCTGGGAAGCAATCGCAGCTGCGCCGGGGTATACGGTGGTGGGCGGAGGCGACAGTGTCAACGCGGCCGCCAAGTTTACCAATCTGAAGGACTACAGTTATGTCTGTACCGCCGGCGGTGCCATGGTCCGGTTTCTCTCGGGTAAAAAGCTGCCGCTGATTGCGGCAATGGAAACAGCGGGTAAAAAATGAAGGTAGCGGTACCGTATCTGCGCGATACAGTCGAAGTGAACATCCCCGATGAAAGGGTGATGGGTGTAGTCGAACCAAACGACTTGCGGGCCGAACGGCCGGCCCGGGAGCTTGTCGAGGCTGCCCTGCAGAACCCGGTCGGAGGAAAAGACTTTCAGGGCTTTATCGACGGGGCGCAGGATCTGCTGATTATCGTCAACGATCAGACCCGCCCGACTCCCACCAGAATGGTGCTGCAGTCGCTGGCTCCGCTGCTGGAGAAAACCGACACCGAAGTTAGCTTTATAATTGCCACCGGCGTGCACCGCGGGCCCACCGAGGAGGAGTATCGTCACATTTTCGGTGACCAGCTCTTCGAGGCCTACCGGAAGCGAATCTCTGCCCACGATGCCCGCAAGGACGAAATGGTGTATCTGGGGAACAGCCGCGCCGGAACCGAAATGTACGTCAACAAACTGGGTGTGGAGGCGGACCGGGTGCTGGTAATCGGTTCGGTGGAACCCCATTACTTTGCCGGTTATACCGGCGGGCGCAAGGGCTTCCTCCCCGGGATAGCCAGTTACAAAACAATTGAGCAGAACCACAAGCACGCCCTGCATCCGGGCGCGAAGGCGCTGGTCCTGGAGGGCAATCCGGTGCATGAGGACATGGTGGATGCTCTTAATGTGGTGAAAAAAGAGATCTTCGCGGTCATGACTGTGCTGGATAAGGACCACTCGATCTATGCGGTTACCGCTGGGGATATCAACGAATCCTTTTATGCGGCCATCGACTATGCGGACGAGATCTTTGTAGCTGATGTTCCGCAGAAGGCGGACGTGGTGGTAACTGTTGCCAAATATCCGATGGACATCGATCTGTATCAGGCCCAGAAAGCCATTGATAACGCCAAACTGGCCCTGGCCGAGAGCGGAATCATGATTTTGGTCGCCAGCTGCCGGGACGGAATCGGGGAGGAGGCCTTTGTGAAACTGCTCTCTTCGGCGGATACCCCCGAAGGTGTGCTGGAGGAGATCAAGCAGGGCTATAAACTGGGCTACCACAAAGCCGGCAAGATGGCCGAGATTTTTCAGTGGGCCGAGGTGCATGCAGTCACTGACCTGCCCGACGATCTGCTGACATCTTTGTTCATTGTGCCGGAGCACGATTTGCAGAGGGCAATCGAAAATGCGTTGGAAAAGAAGGGCTCTGATGCACGGGTCCTGTTTCTTTTAGATGGAAGTGTGACCGTGCCGCGGCCAAAACACTAAAAACTGCAACTTTGATATTTTTATAAGGAAAAAAGAATGGATGAATTGAGAGAAAAAGCATTAGCGTATCACAAAATGGATGGAAAACCCGGTAAACTGGAAGTAGTACCGACTAAACCGTGTCAGACTGCCGATCAGCTCTCCCTGGCATATACTCCGGGGGTCGCCAAGCCGGTGCTGGAGATAGACAAGGACCCCGAGGCGGCCTTTGAATACACCAACCGTGGCAATCTGGTGGCCGTTGTCAGCAACGGTACCGCCATTCTCGGCCTCGGCGACCGCGGTGCGCTGGCCAGCAAGCCGGTTATGGAAGGCAAGGGCGTGCTGTTCAAACGCTTTGCAGATGTAGACGTGTTCGATATCGAGCTGGATACCAAGGATCCGGAAAAAATCATTGAAACGGTCAAACTGATGGAGCCAACCTTCGGCGGCGTCAACCTGGAGGATATCAAGGCACCCGAGTGTTTCGAAATCGAGAACCGACTGAAGGCCGAAACCAATATTCCCATCTTTCATGATGATCAGCATGGAACGGCGATTATCTCGACCGCCGGGTTGATGAATGCCGCCGAAATTACCGGTCGCAAGATGAGCGAGATGAAGGTGGTCTTTAACGGGGCCGGTTCTGCGGGAATCAGCTGCGCCCGCATGCTGCTGGCTGCGGGGGGTAAAAAAGAGAACATCATCATGTGCGACTCCAAAGGTGTAATCTACAAGGGTCGACAGAAGGGAATGACTCCGGAAAAAGAGGAGTTTGCCTCCGACACTGAGGTCCGCAGCCTGGAAGAGGCAATGAAGGGCGCCGATGTGTTTATCGGATTGTCCGTAGCCGACTGCGTAACCCCGGAAATGCTGAACAGCATGGCCGACAAGCCGATCGTCTTTGCCATGAGCAATCCGAACCCGGAAATCGATTATCCGACTGCGGTTGGAACTCGTAAGGACCTCATTATGGCCAGTGGGCGCAGCGACTATCCCAACCAGATCAACAATGTACTGGGATTCCCCTTCATCTTTCGGGGAGCCCTGGATGTACGGGCAACTTCCATTACCGAGGGTATGAAAATGGCCGCCTCCCACGCGCTGGCGGAACTGGCGAAACAGCCGGTACCCGATGTGGTTAAAAAGGCCTACGGCGGAACCGAATTTAGTTTTGGTCCCAACTACATAGTGCCGAAACCCTTTGACCCGCGAGTAATAGAGTATGAATCTGTGGCGGTGGCGAAAGCTGCCTGTGAGGAGGGCGTTGCCCGTCAGCCCATTACCGATTGGGATGCATATGCCGCGCAGCTGCGCGATCGCATGCAAAAATATTGGGATTAAACAAATAAGGAGTAATACCATGGCTGCAAAAAAGAAGGTTGGAGTAATCCACACATTTCTCAAATCAATTGATGATTTGAATAATCTGTTCGCCGAAATCGTACCTGAGGTCGAGATGGTGAACATCATTGACGACAGTTTGCTGAAAGAGGTGCTGGCCAATGGCGCCCCCACGCCGGCGGTTATCCGCCGTATCTGCAACTATGCCCAAGAACTGGAGAAGCTGGGCTGTGATGCAATCCTGAACCAGTGTTCTTCTGTCGGTGAAGCATCCGAAATCGCACAAAAATTGATTTCGATTCCCTATGTGAAGGTGGATGCCCCCATGGCCAGGGAAGCGGTACACAAGGGCAAACAGGTCGGTATGGTTGCAACTGCCCATAGTACCCTCGGCCCGTCGGCCCGTCTGGTGGAGACCATGGCCAAGGAAATGGGCCAGGATGTCGTAGTAAATCGCTGTTTCGCAGAGGGCGCCTATGATGCGCTGTTGAAGGAAGGCGACAAGCCCAAACACGACCGCATCTTGATGGATACTATCGACAAAGCAGTGGCTGAAAACGATGTTGTCTGTCTTGCCCAGGGAAGTATGTTCAGCTTGGTTGACAAGTGTAAGGACAAGGCCGTTCCCGTAATTCACAGTTTCCGAAGCGGTGTTGAACAACTCCGTCCTCTCCTGGGACTGGATTAAATTCATATCGGTAAATTTTGGTTTATGCACGCCTTCGTCCGAGGGCGTGCATTTACAATAGTATGGGTAATAAGTTAAATTTTATAGTCGTCCGCCGCTCTAAACATGGCCTTTAAATTCTCGATCGGTACCTGATTCACCGAACCGCCGGCTGCGAGTACAAATTTGTTGTTTCCACCAAAAGATTTCAGCACTTCAGTGCAGTTGTTATAGGTTTCTTCCTCAGTCCAATCCTTCAGCTCCAAAGGGCTTAATCCGCCTAACAGGGTGACTTTACCCCGGGTCAGTTCGAGGGCTTCTTGCGGTGGAATATCGGGCAGGTATTGCCATGCAACCATGCTGGAATCTGCGATTGCAGGGGCCACGTGGCGAGCAGTGGAGTCGTTGTGCAGCCATCGCTGGGTATGAGGAAAATCGGCAAACATCTGGTGGTACCTTGGGAGAACAAATTCCCGATAAGATTCTTCACTTATGAAAGCGGAGAGGTCGTCCGCTACCAGGATGTGATGGAGTGAACCGAGAATTTTTTCTTGTGCCTTCATGTAACGTATCTGAGTCTCGACTACTACATCAAGAATTTTATTCACTAAATCAGGATCCAAAAGAGTGTCCATGGCAAACTGACTAATGCCGCGAATAGTTGCACCCACTGTAAAAGGCCCCATCACCGGGTGAGGGTTAACTTTGTAACCCTCCGGACAGTTATCAACCATGTAGTGCAGCGTTTT
>CAZWDV010000027.1:10530-30126 GCA_964632675.1 uncultured Sediminispirochaeta sp.
CGCCTTTGGAGAAGGGCAGCAGGAAGACAGTGGAGTAAAAAGTATTAAAATTGGGCATGGCTTGCCTGAAGATACCGGAATGGGAGAAGGATTTACAAAGCTTAAGGAAGTTTTGGAAGCAAAATCTGATGGAGCTATGAAGGTAGAGATATATCCCAATGGACAATTGGGAGGTGACCGGGAGCTTACGGAATCTGCACAGCTGGGTAATGTGGACTTAACCGCAGTCTCCGCAACAAATTTGGCCCCCTTTGCCAAGGAGTTCTATGTTCTGGATACCTTCTTTATGTTTGACGATCGTTCCCACGTTTACCGAGTGCTCGAGGGTGAAGCCGGTGATGCGATGCTCGCCCCGTTGCAAGAGAAGAATCTCATGGGACTCGGGTTCTGGGAAAACGGTTTTCGGCATCTGACCAACAGCAAACGCCCGGTAGAAAGCCCGGATGATATGACCGGTATAAAAATGCGGGTGGCAGAGAACCCGGTACAAATATCCGCGTGGAAATCAGTTGGAGCGGGACCTACTCCCATGGCGTGGGGAGAGTTGTTTACTGCACTGCAACAGGGAACACTGGACGGCCAGGAATGTACTATGGAAAATATTGTGAAAATGAAATTCTACGAAGTGCAGGAGAACATAAGCATGACCGGTCATAAATATAGCCCGTATGTGGTTATTATGAATCTGGACCTGTTCAATTCATTTACCGACCAAGAAAAAGAATGGTTTCTAA
The DNA here is from genome assembly GCA_964632675.1 of uncultured Sediminispirochaeta sp. Lineage (GTDB taxonomy): Bacteria > Spirochaetota > Spirochaetia > DSM-16054 > Sediminispirochaetaceae > DSBN01. The sequence continues at coordinate 11,265 of CAZWDV010000027.1, forward strand.
GTGCCCTCGAAGAGGCTACCGAATATCAGCGTGAAGTGGCCAAGAAACTGGAAGTAGAGGGTTTGCAGATTGTGAAAGACGCCGGCAACACGGTTGTCGAAGTTACACCTGAAGCAAAAGCCGAATTCCGATCCAGCATGATGGGTGCGGTAAATGACTTGGTTAAAGAGAAGGCTGGTGCTGAAATGTACAACCTTTATATGGAAGAGGTTGAGGCTAAACGATAGTCTGAACCGTTGAATTTTGAAAATTGATCCAGCGTATGCAGTCTTCACTGCATACGCTGGTTTTGTAAGTGAGGAACAGCATGAAGGTTCTAAAATGGCTTGATGACTATTTTGAGGCAATTTTTATGGTGATACTTTTATTTGTGATGAGTATCTTTATTGGTCTGCAGGTGTTTATGCGGTACGTGATGCTAAACTCTCTGGCATGGTCGGAGGAATTAAGCCGCTACATGTATATTTATATGCTCTACCTGGGAATTAGTTACGGCGTGAGGACCAATCGTCATCTACGTATAAGCCTCATTCAAAACCTCTTAAAAGAAAAAGGGCAAAAGATACTTTCGCTTCTATCTGACCTGCTTTTTTTCGCTTTTTCATTGATTGTAGTCCTAAATAGTGCCAAGGTTGCTATGTTAATTGCTAATCTGGGCCAAATAACAGCTTCTACCGGGATGCCAATGTATATTGTATATATGGGGGTGCCGATAGGCTTTTCTCTGGTAATTATCCGATTGATCCAGAATATCATCCACAAGATAGTGCATTTCAAAGCTCCGGTTGAGGACTACATGGTGCGAAAAATGCATAAAGATGTAAAAGGGGTTAAGATATGACAGCGGTAATTCTTTTTGGGGGCTTTATTCTTTTTAGTGCGCTCACCGTTCCAATAGGAATTTCCCTTGGACTGGCGGTGATCGGAACTATTTTCTATAGCGGAATTGTTGATATTACGTTTTTTGCCCAGGGGCTCACCACTGCCATGGATTCTTTTCCCCTTATGGCGGCGGTATTTTTTATTTTAGCTGGTGATTTGATGGGGCGTGGCGGTATCTCAAAACGGCTATTGAAGGTAGCGGATGCCTTTTTTGGTCGATATACAGGGGGACTTGCGCTGGTTACCGTGGCCGCGTGTATGTTTTTTGCCGCAATTTCGGGTACAGGCTCAGCCACTGTTGCGGCTATCGGTACAATGGTCATACCGGAAATGATGAAAAAAGGTTATGACAGGGGGTTTTCTTCGGCCTTGATCGCCTCCTCCGGTTCTATCGGGGCAATGATACCTCCCAGTGTTACGATGGTAATCTATGGAGTTACCACGGGTGTATCGATTACCGCTATTTTTCTGGCAGGTATCTTTCCGGGCATTTTGGTAGGGCTGTCGTTAATGATCTACTCGTATATAGTCTCTCGAAAAAAGGGGTATACGGGGAATGATAAAGCCTACAGCACCCGTGAAAAGCTTCAGATTATTAACGAGGCAAAATGGTCGCTTTTAGTTCCTGTTATTATTTTAGGTGGTATTTACGGAGGTATCTTTACACCTACTGAAGCTGCTGCGGTAGCCGTTATATACGGTTATATTGTAGGTTTGTTTGTATATAAAGAGTTCAGCATCAATGATTTACCGGGAATTATCTTGAAATCCGCCCTGATTACCTCTACTATACTGGTAATCATCGGTACTTCTGCGGGATTCGGCAGAATACTTTCTCTTGAACGAATACCTACTATGATAGCGGAAAGCATTGTGGCAATGAGTAGCAGCAAGGTGGTTATATTCCTGCTGATAAATGCACTGCTGTTGATCGTCGGCACCTTTATGGAGACTCTTGCGGCAGTCATTATTCTTGCCCCGATTCTCCTGCCGGTGGTGACCGCTTACGGCATGAGTCCTGTCCATTTTGGTATAATTATGGTAATCAACTTAGCGATAGGTTTTGTTACACCTCCACTTGGAGCAAACTTATTTGTGGCCTGTCAAGTCGCCGACATTTCATTCGAAAAAATTAGCCGGGCGATTGTACCGCTTATTGCGGTGATGGTGGTAGCATTGCTCATAATAACCTTTGTCCCGCAAATATCGATGTTTCTGCCAAATCTGATAATGAAATAGAAAATAGTTCGGTTTAAAATGCGGCAGGTCGCTTAGAGCTAAACGCTCAACGGCCTGCCGTTCATGTATGTAAACTAAGTGAGAGAATTGTGTATTTGTCGGTCTGCCACACAACTCAATATGTTTAAAGCTGAGGCTTCCGCTCCTGCCTATCCACTGTTAATTCGCGCATCCTCCTGAACACATCAACACCAAGCTGGTGGTACACATGGAGGAGATCGACGAGTACCCAGTTTTCCCGTAGAAGATCACCTTCGCGGCGCCAGAAATCGAGGCTTCGCATTGTAATTTCCTGGTTCGCCGGAGTGATGCCCAACCATCCGTCTGCACTGACGCTGCACCGCATTCCCGGCCAGGCGGTTTCCCCAACAAAAAATCCCTCGGCAAAGAAGTGCTGTTTCACCTTTTCGTTCATTCCTCTATCGGGAAGTGCACTAAGGAAAGGGATTTGATGCCAGTTGCGAAATCCGCTTATACGTCGATTTGTTCCAATTCCCGCAGGACCGTACCATGTCATTTTCGGATGCCAGTAGGCGGGCAGGTTCATCGCTTCCGGGCCCCCATCTGCATGCTTTTGTAATCCTGCCAGCATATCTAAAACAAGACGCAGACTCTTTTCCGATTCTTCGTTGTCTCTCACCCCAATGGGCAATCCGTTTTGCGGTGCCGGTGCCGGGGCAAGCCATTCGACGCCGAGGCTCGGAGACAGGGGCCATGCCCGCGCTTGCATCATTACCTGCGGTATATCCCAGAGGGCCTGCATTTCGACAATTTTTTCGTCTATGATGTGGTAAAACTCATGAAACCTCATAGCTACCGCATGATAAGTCGGGGGAATATCGAGCCAAGGCCTTTCGAAAACTCCAACATAATGGCCGGCACAACCGACCCACTGCTCATCATCCGCCGGGCCCGCTATTCTGATAAACTCTCTCCGCTCGAGATCCGGTATCGCTTCGAATAATGGTTTGTATACGTTTTCAAATAGATCATTCGGACCGCCCACATTCTCAAAGGGATATGCCAAAAAAATCTTAGCTTTTGGGTCGAAGACCGCTTGCATCGTCATTTTCAGTCTATCTAAATCGAAATTGTAGAGCGAATTATGCAATTTTTCCACTACGTTCTTGTTTTTCGCATGTATATCCGACATATGATTTCTCCATTTTAGATGCATAGGTATTCAAACTGAATACATTTTACCAAAACACTACGGAGTTGAACAGGGAATTCGTTTTGAAAAAATTAACTATGGTTCTGGTATCAGCTTTTTTCAACTTGCTGATACTACTTCGGATTCGTCACGGCACTTGTACGTTCGAAAATATCGAGTCCCTGTTGTTTTAACCAATAGGGTATATCAATCAGTACCCAGTTTTCCGTAAGCTTGTCCTCCTCTCGGCGATACACATCGACAACTTGCATCTCCGCCCTTACATTTCCTCCAGGCAGTCCTAAAAAACCTCCCAAGGGCCTGCTCGAAAGGTTCGGCCACCCAAAAAAACAGGCATAATTGCCCTCGGCAAATCGGCACTCATGTCCGATAAACTTCTTTGAGTCCAGATTATTGCGAAAGGGAAGTTGATGCTGCAATTGGTACCGGGGAATGGTATAACTTGCCCCTATCCCAGCCGGTCCGTACCAGATCATGTCCTTTGCCCATGTTTTCTCGAGAAGCTCCGGAGGACAACCCATAGACCCGCTGTCGTTTAAATCGGAAAGTTCCCGAATCATCTCATTGACAATCCTCAAGGTCTTCTCCCCTTCTCTTTCGGGGGCGTCTTCGAAGAGAAGTCCATCGTGGGTTCTGGGGCCGGGATAGACAAAATAAGTGCCTGTCGACGGCGGAAGCGGATTCACTCCCGCCTGAATCATAAAACCGATAAGATCGACAAAAAGTCCTGTTTCCGCAATTTTTCCATCTTCTATTCGATTGAACTCGGCATATCGAAGATTGATCATTTTACCTGTGGGACGTATACCCAGCCACTCACGGTCGAAGAGTCCCATAAAATGGCCCATACTCATTACCCATTTTTCGGAATTATTAACCATTTCGTTGTGCCCCGCTATAAAAATATCCTGGCGTCTTTGAATATGGCTGATAGATTCCATGAGAGGTTTCCAGAAACGCTCCGCTGCTTTCTCGGCACCGACGAGCTCGCGAAACGGATACACTCCTCTCCATCGATAATCCGCTGCACTGTACTTTTTAATAACTTTCGCGACCGAATCCGACTTCGCATGCTCTAATTCTTGAAAATAGTTCAGTATTAGACTTTTCTCGCTGCTCATATAAACTCCTGCGATCCTTTCGAAATCGTCTCCGATAATATGCGAAAAGGAGCAATTGGACAATACGTACGGTTGGGAAAGAGGAGGGTAGGCGTGAGCCGGTTCTTATTCGATGGGAACTATCCCAACGGGCGCTCGAACTGCTGTAGCTCCGCGGGCAGCCCGTCGCTGTGGTGCCCAACCTGTTCCCGGGCAAACAGCACTGCCACCAGCCCCAGCAGCATCTCTCGGAAGGCTTCATCCACCGGCAGGTAGAAAAAACGGCCTCCAGGTGCCCGGGCGGCCAGCTGCGGATAATGACTGCGGTCGTGAATTTTGTCTTTGACACCGTTCATGACCAGCACCTCTTGCCGGATATTCGGCATTTCTTCGTACAAATTCACATCTCGAACCTGCAGGGCGGTGTGTTTCCACTTCCAAAGATCTGCATTGTCGATAAACAGCTCGGCCCGCGCCCTCTGGACCGGTTCTTGCATACCCCACAGAGCAATTCGCTTCCCGATCGGCTTGAGGATCTTCCACAGCCAGAGCGGAACTACCGGCACCACCCATCTGAGCAGCCATGTGGGAAACCAGAGCGCATGCATTGGATCGAAGAGGACCACAGTTTCGGCTGCAAGTATCCCCCGGGCCAGGCCGTGGGCGATAATGGTCGCGCCCCAGCAGGTACCCATCAGTACGCTGTCCGGGCCGGCACTATCCAGAACCGCCTGTACATCGGCGGCCAGCTGATCCATATCCATACGGGCGCGGTTCCGGTCGAGGCGGCTGCTGTTCTTCTCACGGGTTTCCACGTAGTAGCACTCGGCCTGTCCTTTGACTACATTCAAAAACTCCGTAAAGCCCTCGGGAATAGTGCCCCAGCCCGGCAGAAATACGATGGGCCGGCAGCGCTGCCGGCGGCGCTCCGGTCCGCCAACCGAAGGTTCAGCGTGCCGCTCCGCTGAACGCCGGGTTCCGTTTCCGGCCACCCCGCCCGGCACATAGTGCAGCACTCGAATTGTGCCGTCCTCTACGGCTATGTATTTTTCCTCCGGGACGAATTCCGGCGCAGGATCAGTCTCCGTTTTCTGCTGCTCCGTACCGACAGCGGGTACATACTCCTGAAAGATATTTTCCAGATGTTGTTGCTGGGCCTGGTCAGTGGTAAACACGTGCTCTAAATTCATAGATGAAAAATAACATTTTTTTTAGATTTAGGGTACAATAGGACCGTAGTTTCGGCCCGAAACCGAGGAGGTGCGCATGAATTTTCCGTGGAAGCTGTTTATTGATTTTGGTATTATCTCCACAGCCCTGCTGTTGGCAACTTATGTGCGGGTGAAAATCAGTTTTTTTCAGAAGTACCTTATTCCGAACGCCCTAACAGCCGGCTTTATGCTGCTGCTGTTCTATAATTTTGCAGCTCCGCGCTTCGGTATGACTTCCGCGGGCCTGGGGGCAATGGTCTACCACCTGCTGAGTATCTCCTTCATTGCGATGACTCTGCGCAGAAGCCCTGAAAAAGAGGGGAAAGAGAGTCACAGAATTTTGGCCACCTCCGTAGCAGTAATTTTTCAATATGGAATGCAGGCCACTGTCGGTCTGCTGATTACCCTTTTCTTCATCAGCACGTTTATACCGGATTTGTTTCCGTCGATGGGTTTTTTTGTTCCCCTGGGCTTTGCCCTGGGACCGGGGCAGGCCTATGCAATTGGTGAGGGCTGGGCTGCATTCGGCTTCGAGGGCGGCGGGAGTGTCGGATTGACCTTTGCAGCTATCGGGTTTTTATTCGCCTGTTTCGGCGGAGTCTGGTTGATAAACTACGGTATTCGTAAAGACTGGATTTCCCCCGAGAAGAAAGCGGTAATCCGCAATCAGGGCGTTCGAACCGGCGTATATGCGCCCCAAGCGAATAAGCCGCCGGGGATGTATCTGACAACCGAGTCGGAGGCAATCGATTCGCTGACCTTCACCGCGGGAATTGTGTTTGTGGTCTACTTTATCAGCTATCTGGTTCTGAAACTTATTACATATCTGCTCGGATTTATAGGTCCCCTTGGTGAAGAGCTGGCGTTAAACCTGTGGGGAATCAATTTTGTGTTCGCTGCGCTAGCAGCTATTCTGGCCAAAGCGCTGATAGGCGTATTGAATATTCAGTTTACCCTGGACAATCATGCGCTTACCCGTATCGGCGGTTTTTCAGTGGATTTAATGGTGGCCTCCGCAGTGGGAGCTATTTCGGTGGTAGTGGTAAGGCAGTATTGGGTCCCGATTACCGTGATGAGTGTTATTGTCGGTACTTTGGTGTTGATAACCGTGCCGTGGATGAGCTCGAGGATCTTTACCAACCACCGGTTCGACCGTTTGATTATTGTATATGGGGGAATGACCGGCACCCTGCCCACCGGTCTGGCACTGCTGCGGGTAATCGATCCGGATTTCGAAACCCCCGCCGCTGCGGATTATATGTTCTCGGCGGCAGTGGTATTTGCAGCCTGCATTCCCCTTATTCTGGCCATCAATCTGCCGGCTTATACCTACACTACCGGCAATCCGGTTTATTTCTGGCTGGGATTGGGTGTGGCCGCCGCTTATCTACTAGGTGGGTTTATCGGATTCCTGATTATCGCTAAGAAACGGGCCTTCAAAGCTCCCGGCCGGCAATGGCTGCCCTGTGATGGGGAAACCTGAGGCGCAGCCAATACCCGTGGTGAGTGTTCAGCTCGACCTTGGCCCCTATCTGCTGGCTCAAAATGTGAATTAAACTGAGACCCAGAGTCGTCCGTTGCTCAGAGTAATCGGGCTGCTGCTGGATCCCAATGCCATTATCGGAATAAGTCAGGGTCAAATTCCCGTCGCTCTGTTCCTCGACACTTATTTCGATTCTCCCGGAGGTTTGATTCGGGAAGGCATGCAGCAGGGAGTTAGTGATAAGCTCATTCAGAATAAGACCGCAGGGCATGGCCACCGTTAAGTCGATAAAGATGTTCTTGGCACGGATTGTTTTTTCTATCGCCTTGTTTTCTCCATAGATACTGAACAATTGATCGGAAATGGATTGTATGTAGGCCTCGAGATTAATCTGTGAAAAGGTTTCGGAATGATACAGTTTTTCATGGACCAGCGCCATTGAGTATATACGGTCGCAGCTGCTGTTCAAAACCTCTTTTGCCTGCCGGTGGTTTTCGACTTGATCGGCTTGCAGGTGCAGCAGGCTTACCACTACATTCAGGTTGTTTTTTACCCGGTGGTGGATTTCCTGCAGCAGCACATTCTTTTCGGCTATCGAGCGTTCGAGAGCCGTTTGGTTTTCGTGCAGCTTACGGGACATAATGTTGATGGCGGTGCTGACTTTGCCCACCTCATCCTTGCGTACCGATTCAATATGGGGGAAAGCTCCCCGACTGATTTCCCGGGTTGCGGTGATAACCCGGTTCAAGGGACGCTTGACCGCATAGTTCAGAGTTATCAGCAGGGTAAGTAACAGAAAAAGACTGATTGCAACTAATGCGATTAGAAGACCCTGCTGCATGAGTTGTACCGGCGCTGATATAAACTCGAGGGGCACTAGGGCGACCACATGTACCCGCCAGAAGGGAAAATAGGCCGAGTGATACAGTATCTTCCGCCGATCTATCTTTAATTCCCCGACTGCATTGCCCGCGACATCAGGTACTAAAAACTCTGATCCCGGCGGCAGATCCGGAAAAGTGCTGGCCTCGACCCTGCCGTTGCGGCTGACCGCCAGCATATGCACCGATGCCATCTGTTCATGTACCTTGATAATACCTCTCAGGCTCTCCTGGTACATAGTTTCTACCATCATCTGGTCATCGCTTAAACGCAGGGATAAGAGGTTGAGGAAGTTTTCCTCGCAGTGTTCGAGCCCCAGGGAGGTAGCCAACTCGAGATCCGCAGTGCTCATACTGGTAAAATGATTGATGAACACGGGGGTCAACAGCAGATTGATCAATAAAGCACTTATTGCCGCCGCCCCGGCCACGGGTATCAGAATATACATAAATATTGATTTAGGAACCAGATTCGGCAGTTGCATGAAGTTTACCTGGGCTCGGTTTTGAAGCGGGGTTCGGCGGTTTTAAGCTGAGAGGGGTAGACAATCTCTTTTTTGCCCCCCTGCCACTGAATCAGTATCGGGTTGTGGCCGATCTGCCGACCGGAGGTGTCGACCTTGAAGCGCCCGATTATGGTGACCGTATCCATTGTCACAATGGCTTCCCGTAAGCGGGAATGGCCGAGGCTGCCGGTGGTTTCAATTGCCCGGGCGAGCACCTGGCCGGCTGCAAAAGCGGTGCCGGCATGGTAGGAAGGGGGGATATGGGCAAAGCGTCGAAAGGCGCCGATGAATTCGCGGGTGCCCGGATAGGGGATGCGCTCCTCCGGTTCCCATTGGGAGGGGCCGAAAACCCCCTCCGCCGCCCCTTGGAGCCGTTTGGCAAACAGGGGGTGCACCGGAGCTATCGTCATGCACACGGCCGCGGGTTGTTGCGAATGCTCTTGCAGGGCCCGCAGAAGAGCATAGCCTTCCACCGGATAAGTGCATAAAATCAGGGCCGCATTATTCGAGAGGGATGCCTGCTGCAGAATTTTTTCTGGTTTATATGTCTCAGGAGAAAACTCGATCTTCCGGTTTATCCGTATCCCCAGTTTTTCCGCCCATTCAACAGCCCCCCTTGCTACGTCTATGTTGAAGGGATTGTCCTCATGCAGGATGCTTACTTCATCGATGCCGTTGCGGGCAATCAAATCTAAAAAGCCGATAAAGAAACGGTCGGCAGTGGAATAGACTCCGAAAATGTATTCGAACCCCCGTTCCCAAATTTGAATTCCCGAAGCCCCGGCGGTTATCATCACATAGCCGGCGGCTTCGCTTATCTCGCTTACGGCCAGGGTTATCGGGGTACCGTAGGGGGCCAGCAGCAGGTCGACCTGTTCCTCTTCGATGAAATAGCGATAAATGCGCTGGGCCTCTTCTACCTTACTCCGGTCGTCGAGAATTTGCAGCTCCAGCGGGCGCCCCAATAGACCGCCCTCTCGATTGGTCTCCTGCACCCAGAGCTCATAGCCCCGTTTGATCATATTGGCCGGTTCATTGTAAATACCGCTTAGCGAGAGACTTGCTCCGATTTTGATCGGTCTGCTATCGGCAAAATCAGTGTTCTGTTGGGCGGCAAGCGCAGTGCTGCTGCCCAACGTTACAACAAGCGTTAGGCCGAGAAGAAGAAAAATCTGCTTCCTCCGAATCGTCCTATAACTGATCATAGCTAAAGTATAGTACTCCCTTCAGGATTTTTCCATATTCGATTCAAATATTTACCATACCTCCAGGATGTGCTAAAATTTGCAGCATCTTGATACTATTGGTGGTAATGTGAAGAAAAAATTGGCACTGACCAAGTTTCACGGGGATGAGGAAAAGACTGGCTTAATCGATGATATCCTGGGCATCGGCAAGGACTTTGCGGCATCGATTTCCCGGCCCGATTTCGGGCTGCGCTTGTTGAAAAAACGCCGTAAATCGAGTATGATCAAGCCGGTTTTACACTATCTAACATTATAAGAGGAGACCGATATGTATGTAATCAGCGACGACTGCATCAGCTGCGGCGCCTGCCAGCCGGAGTGCCCGGTTGAGGCAATCGAAGAGGGTGAAGACAAATATGTCATTACCGATGCGTGCACCGACTGCGGCAGCTGTGCCGAAGTCTGTCCCACCGACGCAATCTCACCCGGAAACTAAATAAGTTATATAGCCGGCCGCGTGCCGGCTGTCTTATTTTAAATCGGGGGCGCGCCCCCGCGCTCCATAGCCGCTGGGCCGTACCCGCCGGGGGCGGAAGCTCCCCGAGGCCGCGCCACTATTCCGGCTCCGCTCCTCCGCTCCGCCGGGTGGCGCGGGCGGCTATTCCGCTCCCCCCGTAGTGCGTCTTTTGACTTATAGTAATATGTAAATTACACTAATATGCATGAGTATACGTTTGCAAATACTGTTGGCCGAAGAAGAGTTACTGGAAATCAAACGGCTTGCCGCACAGGAGCATCTGACCGTCTTCGCCTGGGTACGCCGTGCGATTCAGCATGAACAGCGCGAGCGGCCGCGCAGTGTGGTGCAGCAGAAGCAGGAAATTCTGCATCGCTATTCCGCTATCCAACGCTTAGATGCGATACAACCGGCACAGTGCCGGCTGTCTCAACCATTCTTACTAGTGGTTCCAGTGAAGGCCGCCGCGTAGGCCGATGCGTACCGGCCCCATTTGCCCTTTATTCTCCGTTATGAGGGGTGGCATGGGGACTGCTGTAATACCCAGGCGAGTAACAAATCTGAGGTCTTCCCCCAAAGGCAGGCCGCCTTCGAGTCCGAGTTCAAAGATCGGTCCTACAGGGTCATCAGTGAGAACTGCAATATTTACGCCATCCGGATCATTAATTTGAATATCGCCCCCGCCGGCGGCAATACCCGCTCCCAGCTCGAAACCGAACACCGGGCTGTAATTCCCGCTGCCCAAGGAAAAGCGGTAGCCGTGTTTTAGCATTAAAAAGCCTGAGGCTGCCACCAAATTTTCTACGCTGCCCGGTACCAGCGGACCACCCTCATCGAACGGGAATCCCTCTTCTCCAAGGTAAAAATTGGCTAACAAACCAAACTCGTACCCGTAGTAGAAACCGCCGCTGCGCGGCACATTTACTCCGTTAAAGTGGCGTATATCGATCCCCGGCATCAGCAAAGTCTTACTTTCCTGATCTTCAACACCAAACTTAAGATCGTAGAAGCCCATAGTCAACCCATAGGAAGGTGAGGCTATCCGCTTCATCCAGTTCTCTTCCTCAGCATCCGCGGACTGCCCGAACACCTGTCCCACCGTTCCTCCGAGAAAACATACTCCCAGTAATAATAAAACAATTCTCCGCATGACTCCGCTCCTTATTTGTAGTTTGATACTACTCGCTAAGATAAGTATAGCACGAGAGTCTAATTACAAAAGAGTAATTTTAACTATTTCCCGGGGGAACGGTATTCCGGCGGGGCCTGGTTGTTCCTATACGCTTCAACGAACTGCTGGATCATCTCCTTGATCACGTTACGCACTTCCCGGGTCTTTTGCAGAATCTCGTCGCGGCTGCCGGTGAACCTGCTCGGGTCGGGGAAGGGCCAGTTAATGCGGTGGGTTTTGCCGGGGAAGATGGGACATTTCTCCTCCGCCTCGCGGCTGCACACGGTAATCACATACGAATACAGATTGCCGGCTTTGTACAGGTCCCACACCTTTTGGGGCTGTTTACCGCTGATGTCGATTCCCTCCTCCTGGAGAACCTCGACTACATACGGGTTTAATTTACCGGGCTCGAGGCCGGCACTTTCTACCTCAAACAGGTCCTTTCCAAAATATCTTAAATACTCTTCCGCCATCTGACTGCGGGCGCTGTTATGCACACATACAAATAGCACTCTGTCTTTATTTGCCATGCTTTCTCTCCATTTTCGAGGTTGGATAAAACCAGTGTGGCTTGCGGATGGTTAGGCTTTTGTGAGTATTCGGTAAGAATCGTGCTATTTAAGCCGCAAGTACTCCTCTATTTTGGCGGCATGGTAATAGGGCACGTTCAACAGGAGCGCCGTTTTACCCTTCATGGTAGTGATGCTGTCCTTGGAAAAAGGTCCGCTGTAGAGACGGACTGCAACATCTATATCGCTCATATCCAGAAACTGCATGAGTGAGCGCAGACGTCCAGTGCTGCCGGATTTCACCTCCACCGGTACAAGTTTCCCGCTGAACTGAACTACATAGTCAACTTCCGCACTGGATTGTTTTTTTTCCCGTACCCAGAATCTCTCATGAGTAAGATCCACCAGTGAGGCCGCCCTCAGTTCCTGACCCACAATATGCTCGGCAAGGACTCCCTTGCGTGCATCTGTAAGGTCACGGAGGGAGAGCATTTCTTCTCGCACCCCCAACCTATGGGTACTCAAGCCGGTATCCAGCACATGCAGACGCGGCTTTTTACGGAAATTCGGTTGAAGGGGCAGAGATGTAGAGGTCAGTGGATACTCCAGCTTGCACAGCATCGCTTTCTCCAACAGCGTAAAAGCCTCTTTCACTTGCACTGAACCGTAGTTGCTCGCTCCGTATCCGTTAAACGTCACCCGCTGCATCGGATAAAAAAGCATCGTGTTGAACACGTGCTGCACTACCAGTTTACGCGGTTCTGAAACAGGATACTTGCGGATGTCGTCAAAATAGGCGTGAATCAGATCTTCATACACCTGCTGAGTAGAGGCCACATCGTGGGCTTCAGCATACAAGCGTACCGCTTCGGGCATTCCTCCTATTACTGTGTAGCGATGAAAAAGGGACAAAATTTTTTCATGTGCATACGCCGGTAGAGGAATCTGCTGATACATGTCGCTTGCAGCCTGCTCGCCAAGGGCATTCAAAAACTCAAAAAAACTGACCGGATGCATATACAAATAGCTTACCCTCCCAACAGGAAAACCACTCTGGGCGGCGAGGGACTGTTCCAACATAGACCCGGTGGCAATTATATGGAAGGAAGGGTAGTCTTCAAGAAAGTATCTCAACAGGTGCATTGCCCGGGAGGATTGCTGGATTTCATCTATAAAAATGAGGGTCCTTTTGTTCTGACGCAGCCCTCGGGTAAAAAATAACTCATCCACTAGTTCAGACAGTGGCCGTTCTGTCTCAAAGAGCTTTAGGTCCTCAAAACGGTCCAGATTTGCATGAATATACTGCGGATAAGACTGCGCAAAGCGAAGTACAATAGTAGTCTTGCCGGTCTGTCGTGCCCCTCTAATGATGAGGGGTTTGCGATTCGAACTGTGCTTCCACTCTTCGAGGTGAGCTTCAATATTTCTTGAAAACGCCTGCATAAGTCTTATTATAACATTATAATTATTACAAAGTAAGGGTTAATTACTTGTATTTTATTAATAAAGTAAGGGTATTAATTATCCACTTTTCATAACAATTTTATTCGGCCGAATATTGACAAAGCTTCTCCGCTGTGTTTAATATATTCTTATATGAACATATATTCATATAAGGCCGCGAGAAAGAGCTATTGTTAATATGAAGACCACAGAAAAGCAGCAGATTAGTCTATTTGAGAAATATCTGACCCTCTCGGTGGCCCTGTGTATTGTAGTGGGAACCCTCATCGGCCGGTTTGTTCCGGCAACTCCACCAACAGCGTGTTTGACTTTCACCGGGAAAAACGGTCATACGACATTGTGGTGGTGGTGGCGGTATGCAGCAAAGAGGCCGAAGAACGCCTGCAGGCCACCCACAAAATCCGCGACCAGATCAAGGCCAAAATAGAAGAGTTTATCGGCGAGAAACGCTACCACACCGCATTGGGATAGTGGGTGTGGATGCTTCCGTCTTTCGTGAGCAGAGAGGCCGCTTGTATGTCTGCCTGGGCGGTTATGAGCCGGTCGAAGGGGTCTCGTGTCCACTTGAACAGCGCAGCCCGTTTTACTACTTCGGAAAAGGGAGCCTCGGATACAGTCAGGCCGATTTGTTTTCTGAGATAGTCGATGATCACTGCACTCTTCTCGGCTATTTTTTTTATTTCGAACAGGTACTCGATTTCGAGCTCTACCATCGGGGAAATTAGGAGATCTTCCTTTTCGATGAGGGAATAACCGGTAGGGGTAAATCTCTGTTGTTCTTTCTGATACATCCAGATGACGACATGCGTATCGAGGTAAATCACAGGTCTTCTCCGCCGCTCCAATACTCGGACCAGTCCGTAGCAACAATTGACTCGGGATCGCCGTTTATTACCGGGTGCGGTTCGAGCCGGTCCCACTTCGAGGGAGGGGTTTCGGCAACTATCTTGAGTATATGGCCTTTTCGCTCTATCTCAACGACTGTACCCTCATCAATAACCATATCGAGTATCTGATACAGATTTTGCCGGAGCCTGGTGGCAGAGTATTTCATGCGAACCTCCTCCAATAAGATAATACGTACGTGATAAAAAGTAAATACGTACGTATTAGATTGTATGCGGCCGATTAGGGGGCACGGTACTTCTGCCTCCACTTGAATCGGGTTCGCGTAACTGGTAAAACTCTCTTCTGTGTAAAAGCGGAACAGTGCTGCTATGAGTGACTCTACGGAGCTTCAGCAGAAAGAGAGTGCGGCCCAGGAGCCTTCTAAGAAGGGAAGCCTTACCACCATCATTGCTATCTTTGCAAGCGTATTTCTGCTTGCCAGCGGTTCAGCCCTTCAGACGACGGCGGTCTCGCTGCGCGCCGGTATCGAAGGCTTCAGCGAACAGGCGATTGGTATAATTAGTTCCAGTTACTACGGCGGACTGTTGGCAGGCTCATTTCTCGCCCTCCTGACGATTCGCAACGTAGGGTATGTGCGCACGTTTGCCGCCTTCGCCTCGCTGGCCTCGGCTACCTCCCTGGCCCATGTCCTGGTTATCTCGCCATTCTGGTGGGTAGTTTTTCGCTTGCTGCATGGAATGTGTCTTTCCATCGTGCTGGTGGTGGTAGAGAGCTGGCTCAACTCCTCGGCTCTACCGGGGTTATTATCAGCGGACTGGTAATTGGGGCGCACCTGACGCTGACGCCCCGCTATGCCCAGACCCTAAAAATGGATCCCGGTGCTGTTTCTCGGTTTCGGTCTGCTGCAGCTGCACTATATTCCGGAGTTTCTCGTGCGCGGAGCAAAGGCGAGTTACCGCACCGTTCCCCGCACAACCCTGGTTGCCTACAACCTGCTGCGCCGGAAGAGGTCCGCGTCTATGCGCTCCGGAAAGCGAAGCGGTCGGAAAAGTACTTGAGAGCCCGGCTCACCGGCATCACATGCCCTGCAGATCTTCTCTGCTCTTCATCGCCGTTGTAAATAACTATTGGTTCCGTCGCTGGCGCTAAAGAAGCGAAGTACTGCAGGTTTTTGAAGTAGTCTGCACTAATGGTTTTGCCCGCCTTTACCTCTATTGATATAGTTTTATTCACCTGAGGGGCAACAAAATCAATTTCATGGCCGGTTTTATCTCTCCAGAAATATAGTTCAGCCCTTTGCGCCGTGTTAAAATACAATTTCAGCAGCTCTCCGTAAATGTAGGTCTCAAAAACAGCACCCTTGAGCGGATGGACTGCATAAATTTCCGCAGAATGAATTCCCAGAAGATAGCACAGAAGTCCGCTGTCGAGAAAATACAGCTTTGGGGATTTAATCAAGCGTTTATTGAAATTTTCATAGTAGGGCGGCAATAGGCTGACTATATAACTGGCCTCGAGAATAGAGATCCATGAGCGGGCTGTATTATGGGTGATACCGCAATCGTTTGCCAAAGAGGAATAATTTAGAATTTGTCCGCTTCTTCCCGCGCACAACTTGAGAAATCGCTGAAAAGTGTTCAAGTTCTCAATGTTTTTAATGCTGCGAACATCTCTCTCTATATACGTTGCAACATATTGATCAAACCAGACGGTTTTTGTTAAGCCCCTGTCATGGATGGGAGGGTACATTCCCTTGATAATTAGATCTTCCAGATCATCAATATCGAACTCACTCTGGTACTCATCATAGCTAAACGGCAATAGTCGAAGGATAGCAACCCTCCCGGCCAAGGACTGTGTTATTTTTTCTAGTAACAGGAAGTTTTGCGAACCGGTGAGAATATACGCTCCGGGCTTTTTATCAGCATCAACGAGGGCCTGGATATAGGAGAAAAGTTTCGGGGCTCTTTGAGCTTCATCAATTATCATGCCCTTTTGTGATTGGGTTAAAAAACTCCTGGGGTCGGAGAGAGCAAATTCCAGCGTATCCGGATTCTCCAGAGAGAAGTAGGATGTTTCGGGAAAAAGATGCCTTGCGAGCGTGGTCTTACCGGACTGCCGGGGGCCGGTAAGAAAAATAACCGGATATTGTGTACTCAAACTCAGGAACTGGTTGGAAATATTTCGTTCAATGTACATATGAGAATAGTACTCCCAATCGGACAAATTGTAAATAACAATTACAATTTGTCCGCATTATAATTGAGGATTGGTAAAAAAAATATACGACTGTAGCCGATCTATGCAGACAAAATAGCATCAAATGATGGGAACGAAAGAGAGAACAGTCTTGATCCACGAAGGTCTAAGGGCACTAATAGAACGGGAAAGTGCGAAACGCTGCTGAAAATGAAAGCTCAAGCCGATTTCGCGGCCCTGGCCTCGGCGCTGCGCGGGCTGCTGTCGAAGAGTCCGTGAATGGTCCCGCGCCCTTCCAGCAGGGTAATACGGATATGCTCCATCCCGATCATGCCGGTGCCGATTACATTGAACTTGAACTGCGGTTGTTCAACCGGCACCAGGAAGCGGTCGGGCGGATCTAGGTACTGGAAATTCCTTCCGAGTATTGAATCGCGATAGTATATGCTGCTTTTCATTTCACTCCAACCTCTCTCGTGGAAAAGTTTAGTTTCTGAAAATAAGTATTGCATGGGTGAGGTGATTTGTAAATTTCTATAAGAAGGGATTTACTATTTCTAGTTTTTCTATTTGCTGACCGACCTGCAAGTCCTCGCTAATAAGCTGCGTACACCCGGCTTTTAGAGCGTGAGCGCTTCGCGGGTGCGGTTTCATTGACAAACTAACGCGCATTCATTTTTTCTCGACTGATTTTCTTGCCACCGGTTTTCACATAGCCTTGAATACGCCGAATTACATGCAAAGCCTCGGCGGCATCCTGCTCCCCGCGGGTATATTCTTCCAACCAGTGTCGAAATTTCTCATTTAAGGTTGTATGCTCCGCTTTTGCCTGTGCTCGGGCAGCTTCGATAAGATGTTCATCGGCACTGAGAGTAATATTTTTCATTGTCACCCTCCTTGTACACTAAAATAGTGTACACAGTAAAAGTGCATATCGTAAAGTTGTTCTCAATCGACTCGGTAGACATTCACGCGCCACGGCTTACGCCCCATATAGCGAGTAATCCGCATTCCGTAGATATGCGATTCAAAGCTGCCTACGGGGCGGCAGTTAGCCGTAAGAAACTGCTGCATATCCTCATAATACGCAGCTACATTTCCATACAGAATGTTCCAGACCGGCCGCTGCCGGTAGATGAGGTCCATCTCCTCGGGATACACAATGTATTCGATGCTGTTTTTCTCAATGTAATCGGTGAAGCTCAACCCGGCCTCATCAAGATACTCCAGGTTGCGGTAGTCGTAGAGCCGGCCGCGGCCGAAGTGATATTCGGCATTCAGATTGGCCAGTACGGTGGCGTTAGCGGGAACATACTTGTGGAGGTTGTGTCCGTACTCGGCGTAAGTTTCGTAGTACTCGCGCGGTTTTGGCGGCAGCAGGTGCAGCTCCTGGCCGATGTTGTAGCCGCTGTTGGCGGCGGTGAGAAGGAGCAGTGCAGCCGGGACTACAAGCGTAAAAATTCGCGCGGGCTCGTTTGGCTTGCCCAGCTGCCGCCGGTTACCCATACAGGCTGTTTGCCCGCTTCGCGCTAATCGTCCGGCACACACTGCCAGCTCCAGGCCAATCAGCAGATAGTACAGCGGAAAATGCAATATAATGCTCGGCTGGCTGTATTTGCCCAGTATCAGGGTTCCGATGTTCAGCAGCAGGAGGGCGGCCAGCAGCTGCAGAATCAGCCGGCCGGCCCCGCGTCCCGCCGGAGTGCCCTTAACCGGCGCGGTCTCACTCTGCCGGCCGCGGCCCAGCAGCGCTGCAATCGGCGCGGCTGCCAGAGCCGCCCCGAACAGAAAAAACTGCACCTTTATTGCCGGGGTGTAATAGGTTCCGCTGATACGGTAATACAACTTCTGGTAGAAATCGGGAAAGCGGAAAGCTTTGATGTAAAGCGGTTCTACCACGCCCACCCGGTCGCCGAAACTGCGGTAGTGGTACCAAAATTGCGGATCCAGCAGATAACTCAGGCCGACAAACAGCGCCGCCCAGGCAGCGAGGATTGCCGTGTATTCCAATCCGCGCCGCAGTGCACTGCCGAACTCTGCCCGGGAGCGGGCCGCCACCACATCCACCAGTAGAAAGGCGCCGATCGGCAGCGAAATCAGAAATGCATTCGGATGAATGCCGGTACTTAGCCCGATTATCATGGCGGCGGCGCGATGGCCGTTGCCGCGGAGCACTCCGCGGAGGAAGTGGCCGGCTGGAGCGCCGGCCGGAGCCGATACAGCTTGAAGTTCCCGAAAGTAAACCCACAGAGCAGCGGTCAGGGCGGCCACCAGTAAAATTTCCTGCCGGCCGAAATGGGCAGCATAGATAAACTGAATATCCAGGGCCAGCAGGGCCGCTGTCACGAAGCTTATTGATGGACGGGCAGCCCCGGCGCGGGAGGATAAAGGTAGGGCAGCCGTAGTCCGGTAGAAAAACAACAGCGCCAGACATCCGGCCGCCAAAGACAGCAGCCGTACCGCGAACGGACCGTAGCCGAACACAGC
>CAZWDV010000027.1:30226-39763 GCA_964632675.1 uncultured Sediminispirochaeta sp.
ATCCGGCCGCCAAAGACAGCAGCCGTACCGCGAACGGACCGTAGCCGAACACAGCAATGAAGGGCGCCTGCAGGGCGTGAAACAGCAGCTTAATAAAATGCGGAAAGCGGGGCAGCAGATCGAAGAAGGGCTCGGTGGCGGTCAGGTCGATGCCGGCGGGCGCCACTCCGCCGGGCGCTTCCACAGCGGCCGGCCGCCCTCCTATAGCGAAAATCTCCCGGGTTAAACTGCTAAGCCAGCTTTCGTCGCTATGGATGAACGGAAATTGTGACAGCAGTAGTATATTAACGATAATGTATATAAAAAATAATTTTTTTTTGCTGAAAAAGTGAAATTTCCTCTGTAATTTCATCAATTTTATGTATATAATGTTTGCTATAAAAAGAAAAGGTTAAATAGAAAATTTAAGGCATAATTATTGTCTTATATGGAATTTTTACGGAGGTGAAGAATGAAAGTACTGCGCAACTTAGTGAACGTGCTGCTGGCTGTGTCGGTAGTACTTCTGCTTAGTGCCTGTGGACCCGATTTTGCCGAGAGCGGAAACTCAATCATCGATGCCAACGCGGCTGCCGATCTCATCGGAGAGTCGGGAGTGGTGATTGTTGATACGCAGGCGGCGAACTTCTACCAAATGGAGCATGTAGAAGGCGCTGTGAACATCAGTCGGGCAGATATCGTCGTCAGCGAACCGTACCCCAATTTGGTAGGAACCAAAGCTCAGATTGAAGCGGTACTTGGAAGCAACGGAATAGCAAACGATACCACCGTTGTCATATACGATACCAATAAAAACATGGACTCCGCCCGCCTGTGGTGGACCATGAAAGCCTACGGACATCCGGTCGACAAGATCAAGGTTGTCAGCGGCGGATTGAGCGCTCTTAAACGGGCCGGTGTAGCCGTCGGAAACGACCGGGTAAGCCCGAGCGCTGTCACCTATACCGCCGAAGCCTTCGACTCATCCATGATGGCAACCCTCGAAGATGTAAAGGCCCAGGTGAACGATCCTGCCGAAGATACCTGTATCATTGACACCCGCACCATCGAAGAATACCGCGAGGGTACCATCCCCGGCTCGGTGCACATCAATTTTACCAACAACAACTTCAAGGACGACACCTACAAGCCGGCCAACCAGATTCAAATTCTTTATTTGGAGAACGAGTTAAAACCAGAGGACACTGCGATTATGTTTTGTAAAACTTCGATTCGTGCGGCCCAGACCCATCTGGCCCTCTACAACGCCGGATACCGCAACCTGAAGCTCTACGACGGCGCATGGATGGAATGGTCCAGCAAGCCGAGTCTGCCGGTCTACACCCCCGAGCAGCCCTCGATGCCGGTCCCGACCATGCAGGACGGCTCCTAAACCGGCCCGAAATCCCTACCGGCCGGCCGAAGCGCCGGCCAAAAAAATAAAATGCATACTGCGGCCCGCCGGGCCGCTTAAATATACCACGGAGGTACTATTATTATGAAGAAAACTGTTGTAAGCGCATTATTGCTTATTGCATTGCTGGTGGCACCCTTCGCCATTATGGCAGAAGGTCAGCAGGAGGCTCCCGCAGCCGATAGCGGCGTATCAAGAGCGGAAGTTCTGCAGGGTGCTGTAGATGAACACTTCTCTTCTCTCTCGTCCAACGACAACTACATGATCGGTCAGGCCGATTTTGTCGATAAAGTTCGCGCCGGCGAAGACATGTTGATTCTCGATATTCGCCAGGCGGATGCCTATGCCGCCGGCCACATCAAGGGCGCGGTAAACGTTCCCTGGGGTCCGGCAATTGCCAAGAGCATCGACTTTCTGCCCACTGACAAACCGGTCATGGTGTACTGCTACACCGGACAGACTGCAAATCAGGCTAATGCGCTGCTGAATTTTATCGGTGTGAATGCGAAGTCCGTAAAGTTCGGCTGGAATCTGGGTATCTCGAAAGTTGAGGGATACGAAGACGTGGTCACCACCGAAGCTTCTCAGTTCTCCGGTAAAACCGGCATCGAAGTGAACCCCGTCCTGCGTGAAACCTTTGTCGACTACTTCGAAAGCCTGGCCGACGTATCGGGCACCATGTACGCATCCAACATCATCAGCGAAGCAAACGCCAAGAAAATCGTCGATGCTAAAGATGACAATGTCTACATCCTCTCCATCCGGCAGGAAAAAGACTACAACGAAGGTCACATTCCCGGTGCCGAGTTGATTCCTTGGGGCGACGGTATGCAGCAGCAGTTCAGCTCTCTGCCCGCCGGCAAAAAGATCATCGTGTACTGCTACACCGGCCAGACCGCCGGCCAGGCAGTCGGTGCCCTGCGGGTTCTCGGCTACGACGCCGTATCGCTGAAAGGCGGTATGGGCAAAGACGCCAACGCACCCCAGGGCTGGAGCAACCAAGGCTACCCGGTCGTTTCCGAGTAACTCTACTCCCGCTCATTTTATGGCCGCCCCCTTCACCGGAGGCGGCCATTTTTTTCGGGGGAATTTTATTTTAAAAAATTCATTTCTATAGAAATTTGGGCCGCCGACCCGGAACAGCGCCTGCGGCCGTACACTGCCAAAGTACCTTTGCTATATAGCAAAAACTAGAACTTGCGTCGTGACAACTTTTCTATGCTCCCCTGCAGGGCCTGCCCGCACTCCGCCGGACCCGCCGCCCCGCCCAGGGCAATCAACTGCTTTACAAAATACGAACCCACCACCAGCGTGTCGGCATGCGGGGCCAGGGCCTCCACCTGCGCGCGGCTGTCGATACCGAAGCCCGCCAGCACGTGCGCCCCGGTATCCCGGCAGCGCTGCAGGTGCCGCAGCTGCTCATCGCTCACTTCTGTCCGGCTGCCGGTAATGCCGCTGCGCAGGGTGGTGTAGAGAAACTGCGGCCCCTCGGCGGCGATCGCCTCCAGGCGCATAGCGCTGATCCCCGGCGAGATTACCGGCACCGCCGCCAGCCCCGCCTTACGGCAGGCGGCGTACAGTCCCTCGTCCTGCGGCGGCAGCAGGTCCGGCACTATCAGCCCGCGTACCCCCGCGGCCGCCGCCTCGCGGCAGAAGCGTCCGATTCCCCGCCGGTACAGCAGGTTGGCGTAGCTCATCACAAACACCGGTACCTCGCTTGTAGCCCCCAAATCTTCGATCCACCGCAGGCCCTTGTCTACTGTAAAGTCGTTCTCCAGGGCTGTCTGGCAGGCGGTCTGAATGGCCGGACCGTCGGCCATAGGGTCGCTGAAGGGCAGCTGCACCTCGATAAACTCGGCACCGCCGCTGATCAGCCCGCGGGCGGCGGCCATCGAGCGGGCTTGGTCGGGAAAGTAGGCCACACAGTGGGCCATGATGGACACAGCATCATTCATGAATGAACTCTCCCTCGGCAACTTCACTGCGTAAAAACTCCCTCCACGACTCCGGCTGCAGGGCTTTTGCCGAGATAAAAATGTCCTTGTCGCCCCGGCCGGACATGTTCACCACCACCGCCTTCTCCTTCGGCAGTCCGGCGGCCAACTTCAGTGCCTCGGCCCCGGCGTGGGCGCTCTCCAGGGCGAAGATGACCCCTTCGTTGCGGGCAAACAGCTTCAGCGCCTCCAGGGCCTCTGCGTCGGTGGCGCTGGTAAAGCCGATGCGGCCGCTGTCGCCCAGATGGGCCAGCTGCGGTCCGATGCCCGGATAGTCCAGCCCGGCGGAAATCGAGTGGGTTTTCTCAAGCTGCCCGTCGCCGTCCATCAGAAAGTAGCTCTTATATCCCTGAATTATACCCAGCTCGCCCCGGCCGTTCATGCGGGCGGCATGCTCACCGGTTGCAGGGCCGCGTCCGCCGGCCTCCACCCCCACCAGCCGGGGTGCCGGCGCCTCGAGAAAGGGCGAGAAAAAGCCGATAGCGTTCGATCCGCCCCCCACGCAGGCCACCATGGCCGCCACATCCCGGGCGGGGTATATTCCCAGCTCGGCCAGCTGGGCCGCCGTCTCCTCGCCGATCACCGATTGAAAGTAGTGCACCATGGCCGGGTAGGGGGCCGGGCCCAGGGCGCTGCCCAGCAGATAGTGGGTGTCGGGAAAGGAGCCGGCCCAGTCGCGCAGGGCCGCGTTCACCGCATCCTTCAGGGTCCGACTGCCGCTCTCTACCGCCACAACCTTTGCACCAAACAACTCCATCAGGTACACATTGGGACGCTGCCGGCGGATGTCCACCGCTCCCATGTACACGGTGCAGTCCAGCCCGAACTTGGCGCAGACCGCGGCGGTGGCCACCCCGTGCTGCCCGGCCCCGGTCTCGGCGATAATCCGCCGCTTGCCCATCCGGCGGGCCAGCAGGGCCTGGCCGAGGGCGTTGTTGATTTTGTGGGCGCCGGTGTTGGCCAGCCCCTCCAGCTTGATGTAGATCTGCGCCCCGCTGATCTCCCGGCTGCTGTTCTCGGCATACAGCAGCGGGGTCGGCCGCCCGACAAAGCTCTTCTGCAGCTCACCGAGCCGGTTCAAAAATTGTGGGTCCCGGCGGGCAGCTTCAAAGGCCTGCTCCAGCTCTTCTAACGGGGCCTGCAGCATATCCGCCACATAGCGGCCCCCCATTTCTCCAAAATAATCCTGTCTCATAATGTAAGCTCCATTTCTGCCGCGCCTGACAGCCCGGCGGCCGCCTCATCGGCGGTTCGAAGGTTGTGGATAAAACGGCGGATCAGCTCCGGGTCTTTTATGCCCGGGGCGGTTTCCAGGCCGCTGGAGGCGTCCACCAGTTCGGGGCGGTACTGCCGCAGCACCTCGGCAATGTTGTCAGGGTTCAGCCCGCCGGCCAGCCACAGCGGATACCGCGCGGCGGCCGCCTTTACCAGCGCCCCGTCAATCCGTTTGCCGGTACCGCCGCTGTGCCCCTGATGATACGCATCTACCAGCACCCGCGGGCAGTGGTAGTCGCCGATCCTTTCGATATCGGCGGCATCCCGCAGCGGCAGGGCCTTGTAGTAGGGGTAGGCGGCGACTGCACAGGCTTCAGGGGCCTCGCTGCCGTGAAACTGCACCGCATCCAGTGCTCCCGCCTGCAGCAGCAGGCGAACCTCCGCCATCGGCTGCGAATCGCTGCCCACCACTACCGCCACCTTCAGCGCGCGGGTCGGGCCGATGCTGCGGATGAACTCCGGGGTGGTGGCCCGGGGCGACACATCCGCCAGAATAAAGCCGAGGATATCGGCCCCGGCCTCATCCGCGGCTTGCACGTCCTGCCGGCGGGTGAGGCCGCAGATTTTTACGTAGGGGGCCGCCGCATCTGCGGAGCTGCGCCGGCGGAACAGGTCGTTCCAGAAGTAGCCGCTCTTCGGCCGGTCTTCGGCGGGACAGCCGCTGTATTTGGCCTGCCCGGTTGCAAAACCCTTGAGTATTTCGGGAATCTGGGCGGGGTTGCGTACCGCCGCCTCGCCGACCAGGATTCCGGCAAAGCCGCTGCGCCCCGGCAGCATAGCCGTTTCCCGGCCGCGGATACCCGACTCATACACCACCGCCGTCGGCCAGGAGATCAGCCCCTTCATTTTAATAGGGTGGGCCGGGTCCACTCGAAATGTAGTCAAATCGCGAGAGTTGATGCCGGTAAAGGCCGGTTGAAACGCCGCAGCCTTCCGAAGGTCTGTCGAAGAATGGAGCTCCACCAGGGGCGTCATCCCCAGCTCGACCGCCCGGCGGTAAAGTGCTTCGAGCTGCTCCTTCTCGAGAATGGAGGCGATCAGCAGCACCGCATCGGCCCCGGCCCGGTAGGACACATCGATGTCCGCGAGGGAAAGGAGAAAATCCTTGCGCAGTACCGCCAGAGCGGGAAGGGCCTGCTTAACCTCTATCAGGTCTTCCAGCGTTCCGCCGAAGTGCTCCTCTTCGGTGAGAATGCTCACCGTCTGAATGCCGGCGCTCTTATACAGGCGGGCCTGCTTCACCGGATCGAATATAGAATCAATTTTCCCCCGGGAGGGTGACTGCCGTTTGATTTCGGCAATCACAAAGGGCGTCCGGCCGAATTTAGCCAGCGGTACAGTACGCTCCGAAGGCACCGGATGGCCGAGTTCCGGCCCCATCTGTTCGATGCGTGTGCGCCGCTGGGTTACAATTTGATCCAGGATGTTCGCGCTCATTGGGCCGCCTCCATCAACGCCGCGGCGGGAACCCGCAGCTTTTCGGTGGCAAGGGTAATCTGCTGCAGTTTTTCGCTTACCCGGCCGCTCTCCAGCGCCTCTTTGGCACGCCGGTACCCGTCGATAATCGACTCTGCGGTGCCGTACACATACAGTGCCGCGCCGGCATTCAGCAGTACTGAATCGCGAATGGCCGCTCGTCCTTTGCCGTCCAGAATGCGGCGCGCCTCGGCGGCGTTGTCCTCCGCCGCCCCGCCCAGCAGCTCCCCGGCCGGGTAGAGGGGCAGGTCGTGCTGCTGCGGGTCGAACTGGCCTACCTCCAGCCGCCCCGCGGCATCGGCGTACACGGTTTTCGTGGTAGTGGAAACCGAAATCTCATCCAGTCCGTCATTCCCGTGTACCACCAGTACCCGTTCAACCCCTAACTTGATAGCCGCCTTGGCCATGGGCACACAGTAGTCCGGGTCGTACACCCCCAAAAGCTGGTACTTCGCCCCGGCCGGGTTGGAGAGGGGGCCCAGCAGATTCATGATGGTCTTGAAACCGAGCTCCCGCCGAACCGCCCCCGCATGGCGCATGGCACTGTGGTAAATCGGGGCAAACAGAAAGCCGAAACCGGTGTCGTTGATCAGCTGCTGCGACTCCGCGGGTTTCAGATCGATGCTCAGGCCGAGTTTGGAATAGAAGTCGGCACTGCCGCTCAGTGAACTGACCGCCCGGTTGCCGTGCTTGGCTACCGCCGCCCCCGCTCCGGCGGCCACCAGGGCGGCCATTGAGGAGATGTTGAAGGTTCCGGCCCCGTCCCCGCCGGTCCCGCAGGTATCCAATACCGGAGTATCCAGGCTGATCGGCACGCGCTTTTTCTGCAGTACAGAGGCGCAGCCGGCAATCTCGTCAGCGGTAATGCCTTTGGCGTTTAAGGCTACCAGGTAGGCCGCGGTCTGGCTGGGAGTGAGGTTTCCGGCGGTCAGTTCGTCCATGAACCCGCGGGCCGTATCAAAGGAGAGATCGCTGCCGCCGATGCACTGCAGCAGCGTCTCGCGTACCGGAAAGGGCTCGCGCTGGTACTCGATAAAGTTGGCCAGCAGTTTCTTTCCGTACTCCGAGGCGATTGATTCGGGATGAAACTGGATTCCCTCTACCGGCAGGGTCCGGTGCTGTACTCCCATTATTTCGCCGTCTTCGCTGCGGGCGCTAATCTCGAGTTCTTCCGGAAGCGCGGCCGGGTCGGCCACCAGGGAGTGATAGCGGGTAAACAGCGCTGCCGCCGGCAAGGAGCGGAAGAGCCCTTTGCCGTTCAGCTGTATCCGCTCGCTCTTGCCGTGTACAATATGCCGCGCCGCAATGATGCGGCCCCCGAGGGCGTGTACAATCGCCTGATGGCCCAGGCAGATGCCCAGTACCGGCATCTGCGGCAGGCAGTGCAGAATTATCTCTTCCAGCCGCCCGGCCTCCTCCGGCCGCCCGGGCCCGGGGCCGGCAATCAGCCGCTCCGGCTGCAGTTTGTCGATTTCCTCTAGGGTGATGCAGTCGTTGCGTACTACCATCACCTCCTGGTCGGTCACCTCTTTGAGGTACTGGAAAATGTTAAAGGTAAAACTGTCGTAATTGTCGATTAATAAAATCATTTTATATCTCCATCCCCACTGCCGCGGCCAGGGCCCGCAGCTTTTCATTGGTTTCTTCGAACTCCCGTTCGGGTATCGAGTCGTACACCACTCCGGCGCCGGCCTGCAGTACCAGGGTGTTGCCCTGCTTCAGACCGCTGCGGATAGTGATGCAGGTATCCACCCCGCCGTCCGGCTCTATATATCCGACAATGCCGGAGTAAAAACTGCGCGGTGCGGGTTCTATCCGGTCGATCGTCTCTATCGCCCGAATTTTGGGGGCGCCGGAGACCGTCCCCGCCGGAAAAGTGGCCCGGATGGCATCGGCACCGCTTATGCTCGGGGTAATTTCTCCGCTGATCTTCGACACGATGTGCATCACATGGGAGAAGTGCTCCACCTCCATGTACTGGTCCACCCGGATTGATCCCGGCTGACAGATGCGGCCCAGGTCGTTGCGGGCCAGGTCGATCAGCATCAGGTGTTCGGCCCGCTCCTTTTCGTCGTTCAGCAGCTCCTCTTCCAGCCGCTGGTCCTCTTCCGCGGTTTTTCCGCGGCGGCGGGTACCGGCAATCGGGTGAATCTCCGCCCGTCCGTTTTTCACCTTTACATGCACCTCCGGTGATGAGCCGAACAGCTGGTACTGTCCGAAGTCGATGTAGAACAGGTAGGGCGAGGGGTTGCGGGAGCGCAGCTGCTTGTAGGCCTGCAGGGCCGGAATCTCGCTGCGGATGTACACCCGCCGGGAGAGCACCCCCTGCAGCAGGTTTCCCTTTACGATTTCGTTTTTTACCTGCTCCACCCCCTGCAGGTACGCATGCTTGTCGTCAGTGCCGTTTAGCAGCGAACCGGGGTAGCCCTGCTCCTCGGCCGCAAGATAGTTGAAGTTCAAATCGTTGAGCCGCTCCTCAGTAGCCGCCATAGCGGCCGGAAGATCTATCTCATGCTCCTTATAATTCAATCCCATCAGATACATCACGTCGGTATAGTGATCGAAAATAATAAAGATATGGCCGAAGATGAAGGCGGCCGTCGGCAGTGCCAGGGGGTCCTCTTTCAGGGTAAACTTGATCTTGTCGCAGTAGCGGGCGAACTCGTAGGAGAGAAAGCCGATCCCTCCGGCGGGCAGGGGAATATCCTGATGCAGCGGCGGATGCTGCTGGGCAAAGTAGGTCAGCAGGTCGAGAATATCCTTCGCAGCGGTTTTGAGCTTGTGGCGGCGGCCGTCGCGGCTCATCACCAGGTCGGAGCCCTCCTGCAGAATGGTGAAGGCCTCCTGCACCATCAACAGCGAATACCGCTCGCGCCCCTTCTTAAAAGATGCCGATTCCAGGATAACCTTGGCGTCGAGTTTTTTTGCCAAAGTGAACGGAGTAAACCGTTCCCCCGAAATGGTCTTCATAATTCCGTCGTGTCTTCCCTTCCCGGCATCCAGGTTAAAAAAGTCGCTGGAAACTGTTTTTTCTTTTATCATTCAGGCATCCTCCTTTTCAGAGCCCGCTTAGTAGCTGTATGCGGCCTGCACCGCCGCAGCCTTCGCACATAAAAAAAACGCCCGAGGTCTTGCCCCGAGCGTTGTATATTCTCGTTTGGCCGGCCTCGTTCACACATCAAGGCCGGTATGCATGCGCTACTCTAACGCACGCCGAAAGGTCCTCCGGCCGTTGAGAGTAGCGCGCCACCAACTGTTACTATGTATAGATACATAAATCATAAGCCAACTTTACCTCAGGCGGAAAAAGAAGTCAACAGAAAATCGGATAAATTTTTTGTTACTACACCTCTTTATATTCCTCATAAATCTTGAGAATTTCCGGCAGGGTCGCCTCGA
>CAZWDV010000028.1:0-4292 GCA_964632675.1 uncultured Sediminispirochaeta sp.
GAGGGTTGCAGAGGCTGTTTTGCTTCAAATCCCGCAGGATTTTCGCCATTAAAAAAAAATCTTAAAGCTGTGGCGGTGAATAGAACTCAAGCCGTGTTGGCGGCAGAGTTCTCTGTGTGCAAGAGTAGGATAGCCCTTGTGAGTCTCGAATGACCATAAGGGTTCGATCCATGAGTAGCGGATCATCCAGCGGTCGCGGGCCACCTTGGCCACAATCGAGGCGGCTGAGATTTCCGGGACTTTTACATCTCCCTTTACAATCGCCTCTGCCGCAATCGGTAGGGGCGGCGTAAATTTACCGTCAACCAGCGCCAGTGCGGCTGGTACGGCGAGTGCGGCATAGGCGCGGCGCATTGCCAGTAGCGAGGCATGGTGGATATTGATGCGGTCAATCTCCTCCGGCCATGCCCATCCGAGACCCACTGCATAAGCCTCCTGAAAGATCTGACTGGCAATTCGAGCTCTACGGAGCGGTGCAAGAGCTTTTGAGTCTTTCAGGGGAGAGCGGTCGAAATCGTTTCCAAGGATAACCGCCGCGGCGCACACCGGGCCGGCAATCGGCCCGCGGCCGGCTTCATCAATACCGCACACTACCATGCATCGAAGATTAACGCGGATTTGCCACAGTGTATAGTACCAGTTCTATTCACTGCAGTGCTCATTTGTGTTATAGTAGGCGATATAAACCGGCTACAAAATGTGATCAAGAGGATGAATAATAGGTGTTTTTAAAGAGTGTTGAACTATTCGGTTTCAAGTCGTTTGCCGATCGAAGTATAATAGAGTTTCGTGATGGAATCAGCGCCCTGCTCGGGCCAAACGGCTGCGGGAAAAGCAATGTGGTCGATGCGGTCAAGTGGGTGCTGGGAGAGCAGTCGACCCGCTCTCTGCGGGCCGACAAGATGGAAGATATTATTTTTAACGGCACTGAGAGCCGTAAAGCCCTCAATGTGGCCGAAGTGACCCTGACGCTTTCGAACGAGGAAGGCTTCCTGGCGATGGATATGCCCGAGATTGCGGTAAAACGCCGTCTACACCGTTCCGGCGAAAGCGAATACTTCATCAACAGCACCCCGGTAAAGTTGAAAGAGGTGCGCGAGCTGTTCTTCGACACCGGTATCGGAAAATCGACCTATTCGATTATGGAACAGGGAAAAATCGACCAGATCCTTTCCAACAAGCCGGAAGAGCGGCGTTTTCTGTTCGAAGAGGCGGCTGGAATAACCAAATACAAATACCGCGGGGCCGAAGCGGAGCGTAAGCTCAAGCGCACGGAAGAGAACATGCAGCAGGTGGAAAACATCCTGCGAGAGGTGAAACGATCCTACAACACTCTCAAAGCACAATCAGAGAAAACCGCACTCTATCGTGAATACAACGATAAAATTTTCAGTCTGGAACTCGATCTGCAGCTGCTCAAGCTCAAAGAACTAATGCAGAAGCAACAGGAAAGGGAAGAGCAGCTGAAGGAGCGGCTGGAAGAGCGGGACAGCCTTAAAAAGAAAATTGACGAAATCAACGAGTCTCTGGAAAAGAACCTCGACCAGGTAAACAGCATGGAGTCACAGCTGATAGAGGGGCAGAAGAAACTCTACGGGCTTGATATAGAGAAAAATAATAACGAGAACCAGCGCTCTATGCTGAGGGAACGAATCGAGGAGATCCGCCGGCAGAATCAAGCGGCCGAACAGCGCGAGACGAGTATAAAAGAAAAAATAAACTCTCTACAGAACCAGACAGCAGAACGTGAAAAGCAGTTCAAAGATTATCGAAAGCGCCTGGAACAGATCGATGAGAATATTTCCAGCTTCGAAAGCAGTATAGAAAATGCCCGTGGAAGGATCAATAACAACCGGCAGGTGATTTCCGATCTCGAAGCTGCTAACAAACGGATAGAGCAGGAAATTCAGGGCTATCAGAAAGAGCTACACACCATCACCGATGATATTGTTGCCCAGCTCGATCAAAAGCTCGACGAAAGCGGATACTCTTCGCACAAACGCCGCGATGCGGAACAGGACTTTCGCCAGGTGCTGCATGAGATACTCATTCAGCTGCAGGGCAAGGGTAGTCTGGTGCAGGATATGCAGAGTACTGCCGGCAGCAACGCTGCCGAGCTGGGAGAGGCGTTGGAAAAGGCAAAAGCTGCCTTTCAGGACATTGCATCGAAGACTCAGCAGCTTGAAGAATTGTTCGACCGCTATCACAACTCTATTCCCGCTTTTCTGGATGAGTTTCTGGCACCGGAAGGTATCATTACCCGTAAACGGTCTATCGAACAGGCTATCGATGAAGGCCGCACTACCCAAACCGAGAATGCCGAGCGGCTGGAGGCGCTGCAGGAAGAGAATTCGCAGCTGAGTGAAAAAATCGATGAATACCGTAAAACCCTGGAAGAGTTGCGGGTAAATCGAGTGCAGGTTGACACCCAGCGTAAGGCTACCGCCGAGGCGCTGGAAGGGCTTACGCGGCAGATCGAGGAGCAGGAGGGGCAGCTTGAAGAAAACCGTAAAACCATCACAGCCAACACCTCCCGAATAGCCGATATTGAAATCCAGCTGACCAAGATTGCAGAAAAACAAAAAGGGCTGGAATCCCGCGAGAAAGAGCTGCAGAAAAGTCTACAGAGCCTCGAGTCGGGCATATCCACTCACAACAAGGATCTGAAGGACAAAGAAAGCAGTCTCAAAAAGCGGATGGACAATCTAGGCAAGCTGCAGGATAAGGTAGAAAAACTGCAGATGGAAGCGGCCTCTCTGCAGACAGAAATCCGCGGTATGTATTCCAATTTTCAGGACCGTCACGGACGGGAACTCTCGGAGTTCGAAACCCGTATGTTCGACATTACCACCAGCATGCAGGAGCTCAAGCCCGAACTGCAGGATGTGCGTCAGAAACTGAAAGACCTGGGCCAGGTCAATCTGATGGCTCCGGAAGAGTTTGCCGAAGTGAAAGAACGCTATGACTTCCTTACCGGCCAGCTGGAAGACCTCTATGAGGCCCGGGAGGACCTGCAGCAGATTACGCAGGAGATAAAAACCGAATCTACTGAACTATTTCTCGAGACTTACGATCAGATACGCAAAAACTTCCACTCGATGTTTCGCCGTCTGTTCGGTGGAGGCCGGGGAGAGCTGAAACTGACCGATCCGGACAATGTGCTCGAATCGGGTATCGAAATTTTTGCCCAGCCCCCGGGAAAGTCCCTTGAAAACATTGCTCTTCTATCGGGTGGCGAGCGTTCGCTTACTGCAGTGGGGCTGCTGTTTGCCACGTATATGGTAAAGCCGTCGCCCTTCTGTATTCTGGATGAGATCGATGCCGCCCTGGATGAGGCCAATGTCGGGCGGTTTATCAATTTGTTGATGGAGTTCGGCAACTCTTCGCAGTTTGTGATTATCACTCACAACAAAAAGACGGTGGCCGGGGCTCGGACCATGCTGGGAGTTACCATGCAGGAGTCAGGAGTTTCGAAAATTATCACAGTGCGGCTGGCTGACAATGGCGAAGTAGTTGTTAAAAACTCCGATAATGGGCAGGGCGATAACGGAGGACCGGGCGATGCCGGCTTGCTCGATCTGGACGGAGATTCCCGCGAAGATGAATCGGCGGATGAGGACATGCATTCATCCGCTGAAACCAGAGAAGAGGAGGATGTCGCCGATGGCCTTCCTGACCGCGAAGGAAGCTAAGCTCTACGGGCTGGTAGTAGCCGGAGTTACACTTTTGACGCTAATAGGCACCCTGGTTTTCCTGCTGCTCAGCCGGGAACCTGAGCCTGTATCGCAGCCGAGAACCGGACGGGCTGAGAGTTCTGCGGGTGCTGAACTGCTTGGAGAAATCCGCCCGGCAGCGGGGCTTGTTCAGAAAATCCGGGTTCCTGCAGAGTATACTCAGGTGTACCGTGAGCAGTGGTACCCTTTTCGCGCAGTGCACAGCAGTTGGAATCAAGCCCAGATAGAAAGATTCTGGCAGGACCCGCGTACTCTGGTTCGAGAAGTCTTGCAGAAACAGAGTGACCGGGAAGTCGAGGAGTTTTTTGAGGAGATTCCGTAATGCATTCCCGTAACCTAGGGATCCTTTTTCTGCTCTGCTTCACTCTTGTTTCGTGTGCCACACTTTCCGAACCCTTTGCTCCGGATGAAGCTGAAAAAAAGGGCGAGGGTATGAATGCTGCTCCGGCCGAGGACAAGACTGGAGAACCCACCCGGGTTGTGGAAACTCCTCCGGACACTACAGGAAAATCGGAGGAACCGAAGCCTGCAGAGTCGCAGCCGGCTGAACCGGAATCG
>CAZWDV010000028.1:4392-9793 GCA_964632675.1 uncultured Sediminispirochaeta sp.
CTGAACCGGAATCGGCTGAACCGGAATCGGCTGAACCGGAGGAGCCTCGCGAGGCCGAGTCCGACCTGCCCGCGCCGGCGAGCACGGAGCCGGAAACCGTGCCGGAGACAACCGAACCGATCGCCAGCTTACCCGATTACAGACCGGACGACCCTTTGGATTCACTCGGGTTTTTGATGTTGAGCCCCAAGATCGATTCCGGAATGGTCGCTGAAGCTGTAACGGAAACGGAGGACAGCAGTGTTGCGACGGGCCCCCGGCAGTCAGGGGCTGCAGCCGAAACTGCCGTAGATGAGCGAGCTTCTGACCGCAGCTCTTCCCAAAGTTCCTCGGCGGGCAGAGAAAGCCTGGAGGCGGTGGAGGCTGCCGCGCGCAGCCAAGCCAGCCGTCTTGATTCGCAAAGCCCTTCCGGCGGGGATGGGGCGCAGAAATCGGAAGAGGCTCAGGCTGAAGGGGAACCGACGGAACCCGGCCCGGCGGAAACAGCGGCCGAGCTCATTCGGGCCGGGAAGGGCGAGCAGGTGCATCTTTCCCTGCCGGGCTTTGGGTGGATTTACGACCGAGGGGCTTCCCAGGCCCAGGGGGTGGAGTTTTTATCGCGCAGTTATGCCCAGAGCGCTACCGAATTCGTGTTCAACGCGCAGGCTGTGGGCCGCTATACCTTGGCATTTCAGCAGCAGAACAGCAGTATCGGCCGCAGTACCCTGCGGAGGATAGGCCTCGAGGTGAGTCCGGATTCCATTCAGGACAAAATTACAGCTGCGGCTGCCGGGGCTGAAAAGGCCGCAGAGGGTGGTGGTGATAGTCAAGCTGCCGGGGGACGTGTTGGTTCCGAAGGTGAACAGAGTCGGCCACCGTCGCAGATGCAGCTGCCGGAGTTCTCCTTCGAGCGTCTCGAGAATGCACTGGGAGTGCGAAACGCCAACAGTACTGCCCAGCAGGTGCAGGCACTGCTGATCCGCCGAACACGTGAACCCTTGTCAGGTGTGGATATTCCTGGGCGGGAACAACTGCAGATGATGGTCGACGCCGGGCAGCTGCTGTTTGAGGCGGGGCGGGAAGCACTGGCCGAACAGGTGCTGAAGCTCTATCTGAAACAGGGGGAGGAACTGCCTGAAATGGACCACTCCGGCCGGGCTTTGTTTTTGTTGGGGCAGATTTACGAGTCGCCGCTGCCGCCGCGGGATGAACGACGGTCGGTGGAGTATTACCGCCGGATTGTATCTTTTTATCCTACCGACCCTTATAGAAGACGGGCGGAAGAGCGCATCAAGTACCTGCAGCGCCATTTCCTGCAGATCCGTTGACATAGCGGTGCAAAATGCGGTATAAAAACCTTAAAACTCTTAGGAATGCAGGTATATGCTGGAAAAAATTTCCGACAAATTTACAGATATAGTCAAGCAGGTCTCAGGCAAATCAAAAATTACGGAAAAGAATATCCAGGATGCCGTTGAAGAGATTAAACTTGCACTGCTCGAAGCGGATGTAAACCTGAGGGTTGTGCGAAGGTTTGTGAACCGCACGATCGAAGAGGCCAAGGGTGAAGAGGTACTGCGTGCGGTAAACCCGGGGCAGCAGTTTATTAAGATCGTGCATGATAAGATCGTCGGCCTGCTGGGTGACGAACGCCAAAAACTGGAGCTGAAGGGGCCCGATACACAGTCTGTCATTCTTATGATGGGGCTGCAGGGTTCCGGTAAAACCACTACGGCTGCGAAATTGGCCAGACAGCTAAAACAAGAGGGACGCTCCCCCCTTCTGGTTGCTGCCGACCTGATACGGCCGGCAGCGGTGAAGCAACTGCAGGTGCTTGGCGAACAGATAGATGTACCGGTGTATGCCGAAGAGAGTAAAGACCCCGTGAAGGTCGTCAAACATGCACTCGCAGAGGCTAAGAAAAACCAGTACAACACGGTAATTGTGGATACCACCGGAAGGTTGCATCTCGATGAAGAGATGATGAAAGAAATCCAGAAAATCCACAAAACGGCCCAGCCGGTTGAGTCGCTGTTCGTTGCCGATGCAATGACGGGGCAAAATGCGGTGAAGATAGCCAAGGAGTTCGATGAAAAAGTCGGCATTACCGGTGTGGTGCTGAGTAAGTTCGACTCCGATACCCGTGGCGGTGCGGCACTGTCGCTCAAGTCGGTTACCGGCAAGCCGCTGAAATATATCGGTGTGGGTGAGAAACCGGAGGATTTGGAACCCTTTTTCCCGGAGAGAATTGCTTCACGTATTCTGGGAATGGGGGATGTAGTCAGCCTGGTAGAGAAGGCTCAGGAGACGATTGACGAGGAAGAGGCTGCCAAGCTGCAGCAGAAGATGGCCAGTGCCAGCTTCACCCTGGAAGATTACCTCGAGTCCTTTACCAGAATGCGTAAAATGGGCAGTATGGAGTCGCTGTTGGAGATGATTCCCGGTGCGAAGGGCAATATTAGTGAAGATGATATCGATGAAGGCGAAATGAAGCGGGAAGAGGCGATAATCCTTTCTATGACCCGTCAGGAACGTCAGAATCACAGAATTATCGGCCCGTCGCGCAAGAAGCGGATTGCCAAAGGAAGCGGTACCTCGGTATTCGAGGTAAACCGGCTTATCAAAAAATTCGAAAAAATGCGGCTGATGATGAAGAAGGTCGCCAAAAATAAAAAATATCAGGCTCAAATGATGAAGAGTCTTGGTGTATAAGGTAAATAACCCCGAGGAGGTTCCCGTTGAGTGTTAAAATTAGGTTGAAAAAATTCGGAACAAAAAAGCGTCCCTATTACCGTCTGGTAGTAATGGACAAGAATGCACCCCGTGACGGTCGTGCGCTCGAAGAGGTCGGATACTATCATCCGATAGAAGTGGAAGAGAAACAGTTGCATCTGAAAGAAGATAAAATCAAGGAATGGATCCAGAAGGGCGCTCGGCCGACCGCAACTGTGAAACGTCTGCTCAACAAAAATAATATCTTTCTGAACCGCGAATAGTACATAAAAGTGTCAGTGGTAGTTCTATATGCGCGAAGTGGAGGACGTTGTGGAAAAAGATCTTGTTGAATATGTAGCGAAGTCCCTAGTTGATGACCCCGACGGGGTCGTAGTGAATATGATCGAAGGCGAAAAATCTACCATTCTTGAATTGAGAGTTTCGCAGGACGATATCGGTAAGGTAATCGGTAAGCACGGTCGGATTGCAAAGGCAATTCGGACCATTCTGAGTGCTTCGGCTACGAAAACCGGCAAACGGGTAGTACTAGAGATTCTGGACTAATGGAGAAGCTCGCTGTAGGTATTGTGCGCACCTCTCACGGTGTGCAGGGATACGTAAAGGTGAAGAGCTTTTCGGGAGAAACGGCGCACTTCTCGGGTATGCGGGAAGTGCTGCTGATAAAAAACAATCGAGAGAAGGCGTATCGTATAGAGGCGGTGAAACCGTTTCATGAAGGTATTCTGATAAAATTCGAAGGTGTGAATACACCCGAAGCGGGCAAGCAGCTGGCGGGGCACGAAATCTGGGTTGAACGCGGATTATCGGCCCCCTTAAAAGCCGACGAGTACTATGCAGCCGATGTGGTTGGCTGTCATATTTACTTTCAGGGCGATGATATCGGAGTTGTCAAAGCGATTATCGAGAACGGGGCAACCGACTTGCTTGAGGTAGATGTAGAGCAGGGGACGCGAATTGTTCCCCTGACCGAACAATTTATCGGCGATATCGATGTTGAACAGAAAGCTATCGAACTGAAGAACGACTGGGTTCTGTTGTGAAGTATACAATACTGACCCTGTTTCCTGAGATAGTGCGGCAGTACTTTGGAAACTCTATCATGGCCAAGGCAGTCGAGCGGGGCATTATAGAGTTTCGGATAGTCGATTTTCGTGAATTTGCGAACGACCGGCATCGAAGCTGTGATGATGCTCCCTACGGCGGCGGAGCTGGTATGGTTATTAAACCGGAACCGCTCTCAGCAGCCCTGGAGGCCGTCGGCGGACTGCAGAAACGGGTGCTGTACCCTAGCCCTTCCGGAAAGCTATTTCACCAAGGCTATGCCCAAGCGCTGGCCCGGGATGAAGAGCTGATTTTTATTTGCGGAAGGTACGAAGGTATCGACCAGCGAATCATCGACATGTATGTGGATGATGAAATCTGTATTGGCAACTATGTAATGTCGTCGGGAGAGTTGGCATCTTTGGTAATAATTGATACTGTGTACCGACTGGTAGGTGGTGTGATCAGTGAAGATTCTCTCGAGGAGGAGAGCTTTTCCGACGGACTCTTGGAGTATCCGCATTACACCCGCCCGGCGGAATTTCGGGGGCTCAGAGTTCCGGAGGTGCTACTGTCCGGTAACCATGCCGAAATTGAGAAATGGCGATATGCAAAGCGAGTTGAGAAAACGGAACGGTTTCGACCGGATTTACTTAAAGAAGGGGAATAATATGGATTTGATTCAGGCAGTTGAAGCAGAACAGATGAAGGAAAATGCCGTAAACTTCAGAATTGGTGACACTGTAAAGGTGCATTTTAAGATTGTAGAGGGACAGACCGAACGTATTCAGGTGTTTCAGGGAATCGTGTTGTCCGCCAAAGGCGAGGGAATACGAAAAACCTTAACCGTACGCAAAATGTCCTACGGAGTAGGAGTGGAGCGTGTGTTCCCGGTGCACTCACCGCGGATCGACAGAATCGAGGTAGTTCGCCGCGGGCGCGTACGGCGTGCAAAACTCTATTATCTGCGCAAACGGGTCGGAAAGGCTGCTAAGGTTAGCGAGCTGATCCGCCGCCGCGACCAGATTAAGAAGGCCGGCGAATAGCCGCCGGTCCTTTGCTGCATGCAGCAGCCGACGATAGGGCTTTTAAAAACAATAACAGCCGGCTTCACCGAGCGTACGGTGAAGCCCGGCAGTCATATCTCATTTACCGTTCAGAGGAAAGTCGGCGAACAGAGTTGGCTGGTCCGTATGCTGGGCCGGGAGGTGCGGGTTGTGTCCGACCTTCAGCTACAGGTGGGAGCGCGGCTCAAAGCTACCGTCCAGTTTGAATCCGGTAAACTCCTGCTCAAAATAGATCAACATTCACACGCATTGAACACCATTTTACAGAACTCATCCCTGGGCGATACGCCCCAGAACCGGGCCCTTATTCAGGCTTTTATCGCGCAGGGCCTGCCGATCCGTGAAGAGGGTCTACAATCAGCCTTGAAGCTGTTCTCACAGCTCGAGGTTCAGGATGCCCGCTCAGCCCGCCTGATTGCAATTTTGCAAGACAAGGGGCTGTTGCTGACCGCTGATCAGTTCCGGCGGCTGCAGGGACAGGTGTTCGGGGATGAGAGTCCCTACGAACGTCCCCAGCACCAAAACCAGCGGGGATGTGACCATGGCCGCCAGCAGAACTCGGGTCAACAGAACTCGGG
>CAZWDV010000028.1:9893-39018 GCA_964632675.1 uncultured Sediminispirochaeta sp.
CAGAACTCGGGTCAACAGAACTCGGGGCAGCAGACGGGTGAACACTCCGGCCGGCAGGGCGGGCAGCAGCATTCCCGGCCGCAAGACCGGGAAAACAGGCTCTTAAAGAGTGTAACAGGGGAAGTAAAAGAGCAAGTGCAGCGCAAAGACAACGGCGGTTCGCTCCTCCATCTGTTTAATCATAAACAGGCCGAACATAATAACTGGATAATAATTCCCATCAGCTTTCGTTCTGAGGACACCGGAATATTGCGGCTGCAGCTGTCGCAACAGGGAAAACCGGAAAATTTTACGATCACCTTCAATATAAATACCGCAGAATCGCCGGCAACCTGGCATTTTTCCGGACGCTACCTGCCAAAGGGTTCCAAGCTACAGGTATACCGTGGGCGGCATGCCGCGGGACAACCCAATCGGGAAATTCTTTTGAAATTACAGCAAAAACTAAATAACCTGCGGTTTGAAATTGACGATACTATAAGAGAGGCGTACGAATTCGATCCCTTCGGACCCGAAGAGGGGGCTGAATTTAAAAGGGTCGATACAACGGCCTAAAACAGGTATAGTAGTGGAAAAGAATAAAGCGGTTGCATTAAAATATAATGAAGAGTGGCGTGCACCGTTCATCGCCGCCAGGGGCAAGGGTCTGCTGGCGCAACGAATGATTGAAATAGCCGCCGCGGAGGGAATTCCC
Organism: uncultured Sediminispirochaeta sp.; assembly: GCA_964632675.1. GTDB lineage: Bacteria > Spirochaetota > Spirochaetia > DSM-16054 > Sediminispirochaetaceae > DSBN01. The sequence continues at coordinate 10,588 of CAZWDV010000028.1, forward strand.
ATTGAGCAGCGGGATGAGCTGACAGAGATGCTATTTACCCTGGATGCGGGGACTTTTATCCCTGAGGAGCTCTATGAGGTTATTGCGCAGCTCTATGTTACGATCGCTGATGTGCAGGAAGATGTATGAGAAGTATCAAAGTTGAAGAGTTAAAGCCTGGAATGAAATTCTCAAAACCGGTCTATATGGACGGTGAGAACCTTCTGGTTCCCGAAGGAATCGAGATCAAACAGAAGGATATCGACCGTCTGCGTCGCTGGGCGGTTGCAGAAGTGCAGTCGGAAGGCGAACCGGTAAATGCAAGCACCGACACATCTCAGGATAAAATGTTTTTCGGTGATGGAGCGACTTTTGAATACAATAAAGCCGTTGATTTGGCTGATAATATTTTTCTCCAGACCAACGACGGTAGTCTGCCTGATAAGCTTGATATAGACGAAGTGGTGGAGAACGTGTTTCAGCTGCTGATCGAGAAGCCCGAACAATTAATTGGGCCGATGTTCCAGGTGCAGAATACCCAGCACACTCTTTCGCAAAGTGCAGTCAACTGCATTATTTTGTCGGTCCTCATCGGTCAGAATATGAAGCTGCCGAACTATCAGCTGGTGAACTTGGCCACTGCAGCCCTGCTGCATGATATCGGAATGACCAAGATTCCCCAGGCAATTCTTAACAAGCGGGGGCAGCTTACCGAGAAAGAGCGTAAGATTATGACCACCCACCCGATATACTCGTATCGGATTATTACCCGCGATTTGGGATATGCTGAGGAAGTCGGGCGGACGGTACTCTACCACCATGAGCGCTGGGACGGGAAGGGGTATCCGAAGCAGTTGAAGGGAAAAGAGATACCTCTGACCGCCCGAATTTTGTCGGTGGTGGATGCATATGAGGCGATGGTGCGCGAGCGTCCCTATCGCGATTCGTTGATAGGCTATCGGGCGATGCGCCAGATTTTAAATGACAACTCACGGCGCTTCGACGCTGAAATATTAAAGGTGTTTCTCAAGAGCATGGGAATCTATCCGGTCGGCAGTATTGTTATTCTTAACGATGGATCGGTGGCCAAGGTGATCAAAAACCACAAGCAAGTTCCACTGCGACCGGTTGTCCGCATTCTGGTGAGCAGCAGCGGAAGAAAGATTCCGGCTGAGCAGCAGAAAGAGGTCGACTTGTACACGACGGGAGGCAGTTTTATTGTGAAGGCGGTGAGCGTTGGGGAGATGAAGAAGATCAATCAGAAGAAGTGAGGTTAGATGATTTCTTGGCAGGAGGGAGAGAAGCGGGCAGCGAAATTCTTTGAGGAGAATGGGTTTCGGGTAGTTGCCCGTAATTTTCGCTCTCGGCGCGGAGAAATCGATATTATCGCCGTACAGGATGAGTTGCTGGTATGTGCGGAAGTGAAAACATGGAGTAGGGTGAAGATGGACGGGATAGAGCATTCTATCGATTATAAGAAGCAGAAGGCCTCCTTGACAGCGTGTAAATTTTTTCTAGTAAAGAACCCTGAATACGCCGAATCTGTGGTAAGATTTGATGTCGTTTTCGTTGACGCTGAAAATGGTGACTTACGCCATATTGAAGATGCATTTACAGAGAGTGGTGTAATATGATACGGATTGCAAAGCAAACTGATCCCAAAAAGTTGGAAGAACTGAAGCGTAAGATCAATGACAAGAAGTATCTGAACACAGCCATCAATACATTAGCTGTAACGATAACGAAAGAGATTTTACACATAAAAGAGGAGTAACTTTTGAGTAGACGCAACAACAATTCTTCCCGTCGGGGACGTCGGCGTGGAGGCGGGCGCAATCGCAACGAGGAGCGTTCGCAGATAGCCGAGGCAGTCCAGCTCACCTGTGTTCGCTGCGGGAAAAATATTCGTAATCCGCAAATGGCCCTGGCTTCACCTGAAAACGAGCCCATTCACTTCGATTGTGCAATTCAGGAAGTTGCCGAAGCAGAAAACCTCGGGGCACGAGAGAAAATTTGCTATCTTGGTCAGGGAACCTTTGGTATAATAAAGTTCAAATCGAGCTCATCCAACCGGGATTTCGAGATTAGAAAACGTATTCCCTACGAGAAAGCAGAGCAATCGGTTGATTGGCGAAAGCAGATGCGTGAAAAACTGGATTTTGGACGGTAATTCAATATGTCATTGAAGTACGCAATTTTAGGACTTCTCGATCAGGAACCACATTACGGGTACGAAATCAAACAGAAGTTCGAGCACATGATGGGTAATCTTTGGCCGGTATCCTACGGTCAGTTGTATCCTACCCTCAGAAAGCTGGCGGAAGATGACTTAGTGACTATGAAGACCGTACAAGGGAAAAAAGCAGTCGAAAAAAATGTATATTCCATTACCGGGCGTGGCAGTGAATACTTCAAGAACTGGCTCAGTGATACCCGCAAAAAAAACCAAATATCGATAAAAGACGAATTCACCCTCAGCCTGTTTTTTTTGGACCAAACAGATCCAATCGATGCCGAGGATATTCTCAGGACAAAGTTAGCAGAACTCTTGGACAAACACCGTCATTATACTGAGGAGTACCAGCGGTATACCGAGAGTACCCCGCAGTATAAAAAGGCGCTAACCCGCAAGATGTTGCTACACTTGGAGGCCGAACAGCAGTGGATTGAGGAATTGCTGCGCTGATTCGGTTCAATAGGTCATGAGAGTCCGCATAACCTCTTGGGCTTTCTGCTGCACTGTCCTGATATAATTACCCTGCGACATTCTTATAAGCGCCCGGTAAATGCTCGGGTCGTTGACTCCGCCATTACGTTCTGCGAGTTTTTCAATCGAAAGGAGTGCGGCATAGGCGAAGTTCTGGTCGGGGGTCAGAATATCATCGTTGAGAATGCTGAAAGAAATGGCCTGGGTAATTTGATTATTCGAGTTGTCGACACCCATCTCGCCGAGGGCATATACCGCTTCGGCCATGACCATCGGTTCGTCATCGGAAATAAGCACATTGATGAGAGTATCCTTGGCAGGTTCACCGCCAATTTTTCCGAGAAGTTCGCAGGCCTTGCGGCGGACTTCGGGAAAATTGTTTATCAATCGCCCGGCTTCGCGGATTTGAACTCCTATCCCATCTGAGGAGAGCCTGTCGAGAATATAGGTTGCTTCCGGGTCTCCGGCAGATACTTGTCCGGCTTCGATCAGCTCTTCCAGATTATCGAGTGCCGATAGCTTGGAGGCGCGGTTGTTGTCGCGCGCCTGTTGGCCGATGATGCGCATTTCAACGCTTTCAAGAAAGAGTTCTTCAACGGTAGTTTCGTCCTCGTCCGGTTGGTTATTCGCTTGCTGTGCCCACATACCCACGGGGAGTAAAAGTAGTATCAAAATCAGCGTTATTATTTTTCCGAAGTTGGTTTTCATAGCACACTCCATAGTCTAAATTTCTATTTAGTAATCTTCCATTGTCCGCCTACCTTCTCAAGAGTGTAGACGACAATAGGTTCATTATTCACGATCATATACGCACGGACCTTGTTTTCGCTGAGGGCTTTTATGTCATCAATGCGTACATCCTTGCGGCTGGCCACTACTACATAGTTGAAGTAATCCTTCAAGCTGCGCAGTTTGATGTTGTATTTCTTCATGAGAGGTGCATCGGAGTATTCCTGCAGAACCGCCGGGTCGCTGTAATACTCTTTATACTCAGTGGTGAGATACGTCAGCCATTTCTGATAGTTGCGATTGGCTATAATTTGATTGAGCTCCTCAACCAGTTTTGAAAGGTCCCTCTTGGTTTCCTGATACTCCTCCTCTCCCATTTCATACGTCTCATTATCTTTGGCGACAGGCTCCTCTGCAGCGCTGTCTGCGGGCTCAGCGGCGGGTTGTGCGTCGACAGGTTTCTGCTCTGCTTGGGCAGTCGAGGCAGGTTGGCCGTTACCGTTTTTTGTTTCCGGAGCGCTTGCACATCCGGTAACGAACAGAGCTGCTGTCAGGATACATAGTGCCACATAACAATGGTATTTTCTCATCAATATCAAGTGTATCTATGTGCGGGTACTTTGTCAAAACTATTTTTATAAAAACCGGCTATTGTGTAGAACCGGGCCAACTGCCTTGACCCAGCAATTCTAAATTTGAAAATTTTATTAAAATTTTCAAATTTAGAATGCTCACATTTTGTTTAAGATGAGCAACCTATCTTAAAGATTTTGATGTAATTCTAATTTTGGAAGTTATAGAGCTTCTAAAATTAGAATTACTGGCCTTGACCAGATACACCTGTACCATTACACTTCCCGCATGCAAACGGCGATATTTCCCGGTACATTCGATCCGCCGACAAATGGGCATTTGAACCTGATTGCCCGGGCGGCAAAGATATTTGAAAAACTCCACGTGGTTATTGCAGTGAATCAGTCCAAAAAGACGCTGTTTACTCCGGAAGAACGCATGGCGATGATGCAGCATCTTTTAGAGCCTTATGACAACGTCGAAGTACTTCTGTGGGACCGCTTGATTGTCGATTACGCAGTCGAGATTGGTGCCAAAGTAATGTTACGCGGTGTGCGGGCATTGGCTGATTTCGGCTACGAATTCGAGCTTGCAATGACAAACAAAGAGCTGCGTCCCGATATAGAAATAATGTTTATGCCCACTGATCCCAAATACTTCGTGCTGCGATCCTCGGCGATCAAAGAGATTGCAATGTACGATGGAGATTTGTCGACTATGGTTCCTCCCGAAGTAGCAGATGCGCTGCGGCGTAAGCTGAGAGAGTAACTGTGGGGAGTTGACAATAGATCTGGATTAAGTTATGTTCATTTGAATATAAATCATGAATTTGAGAGGTTTTTTATATGGCAGTACCTAAAAGTAGAGCCTCAAAAGCACGAAGCAGACGACGGAAGGCGATTAATATGAAACGCTCCGCTCCTGGCTTAGTTGCATGTAGTTCCTGCGGTAACCTTGTGCTGCCCCATCGTGTATGCCCGAAATGCGGTTCATACAGGGGTCGCCAAGTACTAAATCTTGAATAATACTCAAGAATAAAAGGAGATAGTTATGGACGAAGTGTTTGAAAAGGTAAAAAAACTAATTGCTGAAAAGCTTGAGGTTGAAGAAGAAAAAATCAAACCCGAAGCATCTTTTCGGCAAGACCTTGGAGCCGATAGTCTGGACACCTATGAACTTGTCTACGCGATTGAAGAAGAAATGGGAATTACCATTCCCGATGAAAAGGCAAACGAATTCGAGACTGTAGGCGACGCTGTAGAGTTTCTCAAGACTCAGACTAAAGAATAGCGAAAAGCGGTAGAGACGTGGGTCTTTTACCAAAAGCGCAAAATGTGGTAAATGCTCCGCCAATTGATCAAGAGCGGAAAAAAGAACTACAGTTGTTTGAAAAGCATATTGGAATAAGGTTCAGGAAGCCTCAGCTCCTGAACCTTGCTTTTTCTCACCGCTCTTACGCCAATGAAAGTGGCGGAGACATCAGCAATAACGAAAAGCTTGAGTTTCTTGGGGACAGTGTTCTCGGCCTGGTGGTCAGTGAATATCTTTACTGTACCTTGATCGACCGCGCCGAAGGTGATCTTGCTCGGGTGAAATCTTTTGTTGTCAGTGAGGATAGTCTTGCAGAAATTGCAAAGGGTATCAAAGTTGACAACTTTATCCTGATTGGAAAAGGTGAAGAGTACTCCGGAGGAAGATCGAAAAAGGCGATATTGGCTGACTGTATGGAAGCCATAATTGGTGCGTACTATCTCGATTCCGGCTTCAAAGCTTCCAGAAGCTTTATTCTGAAGTATCTCATTCCGGAGATAAACAAGGTGCTGGAAAATAAGCATAAGAAGGATTATAAAACCCTTCTGCAGGAGCTTGTACAGAAGAAGTACAAAAGTTATCCGCGCTATTCTCTGGTAAAGAAAACCGGTCCTGACCATGACAGGACATTCTGGATTGAGGTAACGGTCGAAGGGAAGTCGTACGGTCCGGGAAGAGGGAAAAATAAAAAAGAGGCTGAACAGCACGCCGCCGGGATTGCCTATGAGGGCCTGACAATGGAGCATGGAAAAACGGGTAAAAAGCGTAAACAAGCTCCCGAGAGGGCCAAAAAGAATTAGCCTTTTTCTTCTTTTAAGTAAGTAGCGTAGAAGCTTCTGGCAAGTGCCAGAAGCTTTTCTTTTGTATTCATCAATGGATCATCCATTACTGTTTCCAGTAAATGCTCAAGTACAACTCCCATATCCGGGCCCTTCGGTATGCCGGCCTCCTGGGCGAGCATATGTCCGTTCACCGCTAAATCTTTTATAGAGAGAGCATCTGCTTGTGCGAGAACTGAATCGATCCGGTCTCTGAAGGCCGTGAGAGAGTCGTGTCGCGGAGGCACGCCGTGCATACCGTATTGATCGGCTATCCGCACATCGAAGAGGTCGGGGATGCGGTGCGGACCTACCCGTGAAATGAAGCGGCGTACCGCACCGTCAGACCATTCTGAAGTGTAATTGAACATATGCTGTGCTACCAGGTGGCAGACAATTTTCTCCTCTTCCTTCGAGAATTTCAGGCGCCGCATAATAATGTGGCACATATCCTCCGAATCCTGTTCATGACGGTGGAATGAGATGCCGCCTTGTGCATCCTTCTGAACTGCGGTGGCTTTGCCTATGTCGTGGAGCAGGGCCGCCATGCGTACAATTACCTTTTCTGGTGGCGCACCGTCGCAGGCTAACAGCGAATGATCGAGTACATCAAAAGAGTGAAAGCCTCCCTGTTCGACTCCTCGGCACGCGGCTAATTCTGGAAGAATGTGCCGGAGCAGGCCGGTTGCTTCCATTATTCTGAGGCCGATGGAGGGACGCTGAGCCGCCAGCATTTTTATCAGCTCGTCGCGGATACGTTCGGCGGATACCTGCTCGATGGTATTGACGGTGGCCGTCATAGCCTGAAAAGTCTGCTCTTCAATTGAAAACTCGAGCTGGGCGGCAAAGCGGCAAGCCCGCAGCAGCCGCAGTCCGTCCTCACGGAAACGTTCGCCGGGCACCCCAATGGCGCGCACCAGCCTCCGCTTCAGATCTTTACGTCCTGCATGGGGATCGACCAGAGATCCGTCGACCAAGTGTACCGCCATTGAATTGATAGTAAAATCTCGTCGTTTGAGGTCCTCGAACAAGTCGGGAGTAAAATGAATCTCGTCGGGATGGCGGGCGTTACTGTATTTTCCTTCTACCCGAAAGGTAGTCACTTCGAAATGCTGTCCTTTGAAAATGACCGTAACGGTACCGTGCTTAATGCCAGTAGGAATGACCGCGCGGAAAATCTGCATTACCTGCTGCGGCTCGGCATCGGTGGCAAAATCATAATCGGTGGGTTTGTGGCCCAAAACCATGTTGCGGACCGCGCCGCCGACCAGATAGCAGTTGAAACCGTGCCGATGGAAGAGTTCTCCGAATTCTTTTACTAATGCAGGTAAGCGTAGTTTGTTCATCACACCCTACTAAAGCATAAAAAAAACCGTCCGGCAAGCGGACGGCTTTTATCAAAGAGCAGAATTTGCTCTGGCAGCTCAAGCTACTGGAGAAGCTGCAGTACCGACTGCGGTTTCTGGTTGGCCTGGGCCAGCATTGCGGTAGAGGACTGTACAAGAATCTGGTTCTTGGTGTATTCCACCATTTGAGCAGCCATGTCGGCGTCGCGAATCTGTGATTCGGCGGCCTGCAGGTTCTCTGCACCGACCAGGAGTCCGCGGGAGGCGTGTTCCAGGCGGTTCTGGTAGGCACCGAGATCGGCGCGCTGCTTGTTGACTTTCCGCAAAGCGGTGTCGATTACGGAAATCGAGATGTTGGCTTTGTCGGGATTCGACATAGAGATGAAGCTGGCGGCATGGGGCATGTCGCCGGCGCCCTGGATGCCGAGACCCTGGGCGGTCATGGTACCGATGTACACCCGCTCGCGCTGGTCCATGTTGGCACCGATGTGCAGCCACATACTGGCGGTCACTGCATTCTCGCCGCTTTCGGCGGCAAAACGTCCGGTCAGCATGTTCATTCCGTTGAACTGGGCATGACTTGCAATCCGGTTCACCTCATCAACCAGCTGGCTGATCTCGACCTGGATCTGCATGCGGTCTTCATCCGTGTACACTCCGTTCGAGCTCTGAACTGCAAGTTCGCGCATGCGGTGCAGGATGTCCTGAGACTCCTGGAGGTAGCCTTCTGTAGTCTGGATGAAGGAAATGCCGTTTTCGGTGTTGCGCTGAGCCTGTTGAAGGCCGCGGATTTGCGCACGCATCTTCTCGGAAACAGCCAGTCCGGAGGCGTCGTCGCCGGCACGGTTGATTCGCAGACCAGAAGACAGTTTCTCCATGTTTTTACCGACTTCCCAGTTGTTGAACTTGTTCTGGCGTTGAGCAAACATGGCGCTCATGTTGTGATTAATAATCATACTCTATTCCTCCTTGAATAGTACGAAAAGTGTGCAGACTTCCTTGTCTGCCTCATTATCAATTTTCGGCCTCTGGAAAAAGCGCTTTAGCACTTTCTTAAAAAGAAGCAAAATAATAGAATACGAGGGGAGCGCTGGAAAGTTTCGGAAAGCCCTAAAAGGTCGCATGTCTTGACACTGAAAGGCCCTCTCCCTAGAATGCTTTCAGCGCACAAAACGGGGATATCTGAGGAGGAAGTTTTGTATAAACCTGTTGACCCAAAAGTGAACTTTCCAGAAATGGAAGAAAGTATTCTCAAATTTTGGGAAGATAAAGACATCTTTCAAAAATCTATTGATCAAAGGGACGGGAACGAAGAGTTCGTGTTTTACGACGGGCCTCCCTTTGCAACCGGCCTCCCGCATTTCGGACACTTTGTGCCGGGTACCATTAAAGACATTATCCCCAGATATCAAACCATGAAAGGCAAGAAGGTCGAGCGCCGTTTCGGCTGGGACTGTCACGGTTTGCCGGTTGAATATGAAATCGAAAAGTCTCTGGGCATTACCGGTAAAACGGAAATCGAAGAGTACGGTGTAGCTAAGTTCAACGAGGCCTGCCGCTCGATTGTGTTGAGATATACCTCCGAGTGGGAACGCATCGTAAAGCGAATGGGCCGCTGGGTCGATTTCGAAAACGACTACAAGACTATGGAACCGGATTATATGGAATCTATCTGGTGGGTCATCAAAGAGCTGTGGGACAAGGAGCTGTTGTACGAAGGTTACAAGATTTTGCCGTACAGTCCGGCGCTTTCAACGCCGCTGTCCAATTTCGAGGTGAATCTCGGCGGCTATCAGGAAGTTGTCGACCCTGCGGTTACGGTGAAGTTCCGGGTAGAAGCTGAAGAGAATACCTATTTCCTGGCCTGGACGACTACTCCCTGGACACTGCCCTCCAACCTCGCACTGGCACTGGGCGATGATATCGCCTATGTGAAGGTCAAAGACGGTGATGAATACTACATTTTTGCGAAAGAACGCCTCTCTGCGTATTACCGCAGTGAAGAAGACTACGAAATTGTAGAGGAGAAACCCGGCCGTGAATATGGCGGTATCAAATACGAGCCGCTGTTTCCCTATTTTGGCGAGCTGCATTCGAAAGATGCATTCAAGACTATTATTTCTGAGCATGTAACCACCGAGGAGGGGACCGGTATTGTACATACTGCTCCCGGGTTCGGTGAAGAGGACTATGCTGCCCTCAAAGACAGTGATGTTCCGGTTATCTGCCCCATCGATGCCGAGTGTCGTTTCACCGGCGAGGTTCATGATTTCGAGGGGCTGTTTGTAAAAGATGCCGACGAACCGATTATGAAAAAGCTCAAGGAAGAGGGTAAGCTGGTCAAAAAAGAGAAATACCGGCACAGCTATCCCTTTTGCTATAGAACCAAGCAGCCGTTGATTTACCGGGCGGTCTCTTCCTGGTTTGTCGATGTTGACCGCATTAAAGGCAATATGCTGGCGGCGAACGACAAAATTAACTGGATTCCCGATCACCTGAAGAAGGGTCGTTTTGGCAAATGGCTTGAAGGTGCCCGCGAGTGGGCAATCAGCCGCAACCGCTACTGGGGTAATCCCATTCCGATTTGGAAGTGCGACGGTTCGGATTATATTGAAGTAATCTCTTCCCGCCGGGAGCTGGAAGAGAAGTCCGGTAAGAAGGTGCCCGATCTTCACAAGCATTTTGTCGACGAGTTGACCTGGCCGAGCCCGGACGGAAAAGGCACCATGCGCCGTATTCCCGATGTACTGGATTGCTGGTTCGAATCCGGTTCTATGCCCTATGCGCAAAACCACTATCCCTTCGAGAACAAGGAGTGGTTCGAACGCAACTTTCCCGCCGATTTTATCTGCGAGGGCCTCGACCAGACCCGCGGATGGTTCTACACTCTTACGATTCTGGCGGCCGCCCTGTTCGATCAGCCGGCCTTCATGAACGTGGTAGTAAATGGTTTGGTCTTGGCCGAAGACGGTAAAAAAATGTCTAAATCGGAGCGTAATTACTCCGATCCGGTCGAGGTTATTAACAATTTTGGTGCCGATGCTCTGCGACTGTTTCTGATGCACTCCGCCGTAGTGAAGGCGGAGGACCTGCGATACTCGGATGAGGGAGTTCGCGAAGTACTAAAGAGTGTGTTGATTCCACTGTGGAACGCCTACAGCTTCTTTGTGACCTATGCCAATATCGATGGCTATCAGCCCAGTGGCGATCCGAAACCGGAAGCTCCGGAAAATCCGCTCGACCGCTGGATTCTCTCGGAGGCCGAGCGTTTGGTCGGAGAGGTTACTGCCCAGCTCGAAGCCTATGACCTGCAGAAAGCGATTGATCCGATCCTGCGATTTATCGACCTGCTGAACAACTGGTATATCCGCCGCTCCCGGCGCCGGTTCTGGCGCTCTGAGAACGATCCTGATAAGATGCAGGCCTACGGCACGATGTACAGCATTCTAATGAAGCTCATCCACGTGGCGGCCCCGATTGTTCCTTTTATCACCGAGGAGATTTATCACAATCTGCGTTCCGGCAATATGCCCGAATCGATTCATTTAGCGGCTTATCCGGTAGAGGATACCAGTTTGCGTGATCTGGAACTCGAGCAGAAGATGGCGATTACCCGGCAGGCGGTTTCAATGGGAAGGGCCCTGCGGAGTATGCATAACTATAAAACCCGCCAGCCTCTGAAGGCTATCTACCTGGTTACCCGTGACAGCACCGAGAGGAAGGTGCTGCGCGAGATGGAGGACATCATCCGGGAGGAGCTGAACGTGAAGGATGTGTTGTTCAAAGAGAACGAAGAAGATCTGGTCGAGTACTCGGCCAAACCGAATTATAAAGTGCTCGGGAAGCAGCTCGGCAAGCATATGAAAAGCGTCGCCAAAAAGATCGAAGCGTTGACGATGAGCGAGATTCAATCGCTAATGGAAGGGGCGACCCTCTACCTCGATTATGACGAGGGTTCTCTGGAACTGACTCTGGATGGTATAGTTGTGCAGCGCACTGAAAAAGAGAATGTAAAGGTGATCAACGAAGGTTCGCTTACCGTCGGTCTTGATACCGAAATTACAGAAGAGCTGAAAAATGAAGGTATGGTCCGCGACCTGGTCCGCAGCATTCAGAACATGCGCAAGGACCGCGGCCTGGAAGTGACCGACAGAATAAACCTGTATATAGAAGGCCCCGATTCAATCCGGCAGGCTATCGAGAGTTTTGAAGAACACCTGCTGCAGGAAACTCTGGCAGAGAACTATAGCTGGAAAGCCGAAGGCAAACCTGAAGAGATCGAATGCGGAGACGAAACCTGCAGAGTGGGGCTCAAAAAGGCTTAACCATGTATCTAAATAAAGGTTGGCACCCAGCTGCAGCAGTAACGGCAGTTTTTACGGTTCTGCTACTCGCCGGCTGTGTAAGTCGGCCCGAACCCGCCGATCAGAATTATGCGTCCCTGCTCTACAACGAGCGGGGAATATTTTTGCAGGTACGACCGAATCAGAACTTTACTTTGGCTGAAACCATGCTGAGCTCAGTCGGAATGAATCCCGAATCACTGCGGACGGTGCTCGAGCGCACCCATACTGCCTATTGCTTCTTCGATTTTGGCACATCAGGTTTTATCTATACTATTATCGGTGAGGGACGTTATCCCGAAACTATTGCTGCGCTGTCTTTACGCAGCAACCGAGAGTGGGAGCGGCGCGAAAGCGAGCCGGAGAGCCGTAAGGATGTCCCGTTGCGCTGGTGGAGCAACCCGAACAGCGGAGTAGCCCTCAGCTTTGTGGAGGATAATGCGGTCTGCATTACCAATGGCGACATCGAGGCGCAGCTCGCGCGCATCTACTACGGCCCGGTAATTCCTTTACCGCAAAAAGCCTCCGTGATGCTCAACTCCGGGGTAATGGGCCTTTACAGTCGTAACCCCGACTTTAGCGGCGTGCTTGGGCAGAGCGGCCGGACCGCTGCGAGCGGAGCAGTTTCGCGTTTATTCACGCGTCTCGACGCTATTAGTATGAGCTTTCACAGGAGTGATGAGAATCCGGATATATTTACTATTGATGCTGAATACGAGTGTGCGAATGAATCGGTAGCCCGATCCCTGTTTTTGATGTTGAGGCTGGCTTTGCTGAGCGGTCTGCGCTCACTGGCGGGCGACTACGACTATTCACAGTTGATTAGTGATGATCCGGTGTCTTTAGAACAGACCCGGGTCTTGCTGCAGGCGTATCCGGTGTCTCTAGAAAATATTGACTGGTTTTTTCAACAGGCACTGCCGTATGTGCGGATAGAGGAGTAGGTGCACATGAAACGGGTTGGAGTTGTAGACTATGACGCTGGAAATCTTACCAGTGTCAAAACGGCACTGAGGTATGTACAGGCTGAATACGTAGTATCTTCAGATCCAGAAGAACTGGACCAGACGGATAAGCTCATCTTTCCGGGAGTCGGTGAAGCCCGGGCGGCTATGCGGAATTTACAAAGCCGGGGCCTCGACCAGTTTCTGCATGACTATTTTCGCAGCGGACGGCAAATGCTCGGAATATGTTTGGGGAGTCAAATAGTATTAAACGATTCAGAGGAGAACAGTACCCCCTGTTTAGGAATTATACCCGGCACGGCCCGGCGCTTTGCGCGCAGCAGCGGTCTAAAAGTGCCGCATATGGGCTGGAATCAGGTATGTTCCGCCTTCAAATCGGTGTTGTTCAAAGATATTCCAGAGGGCAGCTCCTTTTACTTTGTACATTCCTATTATCCGGACCCTGAAGATGAATCGGCAGTAGCGGCGACATCGGACTACGGCATTACTTTTACCGCCGCCCTGCAACTGGACAATCTGTATGCTGTTCAGTTCCATCCGGAAAAGTCGGGCAAGTGGGGTCTGCAGCTGCTGCAGAACTTTCTGAAGCGGGCCGGGGAGCGGGAGTAGATTATGCTGCAAAAACGAGTTATTGTGTGTCTCGATGTAAAAGACGGCAAGACCACCAAAGGCGTACGTTTTAAAGGGAACGTAGATGTCGGCGATCCGGTGCAGATGGCCGAGGAGTACTACCGGCAGGGTGTCGACGAGCTGGTGTTTTATGATATTACCGCCTCCCACGAAAAGCGCGGCATTATGATAGATGTAGTAAAGCGGGTGGCTGAGAGAATATTCATCCCCTTTGCCGTCGGCGGCGGCATTGCATCCCTGGAGGACATGCGCACGGTTATTCTGGCGGGTGCTGAAAAGGTAAGTGTAAACAGCCAGGCGGTGAAAAACCCGCAGATCATACGCCAGGGAGCCGAGGTGTTCGGTAATCAGTGTATTGTCCTTGGAATGGACGCTGCCAGGGATGCTGGTATGCCTTCGGGGTACCGGGTGTTTATCAACGGCGGCCGGACTTCCACCGATCTAGATGCGCTGGAATGGGCGCAGCAGGCGGTAGATTTAGGCGCTGGTGAGGTGGTGGTCAATTCGATTGATGCCGACGGGACCCGGGAAGGGTATGAGATTCCACTTACCAAGATGCTGTCCACCTCCCTCGAGGTACCGGTGGTAGCCTCCGGCGGTGCCGGTACCAGTGGCCATCTGATTGATGTGTTGACAGAGGGAAAGGCGGATGCTGCCCTGATTGCCTCAATGGTCCATATACAGGGGTACACGGTGCAGGGAATTAAGGCAGATTTGGAAGCGGCCGCTGTACCGGTACGAATAGACTGATTTTACTTGCCAGACAATTAAAAAGGTGAGTATATTTACATCAAAATTTTGAAGGAGCATGGAAGATGCCCACGTACGACTACGAATGCAAACACTGCACACATACTTTTGAGCACTTTCAATCCATGTCTGACGAGCCTCTTGCAATTTGCCCTGAATGTGGCGGGGAGTTGCGTCGTCTCATCGGCGGCGGCTCGGGGGTTATATTCAAGGGAAGCGGTTTTTATGTTACCGATAGCCGGAGGGGAAGCAAAAACAAACAGAACGCCGATTCTCCTTCAAATGAAACGAAAGAAACCAAAAAAGACACCGTCGGAGCAGGAACTAAGAACTCTTCCGGCTCAGATTCCGCAAGTTCCGACTCTTCTAAAAAGGCCTCAGCTTCAGACTAAGCTTCGAATTAAGCCCCAAATTAAGCTTCAAACTGAAGAAGCTCGAAGTACTCAGGCGGCGGGCGTAGTGGGCAAGGGCTACACTGCAAGGCTGCCGCCTATTCGGATTCGCTTTGAAAACCGTATAGAGGGTGGATATAGAACCGTTCCGTCTCCGCGGCCGCCTTTTCCAAGAGCCCCTCGATTTCCAGTTTATCCCAGGCCTTCCACATTCTCTCCATTCCCGGTTTCAACAGCGGATGTTCGGCGGTAAAGATGCTGCAGCAGTCATCATACGGCAGAATTGAAGTTTCAAAAGTGCCGATTGCCCGCGCTCTTCGAATAATTTCCTCTTTATCGAGTCCTATGAGGGGGCGAAAAATAAGCATGCGGGTTGCACTGCCGGTGAAGGTGATACTTTCAACCGTTTGACTGGCTACCTGGCTGAGTGCTTCGCCGGTAACAAGACAATGGGCACTCTGCCGTTGGGCAATTTTTTCGGCAATCTTCACCATTCCCGCGCGCATTAACAGGGTAACCTCCTGGGCCAGGCCGGCTTCATTTATACGCAGCTGCGCTTCGGTAAAGGGTACGACAAACAGACTTGTTCCGCCAAAATAGGGACTGAGAATCCGGGCCAGCTGTTTTACTTTGTTCAGCGCATCTTCACTCGTATACGGGTAGGTGTGAAAGTAGATGGTATCTAATTTGAGCCCGCGTTTGGCGATCATATGTCCGGCTACCGGCGAGTCGATACCTCCCGAAAGCATGAGAACGCCGCGGCCGGCGGAACCTACCGGCAGGCCGCCGGGTCCTTGCCGGGGGTTTCCGTAGATAAAGGCCTCTTCACGGATTTCGATAAATACTTTTATGTCCGGAGAGTGCACATCTACCGTGAGAAATTCGAATTCGCTGCGCAGGAAATCGCCGATTTCGCAGGCGATCTGGTAGGAACTGAGCTGGAAGGATTTGTCGGTCCTGCGGGCTTCTATTTTAAAGGTCCGCGGCTTCTGCGGGGTTTGCCCGCCGCCAATAATGGAATCGATCACCTTTTTTGCAGCCCCTTTGATGATTTCAATATCTTTTTGTACCCGCCTAGCCCTTGAGTAGCCGACCACACCGAAGGTATGGGCCAGGGCCTCCTCAATTTGGGGGGCATTTTCTTCGGGAGTCTCGACGTAAAAGCGGCCGTTGGTGAGTTTGATTTGCGCATCCTTCGCAGCAATATTTCTCCGCAGGTTCTTTTTTAACTTTTTTTCAAAAAAACTACGGTTTTCTTTTTTCAACGATATTTCACCAAATTTGATGAGGTAAATGGCATTCATGTAGGTCTCCGTATGTTATTTCCCGCGAATAGTTCTCTGTAACAGCGCTATTTCCTGCTGCAGAGTTGCGGTAAACGAGTCTATTTCCGCTTTTGTGCTGTCCGGGCCGAAGGATACTCGTATAATCCCCTGGGCTGTTGTTTCGTTGGGGGTGATAGAATAGATAACTCGTCCCTGCTTCTTTTTCCGGTTTGATGAACAGGCTGAACCGGTACCGACCGCAAACCCGCGGTCGTTAAGAACCCGGGCACAGATTTCACCCGGAACCGGAGCAACGCTGAGGGCAATGATATAAGGTGAATACGCAGCTTCGGATTCATATGCCCTTTGTTCAGGGAAAAGTGTTACATTCTCTATATTGTTAAGGCGGCTATACAGATGATCCCGTAGACTGCTCACATAGGCGTATTCACTATCCATCCGCTCATAACGTTTCTGTAGAGTAGCCCCAAAGGCCCAAACGGCCGGTACATTCTCGGTTCCCGGCCGCATACCAAACTCCTGCCCGCCGCCGCTTGCCAGTGGTGTACATGTTTTTTTAATAAACATTAGGCCGATACCCTTCGGGGCCATAAACTTATGACCGCTGAATGCCATAGAATCGACACCAAAGCGTTTCGGTTCAATCGGGATTTTTCCCAGTCCCTGGACCGCATCGCAATGCAGATGAATGCGGCGATTGTGTTCATCTTCGAAAGTACGAACTTCCCGCGCAATGGCCTCAATCGGCTGTATACTGCCGATCTCGTTGTTTACCAGCATTATCGCCACCGCGATAGTATCCGGGCCCAGCTGCGAACGCACGGCCGCGGGTTGAATTATGCCGTGTTCATCCGGTGCCACCTCTTTTACCTGGTAACCGAGCTCGCGGAAGAGACTGCCCAACTCATATACCGCCGAATGCTCAATTGCCGACAGTACAATCTCGCCCTTAGACTTTTGCCTTATCAATGCAAGCAGAGGAAGAGTGTTCGCTTCGGTTCCGCCGGAGGTAAATATCAGATTTGCTGGGTCGACCTTCAACAGCGCGGCGCAGAGGGCCCGTGAATCTTCGAGTACCTTACGGGAGCTCCTGCCGGGAGTATGGCTGGAGGAGGGATTGCCGTAGGTATGTATGTACATATCGACCATGGCCGGAGCCAACTCCGGATCCATCGGAGTGGTGGCGGCCCAGTCTAGATATATCTTTTTCATAGACCGTTATAGTAAAACAATTTCAACATCCCTGGCAAGCAGCTTGTGCAAACTGCATATCGTGCATTTTTTATATATTTTCGCTTGAAAAAAAATTATATAAAGTGTACTGTAGTAGCGGTATGGTTGAAAACACATGTTGTTCAGATGCAATGATTGAAACATACGCCGAGAGATTAAAGGTGTGTGGACATCCCGTAAGACTCAAGCTGCTCTGTTTGATTGAACAGGAGGAGTCTTGTGTTACCGAGTTGTGGAGACTGTTAAACCAGTCGCAACCGGTAGTGTCCCAACACCTTGCAGTGCTTAAAGACAAAGGCATTGTTGCTTCTGAGGTACAGGGGAACAAACGGTACTACTCCATAATTGATCCGTTTATTCGTACTATCGTTCGCAACCTGGGAGAATAAGCAGCTGCTGGATGAAGAGTCTATCTATACAGTTGGATCAGAGATCATCTCGTGTAGTGTTTCCCGATTCTATAAGCGGTTATGACACTCAGCAGGGGGATGCAAGCCCTGCAGCTGCAGATTTCTGCCCTTCTGTAGTTCTTGTTTTTGATACCAATACAGTCACACTATTTCCCGAAACAACTTTCCCATATTATGTACTGCCCCAGGGTGAAGAGCATAAAAACTCCGATACGCTTTTGAAAATTGCCGAATGGGCCCTATCGGCGGGTGCGAGTCGCGACACCACCTTCATAGCAGTCGGAGGAGGGGTGGTCTGCGATATCACCGCTTTCTTAGCATCGATATACATGCGTGGTGCGCCACTGATTCTTATACCCACAACACTTTTGTCGATGGTTGATGCGTCGTTAGGCGGTAAAACCGGTATCGATTTTCAGGGATACAAGAATATCCTGGGCAGTTTTTATCCGGCCGGAGAAATTCGGGTGTATCCGGAGATATTGCGAACACTGCCAGAGCGGGAATACCTTGGCGGTCTGGCCGAAGTAATTAAACATGCCCTCCTGCGTGATGCCGAACTGCTGCGCATCTTGGAGAATGAGCGGCCCAGAGTAATCGCACGCGACCCGGAACTGCTGGGCGACATTATCTATAAATCACAATTAGTTAAACAGTGGTATATCGAGCAGGATCCCTACGACCTTGATATTCGCGGACATTTGAACCTGGGGCATACCTTTGGTCACGCCCTTGAATCGATCGGAGGACTGAATACATGGAGTCACGGCGAGGCGGTTGCCTGGGGAATTGGCCGTGCGATGGTATTGGGGACTTTATTGGGGACCACCCCCCGGGAATATGCTGTTAGAGTATTCAAACTGCTTACCGCTTACAACTACAGCCTATATGCCGCTCCAGCCGATGCGGAATTGCTTCTGAAAGCGATGGAAAGAGATAAAAAGAAAAAGGCCGGACGGGTGAGATTCATACTCCAGAGCGGCCACGCCGAAACCAGCTACCAGACGGCCGACCGCAGAGTAGTTTTGGAGAGCCTGAATGCCGAGCCGCCGATGCACGCCCCACGGAGTCAGTCCTAATCAGGCACTTCTAATAATTTTCATATATCTCCGATAGACGTCTGTAGACGCGGTTCACTTTGCCGAGATGTGCTTCTTCGACCGAATCGTTTAGCTCATCGGCCAGGACCTCGAGACTCGAGAGGCTGACGTCCACAGCGGTATGAAAACTACGAATTACCTTGAGCCAGTAGTTGCCGGTTCCGTCGGTATCGAGGGTAAGGAACCCCAGTGTTCTGCTTTTCTTGCGGCTGCGGGTAAGCTTCAGAATCTTTTCGAGCTCATCGCAGAGCTGCGGAAGTTCTGTAGCGGTGGAAAAACTGCCGCGTTTAGCCGGCTTTTCGCGCATGTCCTGCTCGGGATTGATATACGGTACAATCTTCAGAATGCTTCCGAGTTGATCTCCGGGATGAATATCATAGTTCTGGTATACGATTTTACCGCGCAGACGTTCGTGAATTCTCAGCTCCTGTTCGGGAGTGTGTTGAAGCACTTTTTTAATTTTATCCCAGGGGAGCACGGCCATTTTCTTGTTCTTTTTATACGGTTCGAGCTTGAAAATCTCTCCACCCATGTGGATTTCCCAGGTAGTATCTTTAGGCGGAGCTGCCTTCTTCCCTGTTTGTCCCCTTCGCCGCGCCTCTTGGCGGCTATCCCGGCCGCGGCTTACACTTCCGAACTCAGCGGCCAGATCTTCGGAAATCTCAGGCAGCCATTGCCGATTGAGCGGTGAAACCGAGCGGGCAAACATGCGGCTGGTACGCACGATTTCTCCGGCCACGATGTAGGGGGGCGCCTCTCTGAACATTACCGATCCCGGGTGAATCTGAATCTTGTCCGCAGTCAGACTGCGGTAGGCGGTCTTACCTGCACGTTCGCAGACGAACTGGATCAAGCCGGCCGACACTGCACAGAGATAGTCCTTGGTGCTCCCACCGGAAGAGATCGGTATACCCATTGCCGATACAATCTCTTCCAACTGATGTTTGATATTTACTATCTCGCTCATCACCTTTACGTCAAGGTAGTACTGCGTACAGAAATTTTCTCTGCGCGCATTATCCCTCTGCTTCACAAAGGCCCGAAATAAGTTGAGGTAGCTGACAAAATCGCCCGCCGGATCGCTGAAGTGGTGATGGGCATGCCGCGCTTCGAGCTCGTCCCCCGGCGGCAGCAAAAAGGGTGTATGGGTCGAGAGGAATGCACTGGCAATCAGAACCTCTTCGAGCACCTCGTGATAACGCCGAATGGCCGCTACTATCATGCGCGAATGCCGCGGTGTCAGCGGAAACTCTACCATCATGCGGCCGATTTCGGTGAGTTGTCGGTCGTGATCGATAGCATCGAGTAGAACAAGGGTTTCAATGGCCCCGATGATTCCCTGCGAGCCGGGGGGTGAAATAAAGTCGAAGTCTTCCACATCGTAAATGCCCAGCTCGGCCATTCGCAACACGACTTCAGAGAGATCGGTACGGTAGATCTCTTCGAGGGTAAACAGGTCGCGGTGGTCGAAGTCTTTTTTTGAATAAAGCCGGTAGCATACTCCCGGCTGTGTTCGGCCGGCCCGGCCTTTGCGCTGGTTACAGCTTGCTTTTGATATCGGACCTTCTATCAATGAAGAGGTGTAGGTTTTCGGATTGTAATAGTTCATTTTTGCCAAACCGGAGTCTATTACCGTGGTAATGCCGTCGATGGTGACGCTGGTTTCGGCAATATTGGTGGCAATAACTACCTTAGCTTGGCCTTCGGGAGGCGGATCGAACACCCGTTCCTGTTCTTCCTTCGAAAGACGGCCGTAGAGAGGGAGAATATGCAGACGCTTACTGACAGAGCAGCCGGACAGCCGGGCCAGACACTCTTTGATCGGTTTTTCACCGGAGAGAAAGATAAGAAAATCTCCGGTGCGGCCGCTTTCGATGGTCCGCACCACGATGTCTTCGATTTTGTCCTGCAGCGCATCTTCTTTAGCTACCTGCGGCGGGGCATCGTAGATAACCTGTACCGGATACATTTGTGTTTCAATGTGTACAACCGGGCAGCCGTTGAAATAGGTCGAAAAAATTTCGGCGTTGATCGTGGCCGAAGAGATAATGACTTTGAACTCGGGCCGGGCTTCCAGAATACGTTTCAGCAAGCCCAGTATGAAATCGATGTTCAAGCTGCGCTCATGCGCTTCGTCCACCATGATAACCGAGTAGGTGGAGAGCATGTTGTCGGCCTTGAGTTCCTGCAGCAGGATGCCGTCGGTCATTATTTTTATGCGGGTGTCAGGAATAGTCTGGTCTTCGAAGCGCATTTTATAGCCGACCATTCCGGGCACCTTATCGCCGATTTGCCCGGCAATGTATTCACTGACTGAAACTGCGGCAATTCTGCGGGGCTGGGTAACTCCGATTATTCCGTCCCGACCGTATCCGGCCCGGTAGAGAATGAGCGGGAGCTGAGTAGTTTTTCCCGAGCCAGTGGGGCTTTCGACTACGATAACCTGGTTCTGTTCCAGCTCTACTAGAATTTTATCACGCTGTTGATATACCGGAAGTGCTTCAGAGCGCATATTTCACCTAATTACTCGCTGTTGTGGGCTTGGCAAGAATGTTTTTGACAGCGGAGACCGCCTCCTGCAGACTTACCTGATTATAGTTTTCCCGGGCACGCAGATCTTTCATTGTGACGGTTGTATTGGCCTGTTCATCCTCTCCGCAGATCAAAGCGAAGGGAATGCCCTTTTGTTCGGCGTTTTTGAACTGCCGCCCCATTTTCTGTTTTTCATAAAACACATCGACTTTCAAACCGGCCGCCCGGAACTGCTCGGCCAGGGAGTGGTAATAGGCGGTAAGCTTTTCATCTAGACAGAAAACTGCGATGTCCGCCGCGCCGCCGCTGCCGCTGCTGCGCCCCAGTTCTTCCAGAGCTGCCATCAAGCGGTCTAAGCCGATGGAGGAGCCGACCCCCGGTAGATGAGTTCTGGTATACAGAGAGGCCAGATCGTTGTAGCGCCCCCCCGAACAGACTGACCCGATTTCCGGAAGTTCGTCAAAAAAGGTCTCATACACGATGCCGGTATAGTAATCCAGACCGCGCATGATTGAAGAGTCGAGAAAAAAGCGGTCCTGAATATCGAGTTTTTGAAAGCCGGCATACAGGTCGCGCATTCGGCGGCTTTCCGCACTCTCGCCGCCCGACAGTTCGGTGATCATATCGAGGGTCTCGAGAAAACTCTCTCCGGGCTGGATATAGGTGAGGATTTTGTCAGCGGCTTCTCCGCCTACCTCGGATTCGAGGAGTGTACGAACCTCTTCAGCGCCGATTTTTGACAGTTTGTCGATAGAGCGCATAATTTCCGTGGATTTTTCTTTGATTCCATAGATTTCGAGGAAGCGGTTGAAAATACCGCGGTGGTTCAGCTTGATGGTGATATCGCTGATACCGAGTCCTTCGAACGAACGGTACATCATCAACAGGATTTCGAAATCCGCCGAAAGACTGTCGGTTCCAACGATATCAAAGTCGCACTGAGTGAACTCACGGTAGCGGCCGCGCTGGGTATTTTCGCCGCGCCACACTTTATCGATGTGGTAGCGTTTAAAGGGAATGTTAAGTTCGTTTTCGTTGCGGGCCATGAAGCGCGCGAAAGGAACCGTAAGATCGAAACGCATAGCTACATCGCGGTTGCCCTGATCGTTGAAACGGTACATCTGTTTGTCGGTTTCACCGCCGCCCTTTCCCAGGAGCACCTCCGTATATTCTAATACGGGAGTGTCGATCGGCTGAAAACCGAATGATTCAAAAATCGTTTCCAAAATGTGTTGAATATTTTTACGTGCAGCCGCCTCTTGCGGTAGAAAATCTCTAAAGCCTTTCAAAATTTTGGGCTCGATACGCATCTGTTTCTCCTTATGGTTCAACTATCCTCTTGCAAAATTAGCGACAAGTACCTAATATAGACCTACTATATAGTAGACTAAAAGAGAGACATTCTTCAACCGAAACAGCGAGACTAACATTGAGAATACGATACGGAGCCCACGGAGACAAAGCGAGACCGGTTGCAAAAATATATGCAGCCCGCGAACACAGGATTGACAAGAGAAGAATTGATACCGATGCATTAAAGATAATCAAACGGCTGAGTGAAAACGGATACGCCGCCTACCTGGTCGGCGGCGCAGTGCGCGATTTGCTGATCGATCGCTACCCGAAAGATTTTGACATTGTAACCGCGGCCAAACCCAACGAGATAAAAAAACTCTTCCGCAATGCCCGGGTAATCGGACGGCGATTTCGACTGGTACATGTTCACTTTACCGGCAAGATTATCGAGGTGTCTACTTTCCGAGCGCTGCGTGATGCAGAGGTTGAGAATCCGGAGCAGTATGACAACAACGTCTATGGAACGATGGAAGAGGATGTGCACCGACGCGATTTCTCCATCAATGCCCTGTATTACGATCCGATTCACGAAGAACTATTCGACTTCGTCGAAGGGTACGGAGACATTAAAAAGATGCGAATGCGTTCTCTGATTCCTCTCAATACTACCTTTATTGAAGATCCGGTTAGAATGCTCAGGGCGGTAAAGTATTCCGCACAGCTCGGGTTCAAGATACCTTTCCGAATTCGGCGCAGCATAAAAAAGCACTCTGTGGAACTCGAGCGCTGTCCGCCTTCACGGCTGACTGAAGAGATGTTTAAAATAATCGAGTCGGGTCACTCGGCCGAAATAATTCGGGCGATGATAAGGTACCGGCTTCTCGAACGGTTTCTCCCGATCATTGATACTCTCGTAAAGGATAAAAAGGGCCGTGAGCGTGAGGAGTTCTTCGAAAGCCTCGAAAAAATCGATCAGCGTGTAAAAGCGAAGGGCGAGAGCCGGCGCGGTCGGCTGATTGCCGCCCTGGTCGAAGGGGTGTGCATGTTTCCGGAGGAGTGGGAGAATACTACCTTTCTTTTTCAGGATATGTTCAAAGAGATTAAACGCCTGATCGATCCTTTGACTCCGCCAAACCAGGAAGTGGAAATGGCAGTGGTGTGGCTGTTTAGAGAGCAGGGGATACAGACTCCGCCGCATATTATGAAAAAACGGCGTCCCCATCCTGCCGAACAGAAACGCCGTCGTAAACACCCTCAGAAACATCGACGCAAATAGGGGGAAGGCAAAGACCGGAACTAAAGCCGGGCTTGTTTACATCGCCGCTTCCTCGCTGCGGGCCTGCACCTGGTCTCTCAGCTCGGAGGCTTTTTCGGAATAGGGGCCTCCGGTTTCAACCGCCTGTTCCAGATAAAAGTTGCTGTCCTCTAAACGGTTATCCGCCATTGCATTTACTCCCAGTGCATAGTAGAGCAGATCGGAGTTCCCGTCCTTCTTGACCGCTGAAAGGTAGTGGTATTCGGCCATAGAAAACTCGCTGCGATTGTAGGAAATCAGGCCCAGATAGTAGTCGGGTACGTAGTGATCTGAGCGCAGCGACTTGGCCTGTGAGAAGGCCTCTTCGGCCTGTTCGTATTCTCCTTGGGCATACGCATCGATTCCCATTTGAATAAGATCCGGAAAGGTTTTTAGTTCATTCATGAAGTTTACAAAATCGGAGATCAAAGAATCCTTATTTACCCACTCAAAGGCCAGCTTGACAACGCGATTCTCGTTTGTCCGCATGCCGGCATTCGGATCGAGGGCGGAAATAGCATCCCAGATAAGGCGATTATACGATTTTTTTTCACTATGGATGAAAAAATGAACCATTCCCCATACCTGTGAATAAAAGGCTTCGATTTTCTGCCCCGCAGTGTTCTGATCGAGATACAGCAGACTGCTGACGGGAATAAACACTTCCGAATCGCTGAGACTTGCATCGCGGCGTAGTTTTTCACGCAGAGTGGGTACCCAGGCGTGGTTCGGATGAAATACTGCTGTCTGTTTTTCGCTATCGTAGGTACTGTTTTCGAAATAGACTGCGAAGCCCTTCTGGATCCACAAGGGAGGGTTGGGAACAAAGGTCTTCAAGTACTGGGTAAAACCGTGATGGGTCAATTTTTTGTGCAGTGCGGTTTGATCTTCCAGATAATAGCCGACCAGTTCACTCTTTGCGGCTTCCCTGTAATGCAGAAACACAAATGAACTGCGGGTTTCGCCGAGTACTTTTTGGAGAAAACTGTCGTAGGCGGATTTGTTATTAAAGATGCGAACCTGCAGTGGCTGTTCGATCTGCTCAGGATCAAAGTGAAGATAGCTGGTGTACAAATCGAAAAACGCTTCCATAAATGCCGCTGTGTCTTCAGTGAAAGCCTGATTCACCTGTGAAGTTACCGAGTAATGATCACTGCGGTAATTGTACGTGTTCTGGCCGAAAATGCTTACCGCCGGTATCAACAGCAGTAAAACAAGCCAGCAAAGTACTGATTTGTGTATTCTTGTCATGATTTTACCCCCATTTACTTTAAGAATATCGGCAGACGGTTCCAAAAAATCGAGTCCCCATTCATTAATGCAGTTTGTCGACCTTGATATCAACCTTTCGAATATGAATACCGCCGTAATGCTCGAGGCTTTCTATGATATAGTCCCTAAGTGAGTGAATGGTTCCGGAGAGCTGTACGCCGAAGGGTACGTGTATATTGAGCGCCAGGTAATACCCTCCGGGCTCCTGTGTGACAATAACCTTATGTACCGCGATTGTGTCGTCGTATTCATCAACACAGTGCAGCACCATCTGAGTAAGCGCCGACTCTGAAATCGTTACTCTTCCCTTCTTGCCGAACTCCGGTTGAACAACGGTTTTTTCAAAGACTTTCTCCTTGCGCGGAAGCAGGGTCACGCTTCTTTTTAAGAATACTTTTACCGAATCGTAGACGAACTGAGGATAGTTTCTATGGATTTCGATAGTCGGAACCGGTATTACATGTTTGCCTTCGTTCTTACGGCTGAGAATCGCGGTTTCGATATCCTCTTTGCTGGCGATCTCCTCGATATTGATCACTTTAGAGAGAGATGGCAATTTAAGCCGGTGAGTTATTTTACGAACCATTTTTTCCGAGGTACCCAGAATCAATACCCGCTTGAACTTCGCTTTGTCCAGCGCGTGGCGCACCTCTTTGCAGTGATTATCGTTGGTAAAGAGGGCGGTTTTAATTGCGGTCAAATATACCTTTTCCCGTTTTGCAGAACGTCCTGCAATGATTTTCTGTTCGCGAATAAGCAGGCCGTCATCGATGATCAGATCGATTCCGAATTTTTGGGCTACCAGCTTGGCTCGAAAACTTTTTCCAGTTCCGCTGCGGCCGACCAGAGCGAAGACAGTAACGCCCCGCATGAGCCAGGTGATGTGTCGTAATATTCCCTTCATACACTAATCTTACACACAGAAGGGCCCGAACGCAAAGTATATTATAACAACAAATTGTGGTTTCTTTTAAAAATAGCATAAGCATTTAAATTTTGAATTGCCGTGTTGACAAAGCAAGTAATGGCGGAGACACTTGTTTATCTGATATAATGCGAGATACACCGGTTTATAGTTTGTAGGAAGAGTTCCACTTGAAAAAGAAACATGCAGTTACGCTTATAATAATCACAGCAGTCGCCCTCAGCATTATGTTGAAACTCTTATGGTCTTTGCCGTATCAAAGCCAGCAGGTATGGCGTGGCTATCAGGTAGCTTTGATAGGGGACACTTCCGGTGTAAATTTAGAGCAGCTCAAAGCGGATTTGAAGGCCGCCGGTTTTTCGCGCATCATCTCCTACAGCGATCAAAAAGTAACTCTCTTTCGTTATTTCGGTGATTCCGGAATCCACACGGTCGACTTGGAAACGGTACCACAGCTTCTGGAACCCCAGGATCCGCGTTTCGATCCCTATTTACGCAGCTTACCGTACTATTTTCAGGGGCAACTTAACGGACGTGAAGCCGAAGTTTTGTATCTTGAATTGTTAGAGGATGAGACCGGTACGCTTATGCGGGCCCGCAGAATCCTCTCCGATTCAGGGGTCTCCTTCTATCTTTCCGGTTTCGATCCGCTTATCCAGCTGGTACTGTGGGTCTGCGCCGCATTCACACTTCTAATTATGGTGGTGTTGTTTCCCAAAAGATACAAGGTCAAGGCTTCGCTGCCGGTGTGGGTGGCCGGAGCGCTGATTACTTTTTTGGGAACGGCGCACTTTTCTATAAGCAGTTTTATCTGGTGGCTTACCCATATAGTCGGCTGGACGCTGCTGCTCGGATGGGCCGGTCCGGCAATGAAGCGTTATTTGAACACCGAGTCCGAAGAGGAGTTTTTTCTCCGTGCCATGAAAAAGTACCTGTTTCTCTACATAGGGACGGTTATAATCGGTATTGCGGCGGGCGAGCTGGGAAGTGACTCTCAGCTGTGGCTGCGCCTGGCAGTGCAGAGCGTGTTGTCTATGGTAATTCACGCCGGATTGTTATATGCATTTTACGGTTTTCACAACTACTTATCACGCCGGCAGCTGCACAGCCTGTTCGTACCGGTATCGATTACAGTCAAGCGGCGAATGAGCGGGGCCGCGATAAGGCTCAGGTTAGCAGTATTCCTTGCTGTTGCCGGTATCCTGCCTTTAGTGCTGATTTCAGTTGCGGGAGCGAACTCCGCAGTTCAGGCTGAATTTCCTATGCCAGAAACTGCAGGCCGGGGCGGGGATGTGCCGATTTCATGGGAACAGCTGTACAGAGCGGCCCAGAGGCAGAATAGTACGACCGGGGATAATACCGCCAATGCAGGTACAGCCGGCCGGCAACTGCCGGATCTTACCGATTATGTGAAGCACCGGGCCTTTCAGGCGGGATACTTCTACGGCCGGTCGTATTCATTTCCCGCGCCCGGAGAGAAAATTACTATTCCTGTCTACAGACGGGAGGGAATAGAGGTTTTCACCCGGGATAAGGTAGTGAAGATGTTTACAGATGAGTGGTATAAAGATATAATTGGATTCGCATATAACAACGGAGTGCCTCGATTATTACTTGAGCAGGGAATGCCCGTTCAGGTGCATGTCGGTACAGTGGAACCATTCCGTATAAGTACATACGCAATCTTCGGACATATCGGTGTTATGCTGGTACTCGTCCTGGTTGTGTTTTTTATTGTCTCAAGAAAGATCATTTCACAAAGTGTCTTGATTGAGAAACATCAGCTTAAGAAAGGGCAAAAGGTAGCATGAAGGGAGTCAAAACCTATCCAAAAGGCGGTATTCATCCGCCTGACAACAAGGGTTTGTCGAGTCAGAAACCAATCAAAAGTGCTTTAATTCCACAAACGCTTGTAGTTCCTCTCTCGCAGCATCTCGGCAAACCGGCCGAGATTCAAGTGGAGGTTGGTGATGAAGTCCGGGAAGGTATGATCCTGGGCAAAGCCAGCGGCTTTATTTCGAGTCCGGTACATTCTCCGATACCAGGAAAGGTAAAAGAGATTAAAGACGTGTATCTGCTCAACGGATTGAAATCGAAAGCAGTGGTAATCGAGATGGAGGGCGAATTCGACCGTCTCGGTAAAGAGCAGGAGAAAAAGGACTGGAAGAATCTGTCCGAAAAGGAACTGCTCGACATCATCACCGAAAGTGGAATTGTCGGTCTCGGTGGAGCTACATTCCCGAGCCACGTAAAGTTCTCAATTCCCAAGGGGAAAAAAGCCGAGCTTTTTGTGGTAAACGGAGTGGAATGCGAGCCGTATCTGACTTTAGATCATCGGCTCATGCTTGAAAAAACAGACGAACTGTTTGAAGGCGTGAAGATCATTCAGAAAATTCTCAAAGCGGACCGAATCGCCATCGGTATCGAGGAGAACAAGCCGGACGCAATCGAGCACGTGCGGAAGCGGGCTGAAGAGACCGGTTTCCCCTTGGAAGTCGTACCTCTGAAGCTCAGGTATCCGCAGGGGGATGAGAAGCTTC
>CAZWDV010000029.1:0-37861 GCA_964632675.1 uncultured Sediminispirochaeta sp.
ACATCAAAATATTTAAGCTAAGTTGCTAATCTTAAACAAAATGTGAGCATTCTAAATTTGAAAATTTTAATAAAATTTTCAAATTTAGAATTGCTGCCGTGAGTACAGCAATTCAAACTTTGAAAGTCCATATGACTTTCAAAGTTTGAATTTGCATCATTTTGTTAGAATAACCATCTATTTCTAAACATAAAGAGGCATTCAAACTTTAGATAGTGCAATGCACTATCTAAAGTTTGAATTGCTGCCGTGAGTAATTAGTTATTGACATCGCATCGGTTTCTATCTATAGTTACGCCTAAGGAAATCGGAAGTATGCGGAAAACAGACAACACTGCACAGATTACCACCTCTTCTCTGCTGGTCGTCGTACTACGTGTCGTCCTCGTACTAGTTCCGGGTTTCATAAAACCGTCGGGTTAGCGGTAAGGCTGTAGAAGGAGTAATTACAGGCCTGTCGCCCTCCGGCGGCAGGCCTTTTTTTATGCTTCTCCAGTCAATAAGACCCCAAGCCAGGCACAAGGAGGAAAATGTGAAAAAAGGAAAATCAACCGGGGCCAAAGCGCTGGTGAAAGCATTAGAGAAGGCCGGCACCGAGATTATTTTCGGATATCCCGGCGGGGCCAACCTGCCTATCTACGAAGCCCTGCAACGTTCCGATATCCACCACGTCCAGGCCCGGCATGAGCAGGGAGCAGCCCATATGGCCGACGGGTATGCCCGGGCCAGCGGAAAAACCGGCGTGTGTCTGGCAACCAGTGGGCCCGGTGCCACTAATCTGGTAACCGGAATCGCAACCGCCTATATGGATTCCTCCCCTATTGTGGCGCTTACTGGACAGGTTTCACGCACGATGATCGGGAATGACGCTTTTCAGGAAGTCGATATAACCGGCATCACCATGCCGATTACCAAACACAACTATCTTATTCAATCTGCACCGCAGGTTGCACCGACTATCGAAGAGGCGTTTTTTCTAGCCGGCAGCGGCCGCCGCGGCCCGATTGTGGTAGATATCCCGAAGGATGTGCAAACCGACGAGTTTGCCAATCAACACGAAAAGCGCCGCGTCCTGGAAGGGTACAATCCGACCACCAAAGGTCATCCCGGTCAGATAAAGCGGGCGGCGGCGGAACTGCGCGAAGCTGAGCGTCCGGTGGTAATCACCGGGGGCGGAGTCATCTCTTCAAATGCATATGCGAATATCGCCGAGTTCGTGGACACCCTTCATATACCGGTTGTCCATACGCTGATGGGCAAAGCGGCTTTCGATAACCGCAATCCTCTCAACCTGGGTCTGTTCGGATATCACGGAAGCCGTGCCGCGAATACTGCCGTCTCAAAGGCCGATCTTATTTTGGCTATCGGAACCCGTTTCGGCGACCGCTCTACCGGCCCGCTGGCAACCTTCGCCCGGGAGGCGAAAATAATTCACATCGATGTGGATCCGGCGGAAATCGGGAAAAATGTTCAGGCCTATTTACCGATAGTCGGCGACATCGCCGACGTACTGCCGCGTCTGACCGCCTTGCTGGCGGATACTGCCGCCTCACACGCTCCGCATCGCGAGTGGGCGGCCTTCCTGGGTGAACAGAAGCATAACAACAATGGACACAACAGGCCGGCAGAAGCTATGTCCGGGCAAAAACTCACCACCCCGAACGCCCTGGCCGCCGCGGCCGCAGCTTTTGCCGATGCGCGTCTGGTAACCGATGTGGGGCGGCATCAGATCTATGCCGCCCAGTACTTTCCGGTGGCCGCCGGACGTAATTTCATCACCAGCGGCGGACTGGGCACCATGGGTTTCGGCCTGCCCGCCGCCATCGGAGCAGCTTTAGCTGAGCCGTCAAAACCGGTGGTACTGGTTACCGGAGACGGCTCGTTTCTTATGAACATACAGGAACTGGTCACAGCGGCAGAGGCGGAAATTAATCTGACAGTACTGGTTATGAACGACAGCCGCCTCGGTATGATTCAACAGCTGCAGGACGGCTTTTACAGCAGCCGCTTTGATGTAAGCCGGTTCGCCCGGGATATTCACTTCGACCGACTGGCCGCCGACCTGGGCTGCCGTGGAGACCGCGCGGAAACTGTGGCTGAGATACACCAGGCAACTCTTTCAGCTGCACAACACACAGGTGTTACGGTGATCGATTGCAAAGTCGGCGAAGAGGGCCATGTATATCCAATGGTTACCGGTCGAAACTTACTAGAGCTCACAGAAGGAGAAGCTTGATGAAACATACTATTTCGATATTATGCGACGACATACCGGGTGTTATGACTCGAATCTCCGGCCTCTTCTCCCGCCGGGGGTTCAACATTGAAAGTCTGACCGTCGGCCACACCGAACGCCCTGGAAAAAGCCGCTTTACCATCGTGGTCGAAGGCGATGACGCTGTGCTCGAACAGGTTCGCAAGCAGCTCCAGAAACTCGTACATGTGATAAAGGTGTGGGACCTAGATCATGAACGAATTTTAGAACGCGAACATGCGTTAGTGAAGGTAGAAGTCCATGAGTCAGACCGCGCCAATCTTCTGCAAATGATAACTGTGCTGCAGGCCCGCATCCTCAATTCATCCGGAGCCATATGGGTTCTTGAAATCACCGGCGATTCGAAGGCTGTGGACAGTGCAATTAACTTGCTGAGTCAATTCAATATTGTCGAGTCGATTCGTACAGGAAAAATAGCCCTGGAGCAGGGCAGAAAATAGGATACGGCACTAATTGTGCTGTTTCAATCTGTTCGGTTCATCCTCATTTACATGAAAGACTACGATAAACCGGCTGCCGCCGTTGTTTTCTATGGTCAGTTTCCCGTGCAGCTGCTGAACCAATGCATCTACCAGAATGAGGCCGAGGGAGCCGGTACTGTTCAGTGAAAAATTGTCCGGTAAGCCTACCCCGTTATCCTCCACACTTAGCCTAAATTCTTTTTCGGATTGCCTGGAAAAGCGCACCTTGATGCGGCCTTCTATCTCACCTGAAAAAGCGTGCTGGATTGCATTCATCAACAGCTCATTCAAAATAATCCCGCAGGGAACCGCATGGGTAATAGAAAGGTTTACCTCTTCAACCTCCGCTTCGATTAGAAGCTGCGGCTGATCACCAATTGAGGAGTTGAAGGTTGAGAGAAACGATTCTACGTAGGTTTTCATATTCACATCGGTAAAGTTCTCCGATTGATACAGCTTCTCATGGGTCAGGGCCATCGAGTAGATGCGATTACGGGTTTTTAGAAGTGCCTCTTTCACATCGTCAACCGACCTCACCTGCTCGTGCTGCAGATTCAGCAAACTGATCACGACATTGAGGTTATTCTTCACCCGGTGATGAATCTCGTCAAGCAGCATCTCTCGCTCCTGTAGAGCAAGTTTTAAATCATACTCACGGCTCTTCACCTGCTCGATCAAGCGGTTGGCCGAGGTAGAGAGGGTCATCAGTTCGGGGATTCGCGAGCTGTAACGCACCCGTACATTGTAATCCTCGTAGGCTGCCCGCTGCAGCACTTCGTCCAGCTCTTCAACCCGCCGCACCAGTTTCGCTTCGACCAGCTTATACGCTACTCCTGAAAACAGTCCGATTAAGACGAGTGCACTGAGACCGGCTATTATGTAGAATTTTGTCAAGAACTCATAATAGGGTGACAGGTTGTATTCGATAAAGATAATCGGATTCTGCACAAAGTCGAAGCCCGAACGGCTGGCAGTCCGTTTTCTGTAGATCCGCAGCAGATTTCCCTCTCTATTCCTGAAAGACCGATCCGCATCTAAAGCCCGCAATATCTGTCCATTCAAGTTGAGTTCCTCGCCGCTTATGAACGACCGCGAACTCACCTCCGTTTGGTATATGATGTCAAGGGCTTTAATATAACTGTTGGACGCCGGAATCTCCGCAAAAAAGTTTTCAAACAGATGTGTGTAGAGCATATCGGAATAGTTCCGGCGCATAAACTCTTCGAAATTTACAGATATTTCTAATAGCTGGTTACTGTTACGGGGGCTGTAGTAAGAATAAATCATTTTGGTCCCCCCCATATTGGAGAGTCCCAGACGCTGAGTAAATATTTGCCCCTGACCGTAGATGGACCGTATAAACTCTGAAAAGTTTGCTTCCAAAGCAAGCAAATCGAGCCCGATGTCGCTTTCGAAGCTGCTCTTACTCACAATGCCTTCCTGATCTACTAAATAAATCTCGACTCCTGCATATTCATCCGCCAGCTCCTCGAGGGTCACCGGATCGGCAGCGAAAAATTTTCCCTTGGTACGGGTGTTCAGCTCCTGATAGATATCCCGTATGGCGGCATCACTGTATTCCCGGGCTCTTTTTTCAAAGGGGTGGATGAGCACATGAAAACTTTCCAGTCTGTCTATTATCTGCTGTTCGATATCATCGATATTACGATTGCGTATGGAGGCAAAATTATTATGCGAATGAACCATAAAAAAGAGAGTTAGCGCGAAAGAATTGAAAAAAACGATTATGATGAGAGTTAACACAATGAAGCGCTTCAAATTTGTACCTCTATCCCCGACTGAGTTAAAATAGTAAGTCATTCATTCCATCGGGTCAATGATACCCACTAAATACGCACAACAGTAATTCTAATTTTGGAAGCTCTATAACTTCCAAAATTAGAATTACATCAAAATATTGCTTGCCGGATTATCACAGACGTAGTACTCTTAAGATGAAACCTTGAAGTAAGGATGTACCCATGAAAAAGCTTATTTTTCTATTTCCTATCCTTTTATTGCTCTTAGCGGCATGTGCAACCGCCCCTGAGGAGGAACCGGAACCTGCACCCCAACTTGCCGAAGAGATGCCCGCAGAAGATGATACAGAATATAAACAGAAAGCTGAAACAAATCTTCAGCAAGCCCGCGACGCGAAGCTGAAGGCAGAATCCTTGAAGGCCCCTGCTGCGGTTCCAAAGCTGTACGAAGAAGCTGAGGAGCTGCTCGTGAAGGGACAGGCTGCCGAATCAGATGAAAAGTACCAAACTGCCGCCGAAACCTATGCGCAGGCCGAAGAGAAATACATAGAGGCCGGTGAAAAGGCGGAAGAACTGCGGCAAGCGGCTCTGAAAGCAATTCAGGAGGCCGATGAGGCTATTTCGAACGTAGAAAACAGTGCTGCGGAGGCTGTTGAAGAAGCAGGCCTTTCAGATGAGGATCAAGGAGGTGAAAACAATGAATAAGCGAATCATTCTACTACTGATAGTTGTTATGTTGTTGGTGCCTCTCTACACTGCCTTTTCACAAAACCTGCAGGATAACCCCGATTATCGTGAATCTCTGCGCTATAAGCAGATGTCCGAAGAGGCCCTGGAGGCCGGAGAATACGATAAAGCGGTTGAATATGCGGAAAAAGCAAAAGAGTATGCCGAAAAATCGGAAGAATATGTGCAGTACATGCTGGCCAAATACCGCGCTAATAGTGCACTCTGGAAGGCCCGCAATCTAAAAGGCCAGGTTGAGCGGGCCGGGGGACGGGAAAGCGCTCCGGCTAAGTTCGAATCCGCCGAAGAGATGATCCAAAAAGCCGACTCGTTGTTCAAAGATGAGTCCTTCGATGTCAGCCGGGCTACCAGTATACAGGCGATTGACCTGCTCAACAGTATAGAAATCAAAACTTCTCGAAACACGCTCCCCGCAGCCTATGTGGTGCGGGACATGCCGGGGAAGGAGGATTGTTTCTGGAGAATTGCAGGTTACGATTTTGCATATAACGATCCGGCGGGCTGGTGGCCTATTTATCAGGCCAACAAGGATAAACTGCCCCAACCTGATAACCCCGATCTGATTCATCCGGGATTTGTTATTAAAATTCCGGAGCGCGACGGTGAGACCCGCCAGGGCGTATGGGTAAACGGCACCGTCCGGGATGAAGCCCCGTAATCTTGGAAAACAGTTGAAGCAGTCACTCGCACCCGTTTTGCTTTTCATAATCCTGCTCTTTTCGACCGTAGAACTGTTGCCGGCAGTAGACATACAGAATGGTATCGTCAATCCGGCTCGACGGTATGTCGGCAGCAGTTACTGCAATGGCAGCGCTTCCCCGCCCTGCTTCGATTGCTCCGGATTTGTCTACTACCTCTTCTCACCATACATCGAAGGGTTGCCGAGAATCTCCCGGCAGTTAGCCCACATCGGCCGGCCGGTTCGTCAGGCCGATCTTCGCCCGGGGGATCTGGTCTTTTTTGCAACCAGCCCCGCCGCCGGCATCATCTCGCATGTGGCCCTATATATCGGCCAGAACTCGATTATTCACGCAATCTCCGATGGGCCTAACCGGGGCGTGAATATCACCCCCCTCGATTCACGCTACTGGCGCACCCGCTACCACAGCGCCGCTCGCCTCCTTTCGGAGACAACGCCTGCTGCCGTCAGCACCGATGCAGCGAAGTTCGCCCGCGGAACCTACAGCGGTCCGCTCGTACACGGAGAGCCCCAGGGACGCGGAACGCTTGTTCTGAACAACGGCGATGTATATGAAGGCGAATTCCGTCAGGGCGAGTTCCACGGCAGCGGCACCTACATATGGAAAAGCGGCGCGCGCTTCGACGGCGAGTTCAAAGACGGTGTATTTCACGGAAAAGGAGTTTATGTAAAAGCTGACGGTACACAGCTGAGCGGGGTATGGGAGAACGGCAGCCTGGCAGAACGCAGCGCGGACCCCGATTCAACTGCCCGGCGCGCGAGCTCCCCTTCGGCATCCGAGCAACCTGCATCCGCTCCGGCCCTGTATACTGAAAAAGCGGTCTCCCCCTGGGACAGCTGGGAAGGCTACGTTATGGGCGACTACGCAGCTTGGAAAGCAGAAGAAGAACAGAGCTTCGAAGAGTGGAAAAAGCAAAACAACCCGGACTGACAACATGTGGAGAGCATATCACCCCTCGCTGGCTTCGCGAATCTCCTTTTGCAGTGCGGTATAGCTGTCCACATTTTCTTGTCCGATCTCTGTGAGCTTGGAGGATTCGTCCAGGATTGAATCGGTATGGCTCGTGAGCTCATCCACTTGCTGGCGCAGTTCAGTAATCGTAGCGGCTATGTGCTCAACCGAACGGGCTCCTACTTGTAGGTTCTTGTCCATTACTCCGAGGGATTCATTCACTTTCTCGTTTACTTGATTCAGATTATCAATTGCCTGCTGCATATCCGAGTGACCCGCCCGGAACTCATCCATTCCGGCAATCACCTCCATAAGTCCTTCATGTACCTCTGAAATCTTGGACCGGATTTCTGTGAACACCCCGTGCAAGGCATCTCCCTCTGCAACTGCTTTGCCGATCAGAGTGCGATTCTCTTCGAGAGTTGCGCGGATAGTCCGCGAATTTTCATTGGTCTCCTCAGCAAGACTGCGAATTTCACCGGCAACTACCGCAAAGCCACGTCCTGAATGACCGGCATGGGCCGCTTCAATTGCGGCGTTCATCGCCAGCAGATTCGTACGATCTGCTACATCTTCAATTACCTTGATTACTTCAATAATCCGCGCGGATGAGTTCGATATGGAATGAAAGGCTTCGACAGTAGCCCGCATTTTTTCAGCCGCTTCTTCCGCCACCTGCACCAGCTCCTCTACTCCTGCCTTCTTCTGCTGAGTAGCGTGAGCAGTGGTTTCAACCTGGGCGCCGATTTGTTCGGTGGCAGTAGTGGCATTTTGAATGGCCTCGGTCTGTTGCTGCATGCTTTCCTGAACAGAGTTCTTCGAATCCATTATATGACTGTGTCCGTTCTTTGTCTGTTCCGCATCTTCATCCAGCCCCTGCATTTCTACTTGCATTTCGCGTAAACGGGCGGCAATTGTTTGGGCTACATCAGAGTTTATTCGGGCATGAATTTGCAGCTGTTCGCCCACATTGAAGCTGCTGGAGGTCTGGTCCAGCAGATTTTTTAGCTGGTTGTACTGCCGGCGGGCTTTTTCCGCCGTGCTCTCAATAGTATTCAGGTTTTTATTTTGAAGATGAAAAATCTGAAAAATGAATATCGCACTGAACAGCATTAAAATGAGTGAAACCAGAAACTCGGAAAGAGCATACCCTTCAGCACTTGCCTGTGCCGCAGGAACAACCCGCAAAAAGTTATGGAGTGTGTGCGATGCGAGACCGAATAACAATGCCCCGATCACCTGCCAATAATGGTAGGCCAGCAGAGGCAGGGTAAGAAAAGCCGGTATCATATAGGTAGAATGCAGGTAAATATCCTTTGCAGTTTCAACCTCACGAACATAAAAGAGCCCCGAGGCGGCAATACAGAAGAGTAGAATGGTACTCATACTCGCGATTCGGAAACTTCCCCTCACAATCAATGCGCACAGGAGCGACAACAGCACACTCACTCCAAGTTCAATAATGCCCATTAATACATGTCCGTCGGAAATGCGGAGCACTCCTAATCCTAGAAATCCGATACACAGCAGTGCATCCAAGAACAGCAGCGATACCGCCTTTTCTTGGATAATCACATTTTCATGAGAGTATTTGTTATAGAGATACGAAACCACAGGACACTCCTTATAGCAAGACTACTTATCACCCTCTTTAGGAACAATACAGATAAATTTAAAATTGCCATCACCGCGATTCATCAGCTGATGAGCTTTTCCACCGGGCACAAATGCTGTCGATCCGGCTTCTACCTGATGGTCTGTTCCGTCAAGGTGCAGGATCCCGCGGCCTTCAACAACATAGATGATGTGCGGCCAGTCATGATCATGCCGTGGAGTATACCCATCCTTTCCAAGAGTAAACATCCGCATTACGTAATCGTCCCAGCCCTGTTCGGCACCGATTAAAACCTGTTTGGTAACATTTTTTAATGACTCTCCACTCAGCTCTTTTCCCGGTATTTCATTACGATGTGATACAAACATACAATTCTCCTTATAAATATCTATTTTTAGCGGGGTAGACTCTCCCGACTACGGATTCGGGAAGGTCTTATGCATACACTTCCGGTTTTAAAGTTGCAATATACGGCAGATTGCGGTATTTTTGACTGTAATCTACCCCGTACCCTACTATAAACTCATCGGGGATATCAAAACCCTTGTAATCCACTTCCATCGCAACTTTGCGCCTTTCGGGCTTGTCCAACAAGGTGCAAATCTTGAAGGAAGCCGGCAGCCTCGCCTTCAGGTTTTCAGCCAGATAATGCAGGGTCAGCCCGGTATCAATTAAATCTTCTATCAGCAACACATGCCGATTTTCTATCGGATAGTCAAGATCTTTCAGCAGGCGCACTACCCCGGAGCTTTCAGTCGAATTCCCGTAACTAGCCGCTGCAATGAAATCAATTTCTATGGGAATTTCTATATGCCGAA
The DNA here is from genome assembly GCA_964632675.1 of uncultured Sediminispirochaeta sp. Classification (GTDB taxonomy): domain Bacteria; phylum Spirochaetota; class Spirochaetia; order DSM-16054; family Sediminispirochaetaceae; genus DSBN01. The sequence continues at coordinate 9,329 of CAZWDV010000029.1, forward strand.
TGAGATCACTCAAAAACACGTTGGCCCCTTTCAGCACACCGATTACCAGCAACTCCTTACCTTCATAATCGGAAGTAATCTGCTTTCCGAGTTTGCTCACCCGCTGCGCGAGTTTTTCGGCTGTAAATAGCACCGCTTTAATATCATTTTGCACACTGCTACTCCTTCAAGTACCGCAATTGCCCATATTATATACGTTGGAAGACTGAAACGCAAAGGCTAAGTATATTTGTAATTACTGTATATTTGCCGTAAGCGCTAGTTTTTACTATTTTGAAGGTACACAGATTTAAGGAGGTTGTAATGGAACTCAGTTCAAAGAAAATAATTGCATTGGTGCACGATCAGTTTGAGGACCTTGAATTATGGTATCCGGTTCTTCGGCTCAGAGAAGCGGGAGCAGAGGTAGTCTTAGCCGGAGAAGCGGCCGGCAAAGACTATGCCGGTAAACACGGTGTACCGGCATCTGCAGACATTGCTTACTCTTCCGTGCACGCAGCCGACTTTGACGGAGTACTCGTACCCGGCGGCTGGGCACCCGATAAACTGCGTAGGTATCCGGAGGTAATCGAACTCATCCGTGCCTTTGATAAAGCGGAGAAACTCATCGGTGAGATTTGTCACGCCGGCTGGGTACTCATATCAGCGGACATTCTCAAGGGGCGTCAGGTAACCAGCACCCCCGCAATAAAGGACGACATGATCAACGCCGGTGCAATTTGGAAAAACACCGCCGTGATCCGCGACGGCCATATTATCTCCAGCCGCCGCCCCCCCGATTTGCCGGCCTATATGCGGGAAGTGGTTGTCTTTTTAAGCTAAGCCGACCATTTAGTCGCCCGCCCCTCAGTACTCGTACCGGTAAGACAACGCTACGCGGCGGAAATACCAGTAGGTTGGGCTGCCGGTATCTACTTTACGATTTGAAAAATGCGCATTCCCAATAGTCTTGTCGGTGTAATCCCTGCCCCGTGCGAGCTGAGCCTGTACCGTCAGCGCATTGTTCGCATTCAGCTTCAAGGCTACAAACGGGCTTACATACACAGTCATAAAATCCGAGCCCCATCCGCCGGAGTCCATAGTGGAGACATCCTGTTTGGTAACACGCTGTTCGGTTTCTATCAGTACACCGGTGGTATCCACATGTTCTACCGCCGGCAGCTGATATCCCAACACTCCCAGCTGTTTCCAGTTCCATCCGTTGTAGTTTTCACCTGCATCTGCCTGCCACAACCAGGCTTCATCCCCTGAAGCTGCGGTGAACATTTCATATTGTAAAGAGGGCCTGTATACTACAACTACATGTGTCCAATCCCCGGGTACCAGCACTCCGAAATCGAATTGAAAGGTACCTCCCATATGTGCAGTAATTACCGCACCTTCAAGCGGCGCCGGCTCAAAGGTTTTATCCGGGGTATTAAATGAGAGTCCGCTTATATCGCCGATTGCCCAGCCGGAGCCCACCGTAGCGGACGCGAAAAACGATAGAAAAGCAATCGGTGTCGCAACAGTTTCCGCGCTTGCAGCTATGGTAACTGGCGAAATTTCACCGGTAAATCGAAACTTTACATTATTATCCTTGGTTAAAGGAGAAGTTCCCTCCATAAAGGGCAGTTGAGTTTCATACCCGAATACAGCCCGGGCCTCGAAACCCTGTCCGCCCAAATCCCGGCCTTCATCTGAAATACCTCCGAGCACATTAAGCTCGGCCTTGGTCACCTCATCGTAGTCAATCGGCGCAAAGTTCTCTACTCCATATCCTTCCAGATTAGCCGGGTACCAGGCTAGATCACCGGCGATCCAACGAGTTGTTTTTGCTTGTGCGGACAGTGTAGAAAGTCCCAACAAAACCAGAACTCCAATAATTAGTATCTTTTTCATAAGAGTCTCCTTCTTTCTTGTTGAGGAAGTATACCAAGAAATCTCAACTTGTCACACTATTTCTTATCGCCTATAGTTACAGTATGGAGTACATCCGCATAATCCGCCCAGCTCTACTGGTTTTTTTTATAGCGGTTACATCATTGCTGGCGCAGCCGGACGGAACGGCATCCCGGGAAGCCGCGTCCGGTATCACGCACATCACCTACCTTCCCGGGCCTATGGTCCTTACCGAGGGGACCATCAGAGAAAACCCGAACACGCAGATTATCTCGATAGAGTTCATCGGACTCACCCGCATCAGCAGTTCGGCCCTTATACAGTCAATTGGCATTGCATCCGGTATGAGTCTCAAGCAGGTCGATCTCGAGCAGCTGCGGCTGCAGTTGAACAGAACGGAGCTCTTCGAAACTATCAGTTTCTATTACGAGCCGGTCAGGGAAGGGTATAAGATTACCGTAAGAGTTAGGGAAAAGCCTTACATCAAGCTGGTTCCCTATTTCTCTGTTAGCCGGGGAGCAGTTGTCACCGGAGGTGCAACGGTGAATTCCAAGATAAAAGGCAGTGAATCTACCCTGCTCGGCGCCACAGTGTGGCAACGCGGCGGCCTCACCGGCAAAATGGGGTACGTGAATCCGCAGCTTTATAATGGAAACGGAACTTTCAGTCTCTTCTTCTCCGGAGGCTATGATGAACACATCCACAGTTATGCCGACGGCACCGATGTCAGGTCGTTTGCCGGTTATACCGGCAGCGTGACCGCTAAACTCGAGGTAAATCAAAACGGCAAGGTACAACCCGCCGGTCTGTTGGAATATGAGATGCTCGAATTGACATCAGGATGGGACCCGCAGCAGGCCTTACCCGATTCATCCGAGATGCTGGCAGCCGGTTTCGCCTTGAGCTACGATACGACCTATTTTATCTACTATTTTAGAGAAGGCTCGCGAATAACCGCACAACTGTCGCGGGGTTTTATTATCGGGCCGCGCACGGGTAACCTGTTGGGGAGCCTCCGTATGCAGCGGACCTTACGCCGCCGTTCACGCCAGAATTTCAAGTTTTTCTTTAAATCCGGATTTAATTTCACCGATCCGCTGCATTACAATGACATGTACGGTAGCGGTTTTCGGGTACTGCCCAATGAACAAACTGTCGACCGGCTGTATGCGACCACCGCAGCTGAATATGAGCTGCCGGTAACAGAGCCGTCCTTCGGAACCCTAACCGGCTACGGCTTCGTCGAGGGCGGCTACTACAGCCCGATTGAAAAGAGCCATGAAATGTTCTTCGGCCCCGGTGTTGGATTCAGATTCTTTATGCAGAGGGTAGAAGAACCGATATTGGGGTTTCATATCGGATTCGACACGCTTTCTCGCAGTGCACACACCGAGTTCTTTATCGGACTGCAATTCTGATTCTGCGAGTTCCTTACAGGGCAAAACGCTCCCACAGCATCCGGGACTCTTTCACTCCTAATCCGGACAGACTCTTGCGTACCGCCGCCATCATGGCCGGCGGACCGCAGATAAAGAAAACGGCCTGTGTGAGAAACTCGTAACTCAAAACTTCCTGCAGAAAAGCCGCGGTCATTTTGCCACGCGGCCCTTTCCATTCGGCCTCCTGATTATCGAGCAGCTGCACCACATCAGCTGCAGCTTTCAACTCGTCTAAGTAAATAAAATCCTCCGGACGCCGGGTGTTCCACAACAGCAGAGGTTTGCGATCAATATTCTCAGCCGACAAAGTTCGGGCCATACTCAAAAAGGGAGTAATTCCGATACCTCCGGCAATCCAAACCATCGGACGCTCTGCGTTCAGAAAGCGGTAAGAGAAAATACCATAAGGACCATCAACCTTCAGAAGATCACCAATCTGCACCTGCGGTAGCTCTTCGGTAAAATCGCCTAATGCCTTGGCGGTAAAAGAGAGCTTCGTACCACTGCCAGTTTTATCCGCACCGGCGGAGATGGTAAAAGGATGCTCTTCCTTCCCCGGCACCCCTTTCAAAAACCAGTAAAAGGCAAATTGTCCGGGTGAATGGCCGACCGGCCGTCCCTTCACATGCTCAAAACCGATATTGGTAACCTGGTCGGAGGGGCGCAACACATCGACTACCCTGTATATCGGAGTTCCGAATTGCGGTCGCAGCACTTTATGATAGAGATACACCGCCGCCGAAACAGCGAATAACAGAATAAAATAAAAACGCAGAATGAGCGAATAGCTGGCGGTGCTCGAACCTATCACATGCAGGAACATAATAACTGCCAGCAGAAAGGTTCCATTATGGAGAGCCTTCACCTGGTGGTATTGCATCCTGAGCTTTCCATACACGAGTTTCTGCAGGCCGGCAAACAGGGGACCCTTGGCGGGCCCGGTAAACAGGGCCATACTCACGAACCCTACTAAAGCAAACCCGATAAAGACGACTAATCCGCCGGCAACCTGCAATGAAGCCGGATAGAGCCACAATTTTACAACCAGATGAACAACCAGCAAAAGCAGGCTCAAGGGTGCCATCGCCCTGTGAAATATGAGCAGTCTATCCTGCCCTATTCCCCGTTCCAGCCACTTTAGGCGTGCACTCAGCACCAGCTGAATCATCAGCCAGCTGTACCCGAGCACTCCCGCTATAAGAGCAGCCCAGAGAAACGGGTCGGAAACTATAGACTGGTTTACCGCGTAGGCCGCTGCAATTACCACCAGCGGGCCGAGATAGTACAACACCAGTAAACTTTTTATCTTTTTTTTATTCATCATTGAGCTCCTCAGTAAGGAGTATAGTATTTTTTGACATCGGCAGCAAAATTTTTCATTTTTAAAAGTGAGAAAGGAGATGTACATGAAATATACAAGTTTGGGAAATTCAGGACTAAAAGTCAGCGAACTCTGCTTAGGCAGTATGACCTTCGGCCGCGAAACCAACGAGGAAACCAGCTACAAAATGATGGATGAGTTTTCCGGGGCCGGCGGCAATTTTATCGACACAGCCAATGTGTATTCCCGCGGAACCTCGGAAGAAATCGTGGGAAAATGGCTCAAACGCCAACGACGGGAGGATTATGTAATCGCTACTAAGGTACGTTTTCCGATGGGCGAAGGTCCAAATGAGAGTGGTCTCGGTCGTGCGCATATTTTACAGCAGATAGATGCGAGCCTGGAGAGGCTGCAAACCGACTATATCGACCTGTACCAGTTACACTGTCAGGATCCGACTACCCCGCTGGAGGAAACCCTCGATACCCTCGACGGACTGGTTCAGGAGGGCAAAGTACGGTATATCGGCGCCAGCAACTTTACCCCGTCTATGCTGCAAAAAGCCCTCGACATGAGTGCGGTAAACGGATGGGAACCCTTTATTTCGCTGCAGGCCAAGTACAATCTGCTCGTAAGATCTACAGAATGGGAAATGCTGCCGTTGTGCGCCCGGGAAGGCCTCGGGTTTATGGTATGGGGACCACTGTTGGGCGGCTGGCTCTCCGGCCGGTATACCCGCGATATGCAGGGCCCGCCGACGAACACCCGCGTTGAGCAAGCTGAAAAAGAGGGCTGGTTCGAGTCCTGGCAAAATTACAATAAAGAATCGACCTGGAGAATTATTGATACTTTACTAGAGATTTCCAAAGAAACTGGAAAATCACCGGCCCAGGTGTCGCTGAACTGGTTGCTGCGAAAATGTGAAATAACCAGTCCTATCATTGGAGCCCGTACACTCGAACATCTGCGCGACAACCTCGGAGCTGCCGAATGGTCGCTTACCCAAGAACAGATGCAGCGGTTAAATGAAGCCAGCGCCATTCCGGCCCCGTACCCTTACGACTTTGTGCAGCAAAACTGCGGCTGCTGACGGAGAAATCCTCGATAAAATTTACTGCCGGTCTGCTATTCTCCACTAAACTGGAAAAACCGCTTTAGCTATTTTTAACTTTTATCCGCTCTAGTGCCCACAAAGTGTATTTACGAATTTTAGGATCGGGATCCTCTTTCAGCTGTTGGAGAATCTCGTTTCCCTCTTTGGTATTGAGCCGTTCCAAAGCTTTGGTCACCCGCACGCGCACCTGCTCATCCGGATCACGGGCGGCCAGCACAATACCCCTGAACGCCGCTATGGTTCCAATCAGTGAGAGCAGCTCGGCTGCATCGCGGCGAATCTGCGGATCGCGATGCGAAAGTCTTCGAATTGTGTGATCTATAAAACCGGTCTCTTCCAGTACACTGGTAATATAGGGCCTGAGTGATGCAATGTCCTCACGCAGCAATTCCACCATTACTGCCTCCGAATCGTAACCCATACGGATAAACGCCTGCACAAGTTTGTCGCGCACCTCATGCTCGGCATCTTTCATATGCGACACCAGGCGCGACAACTCCTTAACTTCGACTTTTCTCGAAAGACCGTTTATTATTTCCTCTTCGAGGTCGGATGCAGCTCCTGCTTTCAAATATCCTACTAGTATATCCACAGCCTTTTCTTGCTGCGAAGCAGTCAGCCCCTGGATTGCAGCCAGCTTCACTGATTGCACCTCGTTCTCATCATTACACAACTCTTCAAAATGCTTCAGAGAAGCATCGTTTCCGTATGTGCCCAATGCCCGGGCAACGTCGCTGCGTACCGATGGGACCGGATCCCGCAGCATCTCACGCACTTGTTTAGTCGAACGGCTGTCACCGTATTCCAGCAGGGCATAGGCGGCGGCACTGCGTACATTCGGATCGGCATCATTCAGCGATTCCCGGATTGGCTTCAAAAATTCTTTATTCTCTGTCTCGGGAACCGCAGCTATCAGGGCTGCACGCACCTTGCCGTCTTCTCCCTCAAAAATTGCCTGGGCCCGCTGCGCGAACTCCTGGCCGTTATAGTCGGCCAGATACCGGGCAAACTCGCGGGCCTGCTCCAGGGGCAGAATCGGCAGATGTTCGAGTATTGTCTGCAGACAGTAGGGGAGTTTTAGGCGTCCCAAAACCTGGAAGGCTGAGATACGCACCTGATGGGAATATTCATCACGGTCGGCGGAAATGATATCCAGCAGTTCATCCAGATAAAAAGAGCTGTCGAATTTGATAAGAGCCGAATAAAGTTCCTCCAGCTCTTGAAACTCGGGATCTTTCAATAACTTCATAAGTGCCGGCACATAGACTGAGGAAAAACGCCCATTCAGTGTACCGAGAATAAAAGCTGCCTTATATACATTGCTGCGGTTTTCAATTAAATACTCAGCCACATAGCGTGCCGCTTCTTCACTACCCCGCCGACAGGCGCACTGAAAGACCGCTTCAAAAACTTCCCGGAACTCAGGAGCCGCCCCGGTATCAAGGGTTCCCGCCTTCTCAACCAGAGGCTGTATTAATCTCTCCGGGCCCTTCTTGGACAACAAATCTGCGGCTATCAACCAGCTGGCCGGTAATTTAGCCGCGGGCAACGCTTCAAGAAACCCGATTTGGTTTACCGCAGCCGCATGCCCCAGCAAAGTTCGATTTCTTTGCAATGCTTTTCGATCGGAGAAATCAACACTCAACAACATCTGCCTGAGCGCACCGACTGTCTCCAGAAACCGGGCAGCATTCAATGAGAGTTCCTCATCTTTTCCCTCCAACACGGACACCGCAAAATCGCGGTCCTCATGAGAAGACTGATCCAGTTGCTGCACAAGATGAAGCTTCTGTATTTTCGTTAAATTCTTATATTTAATCTGTTCCCGGTCCGGATATTCCCGGGTAAGCCTCCGCTTGGCGGCAGCTCGAACCTCATAAGTAAAATCGTTGGTCAACAGCCGCACCAGCTCATCGTGCAATCTATCGATCTCTTCCTGCCCCGCCGGCTCGAACTCCTCGAGCACCGTACGCCTTACCAGGCTGTGGGAGTCGTGAAAGGCCTCCCACAGTGCCCGTTTACTGCGCTCGTCCTCATCATCGTACAGCAGAACTTTCAAGGCCATATACCGTGAGGCCCATTGAGGATCACCCACCATTTCGCGAACTTGATCGAGCCGATCCTGAAATAAAGCCATCGCCTTTCTTCCGTCAAAGCTCTCCCCCTTTCCCGAAAGAGCGACTTTGCGCAGCGCTAACAGATCATCGTTCTCGCTCAACCAGATTCTAAAAACCTCCGCCGCCTTGGGATGCTTGAGTGCGGAGAGAAACACAGTAAACATTCCCTTTTCAGAGGCAAACTCCAGGACCCGCTCTACCCAACGTTTACTCGGTCGTTGGGCGAGGCGTTTAATCCACACCTCATCAGCACCGGTTAAACGGACCAGATCCGCCTCCGGCCAGTTGCGGGCGGCAGTCTCCAAAGTGGAAGCCATATTCACGTAATCCGCCTTGCCGTAGTGGCGCAATAACACGGACTGCAGCTTATCAGGCGATTGTGCAACCCCTTTCAGGCGATGCATGAAAAGCGCTCGTGTGACAGATTTCCAAACAAACGAGGTAAGCACAACAACTGCCGCTACGACTCCGATGCCCCATATGTAATTGGGCAGCAGCCCCAACAGTTCTCCTAACGATATCATATATTCCTCCACTAGGTTTTTTTTCCGTTTTTGTCGATGACACTGTAAATATCTACCGGCTCCGCTTTTCCCTTCACTTTTACCGGCTCAAGCTTCCTGACCTTAAAAGCATCGCTGATAAGATCCTTTGTTCTCTGGGTTATGATAACCTGTCCGGGACCGGCGACTCCTTCGAGGCGGGCGGCCACGTTCACAGTATCGCCGATCACCGAGTAATCCATGCGGCGCTTGCTTCCCAAATTTCCTGCAATCAATGGCCCGGTATGCATACCAATACCTACTTTCAGATGGGAAGCATCCCCGGTAAAAAACGTGCGCTCTTTTGAGTTCACCAGTCTCTGCAGTTCCACTGCACACTCTACCGCCGCATTGGCATCCTCTTCCTCGGAGAACATCGGAACCCCCCAAGCTGCCATTATGGCATCTCCGATGAACTTGTCGATGTACCCCTTGTGCTTGATTATGATTTCCACTGCTTCGCTGAAGTAGGCATTCAGCACATCGATGATATACTCCGGGTCCTTCGTTTCCGAGAAGGAGGTATACCCGCGGATGTCGGCAAACAGGATTGTTGCCATCTTTTTATCCCCGCCGGGTTTCACCAAATCGGGCCTGTCGACCAGGGTCTGTACAATATCATTGGACAAATAGCGGGCAAACATATCCTTTACAATCCGGCGCTCTTCAACAACCGATTCCATTCTGCTCTGCAATTCCCGTTCCCGGGTCTGGTCGGTGAACAGCAAAGTAAGCCCTTCTTTTTTTCCGCGTTTGCCGCGTAAGGGGGATACATTTAAGGTAAAATCCATATCCTCATCCGCTTTACGCTTCATAATCCCCTGCATTCCCAGCCGTTCCTGATCATTCTCGTCCGCCTGTCGAATGGCATTGAGTATTTTTTTACCCAGAGAAGCCCGGAACACCTTCTCCAGCGGTTGGCCTATTAGCTCTTCCTGCAAGCCGATCCGCTCTAGAGCGGCCCGATTAAAATAGTGTATCTGTCCCTTCGAATCAGTGGTGATGAGCAGATCGGACATTGATGAGAAAATATTTTCCTGGTAGCGTTCCAAGGTCTCGATTTCCCGGTACTGTTTTTCCAGGTCGCGGTAGAGTTGGGCACTATGCACCATCCCGCTGGCAATCCGTACCAAGGAGTCCAGGAAATAAAACCCCTCGCTTTTGAAAAAATGGGTCTGCTTCGCATTGAGAAAGAGATACCCCATCTGAGAACTGGCTGTAAACAGTGGCAGTATCATCGCACTGTTCATCTGCGCATTGAGAAAGGCAGTTTGAAAAAAGACTTGTGATCGCTCAGTGAGGACCAGCGACTCCTCACACTCCTCCAAAAACTCGATCAGCTCGTCCTCTGCCGGCAGACGGGGTTCAACCGGATAATCTCCGCGCTGTGCCTCGAGCTGCAGGCGGTGCTGCAGGCTTGTCTCGGAATACAGGTAGAGGCAGACGAGATCGGCGTGGGAGATATCAAACGCCTGATCGACCAATATCGACAGCTGAGTGCTTTGACGATGCTCATTGGCAACCATTGCACCGGCTCGTACCAGTTCCTGATAGATCTGTTCATTTTTCATAGAAGCTCCATTACTAATCATATGGTAGAGCTCTCTGTAAAGCAAGTGAAATGATTTTCCGCGTGTGCTATTTGCCTTTTTCCGGCAGGCGTTATAGTATGCTCACATGGTACATTCTTTCTTTTTCTACTTTAAGTTCTGGCTGTTCATGGTCTTAAGTCTGGTAATGGTAATACCGCTGTATGTATTCAGGCTTTTTCGGCTAAACAAGATCGAAAATTCTTACGTTCTGTGGGCAACCACCCGCTGGGCGCGTTTTATACTGCGCATCACACCTGCGGAAGTAATTGTCCACGGCATCGACAATCTGCCAGAAGGTGGCAACCACTGTTTTGTCGCCAACCATCAAAGCGCCTATGACATCCCCCTCATAATGGCCGTAATACCCCGCAATATCGGGTTTATCTCTAAAAAAGAACTCACCCTGCTTCCCATCGTTAGCACTTGGATGCGCGCAATGCACTGTGTGTTTATCGACCGCAAGAGCCCCCGTAAAGCGGTAAAGCAGCTGGAAAAGGCGGTAAAGAACCTGCAGGCCGGGCATTCTATGGTGGTATTTCCGGAAGGCACCCGCAGTCGGTCTGCCCAAATGAGAACCTTTCGTACCGGCAGCTTGAAGATCGCCTTTCGGGCGGGCAGCACAATTGTGCCGATTACCATAAAGGACACCTACAAGCTGAGAGAGGAACACGACCGCATTACCCCGGGTACAGTTGAGTTGTTCATTCATAAACCGGTTCCTACTGCACATCTTACCCCGGAAAATCGGCGCGAGTTGGGCCCGCAACTCGAAACCACTATAGCCGCACCGCTAAGAAATCCTGATTAGGAGGAATTATGTCCGTACTCTTGGAGTTTGCAATGTTTCCAACCGACAAAGGTACCAGTGTCAGCGCCTATGTGAGCAAAGTAATCGATATGATTCGTTTTAGTGGAGCAATAATTATTCAGACTGCAAATTTACCATTTCATGCGGAAAGAAAATCTCCCAGGTAGTACCTCTTTCTTTGGTATAGGAAAGAGCACCGCTTAACTGAACTATCAGCGAATTGATCAGTTTCATTCCCAGGGTAGGCGACTCTTCAATATCAAAGTCAGCGGGCAAACCAACTCCGTTGTCGCAAACTTTCAAAACTATCCCCGTCGGCTTTTTATGAAGCTCTACCTGTATCTCCGGTTTCGAAACCCCTTTGAACGCGTGCTTGTAAGAGTTCATCACCAATTCATTTACAATCAGACCATAGGGAACTGAAAAATCTATTTCTGAATATACTGTCTGAAGATTGAAGTCAAAGCCAAGCTTGTCTTCTCTAGAAACTACATCAAGAACCTGCAGACAAAGATCGCGAGTGTAATCCGCCAGATCAACCACCTCAATGTGCTCCGTACTGTACAGTTTTTCATGCACCAGGGACATGGCCTGGATTCTGTTCTGGATTACATACAAAAGCTCTCTGGAATGCACGTTTTCAAGATTCATAGCCTCGAGATTCAGCAAACTCGAAATTATCTGCATGTTGTTCTTTACCCGGTGGTGAACTTCCTGCAACAGAACTTCTTTCTCACGCAGCGAAGTCTTCAATTCATGCTCGACCTGTTTGCGGTCGGAGATGTCCCGGTAAATGCCGAATATTCCCACCACCTGTCCCTCGACTTCTATCGGGGCACCCAGAATCGAAACCTCTACCGGGCGTCCATCTTTACGCCGACGCGTAGATTCTGCAGCAAGGTGTTCACCCCCTTCCGCCCGCGCCGAAAAATCGGAGGCTTCCTGGAACTCTACTTCGCTGGTGATAAGTGTGTCGATATGTTGTCCTTCGATCTCACTTTTGCGGTAGCCGAACAGCCGGCAGAACTCAGGATTGGCTCGCAGCACTCGATTGTGTTTATCCAGCAGCACTATTGCTTCGGGGCTGTTTTCAAAGAGGCTGTTGAGGTATGCATTGTTTTCGGTCGGGTCCATATTCACTCCCAAAGACAATATGATAAGCAACACTTTGATGCAAGCTTTTTTCAGCCTTATGGTGGGAAGGCACGTGTACAAGCCCGTACTTCTGCTTTAACAGTAAAATCTCGCTCTGCATCTTGTAATTATTGTATATCTTTAATACTTCAGTATCAAATTTACTGGACGGGAGTGATACACTTTTCTTATGTTATGTACATATCTAAACAGGAAGGGAATACTATAATGCGTAAAATAGCTATTATTTCAATCGTCATTTTTATACTCTTCGGTGGCACTGCACTGGCGGCTGATAATTTCGGTATCGGTGCGGTAGTCGGAGAGCCGACCGGCATCACCGGCAAGATGTTTCTCTCCGACAGCATTGCCGTAGACGCTACTCTCTCATGGTCGTTCGTGAAAGATAAATTTTATATACACTCGGATTACCTTCACCACTTCTCCGGACTGTTCGGCTCGGACGTACCTGAACTACTGGGGTACACCGGTATCGGCGGAATGATCGAGTTGAAAGAAGACCCTGAAATCGGTGTGAGGATTCCTTTCGGCCTCAGCTATACCATCTCCGACACTCCGGTAGAACTGTTCTTTGAAATTGCACCGGTAGTGCTGTTGGCGCCGGAAACCACAGTTGATTTTACCGGTGGAATCGGAGCACGTTACTATTTCTAACCCTGCATAAGTCCAGCCAGCCGGGTTGCAGAACCCGGCTTTTTTTGTTCCCACAGTACAGCAACTTTGTTTGCATTTGTCCTGCCCATGCAGCATACTGTTTTTAGGAGCAGCAAAATAAATGGAAAAGTCAGCCATAGTAGTAGGAGCCGGGTTTGCAGGACTTTCGACTGCAGCCCTGCTTGCAAAACAGGGTATGCAGGTCACTGTCCTGGAAAAAAACCCAACTGTAGGCGGGCGGGCCCGCTTGTGGCAGCACGGCGGCTACACCTTTGACATGGGCCCGTCCTGGTACCTCATGCCGGAAGTCTTCGAAAGGTTTTTCGGACATTTTGGTCGTAAAGTTAACGATTACTATAAGTTATCCGAACTCGATCCCTATTACCGTGTCTTCTTTAATCCGGGTGAGTTTGTAGACATCACTCCTGAATATCAAAACACAAAACGGGTGTTTGACACTTTTGAGGCCGGGGGCGGGGCAAAACTGGATACCTACATGGATTTAGCTCGCTACAAATACAAAGTAGCAATGGAACAGTTTCTATACCGCGAATATAGCAGCATTTTTCAGTTTTTTAACGGCAGAATGCTGCGGGAGGGCCTTAAACTGAACGTGCTCGACAGAATGGACCGTTTTGTGGGGCGCTTTTTCGAAGATCGCCGGGCAAAACAGTTATTGGAGTATGCAATGGTCTTTTTGGGAACCAGTCCGCAGAATGCTCCGGCCCTCTATTCTATTATGTCCCACGTCGACATAGACTTAGGGGTGCACTACCCGCTGGGCGGACTCGGCACCGTTGCCCAGAGTTTTGCCGCCCTGGCCCGTGAACAGGGCGTGACAATCCGTACACGTTCGGACGTAACCGCCATTCGCAGCAAAAACGGACGGGTAGCCGGTGTGGAGTTCGGAGATGAATACCTGACCGCCGATACCGTCGTCTTTACCGGAGATTACCCCCACGCCGAGCTGGAGATCCTCGATGCATCACAACGCTCTTTCGGAAACCGTTATTGGCGTAAGCGAACACTTTCACCGTCAATGTTTTTAATGTACATCGGTCTGGAGAGAAAACTGTCCAACTTCCGTCACCACACACTCTACTTCGAGGAAGACTGGACGCGGCACTTCAAAACGATATTCGAGACTGCTGAATGGCCGCTTGATCCCTGTTTTTACGTAAGTGCTATATCAAAGACAGACCCCAAATCCGCCCCCGAAGGTAGCGAGAATGTGTTCGTTCTGGTACCGGTTGCTCCCGGACTCGAGGATACAGATGAACAGCGCGAGCAATATGCTGAGCATGTGCTCGATCACATCTCCCGTATTACCGGTGAAGACCTGCGGGTTCAGCAGAAAGTCCAGCGCATCTTTAGTCACCGGGATTTCACCGCGGATTACCATGCCTACCAAGGCACTGCTCTGAGTCTGGCACATACATTGTTCCAAACAGCGGTATTCAGACCGCCACATTCCAGCAAAAAAGTAAAGGGCCTCTACTATTCCGGCCATTATACCCATCCCGGCGTAGGGGTGCCGATGACGCTGATTTCCTCTGAGATCGTTGCCAATGTAATCAAGGGGAAAAACTAATAGAATGGTTTAGCGCACAAAATCATCTAATAGGGGCCCTGCGGGCTGCAGGCGCAGTTTTTGTTTGACTTTCGCCCTAAATAGTAACACCATTACTACAGGAGAGTTGCCGCATGAAGAGAATAATTCTTATACTGCTGAGCGCATTCCTCATCGGTCCTTTTCTGAATGCGCAAGAAAATCAGTATGACGCCGCTCTTATTCCAATCGAAGGGGAAATCGATCGCTTTCAAGTGGTTTTTCTCCGAAGATCGATCGACAAGGCCCGTGAAGCCGGAGCCGAACACTTGATCTTCAGCATTAACACTTTTGGCGGCCGGGTAGATTCAGCCCTTCAAATAGCAACTCTTATTGGCTCACTCGACGAACTGCATACCGTTGCCTATATACCAGCTGAACCGGAAAGTGTAGGGGTCAGCTGGTCAGCCGGGGCACTGATCAGTTTTGCCAGCAATTCCATATATATGGCTCCCGGAACCTCTATAGGTGCAGCGGCGCCGGTCTATCAAACTTCGGAAGGCATGCAGCCAGCCGGAGAAAAAACGGTGAGCGCAGTCAGAACTCAGCTGGCGGCCCTCGCGGAAAAGAACGGATATCCCCCTGAGGTTGCATTAGCGATGGTCGACCAGGACATAGAGCTGACCGCGGTCAAGCAAGACGAAGGATACGAGTTTGTAACCCGAACAAATACCGATTCCGGCGGCGGCGCTGAAGTTTCAAGTGACAGTGATACAACAGGTGGACCTCAGACTACCGTATTGAGCCCCTCCGGCAAGCTGCTCACTCTGACCGCCGGTGAGATGGAGAAATATGGAATATCCAGCGGGACAGTCAGAAATCTCGACGAGCTGCAGTCCCGCCTCGAAGTAGAATCGCTTATGCGTCTTAAACCATCTTCGGCTGACAGAGTTGTCAATCTGCTCACCAGCGCCGCAGTTGCCAGTCTCCTACTGACATTAGGTCTTCTGGCGCTGTATATGGAAATCTCCAGCCCGGGATTCGGAATCCCCGGAACCATCGCGATTACCGCCTTTGCACTTATGTTTTTATCCAGCGGACTGATGGGCACTCTCAGCTCGATCGAGTTGCTGCTCTTCTTAGTCGGGATTGTGCTGCTGATTGTGGAAGTATTCCTTATTCCCGGATTCGGAGTAGCCGGTATAAGCGGTTTGGTATTTATGACGGTTGGCCTGGTACTCTCCCGGCAAGAGTTTATTCTGCCGGACAACGACTGGCAGGTTGAGCTGTTCACCCGCAATTTGTTTCTGGTATTCGGAACCCTGGCAGCTTCATTCCTGTTGATGGGAATACTAATGATGTTTTTTCCCCGGATTCGTCTATTCCAAAGGCTGATTCTCACCAATCCCCAGCCGGACATTTCCGGTACCGGCTCATCGGTCGCAGCAAGTTCTGCCTCCAGCTCCTCCAGCTCCGTCCGCAGCGCAGCTCAGAGCAACCCCCCACAGACCCGCGCGTTTCCCGAACTTGAGGTCGGCGCTACCGGTACTGTACTGACCAAGCTGCGGCCGGTTGGTAAAATAAAGGTGGGAGACGCTACCTACTCGGTGGTAACCGAGGGGCGCTGGCTCGAATCCGGCGCGAAAGCGGCGATTGTAGACATAGAAGGCAATCGCATCGTTGTGGAGGAAGTGAAGGAATGATCCCGATTATCGCACTGGCAGCTATCGGAATTGCGGCAATGATTATCGAGCTGTTCGTACCGGCCGGGGGAATCATCGGGTTGGTCGGCCTGGGAAGTATTATTGCTTCGATTGTACGCACCTTCCAAACCCAGGGAAATCTGGTCGGATCTATATTTCTCATTGGCGCGTTCATCGCGGTGCCCACCATATTCATACTCTACTTCAAATTTTTTCCGCGCACCTTCATGGGAAAACGACTGATCCTCTCGAAAAACCAGTCGCCGGAAACCGGTTATTCCAGCCACACCGATTATCAATACGACACACTCAAGGGGGAAACCGGAACTACGGAAACCCCGCTGCGGCCGGCGGGCAGCGTAATAATAAACGAAACCCGCTACAGTGCCGTCACTGACGGCGAATTTATAGAACAAGGAGTATCCGTACGGGTAGTCCATACCGAAGGGAACCGCATAATTGTGCGGGAAGGAGATTCATGATGGCAATGATAGTATTGTATGTACTCATAGGTATCGTCTTACTGGTGTTTATCGCCTTTTTCTTTAAATTTTTCAGTTTATGGTTCAGAGCCCTGTTATCCGGGGCCCATATTTCGATGGCCCGCCTCGTAGGCATGTGGATTCGCCGGGTCAGGCTGAAAATCATTGTAGACAGCCGCATCATGCTCACAAAAGCAGGTATAGAGACCGACAGCGACCTTCTCGAGACCCACTATCTGGCCGGAGGTGATGTATTGCGGGTTGCCAAGGCTCTGATTGCCGCCAATAAAGCCAGCATCCCACTCAACTTTCAGAAAGCCTCCGCCATTGATTTGGCTGGTCGGGATGTGCTCGATGCGGTAAAAACCAGCGTTAACCCCAAGGTAATCGATTGTCCGAACCCGGAAAAGGGCCGCAGTACCATCGATGCAGTTGCCAAAGACGGAATCCAGCTGCGGGCGAAGGCCCGGGTAACTGTGCGGGCCAACATCGAACGGCTGGTCGGCGGAGCAAAAGAGGAGACAATAATTGCCCGGGTCGGGGAAGGAATTGTAACTACTATCGGTTCTTCGGAAAGCTACAAGGATGTATTGGAAAACCCGGACCAGATATCCCGCACTGTACTGCAGAAAGGACTGGATGCCGGCACCGCCTTTGAAATTCTCTCCATTGATATAGCCGACATCGACGTTGGCGAGAACGTGGGCGCAAAGCTGCAGGCCGACCAGGCCGAAGCGGACAAACGCCGAT
This sequence comes from uncultured Sediminispirochaeta sp., assembly GCA_964632675.1. Classification (GTDB taxonomy): domain Bacteria; phylum Spirochaetota; class Spirochaetia; order DSM-16054; family Sediminispirochaetaceae; genus DSBN01. Next base: position 26,436 of record CAZWDV010000029.1, read on the forward strand.
TCCAGGCCGTTGCCGAACAGCGCCGGGCTGCAGCCCAGGCCCGCGAACAGGAAATGGTGGCCCAGGTCCAGGAAAACCGTGCCAAGGTTGTGCTGCAGGAAGCTGAAATTCCCAAAGCTATTTCAGAGGCTTTCCGCAAAGGCAATTTAGGGATAATGGACTATTACCGGATGAAAAACGTGCAGGCCGACACCTCTATGCGGGAAAGCATCAGCGGGGAAGGACCCAGCAAACCCAACAAGGAAGAGTAGGGAGCAGTAGAATGGACTCAGGTGGTGACCTCATCGGAACACTCTTCACTTTTCTCACCTTTGTGCTGATCATCGTAGTGCCTATGGCTATGGCCTATCTACAGGCCAGAAAAGACCGAAAGGCGGGTTATATGCATGACCACTCGGCCGGCTCCCAGCCGGCCGGTGATCAGCGAAACGCGACCGACAGTAAGTCACGCCCACTACGGTCTGCAGCAAAAAGCGCCAGGGGGCTCTTCTCTTCCATCGATCTTTTGCGTCGCCAGGAAAGAGAAAGTGAGCCGGAAGTTTCCTTCAGCGAAGGACGGCCCTCCTCCGTCCGACAGCAGGGTACTTCACAGCAGCTTGGTGAAAAGTTCAATCCCATCGAAGCGATGTCGAACGAAATCGATATTCCTCTGTCAAAGACAACCGAAACTACTAAAGTTTCCGAAGGCGGAATTCAGCACGCTTCACTCCCCGGTACACCGGCAATCTCTAAACTGCGGGAGCTCAACGAACTGCAGCGGGCGATTCTGCTTTCCGAAATTCTCGGCCCGCCTAAGGGCCTGGAATAACTTTGCATTGTACTTGACGCACTTCGATAGAGTGCTATACTCACATTTAGTACCGGAGGGGAGCCATATGCCGAACACTTTCAAACCAACTCGTGAATATGCAGAACAACTCGATGCCGAGGATGAGCTGAGTACATACGGCGAACATTTCTATAAGTTAAAAGATACTATCTATATGGACGGCAATTCATTAGGTTTGCTCTCGCACGAAGCGGAACAGAGCGTGCACCGTGTGATGAACGAATGGAAACAGCTCGGAATAAACGGCTGGCTCGAGCCCGATACTCCCTGGTATACCTATCCGGAAAAACTTGCCGAAATGGAAGCCCCGCTGATAGGTGCCCGGCCCGATGAAGTTGCAATTACCGCATCCACCACTGTGAATCTGCACGCCCTGGTGCGAACCTTTTACACACCGACCGGTTCCCGAAGTGTAATTTTGATGGACGAACTCAACTTCCCCTCCGATATCTATGCGGTAAAGTCTATTCTTATCTCTCTCGGACGCAATCCGGACACGGATCTCAGACTGGTAAAGAGCAGAGACGGCCGTTTCCTCGACGAACAGGACATTATCGCTGAGATGGACAGCGGAGTGGCTTTAGCTCTTTTTCCGGCGGTACTCTACCGCAGCGGACAACTGCTGAATCTCAATATGCTGACCCGCGAAGCCCATGAACGGGCGATAGTTATCGGCTTTGACTGCAGTCACTCGATAGGAGCAGTGCCGCACGCATTCGATACGGATGAGGTCGATTTTGCCTTTTGGTGCAACTACAAATACATGAACAACGGGCCCGGCGGCACTGCCGGCTTATACGTTAATCAAAAACATCTGCCGACCCATCCGGCCATGGCCGGATGGTGGGGGTACAACAAAGAGCGGCAATTCGATATGAAACTCGATTTTGAAGCGGCACCGAATGCAGAGGCATTCCATATCGGCACTCCGCACCTTTTGAGCACCGCTCCGCTGGAAGGCTCCCTTAAGTTGTATCACACCGCCGGGATGGCAGCGCTGCGCAAAAAATCTCTACACCTCACCGAGTATATGATGTATCTTCTGGATACACTTGTGCCGGAGCAACAAAGCGGGTATGCTATCGGTACCCCCCGCGATTCTCAGCGTCGCGGAGGGCATGTTGCTGTGGAACACGAAGAGGCGCTGCGGATAAATGCGGCTTTGAAAAAACGCGGTGTTATACCGGATTTTCGATTCCCCAATGTAATCAGATTAGCTCCGGTACCGCTTTACACCAGTTATGTTGAGGTGTGGCAGACGGTACGGCACTTAAAAGAGATTGTCGAACTAAAAGAGTATCTTAAATTTTCTAAAAAGAGAGGGGCGGTTGCATGAGCGAAAGCCAGCACTATTGTGTAAAAGCCACAGTAGGAGCATTGATTGAAAGCGATGGAAAACTTCTGCTGGAGCAGAGAAATCATGATCCCTTCGAGGGGCGCTGGTGTATACCCGGAGGACACATCGATTACGGAGAACCGGTAGAAAAAGCCCTGACCCGGGAAGTGCACGAAGAAACCGGCCTGCAGGTCATCAACTACAACTTCTTCAACTTTTACACTGAATATTATGCCGAACTCAATTGGCACGCAGTAGCCTTGATATTCGTAGCCTACACCACCGGCAGCCTAAAACGGCAGGAGTCGGAAGTGAAGGAGCTGCGCTGGTTTACCCGTGAAGAGCTGCATTCACTTCCGTTTGCATTCGAGCACCGCCGGATTGTCGAGGATTTTTACGGCGATTAGAACGGTCCGAAGCCGATACTCACTGCAATCATCAAAAATAAAACTGTCAGACTCAGCATTATTCCCTGGATAGGCAAAGTCCATTTGAGCCACTTCGGATAACTCACCACGGTAAATCCCAATGCAATCAACAGCAGGGCGTTTGACGGGTAAATCATATTGCTGAAGCCGTCCCCGAAATCAAAAGCCAGCACTACTGTTTGCCGGGTGAGCCCCACCAAGTCCGCCAGCGGAGCAAGAATCGGCATCATCAGAAAGGCTTTCGCCGAAGCGGAGGCCACAAAAAAATGATGTGCTTCACGCTCATAGCCATCATAATCAGCAGAACTGCTGGCAAAATTGAAAGAGTTCCCTTGAAAAACACAGTCACGATGTCCCGCCGGGTTCCGGCCGGAGAGCTTCAGAACGAGACTGTAATTCGAGATGATTTCCTGTTCTGCAGTACCGAAAAGATTCGGGGAAGCCTCGGATAAAAACTCTAAAAACTTTTCGTATTAGTCGTACTCTATACGTGATTGCTCAGTATAGGAGACCGTCTTAAAGCGTAGCGCCGAAGACAGTCTTTCGACAATCTCCATTGTGTTATCCTCTCTGTGTAGTCAATCAATTATTTTGGTTGTATATTGTACCATATAAAGGAGCAAGGAACAGTGATGTTTTTCTTCTTTCCGGAAATTATTGCCCGTCTGGAACGAGGCGAGGATTAGAGGAGTGCGCTTAGCTTTTCCTCCGATACCGGCCCGACTAAAAACTCCCTAATTTTACCCCCTTCAACAATCACCGTAGAGGGCGTACCCATGACTCCGAATTTCCGGGCTGTTTCCATATCATTTTGTACATCGACTTTGAAATAGTTCGGGTTTTTTCGGGAATACTCTTCGATAATCGGTGTCATCGCCTTGCAGGCACCACAGCTCTGACTGTAAAAATAAAATAGAGATTTCTTGCCCGAGCGAACCGCCTTTGCGTACTTGCCCGCTAATTCCGGGGCATCTTTTCCCTTTTTCAGCTTCATCTTAAATACCATCAGATATTGAAATCCGAAAAACAGAACGACAAATCCTCCAAGTACATATAAAAACGCCATTGTGCCTCCCATAGCTTTGAATTGTTATTTTATATATAAGATATTCTATATTTTTGCGAGAAGCAAGTAGAAGTAAGTAAAAGCCCGCTTGAGAGATTAGAAAAAAGCTTCTACAATGCTCTTATGCAGCTCCTATTTTATCCCGGCCTTCCTGGTCTACAGCATTTCGGTATGCAGATTCCGGTGCTCGATACCCGTGCCACCACAACTATTGAAGCCCTGCAGAATAACACCCGCATCGGGCCCTATATGCAGCATCTGCTTTCCACCGAGAAGAGTGAATATATAAGCCGCGAAGATCTTTCCCGTGTCCATAGCAGTACCTACGTGCAGGACCTTTACTCCGACAAATTGGAATCACTGTTGTACGTTGCATATGAACTCATAGATGAAAACGGCGGCTATAACCGTTACAACCCACAGCTTTCCCAGAGCCCCCTCACAGAAATATTTCCGGTTATGTGCACTCGTGCCGCCGGAAGCCTGCAGTGCATGCGCACTGCCCTTCAAGAAAATTTCTGCTTCTATTTCGGTGGCGGATTTCACCATGCCCATGCCGAGTTCGGCCACGGGTTCTGCATTATCAATGATATTGTCATTGGAATTCGCCGCTTACAGGCTGAAGGAGTAATCCGCACTGCCTGGGTAATTGACGGCGATGCCCACAAAGGCGACGGCACTGCCGCCCTAACTGCGAAGGACCCTTCAATTGCCAGCTTGAGCATCCACATGGCCGCTGGATGGCCGATGGACCTGCCGCGTTATGATGCAAACGGAAATGAACACCCCGCATTTATTCCCAGCACTGTGGATATTCCTATACACAGCGGCGAAGAGCACGCATATTCCGACCGGCTCTCCGACGGTCTGCAGCAGCTCGAGCAGGCCCTGCCGAATCCCGATATTGCGGTGGTAGTATTCGGGGCCGATCCGTACGAGCACGACGGCCTGGATTCCGCTTCGAAACTAAAGCTCAGCCTCGAACAGTTGAAAGCCCGCGACACGGTTATCTACGACTTTCTGGCGGCACGTCGAATTCCGGCCGCCTATCTTATGGCCGGCGGCTACGGTCCGCGGGCCTGGGAGGTCAACTATCAGTTTCTCGAGTGGGTGCTGCTCGAACGGGGAGGCGTGTCTCCGTGATGTATTTGAAGCGAATTCCCGTAAACCAGATGGCAAACCGCAAAAATCTCATGCAGTCCCGCTTTTGGGCGATGGTTAAGAACGAAATGGGCTGGCAGCCGTATGCCTTCAGTCTATCCTGGCAGGATAACAGGGATACCCTTCTGTTGTTCATACAGCAGCCGGGAAAGCCCGACACTCAACACAGAGGGAAGGCTCCGGACTTTTCATATGCGTATGTTCCCTGGGCGCCTACCTTTTCCGTTCCTGAGCAGATTCGCGGTCAGTTTCTCGAACAACTCTCACAGGAATTGCTGCAATTTCTTCCTCAAGAATGCCGTTTTATCCGTTACGACCTGCCCTGGGAGTCGCCTTACCAGGATGAGCCGCTTCCTTCGGACCGTCTGCGTGAGCTGCGCATGAACTTCGGCACCCGCCAGAAAAATCTCCGCAAGGCCCCCACCGATATTCAGCCGCCGGACACCCGGATCTTGGACATTTCCAAAGACAAGGATCAACTGCTGCGGGAGATGCGGGCCAAAACCCGTTATAACATTCGGCTGGCACGCCGGAAAGGGGTTACAGTGACCGATGCTCAGTTCAGCCGGCTCGACGAGTGGTATCGAATGTACGCGGCAACTGCAGAGAGAAACGGAATATCCCTGCACGCATACCGCAACTTCAAGAAGCTGTTGGAAGTAGAGCACACTGCAGAGCTACCCAACACCGATATTCATTTACTGATTGCCGAGAAAGACCACCACCCGCTGGCCGGTATGATCCTGGCCCTGCACGGCTCTACCGCAACGTACTTGTATGGCGCATCGTACACGGAACAGCGCAATTTCATGCCTACCTATCGCCTGCAGTGGGAAGCTATTCAGTTAGCCCAGCAAAATAACTGTGTCTATTATGATCTTTTCGGCATTCCCCCAGCCGAGCAGCCGGCTCATCCGATGTACGGCCTGTACCGCTTCAAAACCGGCTTCGGGGGTTATTCACTCCACCGCCAAGGATGCTGGGACTACCCGATAGATAAGGATGCGTATCTCACTTATGCCGGCCGGGAACCGCTCGGCGCCTCATATCATGTACGATGATTAGTGTGTTGCTTGTTGATCAAGCAGCCTGGAAAACTGCGCAAAGAATTGAGGGAGTCCCTCTGGTGTGCTTCCGATTCCCTGCCATACCGGTGTCCGGCCGCCGCCCTTTCCGTCAATCAGGGCCAAAAGTTGTTTACGATGGGGATTCAGATCGAATTCGAGCTGTTCGGACACCGCAATCAGCCATTGAAAAGACTGTTCTTGATGGTTTATCAAACAGGCCGCCCAGGGGGTATCATCGGGAAGCTCCTGGACAACCTTCTTGAGAAAATCCTTCCCTTCCCCATTAAACTCGGCAGTTATTATCGGCATGCCACCCGTTCCGGGCCGGGCTTCACTGAGGAGCTGTTGGGCAGTCAAACCGGCTACCCGGCTTTCCATATAGTTGGCGCGTTTACGCTGTTCATTCAGTTCATCGAGGCTGCCCTCCACCCGCTCGAGCAGTTCCGGAGCCTGTGCTGAGAACCAGTCGCCTAAGGTTTGTACTATCTTGTTCTTCCGATCATAATCTTCGATCGCCCGCTCGCCGATCTTCCAGTACAGCCGTACCCGGCCGCGGATCTTTTCAGTATTTACGTGCTTAACCAGCTTCACCTCTCCGGTGCTGCCCGTATGGATTCCACCACAGGCAACTACATCGTAGGAGTCGAGCAGCACCAGACGGATATCACCGCTTACTTTAGGATCCCGGCGCAAATCGTACTCTTCAACCTCAGAATCTTTTACCCATTTGGTCCGGAGAGGTAGATTTTGGTTTATCAATTCTATCGCGGCATTTTCGATTTCAGAGATTTCATCAGAGCCGATGGAATCCCGGTCTATTTCGATGGTCGTGTACTCATCACCCTGATGCACCGCAACTGTATTGTACCCGAATCTGCGGTACATCACCGCCGAGAGGATATGCTGGCCGGTGTGCTGCTGCATATAGTCAAACCGATGACTCCACTTAATCAGTCCCCGGACGTGGTTGTGTTCGGGTTTGTCAACCAGATAATGCCACAGTTGACTGCCCTGTTTTTCCACCCGGGTAACTTCGATGTTATCTATCCATCCGATATCCGAAGGCTGGCCTCCCCCTTCGGGATAAAACAGGGTGCGGTCGAGTTGTACCGCCCAACCCTGGGCGGCCGGCTCGGCTTCGGTTACAGTCGCGGTAAAACTCCTTTCATAAGGCGTTTCATAATACAACAGCTCACTCATACTCTGCTCCACTCATTGGTTTCAAGTTCTGAATTGTTCTACTTGTTTCGTTGATTTTCCTGCCTCCGATGAAGGTCTCGAACAGATAAACACTCTAACACAATTTTTATTTAATGCGAATACTGTGGGTGTACACGTTCATGCGCGGCGGCCGGGCAAAGCCTATTAGGGTAAGACGCTGCTTATGGGCAATTTCGACGGCTTTATCGCTCGGAGGTGCGACTGAAACCATCATCGGAACCCCTGTGCGGACAGCCCGCATGAGGATATCGGTGGATATTCTGCCGGAAGTAAGCAAAAACAGCTCTTCGGTAGCGCCCAGATTGCGCGTTTGGCCGGCCGTTTCTCGACCGCTGAGCAGCCAGTTCCCAATAACTTTGTCAATAGCAGTACGACGACTGATATCTTCATACCAGTAAAGTATTTCATCGGAACTGCAGAGCGCAGCCACATGTACGGCGCCGGTCGTTTTGAACAGATCTGAAAGCTGCTGAAACTGTTCTACGATTGAGCTAATCGCTTGGGCTGAAAACCGCGGCTCTAAGGCTACCCGAACTAAGCCGGGAGTAGCTTCGGCCGCAACCGCCCCCTCTTTCAGATGAACAAACGCAGTCAGGCCCTTCCACTCTATCCGCTCGACATCCTGTGGAAAGATGCCTGTTTGCGTAAACAGAGCCCCATACACAAACAGTTCCCGTTCGCTATCCAAACAGGGCGCTGAAAGCACCTGTTTTTCTTCAATATAGATAGCCACATGCGCTTCACGGATTACACAGTCATCTTTACGCATAAGCTCGTCTTTATTGATCTGCACAATGGGAATGTGCTTGGTCACTTCGCTCATTGTACCCGCACACTCCTATCTATTTCCTGCAGCCTATATAGATCCTCTTTGCGGTTAACATTGAGAAATGCCGGGCCGCCGTTCAACGGTTTCGGCAGTTCGGCAGCATCAATTTCAACTCGCGGTATCTGCTCGAGCACCGGCTGCAGTTTGTAATTGCCGCTGCGGTAGGCCTTTTCCCAGTACTGCAAATGCTGACCTGTATAAAAACCGAGCAGCGGTTGGAGCCCTTCCGCAGACTTTACTACCACCGCCTTTCCGGGCGACCGCTGTTGCCACATATACGGCAAAATCTGGTCGGAGAACAGTACAATGTCGCAGGCCAGCAGTAGCATCCAGTCTTTTACAAACGGAGCTAAAGTAAGAATTCCGCTTAAGGGTGAAGAAGTGCTGTATAAATCGGGCAATACCGGATATTCAAGATTCGGATAATATTCTCTGTGCTTGGCCAATATGTAGACGCGCCGGGCCACACTCTGCGCATGCAACACCGACCATTCTATGAGACTCCGGCCGTTCCACCGAATAAGACCTTTGTCACGCCCCAGGCGCCGGCTCTGCCCCCCGGCGAGAATCCCCGCTACTACCTGCGGCGCGGCCGGTTTTCTCGTTTGATACTTATTCATTTTCCGTGCCCTACTCCATCTTCTCTATCCGGCAGGCCGCCACCTTCAGCTCCGGAATTTTCGCAACCGGATCGAGCACATCATTGGTAAGGCGGTTCGCCGGCGATTCATGAAAATGGAAGGGGATAAAAACTACGCCGGGGGCTACCCGATCGCTTTCACGCGCAAAAATCTCTATATCGCCCCTGCGGGTAATCACCCGCACGCGACAGCCGTCGCAGGCGCCAATCTGTTCAAGATCTTGCACATTTATCTCTACATACGCATCCCTGGCAAAGGTGTTCAGCGGTTTCGAACGGCGCGTCATGGTAGCGGTATGGTAATGATACAACATTCGACCGGTGGAGAGAATCAGCGGAAACTTACTATCGGGTCGCTCGGCCGGCGGCAGATAATCAACCGGATGAAACTTTCCTTTCCCACGCTTGAACTCGCCCTTATGAAGATACAGGGTGCCGGGATGATCGGCTGTCGGGCAGGGCCAATGCAGCTCTTCTGTTTCGAGCCGTTTATAGCTGATTCCACCGTAAATGGGAGCTACCCGGGCAATTTCGTCCATGATATCAGCAGCAGAATTGTAGGACATCGAATACCCCATTCGCTGGGCGAGATTTGTGACAATCTTCCAATCCGGTTTGGCGGCACCCGGCGCTTCCACCGTCTTTCTTACTCTGAGTACGCTGCGCCCGCTGTTGGTAAAAGTGCCCTCTTTCTCGGCAAACGAGGCCGCCGGAAGTACGACGTCGGCAAACCGGGCCGTTTCGCTGAGAAAAATATCCTGCACCACCAGAAAATCGAGGGCCTTCAGTGCCTCCTCCACATGCTGGAGGTTCGGGTCCGAAAGCATCGGGTTCTCGCCCATAATATAGAGGCCGCGAACCCGCTTATCCAGAGCCGCGTTCATTATCTCGGTTACCGTCAGTCCCGGTTCAGCCGGCAGCGATTCAACATTCCACTCGCGGGCAAACTTTTTGCGGCTGTCGGGGTCGGTCACCTTCTGGTACCCGGGAAATATATTCGGCAGGGCGGCCATGTCTCCGGCCCCCTGGACGTTGTTCTGTCCGCGCAAGGGGTTTACTCCGGTGGACGGGCGGCCGATCTGACCGGCTACCATAGCCAAATTGGCCAGGGACAAAACATTGTCGGTGCCGGTAGTGTGCTGGGTTATTCCCATTGCATATACAATTGAGGAGGAGGTCGACAGTGCATAAAGCCGGGCAATTTCTCGGATTTTTTCGGCAGGTATCCCGGATATCTCTTCAACCTTCTCCGGCGTGTATTGTTTCAGCGTTTCCGCCATCTCTTCGAAGCCCTCGGTCCTGTCGGAGATAAACTGATTATCCTGCAGCCCCTCCTCTAAAATTACATTCATTATTCCATTGATCCAGGCAACATCACTGCCGGGGTTCTGCCGAACCCAGATATGGGCATGTGTAACGAGGTCAATTCTGCGCGGATCGACTACTATCAATTTAGCGCCTTTACGCACCGCATTTTTTATATAAGTGGCGGTAACCGGATGAGTCTCGGTTACATTCGAACCGGTTACCAGAATACAGTCGGCATCGGCCAACTCCGGGATTGAGTTAGTCATCGCCCCCGATCCGAAGGCCGTACCCAAACCGGCCACCGTCGGCGCATGGCACAAGCGGGCGCAGTGATCTACATTGTTCGTACCGAATACCGACCGCACGAATTTCTGAAAGATGTAGTTTTCCTCGTTGCTGCATTTTGCCGAGGAGAGCCCGGCCAGGGCGTCGGATCCGTAATCCCGTTGTATCTGCTTGAATCGGGTGGCCACTATATCCAGCGCCTCATCCCAATCGGTTTCGAAAAACTCGCCCTTACGTTTTACCAGCGGGCGCTGTAACCGCTCGGAGCTGTGAATAAACTCATAACCGAAACGCCCCTTTACACAGAGACGCCCGTTATTGGGGCGCTTTTCAGCACCGCGAACCCGCACAATTTTATCGTTTTTCACCCACATGTCGAGTTGACAGCCGACTCCGCAGTACACGCAGGTCGTCGTCACTTTCTTTTCCGCATCGAAGGGCCGAAAACGCTCGACCAGCGGCTTTTCGGTAAGTGCTGCAGTGGGGCACAGTTGTACACACTCGCCGCAGCCATCGCAGGAAGACCCTTTCCAGGCACCGAATTCGGGCGAAATAAAAGTATAGGACCCGCGATGAAGGAAGTCTAATACCCCCTTCTCCTGAATTTCATCACAGGCCCGTACACAGCGCCCGCAGCGAATACACTTCTTTGCGTCGTATTCCAGAACCGGCGAAGTTTTATCATGGGGCAGCCTGATGTGTGCGTCAGCTGTATTTATAGAGAGGCTGGGAATCGTACGGTTTTTCTCAACCCCCAGGTCGTACCGGTATGCCAGGTCCTGCAGTTCACACTCTCCATTGGCATCGCAGACCGAACAGTCATATTCATGTTCGGCTAAATGGAGTTCCAGAGTGGTCTTTCGAAATTTCTCTATCTCATCGTCAAAAGCGGTTATCCGCAAACCTTCCTCCACCTGAGTTGAACAGGCGGTAACCAATCCGCGCCGGCCTTCAATTTTTACAATACACATTCGACAAGCTGCGGTGGGGGTAAGTTTTTCTAGAAAACAGAGACTGGGTATGTCGAATCCATTTTCACGGGCAGTTACCAGCAGATTGGCTCCCTTTTCAGCAGATATTTCTTTCCCATCGATTGTGATCTGTACACGTTCGGCCATCTGAAGTGGTCCTCCCCTTAAAAATGCACCAATATACAACTTGTAGTATAGAAGATTTATTATACAGGGTAAATAGTAGCTATCAGTAATTCTAATTTTGGAAGTTCTATAACTTCCAAAATTAGAATTACATCAAAA
>CAZWDV010000030.1:0-37750 GCA_964632675.1 uncultured Sediminispirochaeta sp.
AGCATTCTAAATTTGAAAATTTTAATAAAATTTTCAAATTTAGAATTGCTGATTCCGAAACCGTTGTCTCTTTTTAAAAGCCGCGTTATAGTAGCCAGAGATCTGAATAAACGGAGCGCCACCATGGATAAACCACGTATACTGACAGGAGACAGGCCGACGGGCAAACTGCACCTGGGCCACTATGTCGGGTCTATTTTTAACCGTGTGAAGTATCAGGAAAAATACGACTGCTTTTTTATAATTGCCGATCTGCATATGTTGACTACCAAGCCCAGCAAAGCGGACATTGAAAATATTTCCGCGAACTCAAAAGAAATGGTGTTGGATTACCTGGCCTGCGGAATCGATCCGCAAAAGTCAAAGATCTATCTGCAGTCGGCAGTTCATGAGGTGTACGAGATGAACCTCATTTTCGAGATGCTGGTCACGGTCCCGCGCCTGCAGAGACTCCCAAGTATCAAAGACATGGCCAACTCCGCCAATCTAAATGAAATTCCCTTCGGTCTACTGGGCTATCCGGTATTGCAGGCGGCCGATATCCTCATGCCGCGGGCCAATTTGGTTCCAGTCGGAAAGGACAATGAATCCCACGTAGAGCTTACCCGCGAAATTGCCCGCAAGTTTAATACCCTGTACGGAGAGGTATTTCCGATTCCCGATGTAAAGATTGGCGAGGTACCAACTCTGGTAGGAACCGATGGAAGTGCCAAAATGTCGAAGTCCCTTAACAATGCCATCTTCATCTCAGACGATGCAAAGACAGTCGAAAAGAAAGTCCGCAGTATGTACACCGACCCCAAGCGAGTGAGTGCTGATGTACCGGGCCAGGTGGAGGGGAACCCTGTATTCATTTACCACGACATTTTTAATCCTAATAAGGCCGAAGTCGAGGACCTGAAATCCCGCTACAGAGAAGGAAAGGTCGGAGATGTCGAGGTAAAGACAAAACTGTCGGCGGCATTGAACAACTTTCTCGATCCCCTGCGGGAAAAACGGCAGGCATACCAGGAGAGAACCGGTTTAGTAGAGGAAGTTATTTTCGAAGGCACCGAGGTCGCCCGTGAAGAGGCCAAGGCTACTCTGATTGCCATGAAGAAGGCTATGGGGCTTACCGGCGTGTGGAACCGTATCAGCCGGGGAGCTGAAAAAGCGCGTAAGCGACGGGAAAAAGCCGCCTCAGAACAATAAAACGACAGCCTGAACACAATGAAGTTATCAGAACCCCGAATACACCGATTTCAGCAGCGTATGTGGAAGTATTTTCGCGAATACGGTCGTCCTTTTCCGTGGCGGGATACCGACGATCAGTACGAAATTTTGGTTTCGGAGCTGATGCTGCAGCAGACGCAGACCGAGCGGGTACTAAAGAAGTATCAGCCCTTTCTAAATCGTTTTCCACATTATCAGGCCTTGGCCGATGCTCCTCTGAGGGATGTGCTGAAATTGTGGCAGGGCCTCGGTTATAACCGCAGAGCCCTGGGGTTAAAAAAAATAGCCGAAACTGTACACGGCCGATATAACGATAGGTTACCAGATAATCAGGAAACTCTGCTCTCCCTGCCGATGATTGGTCCGGCTACCGCCGGTTCCCTGCAGGCCTTTATATTTCAAAAACCGGTGGCCTTCATAGAAACAAATATCCGCCGGGTTATCCTGTTTTTTTTCTTTGAAAACGAAGAGCATATAAAGGACGGCGAAGTGTTGAGCGTGGTGGAGCAGGTAGTGGATACAGGCGATCCGCGCCGGTGGTACTATGCGCTGATGGACTACGGGGTGTACCTGAAATATGCGGTGCCCAACCCGAACCAACGCAGTGCCCATTACCGCCGGCAGCCGCCGTTTGAAAACTCGAACCGCCAGATACGTGGAGCAGTGTTGCGTCTTATCACCGCAGAAGGGCCTCTCAGAAAGGCGAAGGTTCTACAGAAACTAAGTAGTTTTGAGAACGAGCGAATCAGCCGCTGTATGCTGGAACTGGAGAAAGAAGGCTTTATCGCTGCCGAAGAAGAGTACTACCGAATAAAATAAAATGACCGCACATCATGACAAAATTGTTGATGCGCGGCCGAGATTGGTTTTGTTTACTGCTGTGAAATTGCCGTCTCCAGAGCTACTTCCATCATCTGAGTGAAGGTTTTCTCTCTCTCCTCACTGCTGGTTTGTTCTCCGGTTACTAAATGGTCGCTGACGGTAAGCATCGTCAGTGCCCGGACACCGAACTTTGATGCTAAGGTGTACAGCGCCGCCCCTTCCATTTCAACGGCCAATACACCGAAGGCTGCCCACTGTTTCCATAAATCCTGATCGTCATTGTAGAAAAGATCGGTGGACAAGATGTTGCCGACATGAAAAGGATAGCCTTTATCGCGGGCAGTGTTAACTGCTTTTTCCAGGAGTCCGAAATCGGCAATCGGTGCATAAGTCATATCTGGAAAACGGCGGTCGTTGATCCCGGAATCGTGGGAACTGGCCATCCCGAACACTAAATCGCGAATTTTAACATTCTTCTGCATTGAGCCGCAGGAACCGATGCGCATGAGACGCTGCACACCGTAATCGTTAATCAGTTCGTGGGCATAAATCGAAATTGATGGGATCCCCATTCCGGACCCCTGGACCGATACCGGAGTGCCTTTATACGAGCCTGTGTATCCGTACATGCCTCTAACCTTGTTGTACTGCACCGGGTTGGAAAGGTAATTTTCCGCTATGAACTGCGCCCGCAGCGGGTCGCCGGGCAAGAGTACGACATCGGCAATATCTCCCTTCTGTGCTCCAATATGTACGCTCATTTGTGCCTCCTACTTTTCTGTGTATATATATTAAGTGTATTGAATGCTATCTGCAGATTCAATCATCCTGCGCTGCCACTGCAAGAGCCAGTCGTGACGCGGCTTGCCGCCTCCGGAAGAATCGGCTAAAACTCTGAAAACCGGTTCGGTGCCGGAGCCGCGCATCCAGATAAAATCGGTATCCTCACCCGCAGCATTGGAGAAAATTATTTTTAGGCCGCCTTGCTCGCTTCCGCTGCGGAATTCCGGGCCGAACCCCTCTTTGGCTGTAGTGCCCTCATAATTCACCTCCCGCCACTTGACAATGCCGTATTCGGATTGGAGAAAATTACGGTATTTCTCCCACTCCTGAAGAAAGATTTGTTCCCAGCGTCTTTTCAGTTGCCCATGATCAAGGGTTTTGATGTGCATTTTGGCCTCGGCTTCGTAGGCACTGGTAGTTACGAAGGGGGGTAAGGACTCGAGTATATCTGCAAGAGTAAAATCGGCCGAATAGGGCAATTCGCTTTCGGCACTTCGACACCACTGTCGATAAGGGTTGAACCGGGATTCATCGCCGCGAAGGACCAACAGCTTTGTAATTGAAATAATGGTACCCAGGGGATCGCGTACGGTAGAGGGGTGGGTAATGTTTCCCCCGTTGGAGCCTTCCCCTAAAATCCGTACCTGATATCCGCGGCGGCGCAGCTGGTCGGCCAGGTTGACCACATTGGCCTCGCCAACTTCAGACCGGTGAACCTCCGCTCCAAAGGCGCGGGCAATACGGTCAATGCGCATTGAAGTAGGGCCGTTCACTACCACAGCCTTGGGCTGCGTGGGAGTCAGAAATTGGTCCTGAAAGGCCAGCTCGGCCAGTACCACTAATGCAAACACCTCCTGTGCGGTAATTTGACGCGGCTCCGGTATGTTTTTGGAGAGAAAAACAATATTGCCCCGGTCGCCGTCGTTGTCCGGAACATAACCCAGGGTGAATGCCGGGTTCCGGGCATGCGCCTGCGCCAATAGGTCACGACAGGTATCCAAACTCGCGCCTTCGGGAACTATTCGATGGACTATCTGCCGGGGGGTATCGTTGTGCATTTCCACAAGAAAACCGCAGTCTTCAAGAAAACGCCGGTCGATAGAAGTGCTGCGGGCGCTGCCGTTCAGCTCGCCCAGTACTCCGGTCGGGGTGTGTTCGAGAGCATTGGCTAAAGACTCAAAAAAACTGTTCTGCTGCTGGGCGTCGTCGGCACCGGAAACTACCCGGCGGGTAAAGTTAAAATAACTGCGGGCGGCTGTCTGCTTATATTCGGGTATGCTGTGTAAGATTTGGCGGTAGGCAGCAGTGTCGGCATCGGTGCACAGCTTAGCGATTTTTTCGATAATCCGCTCTTCTCTAAGGGATGCTCTGAAATGTTCGATGAGTTCGGTTGATCTGGCGCCTCCGAAAACCGCACCGTTGGAACCGCCGAATTTGAATCCGTTGTGTCCGACCGGATTGTGGCTGGCGGAGATGTAAATGAAACCCTGCGCCTCTGTATCTATCTTCACTGCCGCCATGAGCTCGGGGGCGGCGGTGATGAAACTCGGCTTGATCCGTGCACCGAGTGACAGCAATACCCGCAGCATTACATCAATAAGCGCAGATCCTGTCGGCCGGCTGTCGCAGGCCATCCAGATAACCGGAGTGCTGCAGCCCTGTCTGCACAGGTGTTCAAAAAAACAGAGTGCCCCTGTACCGGCGATAACTTTATCGGCAGCAGACACCCTCGCGGTGGAACTCTTTTCATCTCCATCAGCCGAAAACACCTTCCTCCAGCCGGAGGCTGAAAGAATCATAGCTTCTACAGCCCGGATCAGGTCGCCATAACTCGGTATGCCGCCTTCAAAGGGCTGTCGGTCGGGGTCTGCTATTGCTAACTTGGTAACTGGATCGTAGAAGACCATAGGTATTTGTACCATACACACGTCGGGTATGTCAGTAAACCGTATGCAATTTTGTGTATTTGATATACCATAAAACTGTAAGGAGGCGTACAATGCGCAAACCGGTTCCGCGAGCGGCGGCGATTCATGATCTTTCGGGCTTCGGTAGATCATCGCTGACGCTTATAATGCCAGTTCTCTCAACGATGGGTGTGCAGGTATGTCCATTGCCGACGGCCCTGCTTTCAACCCATACCGGAGGATTCGACGATTATTCTTTTCTCGATTTAACAGAATATATGCAGCCGATCGCTTCCCACTGGAAGCAGCTCGGGATAGACTTTGATGCTATTTACTCCGGTTTCTTGGGCTCGAGCGAGCAGGTCGAGATTGTCCGGCAGTTTATTCATGATTTCCGCAGCAATGATAAAGATCAGTTAGTGATGGTCGACCCTGTACTGGGAGACGATGGCGAGCTTTACGGACCATTCGATACCTCCATGGTAGAGGAGATGCGCAGACTGGTAGAAAAGGCGGATGTCATAACCCCCAATGTGACCGAGGCCAGCTTTTTACTTGATGTGCCGCTTCAGAATACGATTTCTAATGCGAACATAAAGGAACATCTTCTCGCGTTGAGCGCAATGGGGCCGCGTATGGTAGTGATGACCAGCGTGAAGACCGATGGGAAGCCGGACATTTCAACCGTTGTTGCATACGACCGAATTGACGGCCGTTTTTGGAAAGTAGACTGCGATTATGTACCGGCCTTCTATCCAGGTACCGGTGATTTGTTTGCCAGCGTTCTGGTCGGAAGTCTACTCCAGGGTGACAGTCTGCCGATTGCAATTGAAAGGTCTGTTCAGTTCGTCTCCATGTCAATTCGGGCCACCTTCGGCCACCAGGTGCCCCACCGCGACGGTGTATTGTTCGAGCGGGTTCTGGGCAGTCTCTCCGCTCCTCTCACCAGCAGTTGTTATCAGGTACTGGAGTAGCCTGCATATGTACAACGGCATGGTTGTCAGTGATTTCGACGGGACGCTTTACGATAAGCTGAGCGGGTTTGCGCCGCAGGACTTATCTACCCTGAACGCACTCGATCACAAATATGTGCGCGTGCTGGCCACCGGACGTTCTCTCAAATCTCTGTATCGGGTGGTTGATTCCAGTTTTCCGATTGATTATGTGGTTTTCTCTTCCGGGGCCGGAGTGTATTATCTGAAAGATGAAGAGCTGCTGAGAAGAGTTGTTTTCTCTGCTGAACAAACCGAACAGTTGTGCCGGCGCTTGATCGACATTGAATTGGATTTTATGGTGCATCATCCAATCCCGGATAACCACTATTTTCACTATTATCAGGGTAAGGTCAGCTGCAGCCGCAAAGATTTTCTTAAACGGATAGAACTGTACCAGGCGTATGCGATACCCTTCGATTGGCGGCCGGTGCTGCGGCTTGAGGCTACTCAATTTGTGCTGATAACCCCCGATGATCAAGAACTGTTGGAAAAACTGAAAACAGAATTTCAAGATCAGTGTTCGGTTATCTGGAGCAGTTCTCCCCTTGATGGAAGCTCGCTGTGGATCGAGTTGTTTCCTCCGGGGGCCCACAAGGGCAGCGGAATAGCCTGGTTGGCCGAAAGATTGGAAGTGGCGCAGGAGGCCACAATGGCGGTGGGCAACGATTATAACGACCTGCACATGCTCGAGTGGAGCAGCCGGGGGTTTGTAGTGGCCAATGCCCCACATGAACTACAGAATCGCTTTACCGTTGTCCCGCAGTGCGGTGAAGGTGGGTTTTCAGAAGCTGTAAGCCGCTGGCTGGATGGGCGGGATGAGAGGCTATGATTGCAGTACTCGGTGCCCTGCAGGCGGAAATGTACCGGACCAGGCTTAGAATGGAGCAGGCGGAACGATTCCATTGGGCCGGGCGAGAGATAACACAGGGTGTATTGGCAGCAAAGTCGGTGGTCTGCACCTGGACCGGCGCCGGAATTGCGCAGTCAGCGCTTACTACCCAGCATATATGTACTACTTACAGGCCGAAAATGATTTTGTTCGGCGGTATCGGAGCCGCCTTAGATCCGATGTACCAATTGGGGGATATCGTTATTGCCGCTGATGTTATTCAATGGGATTTAGATACATCGGAAGTCGGCGGTGGTATAGGTGTGTTTCCGGGATACGCAAAAAAGGGAGCGAGGGAACGCGAACTCCCTACTCATTTGGCACTGCGCAAGCGAATGGAAGCCCACTGCCAAGGCCGGACGGAGAGGGTGTTTACCGGCCGTTTCTTGAGTGGTGACCGGGTAATTCCAATCAAAAACGGCGGCGAAGAGCGTGCAATGCTGCGGAAGAGCCTGGACGGCGATGTGGCCGATATGGAGAGCAGCAGCATAGTTTTGGCGGGAAAATTCAACGATATTCCGGTCGTCCTGCTGCGAATAGTTTCTGATACGGTATCCGGAGAACGTCCTGCCAATATTAGAAGCTTTATTGACAGAGCGTCCAAAACGATAGCAGATGTGTTTGAATCTTTTTTGAATCAATGAACTAAAGCGCTGATTGCTGGCTTGGTTGACTTTTTTGTCCGCAGGCAGTATTATTTCACCCACATTTTCACATGTTGCTCAAGGAGAAGCTATGTCCAAATCGCACAGAGGAAGCGGAATAAGGGAAATCCGAAATCAGGGTCGCGGTACTTGCCCTATCTGTAAACGAACCGGCATCAAACTGATGTACGAACACGAAGTAAACGAGAAGAAAATTATGGTATGCAAACAGTGCAACGCAACCATCAAGCACGGCAAGGCTGAAGAGGCCCTGGCGGCACTCTAAACTTTCGTTTATTTACTCTTCACACACATGGTCCTGCTGTTAAGCGGGACTTTTTTTATACAGCTCCCGGCAGGGGCAGGCTCAGTTGAGCTGCTGCGTGAGTTCGAGGAAACGTGCAAGAATCGCTCCCGATTCGTCCTCCAGATCAACTACACGGTTATCAATTCGAACCGGATACGGCACTACATACAGCATCCGGCTGCCGTAAAAACCCGTTGATAGAATAAGCGACTCTTCCGCCCGGGGCATCACGTACATTCCGGGAAAGATAAAATTTCCGAGGGAATAGGCAATCAAACCGCCTTTATAGGCTTCCATCCCCTGCAGCACATGCGGATGGTGGGCGAATACGATATCGGCGCCGGCTTCAATACAGGCGCGGTAAAACTCCTGCTGCTCTGCAGAGGGGGAATCGTGCCACTCCTCTCCGCCGTGGGCTACCACCACATCAACCCCGTTCTTACTGCTGAACTGCCGGACAGTCTCGAGGGTTTGCGGTCCTGAGAAAATTATACCGGGCCTGTTATCAGTAACCTGCGCCTGGGTACGTCCGTTGAAACCGTTCTTTTCCTGGGGGTAGGCCCCGACCGAGAGAATCGCCACTTCGGTACCGTTGATGCGCATTTTTGCCGGTCTGTGGGCCTGCTGCGGGGTTTCTCCGGCTCCCGATGTCGGAATTCCGTGCTCCCGCAGGTGCTTCAGTGTATCTAAAAAACCGGTGGTACCGTAGTCATAACAGTGGTTGTTGGTAATCGACAAATAGTTGAAACCCGCCTGTTGTAGAGCCGGCAGGACATCGGGGGAGAAGCGAAAGTTGTACGATTTGGGAGTTGGAACTCCCCGGCGGGTGACGGCCCCTTCCAAGTTGCCGATTAGCAGATCCTGTTGCTGCAGGATCGGCAAGGTTCTCTGAAACACTCTATTCAGTCCCCGATTTCCGTTTCCGATCAGCATATCCTGCACACCCCGCTGTACCATAATATCGCCCACGCCGCCTATCCAGGATAAGCGCGGGGCTTTAGCGTCGCGTACAAGCTCATACTCTGACTGCAGGTTTTTGTACCAGGTACGCAGAAGATCAACGGCCGCATCGATTTCTGGCTGCTCGCCATTGGGAGGCAGATCCGTGTGCCAGTTGAGAATCAGGATTTTCTGTTCCACCAATGGATAATCGGGGGAGTCTATCCGCAGCCCCCCGACTGCCAAGGCTTTGTCGGGCAGCGTAAGCTTATCTACTGGAATAATCTCTACATTTGCAATTTCATTCGCTTCAATACTGTTGCGAGGGTCCCATATCGGTGCTGATGGTACATAATAGTTTGAATCGAGCAGCAGAGCGTCTTCAGGCAGCTGTAAATGGCCCTCTACGGCCATAGACCCTGCGGTTTGATGAATAAGTTCCACAGAGGCAATAATCTTCACATCGCCCGCTTCAGCTGCCTCTGAGGGTAAACCCGAAACTATCCCCTCCGGCAGGGGATATCTCGCAATGGTTGAGTTCCAGAGCGAGTCAGTCCTTGTATCGACTTTCACGACTATCGTCGGTTGCGGCTTCGAGAGTGAGCTCGACAGGAGAGTCCATAAAACTGTTGAAAAAAGCAGCAGACAGGCGAGTACGAACTTAGTTTTCATGCCTCTGTTTTGATTCCTCCGTGTGAAGTAGATCGAGAATTGAGGTATGCGCAAAAGGGGATAGGGCGGCTTCAGAAAATCTAGTTACGATTGAAAGTGCCAGCGGCGGATTTTGTGGAGCCTTCTGTGAAACCTTATCGCCCGAATTGACACCAGAGTCGTAGTGACCCTTTCCCCACAATGCCGATAGAACCTCTTCAAGGCTGGTATGGGCCAACTCTTTTTGCGGCAGAATATGCGGATTCACAGAATGCGCCCGAAACAGCAATTCGCAACGCTCGAATCTACGTATGTATTTTTCAAGCGATTTTATCGGCAGCGAGAAGTGGTTGGCTAAATCCTGCAGGCGAACCGGTTCGCTGCCATGGAGAAAACGGGCGGCGATGTACATAAAAATTTGCAGACCGATGTGCAGCTCCTGATAAGGGCTCGTCTCTTTGTGAGAATGGGCTTCGGTGAAATTCTGACGATGCTGATGTACATAGGTGATCTCAGCGGCGATAAAAATAATCAGCCAGTTCAGCGAGAGCCACACCAAAAAAATCGGAATGGCAGCCAGTGAACCGTAGATAACCGATATACGAATTACGTAGTTGGTTCCGTCGATAAACAGAAAGCGGGCGATTTCCCATAAAAGGGTGCCGGAGGCAGCCCCGATTACACTGCTGAGGAGGGAGACCCTGGCTGATGGAACTGCAAACACCATCAACCAAATGACAATAAAGATGAAGAGGGTTGGAGCCGCTTTCAGTAGTATGCGCAACAACGCTGAAACCTCGGGATAGCCGGCCGCAAAATTGTGCAGGGTGATACTGAAGGTAAAGCTTGCACCGACCAGTAGTGAACCGATAACTATTACCGCTAGATACATCATGAATTTGCGGATGAAACCGATCCTCGATCCACTTGCCCACACAGCGTTGATATTATTGCTGATACCGTTGAGCAAGAAAATCGAGGTCAGGGCGAAAATCAAGAGCCCGACGACACCCAAGGCGCGACTATTTTCAATAAACTGCTCGATATATTGGAGGGCTTCATCGGTTCGGGTGGGAATGAGAAAGCGAAACAGAAAATCCTGCAGCTGACTTCGGGCAGCTGCAAAGGCCCCGAAACCTGTGAGCAATGAAAAAATAAACGCAGTCAGCGGAACCAGAGCCAAAAGAGTGGAAAACGCGAGGCTACCGGCACGTAGAATACAGTTGTCGCTGTGCAGTTCTCGCCAGAAAATGCGTATAAAATGGAAGAGTCTCTGCGAATGTTCAGAGAGGCCGTTGACAAATGCGCTGAGCTTTTTTTTCATCCCTGTGCAGTATAAGCAAAAACGGAAAAAAAACAAAGCCATTGTAACTGTTAAAAACTACCGATTTACAATGTGCTTTAGTGTAAAAAAGTGTCCGAAAAAAAGGCGGCCCTTCAATAGGCCGCCTGTCTCTCGCACAATGTTATTGTTTTTTATCGTCCTACTTTTATGACCTCTACGTTGTCGAAGCTGGCTGCCAGGCTGTTGGTGCGCAGAGAAATGTAACTGCCCTTTCCCGGGCTTTTATCGAGATAAAAGCGTACATAGGTGCCGGGGCGTGAAGGGTCCCATACTTTTACCAGTCCGGTATCGCCGTCAACCTGGATTTTTACCGGAACCTTCAAGGACAAATTTTCCTCAGTAAGAACCCTCGGATTCAGGGCTACATCGTAACCTTCGAGCAGCTCCATGTGAGAGTCACCATAGCTGCGGTAGACCTGACCGCGGAAACCGGCTTCGCCGTATGAGGGGTTCTCGTCATAGTTGAGCCATAGGAGATAAGATTTTCCGTTGCCCCAAGATTTACCCTGGTGGGCTTTGGCCACGAACACCTGAATACCGAAACCACCCATTCTGTCTGTAAGTCCGCCAGCCTCGTAGCGAACGTCGAAATTGTATTCCATCAGACCGCTCTGGGGTGCTTCGAAGTTAATTTTGGCGAGATGTTCTTGAGTATCCTGTTGATACAGGCGAGCGCTGCGGACCTTCCATCCGCCGAACTCTCCGTAAGCCGACATTCCGCTGGAAAACCCGGTGTTGAATACAGTTGTGTCGGCAAATGCCAGTGTCGCTCCTGCCGTGAGCAGCAGAATGCACATTACGATGGAAATGGTTCGTTTCATCATGTTTTACTCCCTCTTTGATTTGAAATAGGAATTATGTAACCCCTTTTGTAGTAAAACAAGCCAAGATTCTTCAGGTTACAGAAAAAAAGTGATACTATTGGGTTTCATGGATACTATAGACAAACTGCTTGAAGAACTGAAAAAGGAACCGCAATTCGCGGCCCAGATAAGGCACTGGCATACGGTGCCCAGGCGGGAAGGCCGCTATGTCACCCTACCGGACGGTTTAACCCAGGAGCTGTCGGATCTGCTGCGTAAGCGCGGTATAAACCGGCTCTATAGTCATCAGTTGGAAGCATACCACGCGGCCCGGCGGGGGGAACATGTGGTCGTAGTTACCCCTACGGCCAGCGGAAAGACGCTGTCTTACAATCTGCCGGTGGTGCACACCTTGTTAGAGCACCCCGAGATGCGGGCCTTGTACCTGTTTCCCACCAAGGCTTTGAGTCAGGACCAGCAATCGGAGCTGAATGAAATTGTTCTCGGAGGGGCGCTTCCTCTGCGGGTTGCCACCTATGACGGCGACACGCCGCAATCGCTGCGAGTATCAGCCCGGGAGAGCGGTCGGATAGTAATTTCGAACCCGGATATGATGCATGCGGGAGTTTTACCGAACCACCCGAAGTGGATCAAATTTTTGAGTAATCTCCGTTACGTGGTAATTGATGAGGTGCATACGTATCGCGGCATTTTCGGCTCGCATATGACCAACTTGATCCGCCGGCTGAAGCGGATAGCCGAGTTCTACGGCAGCTCGCCGCAGTTTATTCTCTGTTCAGCCACAATCGGCAATCCGAAGGAGCTGGCCGAACAGGTTATCGAGGAGCAGGTTACTCTGATCGATCGGAACGGTGCACCTTCAGGAACAAAGCACGTGGTCTTGTACAATCCGCCTCTGGTGGATGCGGTACAGGGTATACGGCGGGGAGTGGTGCTGGAAGCGACAAATACGGCCCTGACCTTCCTGCGCCGAAAAATAAAGACCATCGTCTTTGCCCGTTCACGTCTCAGGACTGAATTGATTGCCGCATATATCAAAAAAGCAGTTAAGAATATGTACACCGACGATGAGCGGGTACGAATCGAGTCGTACCGCGGGGGGTACCTGCCCATTGAGCGGCGGGAGATCGAGAAAGGGCTGCGGGAAGGGCGGATTCACGGGGTGGTGTCCACCAACGCTTTGGAGCTGGGAATTGATATCGGCGCCCTGGATGCGGCGGTGCTGGCGGGAATGCCGGCCTCGATTGCCTCCATATGGCAGCAGGCCGGCCGGGCCGGCCGGCGCAACAATGTGTCGATTGCGGTTCTAATAGCCTCGGCAGCCCCCACCGATCAGTTTCTGGTGCAGCATCCCGACTACTTCTTCGGCCGCAGTCCGGAATCGGCCTGGATAAATCCGGACAATCTGTATGTCCTCATCGACCACTTGAAATGTGCGGTGTTCGAACTGCCCTTCGACGAAAAGGATTCCTTCGGCAAGAGCCTGGAGCATGAAGAGCTGGAAGAGGTACTCTCCTTCCTGGAAGAAGCCGGTACCGTCCGTAACAGCGCCGGCCGGTGGTATTGGTCGGGAAAAGGATATCCCGCAGAGGAGGTGAGTCTGCGTACAACCTCACCGCGCAGCGTAGTGATAATCGATACTAGCGGCGGAAAGAACGAGGTGATTGGAGAGATGGACGTACCATCGGCCAAGGAGCTGCTGTTTCCGAATGCAGTATATCTGCACCGTGACACGCAGTACCTTTCCCTCGATCTCGACATCGATAACTTGAAATGCTATATCAAAGAATCACAACTAAACTATTATACCGACTCGGTTGTGAAAACAGATATAAAAGTGCTCGAAGTGGACAGCTCCGATGTATTTGATGACTGCCGGGTTATCAGCGGAGATGTGCTGGTACGAAGCCAGGTAGCCAAGTACAAGAAATTGAAGTTCGGTACCCACGAGAATCTCGGCTACGGCGATATACACTTGCCGGAAGAGGAGATTCACACCCGGGGAGTGTTAATGGTTTTCGAGGAGAGTACCCGCGCCCGGGCTGCAATGGATGCGGTAAACCTGGAAATACGCGAACATGTAATTGCCCATATTGGTACTCTCATAAAAAATGTAGCTCCGGTATTTCTTTTGTGTGAACGTTCGGATATCGGTATTGCCGAGCGCATTAAAGATCCCTTTACCAAAGAATCTACCATCTATGTGTACGACACCGCGCCCGGCGGGATAGGTCTTTCCGAGGGCTTTGCCGAAAAACGTCGGCAGATACTTGCCGCTGCCTTCGATCTTGTTCGGCACTGCAGCTGTGAATACGGATGTCCGAGCTGTATCGGGCCGGATGAAGGCCAAACCGAGGATAACAAAAAGCAGGCGGTTATCGGGTTCTTCGAAAAATGGCTAGGCAAGTCCGTAGGCGAGGAGTAGATAGGTGGCCAAACTCTCCGGAAGACTGCAGCAGATGCGGGCCTTACGCGCGGCCGAAAGGGCTGGTAAGACCGAAAGGGTCGACAAAAGTGAGGTTTCTTCGCCGGCAGTCTGGGAAGGTTGGACAGAGCTGTCTCCCTATGTGTGGCGGCGCAGTGAGTGGATAGCCTATCCGAGCGCTGCCCGTTATGTTGAAGGGGTTTTAATCGAAGACTCCGGCATTCCGCCCGATTTGGTATTCTACGATTTCGAAACCACCGGGCTTTCGGGCGGGGCGGGTACTCTGCTGTTTTTGGCCGGTTTCGGATGGTTTGAGGGAGAATATCTGCGTATCGATCAACTGCTGTTGGCCGATTACCCCGGTGAACCGGATTTTATTCGTGGGATAGTGGACTATCTGTCCGATGAAAGGGTGTTCGTATCGTATAACGGAAAAGGGTTCGACCGGCATGTGCTGCTGAATCGATTACGGCTTCACGGATATCGGCAAGCCGATATGCGACGCCAGCTCGACCTGCTGTATCCCACCCGTAAAATTTGGGGAAAGGTACTGGAGCGCTGTAACCTCGGCAGCGTTGAACAGCAGGTGCTGGGAATCGAAAGAAGCTTTGATATACCGGGAGCGCTCATTCCGGAGTGTTATCAGGAGTTTCTCCGGTATGGGGGCTGCGAGTGCATGCAGCGGGTGGTGAAACACCACCTACAGGATATTGAATCGCTGGCGCAGTTGCTGTTCTATTTCGAAAAGCTGGCTGCTCAACCTGCCCGCCTTCCCGATATAATGCCCGACAGTATGGCCAGAACCGGATTAGGTCAAATTCTTCTGACGAAGGGTGATCCCCGCGGGATAACTATGCTAGAGAATGAGCTGCTGGGCGGTAATGAAATGGCCGGGCGCGCACTGGTATTACACTATAAACGGGCTCGTCGGCTGCCGGCACTGCGTTCAGCTCTGGCGAAAATGTTGGAACTCCGGCCGGCCTATTTTCAGGTCGTAGAAACTGCCAAGCTTTTAGAACATTTTGATAAAAAGCCGCAAGCGGCACTTGATTTGATTCAACCCTTACTGGGACGGCGTGCGGTACTTACCGCCCGGCAGTTTAAAGAACTGCTCTACCGTCGACGCCGACTCGAGGAAAAAATGGCCCGTAAAAACTGATTCTTACTGCGATTTAAGTAACTTTTCATACAGCTCTACATAATGAGCCGCGGAATCTTTCCAAGAGAAGTGGCACTGCATGGCCCGTTTCTGCATCTGCCGGAAGTGTTCCGGGTGTTCATACCAAATGGAAACTGCCCACTCGACAGTGTGAAATATGCTTTCCGGAGAGAGCTCGCGAAACATGAAACCGGTTCCCGCGCCGGTTTGACTGTTGTAGTTTTCAACTGTATCGGCCAGCCCCCCGGTTTCCCTGACAATCGGTAAAGTACCGTAGCGCATAGAGTAAATCTGGTTCAGACCGCACGGTTCGTAACGGCTCGGCATGAGAAACAAATCTGCGCCGGCCTCGATTTGATGGGCTAAAGAGTCGCTGAAGGTTGTTTTTACCCGTATATTCGGCAGTTGCCGCTGCAGGTTAAGCAGTTCTTCTTCTATCCATTCTTCACCGGTTCCGAGTACTACCACCTGTACCGCCATTTCCCGGCACATCCGCTGCAGGGCGCCGCGATGGGGGTCGCAGAGTTCATAAAAGCCCTTTTGCGCGGCCAGGCGGCTTACTAATCCGATTACCGGAACCTTTTCGTCTACCGGCAGACCGACCTTCTCCTGCAGATGGGCCTTTGCCGCGGCTTTCCCGGACAGATCATCCGCTGCATAGGGTTTTGGAATATGCGGGTCGTGGGCGGGGTCCCACTCGCTGTAATCTACTCCGTTCAAAAGGCCATACAGAGTGGCACCGCGCTGCCGCAGAAGCTCCTCCATACCGTGTCCGAACTCCTCGGTTTGTATCTCTTTTGCATAAGTGGGCGAGACGGTTGTAATAGCATCGGCGTTCAAGATACCGCATTGCATGAAATTAAGTGCTGCATCAACTCCAGGTTCTTCATTAGAGCAGGTCTCCCAGCTTAGCTGAGCAGTATGGGTATCGTGTTTAGAAAAAATTCCTTGATACCCGATATTGTGAATCGTAAAAATACTGCGGCTATGTTTGAACTCCGATTCCGGTTCGTATTCACGGAGATAGGCGTTTACCAGGGCAGCCTGCCAGTCATGACTGTGGAGGATGTCCGGTATCCAGTCGAGTCGGCGGCAAAGGGAAAATACAGCCCGGCTGAGCAGGGCAAAGCGATAATGATTGTCGCGATAGGACCGGTTACCGTTTCCCCCGTAGTAACCGGGGCGTTTCGAAAAGACCGGATGTTCGAGAAAGTAGACGGGTACCTCCGTACCCGGGAAATTCCCCTGCTGAATGGCACAAGTCTCCTGCTCAAAGCGAATCGAAACCGCGAGATCTTCTATAAGTGGCTTTAAATTTTCAGTAGAAATGGATGCATAACGGGGCATGAGGACGCGCACATCATGTCCGAGCAGTGACAACTTTTTCGAAAGTGAATTGACGATATCGGCCAAACCGCCGGTTTTAGCGAATGGAACCGCTTCACTTGCTATCATACAGATTTTCATAATTACCCCGTTTACTCTAGTCTAGTATAGGATATCTGATAGCGGCCTATAATGTCAAAGTTTAATCTTCGATACAGCTGAATTGCTGATCGATTATCCGCGCGTACAAACAAAACCGAGCTTTGTCCTGAAACCATAATTTCTTCAATCAAACGGTGCATTAATGCGCGGGCAACTCCGTGCCCGCGATGTTCCGGAGCGGTATACACACCGCCGATTTGGGTGTAGTTGATTCCGATGGCATTCGTTCCGGCTTTGGCGATAGGTATATCCGTGTGGGTAGCAAATAAAATCTTTTGGTTTTTTACTACCTTTCTGAAGTGGAGCAGGTAGGCAGCCGGATTGAATCTTTCGGGATGCACTACTACTTCTTCGAACTGATATGCTTTCTCTAGAGGAAATACCCGTTTTACATCTTTATCTGAGAGGTGGTGTATGTCGATGTGGATAGAACTACGCTGCAGACTGAGCGGCCGCTGTTTCGGTCGAACCATGAGGTAGTGTGATCGACGAACATCAATGGGACTTCTAAGAAGCGGCTCATATTGGCGAACCGTCTCTTCGACCCCGATTAGACAATAGATGCGCCGAATGTAGCGATACACATGCGTAAACAGTGGTTTGATCTGCTCTGCTGAAAGCGTGAGATTATCGGAATGAACCGGAACTAAAAGACCTTTGGAAGTAACCAATACTGCCGCTCTGATCGAGTTATTCGCGAATCCCATAAACACCGCCGCTTCCCGGGGAGATGGTAATTCGGGACGAGTGCGCTGTAAGAGCCGCGAGGTAAAGTTTACACAGATATGCTCGCGGGGAAGTAAAAAGCGCAGTAGATTTGAAAAATTATCATTTCCAACACGCTGCCATATCACGGTGAAGGGCTCTCTTTTAACTGCATACGAATTGGAACAACCCCTTCAGCCGGAATCATGCCTTTAAGAGCGGCAAAACCGGCGATAAATGAATCTTCTCCGGTACCGTAGACTGCCAAACCGGTACCAATCCAGGGAATGCTGCGCAGGTATACCGGAGTCAGGACCGATATAACGATAATTTTGATGTCGATAACCTGCAGTTGCCGCAACACTTCGGCACTATTCGGGTTTGCAAGGCAGTAAATGAGAGTGTCGTAACGGGAAGCCAGACTTTTCAGTTCAGAGATATACTGCTCTTCGGCCTCGTAAAAAGGGGAATATGGGAAATAATAGCTGCCTGCCTCGGGATAGTATCTGCGGCCGACATTCAAAAAGGTTCTGAGCTGCCCGGCTATCAGTATATCTTGGTTTTCTCCGTCTAATGGAATATTGCCGTCTTGAATGAGCGAGACGCTTCGGCAGGCCTGATTGAAGAAAAACTCCTGCCCCTCTTGCGCCGGGATAGTCCGGCTGATTTCAGCAGAATCCGGTTTCAGGGGTACCGCGTCGGGGCCCTTTAAGTAGCGCAGTTTAGTTATTAGTATACGGCGGACAGAATCCCGTAGCTGGTCTCTAAACTGAGGATTGTTCTGCAGTTCCGTGTAGAGCATGGCCCAGACTCGATTATAAATATTGAAATCGTGGGAGATCATAATCATGTCGTTCCCGGCTTTAAGGGCCTGGAGAGATGCCGCGGAGATACTGTTGCCGCTTTGCAATGCTCCGTGCATGCGCAAGTCGTCGGTTATAACGATACCTTCGAACCCCATTTTTTCACGTACCACCTCGCGTAAAAAGAAGGGTGAGAGGGATGCGGGGGTTGTTTTGTCAATGATGCTCGGAAAAGACAGGTGGGCACTCATAATTGCCGGTAAACCTTCGCGAAAGAGAAAACGGTACGGCAGCAAATCCTCTTCCCAGATAGTGGCAAAGTTGCTCGAGATAACTGGCAGGGTACCATGTGAATCTTCATCGGCTTTTCCGTGCCCCGGAAAGTGTTTGGCAGTACATATGATTCCACTATCTTCCATTCCGTGGTAGTAAGCCACAGCGAGTTGCGCGGTGGTAACCGGGTCTTCCGCAAAGGCCCTTGGACCGATCACATGGGCATTTTCGTTTCCGTAAATATCGACGGTGGGGGCAAAGTTCATATTGATGCCCAGGCTTCTGAGCTCCTTGCCGATGTAGGCGCCGGTATGGTAGGCATCATAGGGCAGCTTGGTTGCTCCAATTGCCAGGTTGCCCGGAGTGATCGAAGTGTCGCCCTTCACATGCCGGACCCAGCCGCCCTCCTGGTCAGTAGCGACAAACAGAGGTATCTGCAAGCGTGATTCAGTGGCGGCGGTCTGCATGATCTCTATACTCCGGCCCAGTTCCTGCAGGTTTTCTGCATTCCAGCCGAAAATTTTGACCCCGCCAATGTGCCTGTTTTTTATCCATTCGAGAATTTGGGCGGAGGGGGAGCGACCAAAATAGCCCAGTATAAAGACCTGGCCCAACAGTTCAGCGTCATCCATAGTTGCTAAGATCTGGTCGGCGTGTTCTTGCACGCTATTTTCCCGATCAGCGGATTCCGGGGAGTTAAAAAAATGCGGAATCGACCATACCCGGTCGATTCCACTTATTGTCGTAAAAATTAAGATTGTTAATAAAACACGTTTTATTGAAGATGCTGACTGCACCATGTACGCCTGCTATAAATGAGTTTATTCGTATGCTTCTCCTTTTATAGCATCGATTCGCTGTGAGGCGCAATGGGTGGCAACTGCACCTTCGCCGGCGGCAACTACTAGCTGCCGGAAGGGAGATGAGCGCACATCTCCGGCCGCGTACAAACCGGACATGTCGGTTTCCATGTTCTGGTCAGTGACTATATAACCGGCTTCGTCTTTGTTTACATCCGGCACCAGTGAAGTCTGTGGAATCGATCCGATAAAAACGAAAACTGCATCCAGCTCCTCTTCGTAGGTCTCACCGGTCTGATTATTTTCCAGCAGCACTCCTTCGACCTTCATTCCGCCCTTGATTTCACGAATTTCAGTATTAAAGCGTACTTCGATGTTGGGATTGCGCACTACCCGTTCGGCCAGTGAACGTTGAGCTCTAAACTTATCTCTGCGGTGAATCATAACTACTTTGTCGGTAAGGTTGGCCAGGAAGCTGGCTTCGTCACAGGCTGCATCACCGCCGCCGACCACCAGCATCTTCTTATTCTTGAAAAAGGGACCGTCACAGGTGGCGCAATAGGAGACGCCGCGGCCGGAAAACTCTTTCTCACCGGGGATGTTGAGCTTTCGGTGCTGAGCTCCCGTGGTTAGAATAACCGCATAAGTCGTGTAGGTTCCCTTGCCGGTTTCAATAGTGTACATATCACCCTCTTTTGTGATCGACCGGGCGGTACCGATCAGAAATTCGGCCCCGAAATTACGGGCCTGCTCCTCGAGTAGCTGGGCGAACTCCCCGCCATTAATAGGTTCCGGAAATCCGGGGTAATTCTCTAAATCGCCGATCACAAGACACTGCCCTCCGGCGGCCATTTCTTCAATTACCAGTACATCTAAATTGGCCCTGGCTGCGTATTGGGCAGCGCTTAACCCGGCAGCTCCGCCGCCGATTATGATCAGGTCCTTATCAACTCGCATTCGTACCCTCCTTAGGTCTCTAAGTCATGTAAAAGTAAATTTTATGTTTTTTCTAATATAAGAAAACATATATTTAGAATCAAGCCCAATAGTTATGCAAAGTATGACTTGAGGTTTTGATTATAACGGTGAAAGCCGCTTTTCGCCTACGGTTTTTCTAAACTCTCAAAATACTACGTCGAAAATAGTAACAGGAGTATAAAAGGATGAAAACGGCGGAACATCTATCGAACATTTTACAGCAGGAAGTCGACGGATTCAGCTCGGCAATAGAACGGGCCGAGACCATTCGCTCCAGTATTTTTAAGCACGACTGGAACCAGCTCACCGACTCTCTTGAAAAAATGGAACGGTTGAGCGGATATCTGGCTGCTCTAGAGAAGGAGCGCGTGCATGTGTTTGAAAAACTGCGTAGTGAGGTCCATGCTTCGCCTTCGGACGGGTTCTACACAGTAATAGTACAGCTTCCGAAGGAAGAACAGGATTTGCTTTCCGATCTTTTTCGCAGACTCAAAACACTGGTGATTCAGCTGCAGGGAGTAATTTGGTCGGTAGATGCGTATACGCGCAGCATTTCGGCGACGATTTACGATATTTTACAGGAAATTTTTCCGCACAAACGGGGAACGATGTACTCTAAGTCCGGGAAAAAGCGGAAAACCGGCAACGACCCTTTGGTGGTGAACCACCAGCTCTGATCGGGAAGGAGGACCCGGATGCATTCAACTTTTACTGGGATTGAAATCGGAAAACGCAGTCTGATTACCCATACAACAGCTATGTCGACGGTGGGACACAACCTCGGTAATTCGGCAGTAGACGGGTACAACCGTCAGCGGGTGGAAATGAAGGCTTTCGATCCTATTTATATGCCGGGTTTGAATCGTGCGGAAACCGCCGGACAGCTCGGACAGGGAGTTACCGCCGCCAGCATCGAACGAATACATGATGAAATTCTCGAAGGCCGCATAGTCAAACAAGCCAACGGCGAGGGCTATTGGAAAACCCGTGATAAATACGTTTTGATGATGGAACAAGTATACAACGAACCCGATGATTTGTCGGTCCGGGCGCAAATGGATCAGTTTTGGGATTCCTGGCAGGAACTGTCGATGTACCCGGAGCAGACCTCCGCCCGCCACGCCGTTCTCGAGCGCGGGAAAAGCCTAATCGATGGAATCCATCGCCGCTATGAAGGCCTGAGTGAAATACGGGAGATGCTCGAGCAGGATGTGCAGGGCACCGTACAGCGCATCAACTCGATTCTCGGGGAAGTTGCCGGAATAAACGAACAAATTGTTAAAATTGAGGCAATGGGTGATAACCCGAACGACCTGCTTGATCAGCGCGACCGCCTGGTCAAAGATCTTTCTACTCTGGTAGATATAAGCGTCAGTGGCCGGGATCCGGACGAATTTACTATTCACACCGGCGGAATGCATCTGTTGCAGGGAAGGGTAGCCCACTATCTAAGCGCCGAGCCGAATACTCAAAACGAAGGCTACTCGGATGTTGTATGGCGCGAAAGCGGAGAAGAGTTTCTGCCGCGGGGCGGCGAACTGGCCGGTTATCTGGAACTACGGGACGGTGATGTGCGGGAAGAGATCCAGGGGCTAGACATGATGACCATCAATTTCACCGATATGGTAAACAGTATACACCGGGACGGATTTGGAAAAAATGGTAAAAGCGGGCAGGATTTTTTTACCGAGTGGCCCTTTGTGAACAATGTAAGCGGAAATTACGACCGAAACGGCGACGGGGAGTTCGATTCTACCTATATTTTTAGAATCACAGGGACGAACGGACTCGACCCGCAGCAGCAAATTGGACTGGAAGGTACCATTTCACTGTCCGGGCCTCAGGAGAATGTACAGATAAATTATAATGCTACAGACACTGTTGAAGAGGTTGTAAACCGTATAAACACCTCCGGCGCGGAGGTTGTTGCTCGACTGGATAGAAACGGACGGCTAAATCTGAAAGCGTCTCCGGCGGCAGATGTCGAGAATCCTGACTTTGTGATTCGGCATGTCGAGGACTCAGGACAGTTCTTGGCCGGTTATGCGGGCGTGCTTAACGAAATCGGTGCGGACGGGGCGTATGACTGGGGACAGGCCGATGCAGTAACCGCTCTGCGGGGTGATGGAGTAGACTATGCAGTCGCACCCCTGTCGCATCCGGCCGGCTGGACGGAGTTGAATCCGGCAGTGGCCAAAGACCCGGATAGTATCGCCGCCGGTTTCGGCACAAACGGGGATCCGGCTGAACCGGGCAACGGACAAGCTGCTCTGGCGATTGCACAACTGCGCAACGGCGACGTAATGGTCGGTAAGTACAAGGGTTTTGCAGACTACTTTTCTCAGGCAGTTGCAAAAGTTGGATTGAAGGGAGAAGCTGCCGAACGGGCGTATGAAACCGAGAAAGAGATAATGCACGAACTGGAAGCTATGAAAGATTCGATTTCCGGTGTGAACATCGATGAAGAACTGTCGCAAATGATAAAATTTCAGCATGGTTATGCAGCTGCCTCTAGGTTTATCACTGAGGTAGATAAAATGCTGGATACCATTATCAACCGGATGGGAGTGTAGGTAAATGGAACGAATCAGCAGTAATATGAGTATCAATGACATGCAGTATCAGTTAAAGAAACGCCAAGAAAGCATGTATGAACTCAATAATAAAATGGCGACCCAGAGCAGAGTTAAAAATTTACGGGATGATCCTTTGGCAGCTGCCCACTCGACCAGATATCTGTCCAGAATTACGCATTTGGAGCGCTATGCCAAGAATGCCGAACGGGTTAAGAGCGAACACCGGGTAGCCGAAGGCTATATGAAGAGTGCCAATCAAATACTACACAGAATCCGTGAGCTGGCAGTCCAGGGTGCCAACGACACCTATACCAAATCCGACAAGCAGGCCATGGGGCAGGAGCTAAACCAGCTACTGAATGAGCTGGTCGAGATCGGCAATGCCCGGAACCCTGACGGTACTACTATGTTTGGCGGGGATAACACCGCCACCACTCCCTATAGAGTGCTGCGCGGAACCGTACCGGAAGCCGGTGGACGAGTTATCACCGATATTGAGTATCGCGGTTCCATTAAACCGTCGGTAATTGAAATAGGGCAGGGCAATTATGTGAAAAAGCATTTTGCCGGCAATGAGGTGTTCTGGGCTGAGCAACAGCAAGTTTTCTCTACTGCGAATGCGCAGAATTATGTAGTCAGCGATGATACTTCAATTCGAATAGATGGTGAGGAGATAGGTCTGAACGCAGGTGATAATATCCACAACATCATCGCTAAGATCAACGATTCCAATGCCCAGGTAAAAGCAGATTTAGACCCAGTAAACAATTCCCTTTCATTGACTACTACCAGTCCGCATCAGTTATACTTAGAGGACGGAGAAGGGGGAGACGTACTTCAGGACTTAGGAATAGTAACTGAAATCGGACGGCCTCCCTTTAATATTGCCCCGGACGCGAATGCTTCCGGGGGTTCACTGTTCGATATGGTCATCCATCTGCGCGACCGCTTATATGCCGGAGATACAATCGATATCGGCGGTTCAGCATTAAAAGGGATTGATATGGCTCAAGATAAACTTGTCTCATCAATGTCGGAACTGGGAGCTCAGGACGAACGAATTCAGGTTGCCATGCGGAGAATAGACGGAGAGGTTCCGGAATTACAAGAGCAGAACTCGAAGGAAGTCGACCTCGATGTGACCAAAGCGATTACCGACCTGAAACAACTCGAGCAGGCACATCAAGCGGCCTTAGGAGCTGCCGGAAGAATTATGCAGCGAACTCTACTGGATTTTCTCAGATAAGGACAGGTGAAATAAGAATGAAGGTGAATACAAAGGCCTATGGCTTAATCGATGTGGATCAGCGACAAAAAATCCATTTTCCTTCTGGAATTTTGGGGTTTGAAAACTTAAAAAACTATGTACTCTTAGATGCGCTGCAGCAGCCGTTTTACTGGCTGCAGTCGATGGATGTACAGGAAATCGCCTTCGTTTTGATCGAACCATTTATCTTTCGTCCGGATTACAGTCCGGACGTGTCGGCATTGGAGCTGGAAGAGGTTCAACTGAGTCCGGATTCAACGGACAATATGTTGGTGTTCACTATCGTGACCATTCCGGAAGAGCAACGTGATATGACGGCGAATTTGCAGGGGCCGATTATTATAAACCGCAATCTTCACCTCGGACGACAATGTATATCTGAGAATGAGAACTGGAAAACTAGACATAAAATTATGGAAGAGCTGTCTCAGGTAAGGAATTCGGCATGCTGATACTCTCTCGAAAGAAAGACGAAAGCATTATGATCGGCGATAACATCGAGGTTTCTGTCGTCGATATCAAGGGAGATCAGATAAAATTAGGTATAAAGGCGCCGCGAGATATCAAAGTGTACCGGCGCGAAGTTTTTACAGCCATACAAAAAGAAAATCAGGCGGCCGCCAAGGCCGGTACAAAACTGCCCGAACTGGAACTGCTCAAAAAATCCGGAGCCCCTAACGGCAGTACAAACAAAAGCTCTAGTCTTTAAGTTTTTCAAACAAAAAATCATATTCATCAGAAATTTTAACGAATACATCAATAAGCGATGGGTCGAAGTGGGTGCCATTTTGATCAACTACAATTTTGCCAGCTTTTTGATGATCGAAGGCCGCTTTATAGCTGCGCCGCATCCGCAGCGCATCGTATACGTCCGCAATGGCAACAATTCTTGATGATACGGGAATCATATCTCCAGTTAAATTGTACGGATAACCGTTTCCATCCCAGTGTTCATGGTGAAAAAGAGCGATTTCTCGAGCCATCGGATGGGGGTAAGTGCTCATAATATAGGCGCCGTTTATAGTGTGTTCCTGCATGATTTCCCACTCGCGCTCATCTAAAGGGCCCTCTTTATTAAGGATGTCATCGGGAGTACCTATTTTGCCGACATCGTGCATCTGTGCTAAAAACTCGATATTCTGAATAAACTCCGGGGTAATATCCGTAACCAAATCATGATCGTATAGGTATTGCGACATTATGCGGGAATATTTACCAACCCGTTGAATATGATTACCGGTATCGTTGTCTTTTAGTTTAGAAGCCTCGAGGAGGCTTAAAAAGGTGCTATGCAGAAGCCCTTTTTGTTCGAGGGTTACATTGTCAAAAAAGGCCTGAAACACCGTCGGTTGTTCGCATTCGTCGGTAAAAACGGGTACTATATTCACGTTGAACAACTGATTCAAGCGGCTGCGATGGATGGACTGCACGCGTCCACGATAACTATAATTTTCCATTTGGTTATGCAACGAAGCGTATATTTTACCAATTTTATCAGTATCAAGGTCGTGTGGAAAATCCTGTGCGAAGCTGCGCGGAATCTGCCTTGAATATGCATAGAAAAGATGAGAGTAGGCAGTATTCTCGTATAATATATGAAGCCGCGAGTTGAGCAGCAAAGCCGGGAAGGAATAGGATTCCATAGTATCACGCAGATGTTTGATTTTTGGGAGTGACAACAATGCTTCGGACGCAAGGCATTCTCCGGAAGAAAGAGCCGGCGAATCTTCAGCATACTCATCGAGTGGTTCTAATTCTTCTACTTCGTAAATACTTTCATCTGCCATCGATGTGCTCTGTTGCGACTTTTTGCTGTAAGGATAATTCCGCTTCGCTTGGACGGATGTACAGGGGGCCGGTATTCTTATCATTACCGCCCTGTCGTTTAAAGATGTGAATACCCTGGTTTAATAGTGCATATATGTGTGGGCCGGCATGCAGTGGGTCGATTACGTAATTGTGGATTGAATCCTGGGATGTAGTATTTAACTCATGCAAATGTGCTGCAAAGGGCCCGGTCAGCAATACCTCGGTATAGTTCGATAGTTCCTTCAGCAGTAGCTCTGGGGCTATGTCGAAAATATCCCCGTACCTATTTCCGTTTTTATAAAAAGCTGTATACACGCGGTTTTTGCGGGCATCTATGACAGGTACAACCCATTCTGAATATATACTATGACCATAAACATACATTTCCAGGGTGGGAACAGATACCACCGGTACCCCGGAACCAAAGGAGAGCCCCTTGGCGGTAGACATTCCAATTCGCAACCCGGTGAAGGAGCCAGGACCTTTCGAAACAACAATCAAGTCTAACTGTGGTACGCTGAGATTGCTTTTTTCCAGTAAAAAGCGAACTTCTGAAAGCAGATTTTCGGTATGGTGTAGTCCGACATCCTGGTTTACCTCATAATAATGAGTATCTGTTTGTAGTCCGACTCCCAACAGAGAGGAAGAGGTATCGATAGAGAGAACATTCATTATGGCAGCTCCTCTCGAATACCGTCTATTCGAATTTCACGGCGACCGTTGTCCTCGATTGTAAAAGTTATAGCTATGCAGTTGTTCGGCAGTATCTGTTCTATTTTTTCAGCCCATTCAATGATGGAAACTCCGCTACCGTACAGCAGCTCTTCGGCCCCTATCAGCTCGAACTCTTCTACGCTGTCAATTCTGTAGAGGTCCATGTGGTAAAGCGGCAAGCGTCCATCATACTCCGAAATAAGGGTGAAGCTCGGGCTGGTAATCTCTTCTTCGATGTCCAACGCTCGTGCTATTCCTTTCACTATTGTAGTTTTACCGGAACCGAGAGACCCGTGCAGAGTAATGATGTCACCGGTATTCAATAGTGTTCCAATTTTTGTTCCGAGGCCGATCGTCTCTTCGGCTGAGGCGGTACTCAGGCGCTGCATCAATAAAGTTTTCCCTGCTTTTCTAAATCACGAATATAATCTTTCAGTGACCTAAGTGCTGGTAAGAGCGGGTAGTTGAGTTTATTGAGTATTCGAGCTGAAATATCAATATTTCCTGTAGCTGAATGCTCCAGAGTAAACTCAACCGGACTTTCTTCGCGGTTTTGGTTCTTATATTCAAACACTGCGGACGCTTTGAACTCGTTGCGGTAGTGCAGCGGAATGTTCTTCTTTTTAATATTTCTTATCTCCAACACCTTCATAAGTAAAAATGTAGGTGAAAAGTAAAGGGAGGTCAACAAGAAAAGTTGTTATGGAACAATTATATCGCACTATAAACGGGGATAACGTTGTTCACGGCTCTGTTCAAAGCTGTAAATAAAGCTGTTGATGCGGTTCATATGAGACCGTGAAACTCTGGTGAACATAATGTGCATTATTCCGCCGGTTGGGTAAATCCGGGTCATACCCATTACTTTTCCAAAGACAGTTATTTTTTGTCTTTTTTCGGTTTCGAACTCCATTTTTAGTAGTTCGCCACGTCCAAGAGGATAAGAGGTGCGCATGGCACTTCCGCCGGCGGAGATATCGATAAGTGTTGCCAGGGTGCCGCGGTTTTTATCGACAATAGCCTTGCGACTGGCATTTTTGCCGAAACCGGAACTGATAATTCGAATGGGATAGAAATAGGCCGGCCGTTCAATGGGTTTTCTACGGTATCGCCGCTGCTGAGCCTCTTTGATAGATGAGCTGTGTTGTAGAAAGACGCTCGATATACCGCGGATCATATTATATCCAAGAATTTTGGTATCGAAAGAAAAGCTCTGGCCGTTTGCGCGCCAGAAAAAAATCTGGGCTTTGGTCCATTTGCGCCAGCGGATTTCAGTACCGGTTTTATCCTTGGGAACTTCAACACCAAAACTCTTCTCTAAATTGGAGGTCACCTTCGATTGATAGCGGACGTTATTCACCGAAAGGGATACCGCCTGTCCTAACTTTAGCTGACGGGAAGAGGATGGGGCCTTTACCCCCTTGGTACTCCTCTCTATTTTTTGCTTAATGCGGTAGAGGGTTAGCTTCTGTGCTTCCCGTTCGTCGGGGTCCATTGCACTGACTTCGATTTCCTCCAGAGTTTTGCGAAGGTGTGTGTCTAACAGGGGGGTGTTGTTTAGGAGTGAATAGGGGCTGTGGACTCGATGTCGCCGAATAATATCTTCTAATATATGGATTTCTCCACGAGAGAGCCCTCGGCTGGATGCATAGCGCCGAAAAGTGCGTTTGCTGAACTTAGACGCTTTTTTCGTAGAACCACCGCCTCTGCCGCTGCTCTGATTGCCGCTCATACCGGCAATTACCAGAAAGAGAATAAAAAAGGCAAACACTGCAATAGCTATAATGGTTGAAGTTGTGTCGCTTTGCTGCAGCGTCGGCATAACCTGGAGAACAATAAGATCCACCTACTTATCCTCGCTTTCTTCATTGGGACTATCCGTTTTGTTTTCGATGGTGAAGATGAATTCCATCAAGCGTTCGGTCCGCGGTGCGATTTCATACTCGAGCAAGTCACCAATCAGAACAGAATCTCTCGAATTGAATGCATCTTCGAGTTCGTGAAAAATACCATTCAGCTCATTGTAGAAGGAATTGAAATCCTGCCCCTCGATCTGGGTATTGGATATATCCGCTATACCCTGGCTTTGCAGGATGCGGTAAAGGCGAATAAGTTTTTCAGAGATCTCGGTAAATTCGATAACCGAATCCATGGCAGTCTTATCTTTACCGGTCTGTAGAAAGACTGAAACGTCCATTAGCTTAGGAATCAGTGCTTTCAGGCTCTCGGAGGTAGATCGGAGTTCAGTAAGCGGTTGAGTTACTTCGTTTATCCGTGACTGCAGTATGATCAACAGATTGTGTAAGTAATTCTGGAGCTGTTGTACCGTCGGCTTGAGTTCTCCCTCACGCAGGCCTGACCCCTCCACAAGCTTTTCTAATACCCGGCCGTATTCATTTGCGGATCCCATGACTCGGTCAATATTATTGACAATATACGGCAGTTCATTCTTCAAATCTTCGATTAGCTCAAGGTTACCGGCTGAGAGCGCTCGTTGCAACAGTGCGAGATACTGATAGAGTGTGTGTAGATCCTGACCGTACTGTTCAGTGGCGGATAGTACGGTAATATCAAGATTTTTAATTTGATCGATAGACTTCTGTTTCCAGCTATCCGTATCCTCGTTACCGGGGATAACAGTGGTTCCGTCGAAATCAATAGAAAAAATCTGATAACCGGTTTTTTCCAGCCATGAGTGGATTCCTTCCATCACTTCGTCGAGGTTTTGTTCATTTTCCAAGGTAAAATTAATTGGCTGCTCATTAATACTGATATTCAAACCCAATCTCCTTGTTTCGTTAATCTCTATTGTTGATTCCGCTGCTGAAAGTTCTGTATGGATTCTGCGCTGTCCTGGAGTTCGTTAAGGGTACTCTCCATTTGTCCGTATTTACGTTTCAAGCTGGTTTCTTTGTCTTCCAAGCGTCTTTCCATACTGTTGATATCGTCCTCGGTTTCATCTATCTGTCGATCGATAGTGGCAGTACGGGTGTCGATCAAACCGCCGTTTCTGGTATATGCATTGAGAAAATTGTTCATTTCAACTGCAAGGCCTGCATCTATTACCAGGTCGCCATTGGTATCACGTCCGAATAGCTCCTGAATGGCAGGTAGGTGTTGGTCGATGGCTGCATCGAGCTTTGACTCGTCAACTTCGAGGTAACCACGCAGTTTTGAACGGGTAACTGCACCTGAGCTGCCGCTTGCATTGGTTGAAATGCCCAACTGATTCAACATACTGAGTTGGCGGCCGGCCGAAGTTTCATATGCGTCGCTGGCAATGCGCTGTAAGCGATTTTTGAGCTGCATAAAAGAGGTGTCTCCCATAAACATACCCAGTTTTTCACGGGCATCTTCACGATCCTGATCCTCGAAATAGCCGATTTCCTCGATTACGCTCTCACGATTACTGGTAAGTATATTCACCTCGGTGAGAACCTGGTTGTAACTGCCGAGAAACTGTATGAGCCCGTTTTTGATTGCCTCCTTGTCGGGCTCGACATTCAGTTCGATGGGGCGTTCCGAGGCCATTCGGGGGGTAAGGGTTACTCCGGGAATCACGTCGTCAATATCATTACTGTTTCTTTCAACTGGAATACCATTTACAGTGAGTTTGGCATTTTGAGCTGTAGAGACTGGAAATTGGGGTTCATAGTTGCCGCGCGCTTCCGGATTGATGATCCGCGCTTCATTCACTGTGATCCGCCGCCCGGTGTTCCGGTTTTCGATATCGATTGAGCGCAGGGGCGCACCGATATCGGCCAGGGGTATACTCAGTTGTTGGGGCTCTTTCGTATTTTTTAGTTCCTGCAGTTGAAACTCTTGATTTATCGAGAGCAGTTTAAGAGTTTCGATTTTCTGTGGTTCTGGGGGCGGTTCCCATGGAGGCGTTTCAACCTGACCGGGATCATTTTGCACTCGAACGCCCTCAAGTTCGACTCCTCCGGCCGATGGCAACTGCGGGCCGGGGGGAGGGGAAGGAGCATGATATTCCTCTTCGGGGAGGTTTTCAACTAGTACCTGTACCTCGAGCTGCAGGTTTTTACCGGGCTGAACCGGTGGGCTTACTTGAATTTGCGCCGATGTCCCGGGAGGAACCACCAGTTTTCCGGCTTGAATTTGAAAATCTCCCCGTAAATTCGATGATTCGAGGGGTGCGGCTGTATTTGCGTTAATAGCAATGTCGCGTTCACCGGTTGCTACGCGGGCCAGCAGCCCGGCTTCTACACCTATCTGTTGTGAATCTTTTAGAAAAGTGAGTCGGTTATCGGCGCCCGTCTGCGTGCTTTCGATTACCATAATATTTGTATCAGGGGTATTCTTCACGATTTTTGCTTCGACTATCCCTTTTCCGCGGCTATTCAGCCTGCGCACAAAATCTTCCAAGTCGCCACCGTCGAAATCGAATTCGACCTGCTGTTCTCCAACCTTGAAAGCATACGTACCGGCTTTAATGTTGAAATCGGAGTCAAGGGACTGTGAGCGAAATGAGTCAGCGGCCGCAACCTGCTGTACGCGTATCTCGTTTACACCCTTCGATGCATTTCTATTTGCACTGGCGGAAAGTAGTTCGGGTGAGGATGAGTTTGCTACGAACTCCTTAAAAGGATTTTCAAAACTGTAAAGAGAACGTGCGTTTTGTTGTAGGGTGGTGAGCTTGCGATTGACCTGATTCCAGACCTGCTTCTGTTCGCTGAAGGTCTCTTTACGGTCCTCCATCCTGTTCAGCGGAGCGCGTTCGGCCTTCATGATGGCGTCAATCATTTTGTCTGTGTTATATTTGCTTGATACCCCGGGGATACTAATATCGGACATTACTCTCTACTTGATCCCCCGGGTAAATACAGATTTATATTTCTTCATCAATCAAAAGGCCGATCGTCTCACGCATCCGTGAGTGCAGGCGCTGCAATGCTTCCGGGGGAATCTCCTTAATTATTTTATCGGTTTCACCGTCAATGACCTTGACGATCACCTGGTTTAACTCCCTATTTATACTAAATTTGAGTTTTCTGTTAAAGATACTGGTAATGGTGAGGATGTCTTTTAAATAGATCTCGGGATCGATTGCTGCCTTTTTTTTCTGCTGCGCCTTCGCAACTGCCGCAGCGCGCAGCCGCGCTGCCTGCTGGGAGTCCTGGATTTGAACTTCCCTGCGATCGGAATTTACTGCGGATACATACCGCTTATTCTGTGATGCACCTACATCGTTAAAATGCAGTTCCATATAAACCACCTATAAAAGAGGAGGAGGGGCGCCGGGCCTCCTCCAAATTGAAAGATGAGAAAACGTCCAGAAATCTCATCTATGTGTGTGTGAACACTTGGTGCCTTACAGTAGTTGTAGTACCGACTGTGTCTTAGTATTTGCCTGTGCGAGCATAGCAGTAGACGACTGAGTGAGGATCTGGTTTTTCATATAGTTGACCATTTCGCTGGCCATGTCTACGTCCCGAATCCGCGACTCAGCTGCAGTCATGTTCTCAGCTGCAACTGCAATGCCTTCAGCGGCCATTTCAAAACGGTTTTGATACGCACCGAGGTCGGCACGCTGCCGTGAAACTTGCTGAAGGGCACTGTCGATAGAGCCGATGGCCATGTTGGCTGCTTCAGGGTTAGAAATAGAAATAGTTCCTTCTGCATTACCCTGTGCTCCTTCCAGGCCGAGCGCTTGAGCTGTCATCGTGCCAATGTACACGCGTTCGTTCTGGTCCATGTTTGCACCAATATGAAACTGCATTACGCGTTCAGCATTAGGTGCAAAGGCACCAGTCAGCATATTCATGCCATTAAATTGGGCGTGGGATGCAATCCGATTGATTTCATCAACAAGCTGAGAGACCTCAACCTGAATCTGCATGCGATCTTCCTGGGAATAAATCCCGTTGGCTGATTGAACTGAGAGTTCCCGCAAGCGGTGCAGAATATCCTGGGATTCCTGCAAATACCCTTCGGTTGTCTGAATGAAGGAAACTCCATTTTCGATGTTGCGTTCAGCCTGATTGAGACCTCGTATTTGCGCTCGCAGCTTTTCGCTTACAGCGAGACCAGATGCATCGTCGGCGGCGCGATTGATTCGCATACCCGAGCTCAGCTTCTCTATGTTGTTACCAACAGCATGATTGTTGAGGCCGAGCTGACGGTTTGCATACAAGGCGCTCATGTTGTGATTAATAATCATATAACCCTCCTTGATTATTTGTAAAGGCTTTCCTTGCCTTTCATGATATCAACCGTAAGGAACAGGGAAGGCCTCTTATGCGCCCCTTCCGGTCTGCTCCCCACTGTTAAAGAGATGCGGCCGGCCTAAACGGCCGGCCCATCACCTTAAATTAATACCAATTTCAGAGGGTATGTTTTCAAAGAACTAAGATGCTTCAGTTTTAACTATAACGCGCTATCCCAAGAGTTGCAAGACCGATTGTGTTTTTGTGTTCGCCTGAGCCAGCATAGCTGTGCCAGACTGCTGTAAAATCTGGTTCTTTGTGTAGTCAACCATCTCTTTGGCCATGTCAACGTCACGAATTCGCGATTCAGCGGCCTGAAGATTTTCTGCTCCAACATCGATACCGCGAACGGCATGCTCTAAGCGGTTCTGGTAGGCACCGAGGTCGGCGCGCTGCTTGTTGATCTTTTTCAGAGCTGCATCGATAGTGCCGATTGAGCGGTTCGCATCTTCGGGGGTTTCAATAGTAAGGGTATCGCCGGTACCCACCTGGCGGACACCCAGTCCGTCTGCTGTCATAGTTCCGATAAACACACGCTCGCGCTGATCCATGTTGGCTCCGATGTGGAACCACATTGAAGCGGTTACGGTATTTTCGCCATTATCAGCTGCAAAGCGGCCGGTGAGCATGTTCATGCCGTTGAACTGTGCATGGCTGGCGATGCGGTCGATTTCATCGACTAGCTGGCTGACTTCTACCTGAATCTGCATTCTGTCCTCATCGGTGTAAATTCCGTTGGCGGACTGAACTGCCAGCTCGCGCATTCGGTGCATGATGTCCTGGGATTCCTGCAGATACCCTTCGGAGGTCTGAATGAAAGAGATGCCGTTTTCAGCATTTCGGGAAG
Source organism: uncultured Sediminispirochaeta sp. (assembly GCA_964632675.1). Lineage (GTDB taxonomy): Bacteria > Spirochaetota > Spirochaetia > DSM-16054 > Sediminispirochaetaceae > DSBN01. The sequence continues at coordinate 33,390 of CAZWDV010000030.1, forward strand.
CCTGGTTTAAGCCGCGGATTTGGGCCCGCATCTTCTCACTTACGGCTAATCCGGATGCATCGTCACCGGCACGGTTGATACGAAGGCCTGAAGACAGCTTTTCGATGTTCTTGTTTAGAGTAAGATTGTTGTGCTTCAGTTGGTTTTGCGCAAACATTGCGCTCATGTTGTGATTAATAATCATACGATTTCCTCCTTGAAATCTTTACGGGCGTCCTTGCCCATTTTTTTTTGCCATAAAGGCAAAATTTTTCTAAACCGGCCGAATAAGCGGCCGATATTCGATATAGAGTGGAAGAAGCTTTAAAATTGTTCCGCGGATACTCCCTCCACATCTATATCTTTCGACCACCCCCCGGCATAAACTTTACCCACCTTTAGAAAAAATTTATAAAAATTCGTCATTTTTTCATGCTTGTAGCAAAAGAATTTAAAAAATCATATACTATAAGCGATGAGTGATACACAAGCAAAGCCCGAACTCCTGGCACCGGCCGGTAATATTGAAACCGCTTTGGCTGCGTATGTCAGCGGTGCCGATGCGGTGTATTGCGGGCTGGGTAAGTATAATGCTCGTGAAATGGCCGACAATTTTAGCTTCGATGATATGTCGCGGTTGTCCGCATATGCAAAAAGGCACAATAAGCGTTTCTATTTGACCTTCAACACCCTCTTAAAACAGGAGGAACTCGAAGAAGCTGCCGAGCAGCTGTACAGTATGACCCGGCTGGCCCCGGACGGGGTTATCGTCCAGGACCTCGGTATTGCGCGAATGCTGCGGAAATTTTTTCCCAGCATGCCGATTCACGCGTCCACACAAATGGGTATTCACAACAGCGCCGGCGTTACAGCTGCGGCGGAAATGGGGATGGAGCGTGTAATTCTCGAACGTCAAGTAACTATTGATGAGCTGGAACAGATTGTGGGGCGCTCGCAAGTAGAAATAGAAGTGTTTATTCACGGCGCTCTCTGCTGCTCTCTGTCCGGTAAATGCCTATTTTCTTCATGGATCGGCGGCTGGAGCGGTAACCGTGGACGGTGCAAGCAGCCCTGCCGCCGGCGCTATTATGCGCAAGGGCGGGGCGAGAAAAAGGCGGGGTTCTTTTTTTCTACTCAGGATCTTTATACCCTCGATTTAATTCCTCAACTGAAGCGGATCGGGGTAGCTTCTCTGAAGATTGAGGGAAGGCTAAAGAAACCGAGTTATGTGCAGAGTGTTGTACAGGCCTATCGTATGGTACTCGATTCGGATGAGTCTAATTATGACCAGGTTATCGGACAGGCAAAGCAGGTGCTCGCGGGCTCTTTGGGCCGCAAGTGGACCCACGGTTTTGCTACTTCAGAGGATATGAGTACGGTACTGCAGCCTGAAAATGTGGGTGTGAGCGGCCTACTAATCGGAAGTGTGAAAGGCAGCCGGCAGGGTCGGATTATAGTGGAAGCACAGCGTAAACTCCACATAGGGGATCGGATTCGTTTTCAGAGTGCCGGCGGCGAGGAGAGCTCCGGATTTACGGTCCGCACCCTGGAACAGGACGGGACAAAAGTGCGCAGCGTGGTGAAGGGGGAAGTGCAGATTCCTTTTGATCGTGAGGTAGCTCCCGGGTCGAAGGTCTACAAGGTTTCACAAAGCGTAAAAAAGAGCTGGCCCGATCCGGAATCCTTACCCTTGCTGCAGATTTTTCCACAGATTGATCTCGAGGTGGCAATTACTCGGAATCTGATTTCAGTGAAAACTGCCGCGCCTATGCCTGCTGACAAGCATAGCAGCGAATGCGAGAAAATCGAGTGGACCCTTCCCTTAGCCCTCGATGATGCCAAAAAGCACGGTATCTCAACTGATGAGGTCAAGCGGGTGTTCACAGCAAGCGGAGACCACAGCTTCACGGTAGGCTCTGTGGAGGTATCCTGTGAAGATGGGCTGTTTATGCCGCCCAGTCTCTTAAAACAGGTGCGCAGAGAGTTTTGGGAGTATCTGGCTCCTTTGGTGGAACATACCGATGCCGAGGGCCTGCGCTCACAGCAGTTGCGGCGCATTACTTCGCACCTGCGGCTCAAGCAACAGTCGGCGGGAAGAAGCAACTCTACAGAAAACCGCGAAATCTGTTGGGCAGGAAAACCGGGGGGTAAGGAGGCTCGCAAGGGGGTTCAAGTCGACAGTCTGTACTCCTACTCAAAGCAGACACAGGAAATAGAACTTCCCCATTTTTGTCCCGAGGGTATTCTACCGCTCATTAAGAAAAAAATTGACCAGGCGGTCGAGGTGGGCATCCGGCGCTTCCGGGTGACGGATCTTTACCAACTGGAGCTGCTCGGTGAACATACCGGTCTGACCCTGACTGCCGCCTATCCCCTGCCGGTTGCAAACCCGCTGGCGGCCGCAGAATTGAAGCGGTGGGGACTTCAAAAGGTGCAGGCTTGGGTCGAACTGGATCGGGCAGGATTCTTGAGCCTTCAGAGTACTTCACCGCTTTCGGTGGAACTCTACCGCTACGGACGTCCCTTTTTGCTGGCAACCCGGGCAGAAGTTGCTGCGGGGGGAGAAATTTCCGACCCCCGTGGAAGAAAATTTTACGTGGAATATGCAAAAAATGAACATTTGACTTATATTTACCCTTACGAGCTGTTACAATTGCCTCAGTTGGTCGGATTCGATGAGTTCTATGATTATAGACACAGTTTCAAAAACGAACCCACGGTGAGTTTATTCAATTTTGAGACGGAATTCGTATAGATTTTTAACAGTTAAGATTCGGAGCACTTTTATGAGTGATCAAAGCGAAAACAATTTTGGTAAAAAAGTATTTTTCCTTTATCCCCACAGTGTAATTCAGGAAGAGCTGATAAGTTACATAGTTCAGTACGAGTTCGAGGTGTATTTGATAAGCGAACATCGTAAGCTCTTACCCTTGCTCGAAAAATACAATAATTCGATTCTATTTATCAACATCGATGAGCGTATGAAGGAGAAGGAGTGGGAAGACTATATTCGGACCATTATGCACAATAAAAAGACAAAAGGGGTGCAAATTGGAATTCTTACTTATAACGAAGACAAGGACCTGGCCCGTAAGTATTTGATGGATTTAATGGTTCCCGGCGGCTATATTCAGTTGAAGTTAGGCCTCAAAGAAAGTACTAAAATCATTCTGAAGACTTTAATGGCAAGCGAAGCAAAAGGAAAGCGGCAGTTTGTGCGCGCTGCCTGCCCGAAAAATATTGTTACTGAGTTCAATGTGCAGGTTGGCGGATCTATGTACGAGGGGCACATAAAGGATATTAGTTCGGCCGGCATGGCGTGTTATTTTAATAAGGGTGTCGAACTTTCACCGAAAATTGAGCTTGCGCAGATACAGTTAAAGCTGCGTAGCCGCATAGTTATGGTGAGCGGAATTGTTGCCGGGCAACGCGAGGATCAAGGGCAAAAGCTTTATGTAGTTCTTTTTAACAAATATATCTCGACAGATGCAAAACAACGCATATCAACCTTTATATACCGAACTCTACAAGCTGAAATGCAACGGGAACTGGACAGCGCATAGCAGCAATTGACCCCTTTGTTTTCTTACAATACTATTAGCCTATGAATAATATACAATTAGATAATCCGGATAAATTAAATGAAGCTGCTAAAGTGGCTGTTACCCAAGCTTTGAGTGTAAAACCGGGGGAGCGGGTTCTGATTGTAACCAATCCGCCTCGTGAAACTCTGCGTATTTCAATGGCACTGCACAATGCCGTACAGGATGCGGGGGGCATTCCGGTACTGATAGTACAGCCGGTGAAAAGCCAGCTCGATTTTGCCGATGATGCGGTGATACAGGCGATTTCTGCGGTGCCGGATGCGTTTATATCCATGAGTGCTCAAAAACTCGGCAAAGATCGTTTTGCTATCGTTGAACCGTACACTGTCGATGGAAAAACTTATGATCACGTGTTCCACTACCTCATGGCATCCAAGCAGTTACGGGCATTTTGGTCGCCGGCGGCCACAGAGGATATGTTTATACGCACTATACCGATAGATTACGAGAGGCTAGTAAAAGAGGTAAAGTTTGTAAAGGATGTTCTCGATCAGGCAGAAGAAGTTCATATTACCTCTCCCGGCGGTACCGATCTGATGATCGGAATGCACGATCGTGAAACAATGGAAGACGATGGAAATCTGAGTTTTAAGGGGGCCGGGGGAAATCTTCCCGCCGGCGAGGCCTTTATCAGTCCTGAATTAGGGAGTTCAAATGGAATAATCGTTTTCGACGGAAGCGTTTCACTCCATGATGAAGACAGGATTGTGAAAGAGCCGGTAACCGTAAAAGTAAAGGAGGGGTTCGTAACCGAAGTGCAGGGGGGGAAAGAAGCTG
>CAZWDV010000031.1:0-36141 GCA_964632675.1 uncultured Sediminispirochaeta sp.
GGGACCGGCACACAATGGACTACCTGGCGTACAATTATCAAGCGAATGGCGGTGGTTTATTTACCTCATCGGCTGGCTGCAGACCCTCTTTTTTGTACACGGCCGGGAGTTTTTCTCGTTCTTGGGCTCCTTCGCGGCGGTCCCCCTCCCGGCTGTCGGCGGGTTGATCGTCGGCCTGATTATCTACTACGGCACCTCCGAAGCCCGCGGCCACGGCGTTCCGGAGGTCATGTTTGCTGTTACGAAGCGTGGTGGCCGCATCAGCCCCAAAACCGTCATTGTAAAAACCTTGGCCTCCGCTTTGACCATCGGCAGCGGCGGCTCGGCCGGACGGGCCGGTCCGGTAGTGCAGATTGGCGCCGCCATGGGATCGACAGTCGGACAAGTCCTCAAATTGCCGACCGCCTGGCTGCGGACCCTGGTCTCCTGCGGCGCAGCGGCGGGCATTTCGGCCACCTTCAATGCGCCCCTGGGCGGCATATTCTTCACCTCCGAGCTGCTGACCACCTCCTTTATGAGCTACGGCCTGCCGTTTATCATCATTAGCTCGGTTACCGCCAACGTGGTCACCACCATGATCGTCGGGCTGGACGGATCTTTCGCTTTGCCCACCCTCTATTCACTGGTCAGCATTGAAGAACTACTATTCTACCTCATCCTCGGCGCGGTAATCGTGGTGGTAGGATTTCTGTTCATGAAGTCTCTACAGTTGTCAGAGAACATCTTCGATGCCATGAAGGGGCTGCCGGTCTGGTTCCGGCCGGCCATCGGCGGGTTGGCGGTCGGCCTGATCGGCCTGTACTCCTATGACATCTTCGGGGTCGGCTACGGCGCGGTGCCCTGGCAGAGCAGCATGAGCTTCGACCATGTGCTCTCCGGCGCGCTTCCGCTGCGGGTGCTGTTCGCTATGGCCTTTCTCAAGATAATCGCTACCTCCAGCACCATCGGCAGCGGCGGCAGCGGCGGTATTTTCGCGCCGAGCCTGTTTATCGGCGGAATGACCGGCGGAGCGGTCGGCTACCTGGCCCGGTATTTCATCCCGGCCAGCGACCCCGGCGCCTTTGCCCTGGTGGGAGCGGCGGCCCTGTTTGCCGGGGTTACCCGGGCTCCCTTTACCAGCATCGTAATGATGCTCGAGCTGACCCGCGACCTGAAAATGATGGTCCCGCTGATGCTGACCGTGCTCATCTCCACCGAAGGCATCAAGCTGCTCAGCCGCGAAACCATCTACACTGAAAAACTGATGCGCCGCGGCATCGATATTCTGCGCCTGATCAACACGCGGCTGGTACCTACCATTTCGGTCGGCGACATCATGACCCGCAACCATCCCACGGTGCGCCGCGATACGACCCTGGCCGCTATGAAACAACTCTGCGACCAGGCCCACAGCCGCGGCTTCGCCGTGCTGGATGAAGAGGAGAAACTGTACGGTATAGTAACTCTAACCGATTACCAGGATGCCCTCGAGGAAGGCCGCGACCCCGCGCAGACACCCGCTGAGCAGGTCTGCACCACCGACCTGATTACCGCCTTTCCCGACGAGACACTGATGGAGGTGCTGCCGCGGGTATTCGACTTTCAGCTGGGACGCATACCGGTGGTGGACCCGCAGGACAACCGCGTGTTGCTGGGCATGCTGCGGGACCGCAACATCTACAACGCCTGGAAACTGGCCTTTCACCACGGCGAGCGGTCAATCCTGACACAGGCGCAGGAGCAGACCGATGCCGCAACCGAACAACGGTCCCGAAGTGCATCTTCCAAAAAAAATATTAATAATAAAGAGTAGAAAGGTTGTCGCACCACTTAGGACTCATCCACATATATATCGCGGATGTGCAGCATGCGGTCTTTGATTCTGAAGAAGGTGTCCACAAGATTTGGATCGAAGTGCTTACCCCGCTCCTCGTGAAAGAGCGTCTCGATTTTTTCCATGGGCCAGGCCGCTTTGTACACCCGGTCGCAGCCGAGGGCATCGAAGACATCTGCCACCGCGGTAATCCGTCCGTAAATGTGAATATCCTCGCCCCTGAGGCCGTGGGGATAACCGGAGCCGTCCCATTTTTCATGATGCTGGTCCGCTACAATGGCGGCCGCTTTCAGCAGATTCCGATCGGAATGGCAGAGCATCTCGTAACCGAAGTCGGTATGCTTTTTCATGACGAGGCGCTCTTCGTCGGTCAGCAGCCCCGGCTTGAGCAAAATGGAGTCGGGGATGGCGATTTTACCAATATCATGCAGGGGAGATGCGTTTTTCAGCAGCTCCGCCTCGTCCTGGCTGAAGCCGTGGGCCATTGCCAGGGCATATGAGTACTCGGCCACCCGCTTTACATGATTGCCGGTCTCCTTGGAGCGTTTTTCACCGGTCTCCGCCAGGGTAAAGATAATCTCTTTTTGGGTATTCTCGATCTCTTCCTGCAGAGAAACCGCCTCTAACTGGCTGCCGGTGTAGGTTGCCGCCAGCAACAGGTGTTCTTTGTCGAGCTCGCTGAACTGGTCGGCCGGTGTCATCTTGTTGATAGCCTGATACACCCCGCTTATCTCGCCGGAGGAGCCGCGGATCGGTAGCGCCAGAATATTGCGGGTATGGTACCCGGTCTTCTTATCCACATTGTTGTCGAAGCGGCTGTCGTTGTAGGGATCGTTGATAATGAGGGGTTGACCATGTTCGGCCACATACCCCGCAATACCCTGCTGCAGGCCGATTTCGATTCGGTCTATCCCGTGGGCAACTTTACTCCAGAGAATCCCGCGCTTGTGGTTGATGAGCCATACCGTACAGCGGTCGGCCGTAACCAGATCACGGCCCATATCGGCCAGCATGATCAGGAGCTTCTCCACATCCCGCTCATTGGCGATTTTGTTGATGTATCCGAAGATTGTCCGCAGCAGCTCCTGTGAGGAAGGCTCCGCCCGTATATTACCGTTGTGTTCCATACCTATATGGTAAGCATATACACAAAATCTGTCCAGTTACAACATTATTTCAAAGATTTTGATACCCTCGTCCTTAAAAAACTCTTTCTGCTCGGCCACTACCCTCTTTATGCCCTCGGCCTCTTCATCCTCACAGTAAATAATCAGCATAAAGTTTTCCTCCGGCCAGATATGATCCCCCATGCGGGGGCCGGAGTTACCGACCCCCAGCACCACAGGTATCTTTGTATAGTGTGACCCAACCTTGGCTTTTTCAAAACCCTCCAGCAGGTCCTCTTCTACCGAGCGGTTGGCGATAATCTCTATCCGTTTCATGCCTGGCCCCCTTCAAGTGCCTTTTCTTGTTGTTGAAGCTCCCGGCGACGCTGCCGGCGCTGTTCCTTTTTTCTCTGTTTTTTTATCATTCTCTTCTCCGACATGCGGTTAAACACCGCATACATGACCGGAATGAAGAACAGGGTCAGCAGGGCGCCGACCGACAATCCGCCGACTACCGACTTGCCGATCGGAGAGACCAGCTCGGCCCCTTCCCCCGGGAAGAAGGCCATCGGAATCAAAGCTAAAATAGTGGTCAGAGTAGTCATCAGAATCGGGCGCAGACGGTTTCCGCCGGCCTCGATCACCGCATCGTGGATGCTTCTTCCCCGCTTGCGCAGCAGGTTGGTGTAGTCTACAAACACAATCCCGTTGTTTACAATAATACCGGCCAACATCACCAGTCCCACCGCCGTTAACAGGCTGTAGGTTTCACCAGTAATCAGGTACAAAGCGATTACCCCGATCAGGGACAGGGGAATAGTAAACAGTATTATGAAGGGGTCCAGGAAAGACTCGAACTGACTGGCCATAACCCCGAACACCAGGAAGACCGATACCAGCAGAATGTAGATAAACCGCTGGCCGTATTTAATAAGGTCCTGATACTCCCCGGAGTACTCAATTATCACTTCTTCATCGGCGGGAATCTGGGCCCGGACCAGGTTCTGCACATCCCGTACCACCTCGTTCAAAGCCGCCCCCGGCACAATTCCGCCGGTCACATGAATAACCCGGCTCTGGTTTTCACGATTGATGTTGACCGGACCCGTAGTTTTCTCATAACGCGCAAAACTGGCCAGGGGAATCCGCTGTCCGCTGTTGTTTACCACAAACACCTTGTCCAGATCAGGCATTGCATCACGGTCCTTCTGCTCGAGAATAGTTACAATGTCAAACTCGCTGCCCTCGTCCCGGAACTGGGAGGCCACCATCCCGTCGATATTCGCCCGCAGCTCTTGTCCGACCGCAGAAATATTCAAACCGAGGGAGTAGAGCTTATCCCGGTCGATAAACACCTCTATCTGCGGTAGCCCGTCCTTCAGATCTACCGTCGGCTCGGTTACCTCAGGAATCTCGCGGGCAATCAAGTCGCGAATATTCTCGGCAATCCGTTTGCCCTTGTCCAGGTTTTCGGTTTTTACCAGGATGTCTACCGGATTTGTATTGCCCATCGGACCTCCGCCACCGCCGCCGAAGGAGAACACCGCCCCCGGAAAATCGTTGAAGTGGCCCCGCAGAATCTGTTTTATCTCATCCGCCGACTCCACCCGCTCGTCAAAGGGCGGCAGCTGCACCTGCAGGCTGCCGGTGTGGGTTTCCACCGACCCGGCAAAGCCGAAGAAGCCGCGTCCGCCAACTTCCATAATCAGTTTCTCATAGGTACTGACCTCAGCTTTGACCACTTCCTCCATCTGTTTCAGTACCGTTTCAGTGGCCTCCAGTTTGGTGCCGATCGGCAGCTCGAGCTGCAGCTGCACCGAATCCTGGGCTTGCGACGGAAGAAACTCGTACGAGGCATACCTCAACGAGTACGCTCCGGCCCCCATCAGACCGACGATCACCAGAATGGTAATAATCTTGTGCCTCAAAACCACTACCAGAGACCGCTGATAGGCATGATCGAGCCCGGTAAATATGCGATACAGCCCATCATCCAGCTTTTTCACCAACCCCTTCAGAGGCTGCTGCTTACGGCTGCGGATGGGAAGATAATGACTCGAGAGCACCGGAATCAGCAGCATGGCCACCGCCAGCGAACTGGTCAGCGAAATAACTACCGTAAATGAGAGGCTGGCCAGCAGCTCCCCCACCACATCCAGCTGGTTTTTAAACAGTGCCACCGGTGCGAACACACAAATGGTGGTCAAAGTGGAGGCAACAATCGCGTTTATCATCTCCTGGGTACCCAGGATCGCCGAAGAGGTCAGCTTCGCCCCCTTCTCGCGATAGCGGTAGATATTCTCCAGAATAACAATCGAGTTATCCACCAGCATCCCGACCCCCAGGGCCAAGCCCGCCAGAGTCATGATATTCAGGGTTAGGTCGAAAAAATACATCGTCAGCAGGGTAACTACCAGGCTAATCGGAATGGTCAGCGCGATGATAAAGGTACTCTTCAGACTCCGCAAAAACAGAAACAGTATCAATACCGCAAACACCGCCCCCAGGATTGCACTTGAGGACACCTGGTTCAGGGACGACTTGATGATATCGGTGGTGTTGAACACCTCCTCAACCACAATACCCTGGGGTACCTCTTTGTTGATTCTTCCCAGCCGCGTGCGGACCTGTTCAACCGTCTGCACCGAGTTGGTTCCGCTCTGCTTCTGGACCACGATCTGAACACCGGGTTCACCGTTTATGAACACCAAGCTGCTGGGGTCCTTGTAGCCGTCGTAGACATTGGCAATATCCCGCAGGCGGATATTCTTTACCTCGGAAGGGGCCCCCATCGGGTTGGGAGTACCGCCCTTATAGGAGATGACCGTATTTCTTATTTCGCGAATGCTGTCATACCGCCCGCTGGTCAGCACCAGAAAGTTTTTATTCCCCTCGGTGATGCTGCCCGCGGAAATCTGCACATTCTGACCCCGCATCATATTGGCCACCTGGCCCAGCGTCAGACCGTAGGCCGCCAGACGGTTCTGGGGAATCTCTACCCGGATAGCCCGCTCGCGGCCGCCGCTGAGGCTGGTCAAGGCCACCCCCTCAACCTGCTCTACCCGGGGCTGGACAATATCCTCGGCAATCTGCCGCAGCTCCTCCGGGGTCCGCTGGCCCGAGAGGGTAAGCCCCATAATCGGAATCATGGAGGGGTCGAACTTGAAGATCATCGGAGTGCTCGCCTCGCCCGGCAAAAAGCCCTTCACAAACTCCAGGCTGTCGCGGACACTGTTGGCCGCCTCGGCCATATTCGTACCGTAGGTAAACTCCAGCATCACCATGCTATTGCCCTTGGAAGAAGTCGAGGTAATGTTTTCAACACTGCTCACATTACTCATAGATCCCTCTAAGGGACGGGTAATGCTCTTCTCAACCTCCTCCGGGCCGGCACCCTCATAATCGGTAAACACCACCAGTATCGGCGGCTCTATTTCCGGATATAGGTCGAGGGACAAGTCGGTGGCCGAGTAAATCCCCAGGCCGATGATCAACACAAAAATAATGAAAATCGTTGTCGGTCGATGGACAACTGTCTTCGTTATACTCATACCTTATTTCTCCCTAATCCAGCGCATCGGATTCGGAGAGCGGCTGTACCTGCTCAACCACCCGGACTTTCGATCCGTCTTCCAACAGGGACTGACCCCGGTACACGACTTCCTCACCCGGTTCCAGCCCCGACTGAACCTCCAGCTTCTGATCAATCTCGATCCCCGCACTCACCCTGCGTCGCTCGGCAAGCCCGAGAATATCGCCGTTGTCTGCGTCGGCGCCGGCTTTTGTGCCGGCCGCGCCCGCGTCGTCAGCGTCTGTGCCCTCGGTGCCGGCAGAGGCCGCGTCGTCAGCGCCGGCGGCGTCGCGGTTCACCACAAACACAAAGTCATCCCCGAAACGGCGGACCAGACTATCGGAGGGAATTTTCACCACCTTCGACTTCTCTTCAGTAATTATTTTCACCTCCCCGAACATCCCCGCTTTCAGCACATCAGCCCCATCGGAAATAGAAATCTTCAGCTCCAGGGTTCGTGAAACCGGGTCCACCACCGGACTTATCTCCCGCACACGTCCGGTGAACTCTCGTGAGGGGTAGGCCTCGAATCTGATCTCCGCCGGAAGCCCAACCTGCATTTTAGAAATAAAGCGCTCGGCCACATGTACTCTGAGCTCCAGGTCATCCATCTTGCTTACCTGGGCTACCGTCATCTGCTGAGAAACCGTACTGCCAACCTGCACCGGCAGCGAAGTGATCATACCACTGATCGGGGCCTTCACCGGACTGGCCGAAAACTGCATACCCGGCCTTGAGGGATCAACCTCGGCAATAACCTGGTCTTTGCGAACCCGGTCGCCGACATCCACGTATAGTCGGGATAATTTTCCGGCTGTATCGGGGTAGGTATCCACCCTGGTCTTGGTAACCACATCGCCATTTACATCGATATAATTTTTAATCTGCCCCTGCACCGCTTGAATAGTGCTGACGGCAAACACCGTCTCTTGTTCTGGGTTGCCTTGTCCAGGTCCCTGCTCCGTTCCACCGGCCGAGCCACCGGCCTGCTCTCCGACTACGGCTTCAGCTGCACCACCACCGAAGCGTTCCAATCCGAAGTAAATACTTATCGCCAACAGCGCTGCCAATAAAAGCAGCACCACTATTTTTCCAGTTTTTTTCGTCCCCATCCTCTATCTCCTCTACTCCTCAATAATCCGTTCTATATCTGTATTTAGTTGATATTCCAGATCGATCAGCGCCGACAGGTAGGTAAATTTCTCTTTCAACACCTCTAGCTGGGCCTGCTTCAGCTCGATCTCCGCATTCTGTACTTCCAGCAGCTCTTGGCTGCCGGCATTATAGGCCTCTTCGGCCATTTCATAGGCCCGCCGGGCCCGCTCCACATTCAGCTGCAGGGTATCAATTGTATCCCGCGATTTCTTCAGCTGCCGAACCGTGGAATCGATCTCCAGCTCGGCACCTTCTATCGCCTGCATCAATCCGATACGTGTTTTCTGAAGGTTGTCTTCCAGCTCACGCAGCCCCACCTGTGTCTGAGAAAAGGGCAGCAGCGAATCCAGCGACATGGCAATCGTCATACGAAACATACCGCTGCGCTGATTCCAGTCATTGGAAATATCATCGAACCACGGATCGTTCCAGGGATCGCCGGAAAAGGAAGGATCAAGGTTGTAGCCCAGAATTAAATTGGGGGTAAAAGCCTGTCGCCTGGTCGCCTCGAGCTGATTATTCAAACCGGTCACCGCATTCAGCATCGACTGAATATCCAGCCGATCGGTGAGATGCTGATCGATGAGTTCTTCTGAAGCCACTCTCACCGGCTCGGCGTCGATGGAACCCTCGATCTCAAGCTCTCTCTCGAGCGGGATTCCCAGAGTCATCTTGAACCCCTGCAGCGCCTGCCGGTAGCCGAGATCGATTGATTTAAGCTGCGGTTTGAGGTTCTCGTACGCCACCTGCGCATTCAACACCGTCAACTCCGGCACAAGTCCGTTTTCATAGTTGATCTGCGCCTGCTCGTAGCGCCGCTCGGCCGCATCGATATTCTCAACCATCAAAGCCCGATTCTCCTGCATCAACAGCAGATTGTAAAAACTCTTCTTCACATCCCGCTCTACCTGCTGCCGCGCCTGTTCCAGCGAAATCCGCCCCCCCTGATAATCAATCTGAGTTGCCCGTATCCCGTTGAACATCGCAAGGTTCAGCGTCAGCGACATATCCAGCCCCGCCGAAACGGACCATTGGGGCAGGTCTTGGGTGATATAGACTGGTTCAAATATACCTTGCGGGTTGGGCCCCGTGAGCCCAGCAAGCACACTCAACTCCTGCTCGGTGTTCATCCGCCCCAGGGTGCCCGAGGCCTGGACGCTCGGGATGAAGCGGTTCCAGGCGTAATCGGCATTGCGCTCTTTTATGCGGGTATCGATCAGCGAGCTCTTCAGCTGCAGGTTGTTGTTCATCGCCACTTTCACCGCCCGGTCCACAGTTAAAGTGATCGGCCCACTCTCGCTGAGTTCCGCATCCTCCGCCGGCCAGCCTCCCGATTCCTGCCCGGGCGCCGGCAGCTCAGTGGCGCCGGCATACTCCCTTAGTTCCTGGGTAGAATCTATCTGTGTACTCGTTTCAGTCTGACCACCGGCCATCACTGTCATCGGTAAAAGACACACTAGTGCCGCGACAAATAGAAACCAAAAAGATTTCATTATCCTATCTCTTATCATCCTTTACTCCTTTTACTCCAAAAAGAAATAGTTTATACACCGTTCTAATAAAAGGCCAAACCTTCTCAGAGAGACCTTCTAACCAATACATATTATTAATCTCCTGAATCAGCAGATAATTGATCCAGCGAGCTTTGGTTATTGAATCATGCACATCGGTCCTTAATTTTCCGCTTTGTGCGCCCTCGTTGAGGAATCCGATGTATTTATCCATGCCGTATTTCATGTGCTGCGGAATTTTTATATGAAACTGTTGAAAGCGGAACCAGTTCAACACCGCTAAAAACTCTGGGCGCCGTGCAAGATACCACGCAAAAATCGCGAAATAGGCATAGAGCCGCTCTTCAAAGTTTTCAAGATTCGCGCTTTTCTCAAGAAACAGCTGCCCCAATTGATGCCGTTCGCGGTCGATCATCTTCCAGAGCATTTCATTACGGTCCTGAAAGTGAAAGTACAGGCTGCTTTTGCTCATACCGGCCTTACGCGCGATTTTCTCCAGCGAAGCATCCCATAAGCCCTCCTCAGCAACAACCTTTGAAATGGCGGCAAACAGCGGATCCTTAGGAAGCAGATCGTCCAGCTCAAGCCGGCATTGCTCTTCAACGGCCTCAAAATCCGGCATCTGTATTTTTTCCAAACCCCGCATTCCTCCGAGAACAAGTTTTCCATTCATCTCCTGCAACTGCTCTGAGGTAAGCTGCTGTATCTCCTGAATTTCCTTGATATTGCCACGGTTGAGAAGGAACGTGCCAACGGAAAATATAAAACGCTGCACTGCTTTTACTTCCTGGTTCCCCCAGCCGAACTCCTTTTGAAGCTGTTCGGCCGGAAACATGCCATGCTGCAAGCGCCGTATTTCTTCAATCTGGTGAAACCCTTCAGCTGTGTGGGGCAGGAGAAAAATAAATGCAAACCGGTAATACCAGTAGTTCTCCCCATAAAACCGCAGGAACCTGTCATGAAACAGCTCTAACCTTTGCTGAAAACTCTTTCCTTCGGCTTCTGCAGCCATTTCCTCACATGTTTTTCTGTGCACATCCAGAAAGACCTGTCGCATTTCATCTATCAGGGTCTCCTTGTTCTGAAAATAGCGATAAAGCGCTGTTTTTGATATCCCAAGGGCTTTTGCGAGAGAGGCTAAACTGGTCTTATAGAAAAACTCCTCTCCCCATACCTTAAATGCGGTTTCAATAATCTGTTTTCGTTTCAGTGTGCGTTTGTCCATTTTTCCCAACTGCTGTGTTGCTTTTCAGCTTCAAAAAAGTTACCGACCGTTCGGTAACTTAGAAAATAACTATTTTAACTCCCTCTGTCAACACAGTATTACGAAAAATGGTGGTAAATACCCGATATATTTCTATAATATTTCAAATAACATTCTGTAGGAAATCTTGATCACATTTCCCTCTCTTTATCACTTTCTAAATAAAAAATTAACTATCTTCCCACCTCCAAGGTTCGGAAAACTGTAAGGACCTGAGAAAATATGATATCCTTCCTTTATCAAACAACCTATTCTACCTACAAAGGAGTAAACCTATGCCTGATAAAGTTCTAAACGGAATCGCCCCTGAGAGAGTGTGGCGATTTTTCGAAGAAATATCTCACATCCCAAGATGTTCCCAAAATGAGGATCAAATACGCGCTTACCTGAAAAAATTTGCCGATGACCGCGGTCTGAATAACATCCAGGATGAAGTTGGCAATATTGTTATTAAAAAGCCGGCAACAAAAGGTCATGAGAAGGCAAGAGGAGTTGTCCTGCAGGGACATATGGACATGGTATGCGAAAAAAATTCCGGAACTCACCATGACTTTTCCAAAGACCCGATAAAACTTGTGAAAGAGGGAGATTGGCTGAAAGCCGACGGGACAACTCTTGGTGCAGACAACGGTATAGCTGTTGCTATGGCACTGGCAGTTCTTGATTCGGATGATATCGAGCATGGACCGATCGAAGCTCTATTTACTACCGATGAAGAGAGCGGACTGACAGGAGCTTTGGGCTTGGATCCATCGATTTTAGACGGGCGGATACTGCTAAATATGGACTCTGAAGAGGAGGGGGTTTTCTATATCGGTTGTGCTGGTGGTGTTACAACTTCCGGATGGTGTCCGGTTGAATGGAGCCCCACCCCGGAAGGATATGTTTACTACAAACTATCTGTTACCGGACTAAAGGGCGGACATTCCGGCGGTGATATACATGAAAACCGCGGGAATGCAATCAAATTCGCAGTACGCCTACTCTGGAATCTGCTGGAAAAAGTAGATGTGAGGATTTCGGCTATAGAAGGTGGAGGAAAACACAACGCGATTCCCAGAGAATGCTTTGCAACTTTTGTAGCTCCTGCGAATCAGCAGGAGAACACTCTTCAGATTGTCGAGGACATACGAAACAATATTCTCTCTGAGATTCAGGACATCGAGCCGGACCTCCAAATTACTCTTGAACATGAACAGACCGCTCCTGAAAAGGTGCTTTCTCCCAAAGCAACCTTCAAGGCTGTAAACTGTCTGTTTATGATGCCGCATGGAGTCGATGAGATGAGCCGGACTATCCCGGGTCTTGTGGAAACCTCTACCAATCTTGCTTCGGTCACTCTTCAGGATTATGAGGTTCAAATTGTAACCAGCCAGAGATCTTCAATGGTCAGTAAACGGGATAACATGGCAAATCGAATAACCGCAATCCTTCGCTGTCCCGGAGCCCGCGTTTCGTATGCGGCCGTGTATCCGGCCTGGACACCGGATCCTGAGAATCCACTGATTGATGTGTTCAAATCAGTCTATAACAAACTGAACAATTCTGATCCTGAGTTTACCGCAATACATGCCGGTCTCGAATGCGGGGTTATCGGAGATCAGTTTCCTGATATGACGATGATCAGCTTTGGTCCCGACATGAAAGAAGTACATACACCGAATGAGAAGCTCAGCATTTCATCGGTAGAGAGAATCTGGAAAATGCTGGTGGAGGCATTAAAGAGCATTACCTAATAAGTAGATAAAAATTGCACCTTCTATTTGCTCTTGAGATTTGCACTTGTTGCGCAAAAAATCTATAATTTGAGCGCAAGCAAGAAACTTCAATGGAGTTGCCTAAATGCGGATCAAAGACATCAGCCTGAAGATAAAAATACTTCTTATTACTCTAATCGGAATAATAGTATTGGCGCTTTTGTTTTCATTCCTCTTTACACGTTCGATAGGAAAACAGGCCGAACTGGCTATTCTTGAAAAGAGCCATGCTGTTGTCTTTACCGCTGAGGCATCCCGAGAGAATATGGCACAAAAAGTTGCTGATGGAGTGCTCAAGGATTTTGAAACTCTTGCTGCCACCGGTAACAGAGACAAGATTCTACAGGCTGTACCGATTATAACAGCAATTCAAGTTGCAGAAAAAAATGCAGCTAAAGCGAAGTACCAGTTTCGCGTGCCGAAAGTCTCACCACGCAACCCGGAGAATGAACCGACAGAGTTAGAACTGCAAGTTCTTGAAGAACTGAAGGCCAAAGATCTCGAAGAAAAAATAGTATATGAAGAGAACCAGATCCGTTATTTTCGGCCGATTAAGCTGACCGAAGAGTGTATGCTCTGTCACGGAGATCCAGCCGGAGCCACAGACCCGGTTGGAGGTATAAAAGAGGGCTGGAAAGTAGGTGAAATTCATGGTGCCTTTGAAATCATCAGCTCACTCTCTACAGCTCAGGCTACTCAAAAGGCCGCGGCATTCAATATTGGAGGAATTTCTCTGGCGATGCTGATAATCCTTGGAGCAGTGATTTGGATCAGCATAAAAGCGGTGACCCGTCCTCTCTCAGAGTATATCCAAAACTTTGTGTTAGTAAGCCAGGGCGACCTTACGGTAGAATCAAAAATCGATTCAAAGGATGAGATCGGCCGTTTGTCAGGCTACTTCAACTCGTTTATCGATAGCCTCAACAGCATGATGGGCGGAATACAGGATGTAACCGAAGATACCCGATCAATCAGTGAAAACCTTGCCTCGTCTACAACTCAAACCGCCGCCGCTATTGAAGAAATGCGGGCTAACAGCGAACAGATGCATAAAAAAATGAAGAATCTCGATAAAGAGGTAGAAACCTCCAAAAATGACACGGACAACGTGAAAGAGTTCCTGGATAATCTGAGAGATCAAATCAATTCTCAGTCCTCAGCTGTAACTCAGTCATCGGCAAGTATCGAGCAAATGTCTGCTTCAATTCAGAGCATTGCCCGCGTCACCGAAGAGAAGAAGCAGGTGGCCGAAAAGCTCGAAGAAACCTCAGAGCAGGGTGAAGTGGAGATGGAACAGACCCGTCAGCTCATGAAAAAGGTGGCCCAATCCGCCGATGTCATGATGGACATGATCGAAGTGATAGATGGCATCGCCAGCCAAACCAATCTATTGGCAATGAATGCAGCAATTGAAGCGGCCCACGCCGGAGAGGCCGGAAAGGGCTTTGCCGTTGTGGCGGACGAAATCCGCAACCTCGCAGAATCGAGCTCCAACTCTGCAAAAGAGATCAGCCGATCCCTAAAAGAGGTAATAGACAACATTACTATTTCGGAAAATTCCACTGAAAAAACAGGAAAAATGTTCGAAAGTATGCTCGAGATGGTGCGTGAAGTATCCAAGAGTATGGCCGAAATGCAGGACTCTACCCGTGAACTTTCTGAAGGCAGCAATCAAATTGTTGAGGCGCTCAATTCACTCTTAGAGATCTCTCAGCATGTACAGGATTCCTCCGGAGAAGTCGATCAGCGGGTAGAGAAGATCACCGCCTCTATGGAAACTCTCCGCGACATTTCAGCTGATTCAACGCAAGGTATGGAAGAGATGGCTCAGGGTATACAAGAAGTAGCCAGTGCTGCTCAGAGTGTATCTGCGGCGGGGGAACAGAACTCCGAGAGTGTGCAGCACCTCGAACAGTTAGTTTCAAAGTTCAAACTGAAATCTTCCGCCCTGATTTCTCAAGCAGAAAACCTGGAATCTCATTCAAGAAAACTCGAACAATCCGCTCGATCTTCCAGCGGGAAATCGAATACACGCGGTTCTTCTACCCGGACGAACTCTGACGAGGGAAAAGGTAAAGATAAGAAGCTCTCTCCTGCCGACGAAGAAACCGGAGTTGAAGAGGTCAAAGAAGACTAAGCTTCACTTTTGAATTTTTCAATATTATTCAGTTCTCCGGGAAGCTCCGGGTGCAAGGATTCTGATTTTTATGTCACCACGCGCATATGTCTGACAGGCTAAGCGAGTTTGAGGTGGAGGGTTCTCTTTCCCGGTTCCGCTGATCAGCCGTACTCGTTCAGCTTCCTGCATTGGGCTGAGATACTCTTCTCCCTTTAGTATTTTGATACGGCATGTTCCACAGACAGCTTTTCCGCCGCATAGGTGTGAGATTCGCACTCCGTTTTGCAGCAGGGTGTTTAATATAGAAACGGCGGGGGATATTTGGAGCCTTTCATCCCTCCCTTCGATTTCCACTACTGTTTTCCGAACCTTGGAGTTTTTAATCACCTATCCCTCTTACTTATAAATAGTTAAAGATTTTATACTAATACATAGTAGTAACAGCTTATAACATACAATATTAGCAATATTTTAGCACCAGGCTTCGAAACACTGTAATAAAAATATTCAAAAAAAGATATACATTTTATAAATTTGCCGATATTATAAGAGGGAGTTGGAGCCCCAAGATTATGAGTGATTACAGAGAATTGCTCCAGGAAGCAGACATCTGTGAGCTGAAAAGCACAACGAAGTATGAAGCACTTCATGAACTCATTACCCTTGCTGATAGTCTTATCTCTCTTCCAGACTCGAGTGAGTTTGAGCACCAAATTAAAATCAGAGAACAAAAGCAAAGCACTGGAATAGGCAAAGGAATAGCTATAGCGCATGCTACCACTGACCAAGTCCAAAAAATAAGAGTTGCTCTCGGGATATCACAATCTGGAATCGAGTTCGCTTCTATCGATGGGAAACCAGTTCATCTACTTTTTTTAGTAGCTAATCCCCCCGATACTCAAGTTGAATATCTCAGTGTGCTATCTGCTCTTGTGCGATTACTGCGAAGTGCCCAATTTAGACAATCTATCATTTGCAGTTCAACTCCTTATGAGATCAAAACTCTACTCGATAGCTCACTTTCATTTGAAATGTCTGCCTAACCACTAATTATTTCCACAGTTTTCTGAAGAATGGTGTTCATTACGCTCTAATTATCTATTCAAGAAGAACTTAATTTTTTCTTTAGAATGAATTTTGCCATACTATTATCGCTAAAAGAATTATTAAAAAAATAGCACCAATCTTCGAACAACTGTTTAGGAAGAGGGGAGAATTTATTATATTTTAATATATGAGACTACTTCTTAACAAAAAACTAATACAGAACTCATCAAATTTGGACGCTTCTCCGCAAAGTTAATAGCTATGAGTAATGAACCTTATAAGCTGGTAATGCAGCAGCTTGGTGAAAAAACAGAAGAACTAAACCTCACCGATAAGGACAAAATTGTAATATTCAGCGACCTTCATGTAGGCGATGGCAAGTCACTCGACGATTTCAAAAGAAACAGTGAGATACTCAAAACAACTCTTGAGGAGTACTATTATAAGAAAGGCTATACACTAATTTTAAACGGTGACGTTGAAGAGCTGCATCGCTATTCGCTGCACGAAATTAGGAAGCACTGGAACGAATTATACAGTCTGTTCGACAAATTTTTTAAGCAAGGAAGGCTTTATAAGCTCTTCGGGAATCATGATTCTAAACTTTTCTCACTTTTCGAAGCACAGCTTCGATATCCTTTATACGAATCACTCAAGCTCAAATACAAGAATAATACGCTGTTTCTTTTTCATGGACATCAACTCTCCTATTTTTATCAGAAATTTAATGACTTCATGGGATTGATACTGCGTTTCATCGCCAAACCGTTACGGATCAAGCACTACTCAGTAGCCCATGATAAGCGAAAGAAGTTTACTATAGAGCGCAGGGCCTATGATTTTGCAAAAGAAAATGGAATGGTTGCCATTCTAGGCCATACACATAGACCTCTGTTTGAATCGATGTCAAAAGTCGATACCCTTAATTATCAAATCGAAACGCTATTACGTCGCTATCATAAAGTGAGCAAAGAAGAACATCCTGAAATTGAGGAGAAGGTAAGAAACCTGAAAAAAGAAATCGATCGACAAGAGGCTAAAGAGGGAAAAGAGATATCCATTAGCCGTATCTACAGCGATACTACTGTGGTACCATGTGTATTTAACTCCGGGTGTGTAATCGGCAAACGCGGTATGACCGCACTCGAAATCACCGGTGGCCAGATCAAGCTTGTTCATTGGTTCGACTCAAATGTAGATAAAAAATATGTTCGCGACGACATTGACAATACAACCAACCTTAAAGGCACCGACTATTTCCGTACCGTGTTAAAAAGCGACGATCTCGACTATATCTTTACCCGTATCAGACTCCTGACATAGAAATGCACTAGTAGGTCACCAGCAGATCGTTTTTAACCTAACGAGAAAAAAAACGGAACCAAAATAGGAACTAACATCGAGAGAACTGCGCCATTCACAATTGCAAGCGGGACATAGCTGGTACCGCAGCTGCGTTCGATTAACGGGAGAGTAACATCCATGCTGGTTGCACCTCCTACACCGATTGCAATCATAGGCATGTTGATGCGGGCTAAAAATGGAATTGCCAATAGGGCAATCGATTCACGAATAACATTTATCATGAACCCCGCAGCTCCCAGAATAGGATCTCCCATCTCCGTTATCAATACCCCCGATAAGGAATACCATCCGAAACCGGCGGCGAGAGACAGCGCTTTACCGGCCTCCAGTTCAAAAAGGCCTGCCACCACAAATCCGCCGCCCAAGGAGCCGACCATGGTGAGAAGAGGAACAAAAAAAGTGGCGGGGTGCAACATCGCTCGCTTCAAATCGACTTCATTGCGAACCATTTGTACTCCGATCAAAAATAACAAAGCATACAGTAAAAAGGTTGTATATCTCTCCTGAAACCATCCGAATATAGGAATAAAATACCCGCTGAGAAAGCCTACTACCACCAGTAAAAAGAGGCGCAACGGTTCAGCCAACCCCACCTCGACAACTGAATGGACCTTTTGGTCCCCTTCCGTTGAACCAGCTCTTTTCCCCCTCCTTTTACGATTAGTGGTTCCAATCGTTCTAATTTTTCCTGTTATAAGTAGTAATCCAAACAATAGCACCACGGTTCCTAGGACTGTACTTATAGCGAAGCTCACCGATAACAGCCCAATCCGCATCAGTTGCTGAGTAATTGAGTCTAACATTCCGATCCTAAGGCCCATTGAAAACAGCAATAGTGCCAGTGCTATGCTCATTATCCGGTCGAAATACCCGGTTTCAGGGATTATTTTCAAACGAGCACCTATCATGCCGGCAAATAGAAAGGCAAATATGATCATCAACGAAGTTAAGGTTTCCATGTCATTACTCTACACAATTGCAAACTACCGCGGCAACCGGTTTATAGCACCAAGCTTCGGACAGCAGGGGGGGTAGGATGGCGAGAAGGAGGCGGGAAGGGGCGGCCGTTGCCCTGGTGTGGAGAAACATGTATACTTTTTACATGACTATTATACCTGCAATAGATCTGCTGGACGGGAAGTGCGTGCGCCTTTACCGCGGCGATTATGACCAGTCGACTGAGTACAAGCTCGACCCGGTCGAAGTGGCTGCACAGTTTTTCAGCGCGGGGGCCCGCCGGATCCATTTAGTCGATCTGAATGCAGCCCGCAGTGGAGCCGGAGAGCGGACCACCGACAACCGGAAGATTATCGCCGCTGTTCGGGCGACTGTTCCGGAGGTTGTTATTGAAGTTGGCGGAGGTATCCGCACTACCCGGGATGTGGAACACCTGAAGGAAATCGGTGTTGATAGGCTGATCGTTGGCACGGTTTTGGTGAAGCAGCCGGATTTGGTTGAGCAGTGGGCAGATCGCTATCCGGATACTTTTATTGCGGGAATTGATGCAAAAGACGGTGAAGTGCGGATTTCAGGCTGGGAAGAAGGGTCGGCAATGACGGATACGGAGGCGGCCCGGATAGCCCGGGAGAGCGGTGCAGTGAGCATTATCTACACCAATATCCAGCGTGATGGTACGCTGCAAGGGCCGGATATCGAGAACAGTTTGATGGTGGCCGATGCCGGCGGGCTGCCGGTAATTGTGTCCGGAGGGATTCGTGGCCCGGAGGATTTTGAGGATATTCGAAAAATATCCAGTGAGCGAATTGCCGGCGTCATCACCGGTAAGGCGATTTATGAGAAACGGATCAATCTTGCCGAAGTTATTGCCGCCTATCAAAGCCCAGCGTCTAAACACGGCGAACACGCGAGTTTGATCTGGTAAGTTCCCTAAATCAGTGCATTTTTTATAAAATTCTATACTAGAGACAGAGGTATATATGGACCCGCAGACAGTTCAAGAGGTCAAGCCGCTCGTAATTCGGACGACCGAAGGCGAGATTTTCGATGTGAGTTTGATGAATCCCAAGTGCCATTCCAAGAGTATCGAGCGGGATCAGTTGTGGCATCTGCACCGGCAGACCGGACGAACTTTGCCCTATGATGAGCGGCACGAGCTGCAGGATTTGAAGGCGCGCGAGAGCTGGTACGAGGCAGTGATCAGGTATGCACCGGGGCAACAGCCGGGTGATTTTTCCGGCGAGGGGTCCGGGGCTGACGCCGGAGCCCGGGATGGAGAGCTGGAGACGCCGGCGGCTATGCGGAGGCAGCCAAGGGAAGCGCAGTCTGGTCCGGAACTCGAGTGGGATGATGGTGCAATTGAGGCGGAAGGGCAGGGCCGCTGCGGAGATGTGCTGGAACGGCTCGAGGATATCGTGTGGGAGAGGCATCGGTCGATGCCGGAAGGTTCTTATACGACCCACTTGTTTGCTTCAGGGGGCGAGAAGATCCGCAAAAAGGCCGGCGAAGAGGCGGTGGAGCTGATTTTGGCGGGTTCGCGGGATCAGATTGTGTATGAGGCGGCCGATCTATTGTATCACGTGTGTGTGCTGTTGGTCTCCGAGGGCATTTCGTACTCGGAGGTATGCGGGGAACTGCGACGGCGGCATACCGACGAGTAGTTATGGAGATGAGACGATGCGGAAACCTTATTTAGAACGTTTACAGGAGGGGGTGCTCCTGTTCGATGGCGCTATGGGCACCATGCTGTACGACAAGGGTATTTTTGTAAATCAGTGCTTTGAACACACCAATCTCACCGCCCCTGATGTCGTTCTGGAGATCCACAGCGAGATGGCCGCGGCCGGAGCTCAGGCGTTGACGACCAACAGTTTCGGAGCCAACCCGATCCGGCTGGCCAACTATTCGCTGCAGCACAAAACCGTAGAGATCAACCGCAAAGCGGTGGAATTAGCCCGCTCGGTGGCCGGAGATGAGCTCTATGTGGCCGCCTCGGTGGGACCCCTGGGCATGACGCTGGCGCCGGTGGGCTCTCTGACAAAGGATGCGGCCCGCGAAGCTTTTGCCACGCAGATGCAAACACTGGTCGAAGCCGGGGCCGATTTGTTGATCCTCGAGACCTTCAAGAATCTGGAAGAGCTGTTACTGGCAATCCGCACCGCTCGCGAGGTGGCGCCCGATCTGCCGATTCAGGCGCAGTTCAGCTTCAGGCCGCACCGCAAGGATACCAGCGAAGAGGATATCGGCTGGGTGTTCTCGAGCCTGGAGGATTCCGCTGCCGATGTAATCGGATTGAACTGCTCCACCGGCCCGTCGTATATGCTGGACATCCTGCAAACCCTGGCCGACTCGGTGAGCAAACCGATCTCGGTGATGCCGAATGCCGGCTTTCCGCGGGAGTTTGAGGGGCGGCAGTTGTATATGGCCTCGCCGGAGTATTTTTCAGAATATGCAATCAGATTTTTAGAGGCCGGGGCAGCGGTAATCGGGGGCTGCTGCGGTACGACTCCCGAGCATGTGAGAAAGATGGGCCAGTCTATCCTCTCTCTCGGCAGGGCTAAGCACAAGGTGGAAATCCGCCGGACGGCGAAAGAGGAGGCCGAAGCCGGGGCCGGTCCTGGGCCTGGAACTGGGCCTGGAACTGGAGCGGGGCCTGGAGCGGGGCCCGGGTGCCGCGGCACTGCCGACAGAGAGGGGCCGGCCCCAATGGAACCGGTGCTGCTGGAAGAACGATCGGCTCTGGGGAGAGCGCTGGCTGCGGGGTCCTGGATTACATCTGTCGAATTGGTGCCGCCCCGGGGGGTGCGTCTTGACAGTGTGCTCGAAAAGTCACGCACATTAGCCGCGAAGCAGGTCAGCTGTATTAATATCCCCGATGGGCCGCGCGCCTCCAGCCGGATTTCCGCTCTGGTAACCGCGATCGAGATTCACCGGGCGGCCGGTGTGGAACCGATGCCCCACCTGACCTGCCGGGATAAGAACCTAATAGGCATTCAGTCGGAGCTGCTGGGGGCCGCGGCGGCGGGAATCCATAACTTGCTTTTACTGACCGGGGATCCTCCTAAAGTTGGAAATTATCCCGATGCGAGCGGAGTGTTTGATATCGACTCGATCGGGCTGCTGAGTCTGGCACACAACCTGAACCGCGGGATTGATCTGGCCGGCAAGCAGCTTTCCTGCCCGACCAGCTTCGTGATCGGTGCCGGCGCCAATCCAACTGCACCGGTCCTTTCAAAGGAGATTGAGCACACCTACCGTAAGGCCGCGGCGGGGGCGGAGTTTTTTATCACCCAGCCGGTTTTCGATGTGGCGCTGCTCGAATACTTCCTCGAGAAGATACGGGCGACGGAAGTTCCGGTAATTGCCGGTATCTGGCCGCTTTCGAGTTATAGAAATGCACTGTTTCTCGATAACGAGGTTCCGGGGGTAACAATTCCTAAAGAGATTCAGGAGAGAATGCGCCGGCATACCGATAAAGAGGATGCAATTGAAGAGGGTATTTTGATTGCCCGCGAAATAGTCGATGCCATTCGTCCGCTCATCGCCGGGGTGCAGGTCAGCCCGCCCTTTGGGAGATTGGAGACCGCGCTGCGGGTACTTGCACCATCATCCGCAGAGTGAGAGAATATTAGCAGCAGGCCCAGTGCCGTTTTTGCTATTGTTACTTTTGTAAATTGTCAGGAGGTTTTTATGGATATTGATGCTCTGAAAGCGTCGGCCTTGAGCGTACGGGCCCTTTCGATGGATGGTGTACAGGCAGCCAACTCCGGCCACCCGGGGCTTCCCATGGGCTGTGCCGAGCTCGGATCGCTGCTGTACGGTGAGGTTCTAAAACATTTTCCTTCCCTGCCCGACTGGGTGGATCGCGATCGATTTGTCCTGTCTGCAGGTCACGGATCGATGCTTTTATACTCCCTGCTGCATTTGAGCGGCTATGATCTGCCCAAAGAAGAGCTTACAAAATTTCGACAGGTGGGTTCGCTTACCCCGGGGCATCCGGAGTTCGGCCTGACTCCCGGTGTGGAAACAACTACCGGTCCGCTGGGGGCCGGCTTCTCGAATGCAGTTGGAATGGCGATTGCCGAGACCATGCTGGCGGAAAAATTCAACACCAACAAACATACAATTGTAGATCACTATACGTATACCCTGGCCGGCGACGGCTGTATGATGGAAGGCATTACCTCCGAAGCGGCTTCCCTGGCCGCTCACCTCGGACTCGGCAAACTCATCGCACTTTATGACTCGAACAGCATTTCGATTGAAGGCAAGACATCCCTCGCTTTTTCCGAAGATGTGGCCGCACGGTTCCAGGCCTACGGATGGCAGGTTTTGAAGGGCGATGCATATGATTTACCTCAGGTACAGAGTCTGATTCAGAAAGCCCAGAAAGAAACCGCTAAACCTTCTTTGATCGTTCTCACATCGATTATCGGAAAAGGATCGCCGAACAAAGCCGGAACACACGGGGTTCACGGAGCTCCGCTCGGGGGAGATGAAATCAAAGCCGCCCGGGCTGAGCTGGGAATTCCGGCGGATGTGGACTTCTATATCCATCCCAACGCCAAAGAGTACTTCGCCTCGAAACAGTCGCTCTGGCGCCAGCAATTCGAAGAGTGGAACGAAACCTTCAAGGCCTGGGCCACCGATAATCCGAAGCTCAAAGCACAGTGGGATGTTTACATGGGTGAAGGTGCTTCTGGTGGGGCAAAGACCGGCGCGGCTAAGAGCAGCATGGCTAAAAGCGGCGCTGCTAAGAGCGGCGTGGCCGCCCGGGTCGAGTACCCGGAGTATGAGATCGGCTTTGAGGAAGCCACACGCAAGGTCAGCGGAGCTATCCTGCAGAAAATAGCCGATGCGGTGCCGAACTTAGTGGGCGGATCGGCAGACCTGGCGCCTTCCAACAACACAGAACTGAAAGAATACAGCCATTACCAGCGAGGTTTCCGTGACGGCCGGAATTTGCATTTCGGAGTCCGCGAGCATGCAATGGGCGGAGTAACTAACGGGATTGCACTGCATGGCGGCTTGCGACCGTTTGCGGCTACCTTTTTGGTTTTCTCGGATTATATGCGTCCTGCCGTCCGGCTGGCGGCCCTGATGAAGCTGCCGGTTGTGTTCATTTATACCCACGATTCAATTTACATCGGGGAAGACGGACCAACTCACCAGCCGATAGAACAGTTGTCCGCTCTGCGGGCAATTCCGGGGCTGACTGTGTTGCGGCCGGCGGATGCCCAAGAAACAGTTGAAGCCTGGAAGATGGCCATGGAAAATTCTGAAGGCCCGACTGCCCTGGTCCTTACCCGCCAAAAGCTCACCACTTTCGAGAAAGCCGACCCTAGGTGGCCTGAATCGATGCGCCAGGGAGCCTATATTGTCAAAGAAGCTGATGGAAGTGGGGCTACCGCTGCTGACGGCGAATCTGGTACTACCGGCTCTGGTACTACCGGCTCTGGTACTGGCGGTTATAGTACTAGCGGCGGGCCGGAAGGCGGAAATAAAGCTACGGCCGGCGGCACAACTCCACCCGAGGTAGTCATTCTGGCTACCGGATCAGAGGTCGAGATGGCAATAAAAGCGGCCGCGCTGACTTCTAAACGAGTGCGGGTGGTTTCGGTTGCAGACCTGCGAACACTCGAATGCATGGATGCTGCCGAACGAGAGCAGCTTTTGCCCGCTTCAAGCCGGGTTGTAGTTGCCGAGGCCGGCATTTCGAGCGGTTGGGGCTTGTTTGTGACTTCCCGCCAGGATCTGTTTACCATCAACCGTTTCGGTGAATCCGGTCCGGGTAATGAGGTTGCTGCGCATCTGGGCTTCACTGCGGAGAATCTGGCAAAAATCTGTGATGAGTAAATCCACCACCAATATTCGGCTCATAAGCCTGCCTGCCGAATATTGGTGTTTTTTTGATTTCAATTCTTTTTATAGTATATAAATAAGAACGGTCAACAGAACAAGTGAAAATAATTCATCGGCCATAAAAGATTTATGTAGTAAACAGCACCAATCTTCGTACAGCTGGATTAATAGAAGTTGAGTCGCTCGATTTTATCCCGGTGCCTAATCTTCGTAAACAAAGTCTGCTCCTCCCGATTGTAAAACCAGCCACCTATCTCGTAGGTCTGAAAACGCCAGTCCCCGTTCCACGGTTGGCCATACATATCCATCCCCTCAAAAGGTTCAACCCCACGCATCACCAGGTAATGCGTCTCACCCGCCGCAAAATCAAGAGTAACATCAAACCCGTCAGGCCGTTGAACCGCACCAACGGCCTGGGCGCTTGTCCACAGCCGGATATTCTGACCCAGCTCTTGCTCCAGACTGACGACCCGCGGATAATAATTGTTTTCAGCCAAAAATGGATAAATCCTGGACGGCGATACACGCGAATCAGAAGGAACCAGCCCTTCTGCACTAGCGGTAATCTCCGCTGGTAAAGCCCCGCGATCATCAGCAAAAGAAACCGCCGAAACCAGTAGTGAGTTCCCCAGCCGCAGGGCCAAAGACTGGGGCGAACCTACTCCGGTCTGGGCTGCACCAGTTCCCGATTCACTACCGGCACTACCACTGCTAACAGCATTTCCGCTGTCTATACTATCACTGGCACCGCTGAGCTCACCAAACCGCTTGAGGGCCCGGGCCAGCTTTACCTGAACCAGAGGATCAACTACAATGTGCGGACCACCGCTGCCTGTTTTTCCGTTTGAAAAAGATCGATATACCAGTTGTGCTTCGATGCGATAGATATTTACCAATATTTTTTCATACGCACGCAGCGCTGAATCTGCCAGACGTGAGAATCGTTCAGGATATAGATCCAAGGCTTCGACTGCTGCAATGAATAAGCCAGCTGCCGCGGCCGAGTTATCGCTTGCCTGCACATCTAAATCGCTTAGTGTTTGATCGAGTTGTCTTTCGAGCTCTCTGTCTCCTGAAAATACCACTGCACTCAGCAGCTCGGGATAATTCGTTCCTTTCACGGATTCGGATAGCAGCTGTTCGGGATTCTGATCGATTAAACGGGAAATCTCCTGGATCAGCTGAGTTTCCTCAGCCGAATAGGATTGTTCGGCATTTACAATATTGTCCACAAAAGTAGCCGCAAACCAGGATGAATCTGCGACGGCTTCATTGACAGCAGACTGCAGAGCACCGTAGCCGAGACTACCTCGATCAGCCAGAGACTCCGCGGCCGCAGCACTTACAGCCCTGCCGTCAGCCTGGTTGGGCGAACGCTGCCATGAGCTGAGCATATTATCGATCGCCTGCTGGGCTCGGCTGTCAGCTGCCGCGGAGGAAGGCGAATCCTCTCCTCCAAAATACCAGTAGGCCAGTGGATCACTGTTTTCAGGAAGCGGAGCTGCAATGAAACCGGCTAGGGTAGAGGGGGATCCACTGGCGTTCCCAGCGGCGCTGCTGCCACCATCGGAGCCACCATCGGTGTCGCTGTCTCCGGCCGCACCAAAGCCGGTTATACTTAAACCGTTGGAGGCGGCAACGTGACTCAGCAGCATGCCGTTTGAGCGGCTGTTAAAGGCGAGCTGGATACCCTCGGCAACCGTGCTCAAAGAATTGTTGTGTACCAGCAGGAGACTGCCGCTGTCCCGGCGAAGCTCGATCAACGGCAAGGCCCTGTGCACCGAGCGAACCTCGATTTCAGGCGGAGCAGAAAAGGTAATGATGGGAAAAAAATTATTCCCATCTTGTACATCTTTATGATACAAAATTGCAAATCCGCCGGTTCCGTCCCGCACCATCAGCTCCAAGCTTCCGCCCCGGGCTAATACCAGCTGAAAACCGTTCTGGGTAGACTGTACAGAACGAATCGGTATACGATCGCTCCGGCCGGTCGCATCCTCCACCGGAACGCCCGCCGACAAATCGGCGGACAGCCCGTCCAGGAAAATCGTAATCCGGCTCAGCTGCTGCCGTACGCCGGATTCCTGATGATATCGAACCGTAACCGGGCCGATAGATTTGGAAATAATGCGGCCGCTGATATCCTGCAGATGCAGGTTCATGAAGCCCAGAATCAAAATGACATAGATTATGGGAATGAAGTAATACTTCTTGGGCAATTTACTATTCATGGGTGAATGTTACTCCTAAAATGGCCGCGTTATTTTATCAGGGTGCACCGCTTAAATCAACCTTGTCCATTTCGGCCTCAATTAGTATAGTGAACCCATAGGACAATTTTACTGGAGGATTCCCATCTATGCAAAGAGAAAATCGGGAGACCCGTACTCAAGACTCCACTCAAACCTCATGTTTCTTTGACACTTTCATTCGAACCCTCAGATTCGCTGTTCTCATTTTAATAGTGACTGTACTTTTCATCGGCTGTGCCGGATTTCCGAAAGGCCCCGACCGCAGCGCCGCCGAAGCCGAAAGCAAAACCGGTGAAAAGGCGCGAAAAGAAGAACCACCGGTCGAGGTCGACCCGTATCAGGCCATGAGCGCATCCATGGCCGCCGGCGATCCCCAGAAAGCCCTGGATGACTTCGAGCAAGCCTATTCCAAGGATCCCGACAGCCCGGAAACCCAGTTGCTCTACTCGAGCCTGCTCATAAGTGTCGGTAAAGCCGCCGAGGCCGAAGCCGCCCTGGAAAAACTGCTCGCCAAAGTCGAAGCCCAAAAGCAGCCCGATCCACAATCTTCGACCCAGGCCAGCCCGGCAGAAAACCACGCCGACAGCCAGACCGCCGACCAAGCACCCAACCAAGCGCCTACCCGGATAGATGCTCTGTATAACCTGGCTTTAGCCAAAGGCATGCAGGGCAAGCGCGCCGAACAGGAGGAGCTTCTGAAAGAGGTCTTGGAAAAAAACCCGGATCACGCCCCAGCCCACGCCACACTCGGAGAAATATATCTGGAGAACAAAGAACTCGACCGGGCACAACTGCAGTTCCAAAAAAGTATCGAAGCAGACCCGGACAACTTTATTGCTCGTACAGGTTACGGGCATGTGCTTATTCGAAAAAAGAAATACGAAGAAGCAGTCGAGCAGCTCGACAAAGCAGTTGAATTAAAACCTGACTATCCCTTTTCATACGTCGATCGCTCCAAAGCAAAATCGCGCTCGGGAGATATCAACGGGGCTCTGGCCGACCTGACCGAAGCAATCAAGCTGGACGGGAACCACTACTGGAACTACATCGACCGCGGCAAACTCCGACTGTACGTAGGCAACCTAGAAGGGGCCTACGAAGACTTCGACCAGGCCGTCAAGCTGCGACCGGACTTTTTTCTGGGCTATGTATACCGCGGGGGTGCCAACGACGACCTCGACCACATCGAAGCTGCCCTGTCCGACTACCGTTCCGTAAGCGAGCTGCGCCCCGATTACTATCCGGTTTATCAGCCCTACGCACTCATAGCCTATGAACAAGAACAGTACCGCGAAGCCGCGCGGGCCTTTCAACAACACTATGACCGGTACAGCAAAGACCACGGCCATGCCATCATGGCCGCCGTCAGTTACTATTTCGCCGGAGACAAGGACAAAGGCGATGCGTACCTCAAAAAACACTTGAATAATCTGCCAAAAGACACCTATATGTACGATGTAGCCCGTACCTTTATCGAAAACGGTTACGACAGCTATTTGTTGACAAAAATCAACTCGGAGAGCAACGTCACAATCAAGACCCGGGCATTGTTTTACGCAGCCGTGTACTACGAACTACAGGGCAACCTTGGTCTGGCGCGCAAGTACTATCTGGAAGTCGACGAGGCCAACATATACGGACTCATCGAGACCCGCTTAGCGGAATCAAAAATAAAAGCAGCCTTCGACGAATCATAGTTCGGCGAACCACAGCAGGAGACCACACAGTGCACAGCAATGACGAAACAAAACCCACAGCTGGACCCAGCCCCGAGGAGCCCAAGGAGCCCGCGAGCCCGACCGACTCCCGGCCCTCCGACACCATAACGCGGGTCACCCTCGGTGAGCGGGTCATCACCCTGCTCGGCACCGCCCACGTTTCACGTGAAAGTACCGAAGAAGTAAAGCGAGTCATCCACGACGAACAGCCCGACCACGTCTGTGTAGAAATCGACGCCCAGCGCTACAAGTCGCTCAAGGAGGGCCAGGACTGGTCCAAAATGAAAATCAACGAAGTGCTGCGCAAACGCCAGGGCTTTATGCTGCTGGCCAATTTGGTGCTCACCTCATTCCAGCGCAAGCTCGGCAAGCAGCTCGGCACCAAACCCGGCGACGAAATGAAGGCCGCCGTAGCCGCCTCAGAAGAAGCCGGCATCCCCTACACCCTGGCCGACCGCGAAGTGCAGACCACCCTGCGCCGCGCCTGGGCCGCCTCCAGCTGGTGGAACAAACTCAAAATGCTCTCTTCCCTGCTCGCCTCGATCTTCTCCAACGAAGAGCTCAGCGAAGAGGACATCGAAAACCTCAAGCGCAAAAGCGCCCTCGACGACATGATGGACGAACTGGCCGCCTTCCTGCCCTCGGTCAAGGAAGTGCTCATCGACGAGCGCGACCGCTACCTGGCCACCAAAATCTACCAGTCCGAAGGTCAGCTCGTGCTGGCGGTCATCGGCGCCGGCCACGCCCCGGGCATCGTCCGCTGGCTGCAGGCCCTCCACCAGGGCTCCGCCCCCACCGACCTCGGCGACATCAGCCGCGTCCCGCCGGCCAGCAAATTCTCCAAAATAGCCCCGTGGATCATCCCGGCCATCGTCATCGGCCTACTGGCCGCCGGCTTCATCCGCTCCGGCTGGGACCAGGGCCTGCAGATGTTTCTCTACTGGATCGTCGTCAACGGCAGCCTCTCGGCCATCGGCGCCATCGTCGCCCTGGCCCACCCCCTGACCGTCATCCTCTCCTTCCTGGCCGCCCCCTTCACCTCGCTCAACCCGACCATCGGCGTGGGCATCGTCACCGGCCTCTTCGAAGCCTACATCCGCCGTCCGCGCGTCCTCGACTTCGAAAACCTCACCGAAGACATCCTCACCGTCCGCGGCTTCTTCCGCAACCGCTTCACCCACGCCCTCATCGTCTTCTTCCTCTCGAGCGTCGGCAGCGCCGCCGGCACTTTCATTGCCTTCCCCTTCCTGCTGAGCCTGCTCTCTTAGGCGGCCGCCACAGAACAGGCGGGGGGGGGGAAAAGAAATTTTAAGGAAAAAATCTCAATCATATAGGACATCGCCCCGCCCAAAGCGGGACCTATTTCTGCCCGAAGACGTGTTTCACCGCCTCGCCCAGCGTCCGCACTTGCTGAAACCCCTCCGCCGCCGGGCCCGCAGCACCGCCGCCGGCACCATTCTTCGAAGGACTCACCCCCGCGCCAGCACCTTCTCCGGCTGGAGCAGCTGTTCCAACTGCGCCAGCGGCGCCGGGCGCCTCTTTTGCCCGTACATCCCGCGGGCCGATAAAACGCTTGAAGCCCATATCCGCCGCGGTGCGGATCCGCCGCTGCATATGCGCCGTCGGACGAATCTCGCCGGCCAGACTGATCTCCCCTGCCAGCGCGGCCTGCTTGGGCACCGGAATCCCCGTGCGGGCCGAGTACAATGCCATCGCCAGGGGCAGCTCGATTCCGACCTCCCCCAGCCGGATCCCGCCGGCCACATTGATATAGATATCCTGGTCCGAAAAGCGCACCGACAGCAGCTTCTCCAGCACCGCGGCAATCCGGCTGACCCGGTTGTTGTCGATCTTATCCGAGTAAATCCGCGAAAACCCGCTCTTGGCCGGCACCACCAGCGCCTGAATCTCGACCATCAGCACCCGAGTACCCTCGTACACCGGTGCAGCAGTAATTCCCGGCGGCAGCTCCTCTTCCCGCTGCTCAAGAAAAAACGAGGCGGCATCCGGAACCTGCACCAGCCCCTCAGCCTCCATCGTAAACAGGCCGATCTCATCCACCGAGCCGTGCCGGTTCTTCATTGCCCGCACAATCCGCAACCCCGCGCCGGCCTGTTCGAAGTACAGCACCGTATCCACCATATGCTCGATCACCTTCGGCCCGGCAATCGTCCCCTCCTTGGTTACATGCGCTACCAGAAACAGTGCCGACTGCGTCTCCCGCGCCCAGTCGATCAGCTCGTAACAGCCGTACTTCAGCTGGTTCACCGTTCCCGGCACGCTGCCGGCATCCGCCGAAATGAGCGTCTGAATCGAATCTACAATCACCACTTGCGGTTTCACCTCCCGCAAAGCCGCCATAATGCGGTCTAAATCCGACTCGCTGACAAGTTTCACCGCAGAGCCAACTCCGGCTCCGCCGTCATTTACAGCCCGTTTAGCACCATTTTTCGAACGACTGGGGGGGGAGACTATTCCCAGGCGCTCGGCCCGCATACGGATCTGCGGCAGCGATTCTTCGCCAGAAATGTACAAAACCGGCCTGTGTGTGCGGATAGAGGCCGATAACTGCAGCATCAGGGTCGATTTTCCGATGCCCGGTTCCCCGCCGATCAGCGCTGTAGCACCAAGCATCGCACCACTGCCCAGGACACGGTTGACTTCATCCATACCGGTATCAAGCCGCACACCGTCGGCAACCTCAACCTGCTCGAGAGAAACTACCTCGAGCTTCTTGTGCCGGCCGCCAGCACCGGGGCCGCTTCGGGCGGCGCCTGCCGTCGAGCTGCCGTCCGCCACAGCGGAAGCTTTCATTTCACGGAAACTGTTCCAGCTGCCGCACTCGGGGCAGCGCCCCAGCCATTTCGCTTCTTCATGACCGCATTCGTTGCATACGAAAAAATCACGTCTTTTTGCCATAGGAATTTACTATACTACGAAAAAACCGAGGTTTGAATGCGGATCTTTTAAAAATTATTATTATTGAGATACTTTGCTCTTGACGATTTAGCATTCCTTTCCTATCATTGTAAAAAGTTTTACCAATCTTGATAAACAAAAAAGGTGGGCAATATGGCTATCCAATTATCAGAACGAACAAAAGTAATCCAAGCATCTCCGATTCGGAAGATCTTCGATATGGCGTCGAAAATGACCGGGCTTACCCGGCTTGAGGTGGGACAACCGGATTTCAAGACTCCCAAGTATATTCTCGAGGCAACTAAAGAGATGATGAACGACGGGTTCATCGGCTACTCGCCGACCAACGGCCTGCCGCAGACCCGCGCTGCAGTGGCCGAGCGCTATAAGAAAGACTACGGGGTAGAGTACGACCCGAACGCTCAGGTGGTCATAACCCACGGCGCCAGCGGCGCACTGCACCTGGCCCTGCGGGTACTGGTAAACCCCGGAGACGAAGTGCTGCGTCCCGACCCCGGTTTTGCCTCTTACGACGGCATTATAAAGGATGCCGACGGTGTGCCGGTCATGTATCCGCTGCTGCCGGAGAAAAACTTCGCGGTGGATTTCGATACACTTGAGAAGCTCATCACTCCCAAAACCAAGGTGATCATGCTCAACTCCCCCAGCAATCCGACCGGCGGAGTCCTCGACTACGAGCAGTTGGTGCGGATAAATGAAGTCGCCGAGAAACACAATCTTTACATTCTCTCCGATGAAGCGTATGACAAGGTAATCTTCGATCAAGAGCATGTACCGACCGCTAAGGCCGCCAAAGACCCTTCCCGGGTAATTACAGTGGGAAGCGCTTCCAAAGACTATGCTATGTGCGGTTGGCGTATCGGCTTTGCCGCCGGGGCACCGGAGATCATCGGCGAAATTGTGAAGTTTCAGTCATTGGCCAATATCTGCCCGAATATGCTGGCCCAGCAGGCCTATGCAGTTGGTCTAACCGGTCCGCAGGACGACACCGAAGCGATGCGCACAGAATACCAGCGCCGCCGCGACTATTTTGTAGCCGAGTTGAACAAAATTCCGGGCTTCAAATGCGCACTGCCCGACGGGGCATTCTACGTTTTCGTGGACATCTCAGAGCACAACCCGGACGACTGGGCATTCGCCGAAACCCTGATCAAAGAGGCTAAGATTACCTCTATTCCCGGCAGCTCGTTCGGTCCAACCGGCAAAGGTTTTATTCGCTTCTCCTACGCTACTTCAATAGAGGTTCTAGAAGAGGCCATTGAAAAACTCAACGCCCAGTTCGGCAAATAGGTTCACACGGCGTCTCACTGATTCTTTCTGCACAAACAGTGTCTTGCATCGCACAATCGAGCAGGCGGCAGGCCCATGCCTGCCGTCCTCATCACCACAAACACCAAACAGCAAAACGGGAGCTCACAGTGGCTCCCGTTTTTTTCTCCTGCGTAAGCGGTGAACAGCCCATCTGTTCACATTATTATTATGAGCAAGCGGCTGCAAGGGATTGGCACCCTATCGACGCACTGTTGATATATCAGTAGCTTGACCCTGTAATAATATCGTACACCCTTTCAAGATCTTCCTTTGAATAGTAGGTAATTTCAATTTTGCCCTTCTGCATATTTCCCTTCAGAGAAACCTTTGTTCCCAGTTTATCGAGAAACCTCTGCTCGATTTCCTGAACCTCGGGGGGTACTACCCGCGGCTGGGAGGATTTATCGTGCTCCTTCTCTGAACTGCGCATGCCCTTATTGAACCCGGCCGCCTGTCGCTCAGCCTCGCGAACTGAAAGATGCTCATTGATAATCCGATTGTAAAGGATCCGCTGATCGGCCGGATTGATTACAGAGAGGATGGCCCGGGCATGTCCGGAGCTTAGTTCTCCGCTTACAATTGACTCTTGCATATCCTCAGGAAGCTTGAGAAGACGTACCGAGTTTGCCACCGTTGAACGCTTCTTTCCGATTTTCTTGGCAAGACTGTCTTGACTTAAATTGTTGCGCTCCATGAGCTGACGATAGGCCTTGGCCTCTTCGATCGGATTGAGATCTTCACGTTGAATATTTTCGATGAGCGCAATTTCGAGTTTCTCCTCATCGGAGAACTTACGAAGAATCACCGGCACTTCTGAGAGTCCGGCCATACGAGCTGCGCGGAAGCGGCGCTCACCGGCAATAATGGTGTAGATATCCCGATCCTGTTCTACAATCAAAGGTTGGATTACACCCTGCTGTTTGATTGACTCGGCCAGCTCGGATAGACGTACTTCATCGAATTCGGTCCGCGGCTGATATGGATTGGGCTGTATATTCCGTAAGGCAACGCTCGTCACATCTTTGTGATCGGGAGTTGTGTCATCATCCACCTGCTGAATGAGCGCATCGATTCCTCTCCCTAGTGCACGCTTAGACACGGTTCATTACCTCCTCGGTGAGTTTTTGATAACTCTTTGCACCCAGACAGGTCGCATTATATTGGTTGATAGGCACTCTGTGTGAGGGAGCCTCGGAAAGGCGCACGTTGCGGGGAATGATGGTTTTAAATACCACCTTCTTAAAATACCCGCTTACTTCCTGCACCACCTCATTTGCGAGGTTGGTTCGCGAATCGTACATAGTAAAGAAAATCCCGCCAATTTTCAGCTCTTTATTGAGCGCTCTCTGCACCATCCGAATTGTCTTGAGGAGCTGGCTTAGCCCCTCCATAGCAAAGTATTCACACTGTAGAGGTATAAATACATAATCGGCTGCCACCAACCCGTTGAGCGTAAGGATTCCAAGCGACGGGGGAGAGTCGATTAATATATAATCCCAGTTTTCCTTGAACTTTGAAATAGCCTTTTTCAGGTAATATTCTCGCTCATTTGCTTCAATCAGCTCTATGTTTGCACCGGTGAGATTAATATCGGCCGGTATAACCATCATGTTTTGAACTGTTGTCTCCTGCGCCGATTCTTTGAAGCTGACCTGCTCGGTGATTAGCTCGTAGGATCCCGGCTGATCTCTTTCTGCTCCTACGCTGCTGGAGAGGTTGCCCTGCGGGTCAAAATCCAGGAGTAGTACTTTCTTACCTGCTTCTGCAAGAAAAGCCCCAATATTGACTGCGGAGGTGGTTTTGCCAACTCCACCTTTCTGGTTTGCAAATACGATTGTCTGTGCTGCCATATTGGTCGGTATTATACACGAATTTACTCTCTCTGTCATTCTTGTTGTCCGAAGAATGGTGTCATAGTGCTGTTAAGTTTTTTTAATCATTCAGATTATAATACTTTAACCTAACTAGAACAGTAATTCTTTACACTGAGCATAGTAAATACCAGAAAAACACCATTGTTCATATGACTGTATTGCTTGACTAATCAAGTCAAAATAAAGTACTTTTGATATGGAGGATTACTATGGAAGAACAAGTACGTAAAGCTATAGAAGATGTACGCCCCTCCCTTCAAGCAGATGGAGGCGATGTCAAATTTGTGGGAATGACTGAGGACGGTGTAGTTTCCGTTCAGCTGCAGGGCGCATGCAACGGTTGCCCGATGGCTCAACTTACTCTGAAACAAGGTATAGAAAAATATCTCAAAGAAACTGTACCAGGTGTAAAATCCGTGGAATCTGTTTAATCACTTGCTTAGTAAAACGACTTTTTTCAACAGACTCTTATAAGAAGACAGGTGAAACAGACACCTGTCTTTTTTATGAACAAGTTATTGCTTTGTGAATAAATCGTTTATAATCTGTGAACTCAGTGTGATAGTTTATGGGCTGACTTGTAGTGTCCCTGCACTTGGATTCATGCGGATTCTTTTCATTTTCGATTAACTGGTGTGGTGGAGAATATTTGATATTTATAATAAAATCGTTGAAATTATAACAAAATGATATAGAGTTAATATTAGGGGAGTTTCCTTATAGTATCTTACTGATATAAATAAAACTTCGCTAAACATTCTGTGAAGTTTCGCCGTTATTGTAGAAGAGGATACTCAAATATTTGTATACCAATGAGTGGCATGTGTATGGAAAAGAAAACAGTGACTAGAAAAGAATTGCGCAGTATTGTTGCCTCGTTGCCTAAAACAGAAATTCACCTCCATCTCGAAGGCCTAGCCAGTGTAGATACTATATGGAAACTGAAACAAAAACATCATCTCGATTTTGAAGGAATCTCCTCAAAGGAGGATTTATATAAGCGCTTTCAAGTACATACGCTAAACGATTTCATTGACCTCTTTATTAACGTAGTACAAAACTCGTTTCAGAAGGAAGAAGATATTCTACTTTTGATAAAGGATGCAAAAGATTATCTCAACCGCAATAACATATCATACGCAGAAATCTTTTTTGCACCTTCAAAATTCGTTAGAAATGGTTTTTCGTATGAAAAGATAGTAGAAATATTAGATGAAGGTGCGCAAAAGCTTTTTGAGGAAGACAAACTCCAAGTTAAATACATCATTGATGTTTCCAGGACTTTTGGTCCAGAGAACGCAATGAAAAACCTTGATCTTACCTTGAAGCATAAAAAGGACTCTGTTATCGGCATTGGTTTAGGTGGGGCTGAGAACAAAGGACCAGCAAAAGATTATAATAGAGTGTTCGAAAAAGCCAGAAAAGAAGGTCTCCATACAGTGGCTCATGCAGGTGAAGATGTAGGACCAGAGTCAATCTGGCAAGCAATCGAGTACCTTGATATTGAAAGAATCGGACATGGCATCAGCGCGATTCACGATGAGAAACTTCAAGAAAAGTTAGTGGAAACCCAAATACCTTTAGAAATTTGCCCCAAAAGCAATATCATTACAGGCCGTTTCGTGACCTCATATAAAGACCATCCGATTCGAACCTTTTTCGACAAAGGGATCAATGTTACTTTGAACACTGATGATCCTACTATTTTTGGTGCTGAACTTATTGATGAATACATGAACCTTTTGACCGAGAATATTTTCACCTTTAAAGAAGTTGTTCAGCTTCTTAAGAACACCGTGTATGCAACTTTTCTGGCTGAAGAGAAGCAAAATCGAATTTGGAACACAATTCTACCTGCTTTTTCAAAAATTGGTGATAAATAGTTTTTTATTTCTGTTCCCCTCTATCTTTCCCTATTTAAAACAATTAGCCTAATTCAAGTCACATTGAAGCAATAATTTATAATAAAATTTACACCATTTTTCGAAAAACTGCAAAAAATATTGAAGCAACACAAGGTATTGCCCCCTTTTTACTAGATAGAACCTAATCTAACAGGGAGGCGCTATGTATCATCCACCTTTTTGTCCCAATTCACAATGTGTGAACCACAGGTATGTATTGAAAGAGAATAAGTACAACTGGTTCGCAAAAGACGGGTTTTATTCGACGAAAGCATATGGAAAAATACAACGATTTAAGTGCAAACGCTGTAAAATCCGCTTTTCAAAACAGTCTTTTAGCATTGATTACTATGCAAAGAAAATAGTTAATTATCAGAGTTTGCTGAAAGAGCTGATCTCAACGAGCAGTATTTCCGATATATCTCGTAGATTTAAGGTATCGCAGAATACAGTTCTAAATAAGCTCAGACGTCTCTCTAGACAGGCAATTGCATCAAATTCAATCTTACGTCAGCATATTTCACTTCATGAACCATTTGTTTCTGACGGTTTTGAGAGTCTTTCAGTAAACTACTATTATCCTAATAATATCAATATTCTTGTTGGGAAAACTTC
>CAZWDV010000032.1:0-35533 GCA_964632675.1 uncultured Sediminispirochaeta sp.
CGCGCACATCCGGGCTGCCCTCTTTGCGCACACCCATATATCCGTAGTTTATACATTCTACACATTTATTGTATCCAGGGGTTCACGGTCTCGACTCCAGCAGCCTCAAAATCGGCCGTAGTGCGGGTAGCCAGCACGGCCGAGTGCTGCAGTGCAGTTGCAGCCAGCATGCTGTCGATTACCGGCAAGTTTCGCCCCTGCAACTGCGAGCGGGCAGTCAAGCCTCCCCACCTCAGGGCGGTCGCGGCATCAAAACTCAAAATTCTGCCGGCAAACCGTTGCCGCAGCTGTTCCAGCCACACCCTAAGGGCATCTTTTTTTCTGCCCTTCGGCAGTAGTTCCACCCCCGGCGCCGGTTGCAGCAGAGAGCGGCAGAAGAAACAATCTGTACAAAGGCAGCCCTTCTTGCTATTGTAATTATTACCGATGAGCAGAGTGGACGAATCTAAATTATCCATATTCGATATACATGACTACGAAGGCCTGTATACGTGTGCCGGTATAGAGCCGATCTTTGTCGGAACTCACTATGTGGAAGTTGAATCGGAATATTATGTCGACAACCGTTTCCGGGAAGAAGCATGGATACTTCAGTACACCCTTAGCGGCCAGGGGCTGTTATTAAAAGCGCGCGATAAGGAGCGTGGTTCTCGCTACTCAATTGGTCCGCAGTCCTGTTTTCTTATCCACGTTCCTGAAGAGAGCTCATATACGCTGCATCCCGAAGCTGACAATTGGGAACTCCTGTTCTTAAAATTCCGCGGAGCATTACCCGATACCATCTGTACCGAAGTACTCTCTCGGAACGGTCCGCACATTATCGATCAGAAGCAGCGCATCATAGAACAGCAGCTGAAAGATCTGTATCAGGAGGCGGCTTTGCAAGCTCCAATTTACCCCCACCGGGTAGTTACACACATCTTCTCCATATTAACCGAACTACACGCCGGTATAAGCGGTGCCGATACATATGACAGCGGGCGTATGAGATCCGCTGCCGGTATTTTTCGCAGCCGATACGCTAACCCGAAGCTGAACATCCAGAGCGTCGCCGCCGAGCTAAACTTATCCCGATCACACTTCTCGCGATTGTTCACCAAACACACCGGCACTTCGCCGAAAAGGTTTCTCTTGACTCAGCGATTCACCCGGGCCAGAGAACTGCTACTCTCCTCATGCTATACCGTCGCAGAGATAGCCGAACTCTCCGGCTTTTCCAGCGCTTCCCATTTTTCGCATCTATTCCACCACTATTTCGGGCAGTCTCCCCTGCAATATCGATGCTCGAGTGCACAAAAACACAATAACTGAGCACATCCACCGATTGTCTGCGGCCTGGTAATAATCCAGTATTATTCTTATGGATAATCGTTCAAGCTATCAGGATTGCTATTACACATACGACCCGCATAGCCAGCTGCTGCAAATCGGCAACAGCCGGGTATATCGTAATTTTTATTTTATCCACGATCAGCTCTTCTCCGGTGAGTTTGGGCTTGCGCCCACCAAAGACTCCTTCGGACAGCAGCAGCTCGTAAAAACATTCAATCTGAAGATGTTGCCTGAAGAGCCGTGTTCTCCCTTTACCATTTCGACCCAGGTCTACTCCCCCCCGGGGGCTGCATCCGGGCATAGCGGAGAGTTTCAGGTATCCCTCGAGCAGGCGGCTGGAGCTCTATCTATTCGGTTCACAATTGCCCTGCTACCAGGTAGATCCTTCATACGCAGCTTTTTGCAGCTCCGCGGTCCGGCTCGTCGAAGCTCCCCGGAACCCGCAAGGGTAGATAAAAACCTCCTGTACGGCGGCATTGAAAGCGACCACCGCCAGAGTGAAACATATCTGCTCCCCCCACCCGACACAGTTGATGCAGTTCCGCATTCAATTCGCCATGGAAGGCTGAAGCGCATTAGCCTTTACGATGATACCGACCGCAACGATTACCTGCTTGAGGAAATCGAGTCGGATTTATACGGCAGATATGGCCGTGAGTACACCGGCAATATCTTTGTAGCCCGGGATTCGCTCAGCGACTCTGCCTTGCTGCTATTAAAAGAGGCGCCTACTGCTCACGGAGCGCTTCACCGACAGTGCAGTGAGCTGTATTGGCACCAGGATGGTTATTGCGCCCTGCGGGGAACCGGAATTGATCCCTCTGAGCTTCAACCGCAGGATTACCTGCAGGCCTACGGGGCAACTTTCGGTATTGGAACTGCGATTGAAGA
Source organism: uncultured Sediminispirochaeta sp. (assembly GCA_964632675.1). Classification (GTDB taxonomy): domain Bacteria; phylum Spirochaetota; class Spirochaetia; order DSM-16054; family Sediminispirochaetaceae; genus DSBN01. Next base: position 2,224 of record CAZWDV010000032.1, read on the forward strand.
AGAACTCAGAGACTACCTGCGAGCGAGCGGACCGCATACCGGCCTGCGGCCGTTCGCCCTGGCAAATACATGGGGCGACCGCAACAAAGATACTGCACTGAATTCCAAGTTTATACAGGCCGAGCTCTTGGCGGCGGCCGAAATCGGAGTCGACTACCTGCAGATCGATGACGGATGGCAGACAGGAATAACTAAAAACTCCGGACTGGTAGATGGAGGGGTGTGGGAAGGATATTATCAGACAGACCCAAATTTTTGGCAGGTGAATCCGCACAAATTTCCGCAGGGACTGGCACCATTGGCAGAGCAGGCCAATAAGCTCGACGTAAAACTGGCGCTTTGGTTTTCTCCGGATAGTTCACACAGTTTTGCGAATTGGCATCGCGACGCCCAGGTAGTACTGGATTTTTACCATCAATGCGGTATAGATCAATTCAAATTCGACGGTATTAAAATCCGGGATAAACCGGGAGAAGAGAACTTAGTTAGGTTCCTTCGAACAATCGAATCCAAATCTAACGGAAATATAGATTACTGCATGGATGTAACCGCGGAAATCCGCTTTGCATACCTTTACCGGCGTGAGCACGGAAAAATTTTCCTTGAAAACCGGTATACCGATTGGACTAACTACTTTCCCTATCGAACGCTTCGTAATATCTGGATGCTCTGCCGGTATATGCCGATCCAGCGCTTTCAGGTCGAGGTGCTTAATAACCGCCGCAACCGGCACTTGTATGGTGAAGACCCATTCGCCCCTTCGCACTACAGTATGGATTACCTGTTTGCAATCGCAATGCCGGCAATTCCCCTTTTCTTTATGGAGCTGACCGGTCTACCCGCCGAAGCCCGGGCCGAATTAGAAGAGATCATGCGGGTGTATACACAGATTAGAGACGAACTGTATTACACCCAGGTACTTCCGATTGGAGACAGGCCGGACGGAAGAGCCTTCTCGGGGTTTCAATGTGTTATAAATGAAACTTCAGGCTTTCTGATCCTATTCCGAGACAACTCGCCGCAGAAAAGCTATGACTTCAGCTTAGCAGCTCCGATAGGTGCAACACAAAAAAATTGCGTCCTCTGTACGAATGGGATAGTGAAAATTGAGATTAAGTATGATAGACTGGCTCAGTTTACAGCGGAATCACCCAGAACTTATGCAATTATATCTTATTAAAAGAATAGAATCGTTTTTCCATACCCTGTTCACAAAGCTCTCGATTTTCCAAAAACTGCTGGCTTCGTTTTCCTTTATTATCATACTGCCCCTGTCTATCAGTTACGGTGTCTCCCACATAGTAATAGAGAAAAGCGTGGTCGAGCGCATACAGGATTCCGGCTACGGAACCTTCACTATTGTAAAACAGAATCTCGATGACTTGCTCGAACGCATGAGCTCCGCCGCTTTGTTTATCGACGGTTCTGTTGAACTGGGCGAGATTCTTAATAATCCACCCTCTACTCCCGTGGAGAAATATCGGACCGCCGATTATGTGGAGGGACTTTTCAACGATATAGAAAACACAATAATCCGTGAAGATAGCTTTTTATCGCTTTTAATCGACGACGGTCAGCTCTATACCAATCATTACCAACATCAAAATTTGAAAAATGAAATCACGCAAATACTTGAAAAGAATTTGCAGCGCCAGAACGTTGGACTCAACTGGATCAAAACCGACTCAATATTGCAGTTATATGATACCCAGGACAAATATACCTTCTCTCTCTCTAAACATATAACCATTAGCCCAGCCCGTCGAAATACGGCTTTCCTGCTCATCACCATTTCAAAATCCGTTCTGGAAGAACAGTTATTGGAACCGACGCCGGCGTTTTTTCTGATAGTAGATCAGGACAACCGACTGGCCGGAAAGAGCCCCAATAAAGAAGTAAAGCAAACCTACGGCGAGCCGATTGACCTGTCCCATGCTGATAGTCGCGGTATACGTACCGTCAGTTATAATGAAAGCCGGTACTTTCTCTTCGAGGAACCTCTGACTATAGGAATCTGGAAGCTGCTGTACATGATTCCGCGGGAGTATGTGCTGGGTGAAATTAGGGCGGTCAGTCTGCAGCTTCTACTGGTGAATATCATCAGCATCAGCGTGTTTCTCTTGTTCGCCTTATGGATATCCCGGAGTATCAGTGTGCCCATCGTCCAGCTCTCAGACCAGATGGGCGACATTAAACGAATCTTACATTCCAAACAGAACCTCCGCTCAGAAAGAACCGATGAAATCGGTATCCTGGAATCCAGTTTTGTGCAAATGCAGGCCAATATAAAGCGCCTTATGCAGGAGAATATTCAAAAGGAACGGCGCAAGCGGGAAGCCGAGCTGGAGGCCCTACAGGCTCAGATAAGCCCTCATTTTCTGTTCAACACGCTCAACACAATTCGCTGGGCCTCTTTTAATGGCAATACGGAGAAGGTCTCAAACGTAGTTCTCTCGTTGGGGAAGTTGTTGCGCATGACCATTACCCGTAGTGAAGACCTTATTTCGCTGGAAGAAGAGCTCGAGCTGATTGAACATTACCTTTCCATTATTCAATCCCGTCATTCAGTAGACTTTGAATACCACATCGATATTGATGAATCGATCCGCAAAGCCCGCATACCGAAACTTCTCCTGCAGCCGATAGCCGAAAATGCGGTACTCCACGGCTTATCAGACACGGATTATAAGGGAAGCATCACCATAATCGGAGAAAAACAGGGGAATGAGGTGCACCTGGAGGTACAGGATAATGGTAAGGGGTTCATTCCGAATGAAGAAGAACCGCAGGGCTCGGCGAAAGTAAAGACAATTCGCTTTTCCCATATCGGTATTGCTAATATTGAGGAGCGGATTCGTCTGTTCTACGGTGAAAAGTACGGACTTAGTCTGCAAAGCCGGCCCGGACAAGGGACTACGGTTACCATTCGTATACCTTTTTCAACCAAGGGAGGGTTAGATGATCAAACTCCTTCTGATTGAAGATGATATAGAAATGCTGACCGCCATGGAAAAGATGATTCCATGGAAGCTGGAAGGCTTCTCGATTGTAGGAAAAGCCGCAACCGGATCGGAAGGTTTAGCACTCATACAAAAGCTTGCGCCGCAACTCGTTATTACCGATATCTCAATGCCCGGCATGGACGGCCTCGAAATGATACGTGCAGCTAAGGCTCAGGGATTAGTATTCAAATCAATTATCCTGACTTGTCATGAAAATTTTGAGTATGCCCGGGAGTCGATCAATTTAGATGTAGTGGACTACCTTGTAAAAATAACCCTTACTGAAGATGAACTGCTGGCAAGTGCACGAAAGGCACAGCAACAAATCAAATCCGAAGTTGATCCTGTCAGAGAGTTTTTGTCGGTGGAAAAACTGTTTTTAGATTTACAGAACGAAGCGCTAAACCAAACCCAGGTAAAAGAGAAACTGAGGGAACTGAATAAGCAGTTGCCGCATGACTCCTTTCAGGTAGTTCAGCTCTATTTCGATAACTACGAGTTCGAGGTCTACAGTGGGGAAATCGACCGGCCCTACCAGCTCAAAACCGTGACTTTACAGACTATCAAGCAATTAGAGGACGCGACGGTAATAACCCTACCCCTCAAAAGCGGTAACTCCTTCTTTGCTTTTCTGGCCTGGCAGGAAGAGGGAAAGCCTACCCACAACCTGCACAATATACTGAGTGAATTTGTAACCGAGCTCTCTACTGACATGGAGGTTACATTAACGCTTATCTTAAGTTCACCTGTGCATTCCCTCGATTATATTCCCACTGCATTGGAGACTGTACAGCAGCACCGCTACGATCTCTATTTTAAGAGCGGCAGTGCAGTGGTCAGAGCGAACCCTACTCAGATTCGCTCCGACCATCTTGAAACCGAGGCCGTGCTGCACACCTTGAGAAAAGCTCTCGCAGCCCTCCAAAAGAAAGATAGTTCCAGAACCCTGGAGGAAATACTGCGCAGCCTGTCTACTGGTAATTATAGGGTTGAAGCTACAATGGAGTTAACGGAAAAACTGTTTGGTCTGCTGCAGCACAGCGCCCAATACAACAATTTCTCCTTCCCGATCAAGTTCATACAACCTGACCGGTTTGAAAAGGCTGCACAATTTCTTCGTCACGCGCTGTATTCATTTTTTCAGTATGCCGAGCAAGCCGGAAAATTTAGCAATCGGGAGAATATCAACTTTGTTGTAGAACATATCCGGCAGCATTACACAGAAGAGCTTGCCTGTTCCGACATGGCTATACGGGCGAACATGAGTGTCAGCCATTTCAGCCGTGTTTTTAAGAAGGCGGTTGGAATGAGCTTTTCAGAATTTGTGGCAGATGTACGCATCAGCAAGGCAAATGAGCTCCTCGATTCAACCGACCTGCCGATCGAGCAGATCGCCTCTGAGGTCGGGTTTGAAAACACCTCCTATTTCTACCGGTTCTATAAAAAAGCAACCGGCCGGCGGCCGGGAGAAAGACGCCGATAGTTCGAGTCAATTCATTTTAAGCTGATCATTTGAGAGCCGCCGCCGGCCCATGAGGTGCCAGGGCCGTGGCAATATACGGATTTATCGACCGTTCTCCATGCTGCAATCCAAAGGACCACATTGCTGTGGAGAGCTTCTCAACCACATCGGCCACCCTGGGATCCTCAATCAAATTGCGAAGCTCTTCGGGATCCGCTTTCAGATTATACAGCTCATCAAAATCGAATCCGTTATATACATACTTCCACTTTCCGGTTCGTACAATGCGCTGGATGCCGTAGAGTTCGTTTCCATTGGTCATAAAATAGTTGGTATCGTCCCATTCCGCGGGCGGCTTATTTTTTAAGAAGGGCAGCAGACTGCGACCGGAAAAGCGGTGCTCATCCCCCGGCTGCGACAGGCCGGACACTTCTAAAAAGGTGGGGGCAAAGTCAACTAAGGAAATTGACCTCGAAACAGTTCGACCCGGTCGGTGAATGCCCCGGGGCCAGCGGACAATACTGGGAATACGGTAGGCTGAGTCGAAGGCCGGCAAGCCTTTACACCACAGGCCATGCTCGCCGGCATAGTCGCCGTGATCAGACAGGTACAGCACCAGGGTGTCCTCTTTCCGGCCGCTTTGTTCGAGTGACTCGAGAAGCTGACCGAAAAGATAATCCTCATAACTGCAAAAAGCGTAATAATGCCGCAAGGCCTCACGCTGCTCCTCCCGGCTAATTGAAGCAAATACTCTGCGCATGCGGCGATACAGTCCCGGCTTGTCCAACATCTCATCATCCATGGAAGCTGGCAGCGAAATACTCTCGGGATCATACAAATCTAAAAAACGCTGCGGCACTGCATATGGATCGTGCGGCCCCTTTGGACCGACAAACAGCAGCCACGGCTTTCCATCCCTGTCTCTGTTCTCGAGAAATCCGCGAGCACTGTCGACTACCTTTTCATCGTCAAAAGGGTGCTCCGATTGGGCGTACAGCATGTATTCCCCATAACCTGAACGCCTAAACCGGCCCGGTTCCGACGGCCTGTTAGGGTCGTCGGTGGAGTTTTGTGCAATTTCTTTATACTGCCGCCATCGCAGGGCCCGCTCGTCCTCATCTACGGGTAAGCCGGTCACATACCCCTCTTGCCAGCCCCGGTCGCACGGCCGTTCTTCATTCGAAATATGCCATTTACCGGAGAAAAACAGCTCGTAACCGGCGGACAACAAATCTTCGCTGAACAGAGAAACCCCCGCGTTTAATCCGGTTGAGAGTGTAGTGGCAACATTCACATTGTTCCATACTCCATGTTCGGAAGGGTACAGGCCGGTAAGAAAGGAGGCTCGTGAAGGGCAGCAATGCGGGGCCGTACAGAAGGAGTTGGCAAAAGTGACACCTTCTCTGCGAAACTTATCAATATTCGGGGTGAGCACCGGCGAATCGGTTGCTACCGTGTCTCCACGCTGCTGGTCTGTCATAAAAATTAGTATGTTCGGCTGACTGTTCATTTCCACAGGTTAATATATGCTCGTAAACCCCACCATGTACTTTCGCTTCAACTTTCTGCACATATGTGCTGTCTCTGCCTGCACACAGCATCAAAGTGAACCAGCTGGACATGAAACTGCATATTCAACTCCCCAGTTTCAGGTTTCAATAGAATTACTACACCAGAAAAGGAGACCTATTCGTGCCTGCACATAACAGCCTGCAGCAAATGCAACAAAAGGAAAACTACTGGGCACTACTGTTTTTACTGCCCAGTTCCGTCGGCTTTCTCATATTTATTCTTTTTCCGGTTCTGTTCTCGCTCTTTCTCAGTTTTACCGAATGGAATCTGCTTTCAGGCTTCGGCGGTATTAAGTTCGTGGGACTAAAAAATTTTATCCACATGTTTCGGGACAACGTATTCAATATCAGTTTTCGGAATAATCTGGTCTTCACCCTCACCACCGTACCCATCGGGATTGCCATAGCCCTTGTTCTGGCCGTATTGATAAAAAACTACTCGTATTTTAAGACTTATATGAAAATTTCCTTTTTCCTGCCCTATATTTCCAGCATTGTTGCAGTTTCGATTGTATGGAAGGTGATGCTGCACCCGTCCCTCGGTCCGGTAAACCAGTTTTTAGCAAGCATGGGCATTGAAGACCTACCGCTTTGGTTTCAGGACAGGAATTGGGCGCTGCCGTCAATAATCGCTCTTTCGATATGGCAGAACATGGGCTATAACCTGATCATATATATTGCCGCCCTCACCGCTATTCCCCCCGAACTGTACGAAGCAGCCAGAATCGACGGAGCGAATCCGATACAGGAATTCTTTCACGTAACCATACCGATGGTCTCTCCGACTACCTTCTTTATGTTCATCATTAACCTTATAGGTTCATTCAGAGTCTTCGACCAAATAAGTGTTATTACGGACGGAGGACCGGGCAATGCCACCAACGTATTGGCCTATTATATCTATAAGAACGCCTTTACCTATTACAACATGGGCTATGCCTCCTCGATTGCATGGTTTCTCTTTGTGATAATTTTCGCCCTTACCCTACTGCAGCGGCGCGTGCAGAAAACGGTTACCTACTAAGGAGTTCTCATATGCTCAGAAATTTTAGCATCAGTTCACATACTATTAAGCGCCTCGTCATAACTGGCGTGTTGTTAGTAATTTCTTTGACAATGCTATTTCCGCTGCTCTGGATGGTATCGGCATCAATGAAGTTCGAGGCGGATGTGTTCAGCTTTCCAATTCAGTGGATCCCCGAGCGAAGCAGGTTCATTGAGAATTTCAGAGAAGTCTGGAATGCAGAACGATACAGCTTCGGCCGTTTTTACCTCAATTCACTGAAAGTATCTGTAAGCGCAACGGTATTAACTCTATTCGTGGCCTCAACCGCCGCATACTCATTTTCAAAAATCGATTTTAAAGGACGCGAGGTATTCTTTATCGGTTACTTGGCCACCATGATGATTCCGGTGCAAATTCTTCTGGTTCCCCGGTTTATGATCAGCCGCTGGATCAATCTTTATGACACCCATCTTGGACTGATTCTCATGGGTTCGTTCGTTCCATATGCGGTGTTTCTCTTCCGGCAGAACATGTTAATGATTCCGCCCTCAATCACCGAATCGGCCAAGATGGACGGGGCCAGCCATATACGTATTTACACCGGAATCATACTTCCAATGATCCAGCCGGCAATTGCTATCCAGGCAATTCTGAAGTTTATCTGGACCTGGAATAACTACCAGGCACCACTCATTTTCCTTCAGACTAGAACCAAATATACCATTCAGCTCGGACTGAAGCAGTTTGCCGATGACTCGGGCACCTTAATTTCGCTGGTAATGGCCGGTTCAGTTTCTGCAGTAATTCCGCTCATACTCATATTTCTTATCGGTCAACGCTTTATCATCGACGGAATATCGGTTGGCGGAGTAAAGGGATAGATATCAAGACATCGGTATGATGTTATATAATTAATTAAGGAGGTTGGCTATGAAAAGGCTGACACACAGTAAATTGATGTTTGTATTTTTGTTAGGAATCTTGGTACCCGGGTTAATGTTTGCCGGGGGGCAAAAAGAGAGCTCCGCTCCGGCGAAAGACGGAGAACCGGTAGAAGTAAACTGGTATGTGCAAATTCCACCCTCTTTCGACCCTGCAATCGATGAGGCAATTGCCCTGTTTGAACAAAAGAATCCGGGCATTAAAGTGAACTATGAGCACCTCAACGAGGGCGACGGCGAAGAGTTCCTGCAGAAGGTCGATCTGCTTCTGCTGGCCGGTGACGATACAGAAGTCATCAGTTATACCACCAATGCCGATGTAATCGACCGCGGGCGGAAGGGTATGCTGGAACCGCTGAATCAATACTTCGAAGCCGAAGGCGCTGAGTATAGTGACATCTATTCCATTAAGATGGATGATGATGGTACCTATTACGGCCTGCCGACGGCTGTAAAGATTTGGTACGTAATGTTGAACAAGGATCATCTGAACGAAGCCGGCCTCCCGCTGCCTCCGGACGACTGGACCCTGCAAGAATACCGCGAATATGCACAAAAACTGACCAAAGGTACCGGCAACAGTAAACGCTACGGGGCGTACCTGCACAACTGGCCGATGTTCAACTACATTGGCATGTGGTCGGCCAAACAGGACAACCCCCTTTTCTATGAAAACGGAGAGCCAACTCTTGACCACAAGGCTTTCAAAGGCTTTATGCAGTACCGCAAACAACTTGAAGCCGATGGGTACGAGATGCCCTTTGTTGATGCAAAGGCCGGTAATGTCCACTATTTGGGCGCATTCTTCAATGAACGCTTCAGCATGCAGATTATCGGGTCATGGACCATCAATGCAACCAAAAAGCTTGATAAGTTTCCGCATGATTTCGTGACCGCGTTTGCACCGCTGCCCCGGTTTGACGAAAACCAGCCGGCAGAAAGAACCTTCAGTGAAAATTCTTCATATGCGATCAATGCCAACGGCAAAAACAAAGAGGCGGCTTACAAATTCATCCGCTTCATCACCACCGAAGGTCAACCGATTATTGCCGAAGGTTTTTCACCGCAGAAAGGCGCGGACAACAAACAGATTCTGGAAAAAATGATGGGCGACTATCAGCATCTTTATGATGTCGAATCACTTGTAAACACCATCAATGGAAGAGTCGACAATGTAACCACCTATTTTGCGGAGAACCAGGATGCCTATGAGGACATTCTTGCCAGTGAGATGGATCTGTACCTTGCGGATCCTGACTACACCTATGAAGAAATGGAGGCAAGTGTACTAAAAACTGCCGAAGGTCTGCTACAATAACATATTCACTTACGGCAACGAAATAGAAAGGGGCTCAGTAGAATGAGCCCCTCTTTCACACATATATACCTGAGGAAAACAAATGACCCGGCCCCAGCAAAATAACTACAGAAAACTGATCACATTAGACGGTATCTGGAACTGTGCAGTCGATAATAAAGATATTGGTGTTCGCGAACAGTGGTTCAACGGTCTTCCGAAAGATAACATTCGGCCGATCGCGGTACCCGCAAGCTGGAATGAACAATATAGAGATTTGTTTTTCTACTTTGGAAAACTGTGGTATGCACACACGGTACATGTCGATGATAGTTTCGCCGGACACAACCTACTACTGCATATCGGCAGCGCCTGTAACACTACCGAAATATGGATAAACGGACAGAATCTCGGCCGGCATGCCACCGCACACCTTCCTGTGTCAGTTGATATAAGCCCGCATATATACCTTGGAAGCAAGAACCTGATCGTACTGTGCGTCGACGGGACACTCGACCCGTGGGGCTTGCCGCCCGCCGTACTGCAAAGCGGAGAAGCGCGGGAGGGCTTTTTCAACTCGAACCCGCCGGTGACATATGATTTCTATCCCTACGCCGGAATCCACCGCTCGGTAACCCTGCTGGCACTTCCTTCTACACACATCGAGAATGTGCGGGTAAATGCCCGGCCGGCCGACGACACTGCTGAAATCGAGGTTATGGTAGCCCTTTCCAGTGCGTTCCGCGGTTCGCTGTGTTTCAGAATCGAAGACGAAGCGACCGCCGATACTCACTACAAGATCTCGGAAAAGCTTACAAAGACAAAGCTACACATGTGTAAGCCCGAATTATGGAGTCCTTCTCATCCCAAGCTCTATATTATGCAGGTGTTTCTCGAGAACGAGTCCGGTGAAGTGGTCGATTCTTACCGAATTCGGTTTGGAGTGCGCTCGGTTCGGGTAGAGGCCGGCCAACTGAAAATAAACGGAGAAAAGGTTTTTCTAAAAGGTTTTGGGAAACATGAAGACTTCTTTGTTTCCGGCCGCGCATTTCACCCGGCAGTAATGATAAAGGATTTCGATCTGCTCAAGTGGATAGGGGCCAACTCCTTCCGCACTAGCCATTATCCCTATGCAGAGGAAGTACTCGACCTTGCTGATGAGCTCGGGTTTTTAGTGATTGATGAATCGCCTATGGTAAGCCTAAACGAACGCTTGTATACTCCGGAAAAATCCCGCGAAGCCAAACAACTCCTTCGAAGAATGATCGAACGCGATTATAACCACCCCTCTGTTATTATGTGGAGTGTGGCCAATGAACCTAATATCGACAGCGCTATAGGCGTTGATTTCTTTCATAGTCTGATCGACACCGTGCGAAGGGAAGATTCTTCCCGCCCGGTTACCTATGTTGCTCATCGTGAACCCGAACAGAACCAGCCGCTGGATGCGGTTGATGTTGTCTGCCTCAATAAATATTACGGCTGGTATGAACTCCCGGGCGAGATAGACCGTGGAGCTGAAAGCCTGGCAGCCTGCCTGGAGCGCTATTACCAGAAATTCAACAAGCCGATATTGATGACGGAGTTTGGAGCGGATGCGGTCGCAGGCAGCCATTCCGAACCCTCGGTGATGTTTTCAGAAGAGTATCAGAGCCAGATTATTCAGCGGCAGTATGAACTACTGGAAGGTACACCGTACGTAATTGGAGCACATGTGTGGGCGTTCTCCGATTTTAGAACCGCGATGAGTATATCCAGGGTTGTTACCAACCGAAAGGGTGTATTTACCCGGGACCGACAACCGAAACTCTCTGCCCACACACTACGTCGTCTGTGGAACGAATAATAATTTATAAATGGAGCACACATGAAACAACCTAATATACTTTTCTTTCTGGTTGATGATCTGGGATGGTCGGACCTCGGGTGTTACGACAGCCCGTTCTATGAAACCCCCAACATCGATCAATTACGATCTCGAGGAATGCTATTCACGGATGCCTATGCGGCCTGCCCGGTCTGTTCTCCCACTCGCGGCAGCCTCCTAACCGGAAAATATCCGGCCACCCTCGGCATTACCGATTGGATCGACTGGGGCGGAAGCGTTCATCCGGCGAAGGGAAAGCTAATCGATGTCCCCTACATCAAGAGCATGCCTTTGGAGGAGAAGACACTGGCACACTCTTTCTCCGAAGCCGGCTACGCCACCTGGCACATCGGAAAGTGGCATCTGGGGGGCACCGGGCATCACCCCCAAGACGTGGGCTTTCACGTAAACATCGGCGGCTGCCATATGGGCAGTCCCGGAAAAGACGGTTACTTCTCACCATGGGGTATCCCAGGACTCAGCGGGTCTGATGTTGCGGAGGGCACCTACCTTACGGACTACTTAACCGATCAGGCAATCTCCCTGCTCAATGATCATTGTGGTTCGGTTCAGTCGTCGCAGCCGTTCTTTTTAGATATGTGGTACTACCTGGTGCATACCCCAATTGAAGCCCCGGAGGAGCTCGTTGAAAAGTATCGTACCAAGGCCCGCCATATGGGTTTGGATAGAGACGATGCATTTGCAGTCGGGGACTTTTACCCCACAGAACACAAGCAGGATATCCGCATCAAACGCCGAATAAGGCAATCCGACCCGGTCTATGCCGCGATGGTCGAAAAACTCGACCAGAGTGTCGGGAGAATCCTCAATGAACTAGAGAGAGTAGGTGCAGCTGAGAATACTCTTATTGTTTTTACTTCGGACAATGGCGGTTTGTCGACCGCAGATCGCTCACCTACCTGTAATGCCCCGCTCTCGGAGGGAAAGGGGTGGATGTATGAAGGGGGCGTGCGCGAGCCGCTTCTCATTTCCTGGCCGAATAGAGTAGCCCCCGGCAGCATCTGTAGCTTACCAGTCAGTTCGCCGGATTTTTATCCGACTCTGCTGGAAGCGGCTGGACTGCCCCTTCTGCCGACACAGCACTGTGACGGCGAGAGCTTCCTGCCCGCATTCTCAGACCCTGCAGGAGATACAGCCGCCGCCCATCTAAAGCAACGGCCGCTGTTTTGGCACTATCCGCATTATGGAAACCAGGGCGGCACTCCCGGATCGGTGATCCGCAAGGGAAACTGGAAATTACTTCATTTTTTTGAAGATGACGGCACGGAGCTGTACAACCTGGACGATGACATAAGCGAAACCTATGACCGGAGGTCTGCCGAACCCAAAATTGAAAAACAACTTAAACAGGAACTGGATGAGTGGCGAACTAAAGTAGAAGCCTTAATTCCCCAGGAAAATACCAACTACAGTCCATGGAAGGAGCGCAGCAGCCCGCATCATAGTGCATAGGCAGAACCCCATCCGCGAGCAGCCACAATAATTTGAGTTTTTCTCTTGCTAGCCGGGTAAAAGTGTTTTATACAGTAGGTATGATAACCCGCGAACAAAAGGTAAGAGTTGGGGTGTTCTTTTTTATCGGCACCTTTCTCATTGCCGCGCTTTTCTTCATCTCCTTTGGCCGGACTCTTTTTCAGGAAAAGAAAATCTACTTTATCCGCTTTGAAGATACCTCGGTCAACGGATTAGAGGTGGGGGGAAACGTAAAATACAACGGCATCAATATCGGTGAAGTCAAAAGCATAGAAGTGAGTTCGGAAGATATCGGCCACGTGATAGTGACCGTCAGTGTGGATAAGGACACTCCCATCAAGGAAGATATGAAGGCCAACCTGGTGATGATGGGCATTACCGGGCTCAAGCAGATAGAATTGACCGGCGGAACCAACCGTGCGAAGGACCTGGAGCCGGGCGGCTTTATCGAAACCGGCAGCTCCGCCATAGCCGATATTACCGGAGAGGCCCAGATTATCGCCGACAAGATAGAGCTGCTGCTGAATAACCTCAACAACTTTGCCAGCCCCGCCAATCAGCAGGCAGTCAGCAATATTCTGGCCAACACCGACTACTTTATCGAGCAAAATAGAGACAAACTGAGCAATGTAATTGCCCATACCGAAGTGATAAGCTCGGATCTGCGCAGCGCCGCCGCGGTACTACGGGGGAAAATCGAAGGCGAGCAGATCGACACCATCCTTACCAATGCGCTTGAAGTGACCGAATCGGCACAGCAGATGGTCGACAACCTGCGGGCAGTTATGCGGCCCGAGAGAATCGACCAAATAACCGCTAACCTGGCGGAGTTTACCGAAATGATGAAAGGCGAAGCTACCCAGCAGATGCTGGCGGAAACCGGCGATATCTTAACAGAAATAAAGAGTATCCTGGAACAGACGGATAAAACCTCGCAGTTAATAGATATGACGGTGTTGAAAAGCAGCCGGGATATCGTGGACGCAATCAAAACTCTGAACGAAGCGTTAAAGAATCTGAACGAGTTTTCACGGATAATTAGCGAAGATCCTTCCCGTTTAATCGAGTTCTAAGGCAGGTGATAATGGTGCGAAAATTAGTAGAGTTCGGTGTTCTCCTTACGATACTCTTTTTGCTGTTAAGCGGACTGACGGGCTGCGTGTCTTCTCCACCGCAGGAAAAATACTACTATACAATGCAGTACGACCCGAACAGTGAACAACCCGGGCTTATTCAAAGTGAGCCCATTGATGCCAGTGTATGGATACAGCCCGCATCTATCTCAAGAACGTATAAACGCAACCAAATCGTGATGCGCCATTTCGGACCGCGCATATCCTACCTGGAGAACCACCTGTGGGCCAATGACCTGGAAGAAAAGGTCTCCGAACTCATCAGTGCACGCCTGCAGGCATATGAATTATTCGAAATTATTCGGCTCGATTTTCCCTATAGCCGGCCCGACTACGAGCTCATTCCCACCGTCACCACAATAGAATTCCTGCAGGGGGAAGGCAGCTCAACCGCGTTGCTGAATATACGCTTCGATTTGCGGACAATGGACGGCAGCAGTGTGGTGACTACCCACATCGAACGGCGCATCCCGATATACGACAGCAACCTGGATTCCTTCGTGCAGGTAGTCAACGAGGCGATTCTGGCCTATACCGATCAGTTCGCCGCCGAAGTATCGGCCCATTTCGGCCGCTCCGCGGGGTCATCCGGCACCGCCGGCTTACAGGAAAGCCAATTCAAGATTCTTGAAGACCAGGACACTGCCGACGGGCAACTGCTGCTGCCGGGGGTGTTCAGCGATCGTGAACAACCATTGTACCAGATAATCGGAAAAGGCCGCGAACCGCAGTGGGGGCGTTTTGGAACCCCCGCTGAGCTGGAACCCGGACGTTATATCATCCGCTACGGTTCCGGGAACAGTCAACTCAAGCTGCAGAAGTCGGTTGAAATCAGGCCGGGGTACCGGACCATAGTTGAACCGGACTACGGGGGCTTACAGGTCGAAATTATTACCCCCGATGGTCGCCCGGTAGAGCTTGCCTATCAAATTTTTGATGCCGAAACCGGCAATTCCTATGGAAGCGACTATTCCTCCGACGAGTTGCGCGAATTGGGACAAAACTTCTGGATTCTGCCCGCCGGACGCTACAAAGTAACCCTGAATAACCAGCCATTCACTACCAATCGCGATTTTGCCGCCGCCTACGTCGAGCAGGGCAAGGGCAACATCCTCACCATAAGCGCCGAAAAGATCGAGGGGAACGACCGCTATCAAGTGGTGGGCGGGGGAGTAATCAAGGAACCCCTGTATCTCGATGAAAGGCAGCACTGGGTCTTAGCCTCCAGCATCGCCGGCAATGTGGCGGGCTTTCTGAACAACGGCGATAGCTTTGAGAGCTACAGCGCGGGGTTCAATTTTAACAGCTTTTTACAAAACCGCCTACGTTATGAGTACGAGCACTTTGATGTATCGGTGCATAACCTGCTGGAGCTGGGAGCCAGCCGCAGTGAAACCGGGGTCTTCGAAGTAACCCGCGATTCCCTAGAGCTGGGCAGTACCCTGGTGATGGATGTACTCTTAAACTTCGGTCTGTATCTGAATCTGGATATGCGCAGTCATATACTGGCCGCTTATTACAGAGAGGCGGACCCCTTCGCCTATGAAAAGCAGGACACCGCGGAGAACGTGCTGCAGCAGGAAAGCGGAGTTGAATCGGTCAAACTCACCGGACCGTTTATACCCATCGATTTTCAGGAGGGCGGCGGACTGAATATAAAACTGGTGGAAGAGCCCTGGCTGGAATCGAGCCTGCGCTTCGGTATCGGATTGCGACAGAACCTTTACGGCGACGCCTTTAAGGTCGTCGATGAGAACTCCGATCCGATAGTCTTCCGACAGCAGGAGGATGTATTTTCCACCGGCCTGGAGGCGGCTTTACAGTTCAGCACCCAGAGCCTGAACAACCTAAGTTACTCTTCACGTTTTGATGCCTACGCCCCCTTCGGGGATTTAGACGAGCTCGAATTAAAATGGATTCACGATCTGCAGCTGTCTCTGCTGCGCAATGTATCCATCGATTATCGGGCTACCCTCTACAATGCCCGTGACCCAGCGGGCGCAGATTATATTGCCTCCGATCACGGTCTGTATCTCCGGTTTTCTACAATCTACCGAATGAGTTTTTAACATGAAAGATGCTCAGGACTTAGTCAGCGCAGACATAAATGGCGAAACCCTGGAAATAAGCGGCGCTCTAACTAAGGACAGTGCTGCAACTCTGTATACACAGTTTCGCCGGGAAGAACTCACGCAGCTGCGCCGCCTGGATATACACGGAATCAACCGCATCGATACCAGCGGAATTGCACTGATAGAATGGATCTGCAGTCTACCAGAAGAAAAACCACAGCTGCGGTATGAAGAGTGTCCCGGGGATGTCAAAAAACTGGTCGAGGAGTTCCTGGTACACTCCCCCGCTTCAGAGCCGCCGCCGGTAAAGCGAAACCCGCCTTTTTTTGAACGTTCAGGGGGTGGATTGATTGCGGCGGTGAATGAAGCCGGCAGGCTGGGGGTTTTGACGGCGGAAATTTTCTTCTGGTCGGTAGTCGGCATTTTTAAAACCGCCCAGCGAAGAAAACATTCGGTTCTGGAACAGTGTTGGGTAATCGGAGTACAGTCCCTGCCGCTGGTAGCCCTTTTATCGGTAATTTTAGGGGTTATTCTGGCGCTGCAATCGGCCATACAGTTAAAGGCCTTTGGGGCCAATGTCTACGTGGCCAACCTGATGGCAATATCGATGGTCAGCGAAATGGGGCCGATGATGACCGCCATCATGATAGCCGGGCGCAGCGGCTCGGCCATCGCCTCCGAACTGGCCACTATGAAGGTCTCGGAGGAAATCGAGGCCCTGCAGGTTATGGGAATCGATCCGATCCGTTACGTAGTGGTCCCGAAGTTTCTAGCCATAACCCTTACTATTCCATTATTAGTGGCATTCTCGATTTATCTGGGTATCGGCGGGGGAATGCTGGTAGGGGCCAGCAGCCTGGACATTGCCCCGGAAATTTTTATTGCCCGCGCCTCCAGCTCGGTCGGCATTATCGACATCACCAAGAGCCTGACTAAGAGCGTCTTTTTCGGCTGGGTGATTGTTGTCATCGGCAGCCACTTTGGATTTTCCGTCTCCGGCGGGGCGGAAGAGGTTGGCCGCGCTACCACTATGGCGGTAGTCTATTCGATTATTACGGTGATTGTATTGGACGCTCTGTTCAGTTTGACCGTGCTTATATGAGGGCTTATATAAGGAGCTTTGCGATGCAGCCGATTATACAGGTCGATAACCTGCACGCCGCCTTTGGTGAGAAACAGGTCTTAAAAGGTATTTCCCTGCACATACTGCCGGAAACCGTAACCGCCATAATCGGCCCCAGCGGCTGCGGAAAAACCACCCTGCTAAAGCATCTGCTGGGCCTGTATACACCGGCCAGCGGCCGGGTGGTAGTAGCCGGAACGGATCTGTCCACCGCCAGCGAGGATGAACTGCGGGAATTGCGCACCCGCATTGGTATGCTGTTTCAGAACAACGCCCTGATGGGCTCGAATACCATCCTCGAAAATGCAGCGGTACCCCTGGAACAGCACACTCATCTGCCCCCGGAGTTGATCCGACTGAATATTCAGCGCAAACTGGAGCTGCTGGGAATCGGCGCATCCATCGACAGCCGCCCGGCTGAGTTATCCGGGGGCATGCAGAAACGGGCCGCCCTCTCCCGGGCCATTGCCATGGACCCGGAGCTTCTGTTCTGCGACGAACCGACCTCCGGGCTGGACCCTATTACCAGCAAACGGCTGGATGCACTGATAGCCGGTCTGCGCGACAAACTCAACATGACCGTCATTATTGTCAGTCACGATGTAGCCAGCATCGGTCGCTTAGCCGACCATATCATCTTTCTTGACCAGGGCCAGATTGCCTTTGAGGGCAGCTTCGAAGATGCCCTGCTCTCATCCCACCCGGTGGTGGCCGACTTCTTCTCCGACCGGAGGGATGAATCCGGCCCTGATGCCTGAATTCTAAACGGAGTCCCGGCCGTAGTCCGCCTGTTTTTTCTATATTTTATAAAAAATTCATTTCCATAGACAGCCGGGGCCGCCCGGTCGGGCGCCCTCTGCGCTGCGCGCCGGATGCGGCCCGCCCGAAGCCGGAGGGCCAATGCCGGTAGCCGGCCGAAGGACCTGCGCCATCCACGCACCCGATAGACCTGCTCACTCTACCGGGTCGGCTATCTCCACCAGCGCCGTCCAGCCTCCGGTGCCGTCCGGACTCATCGCCCTTACCCGCATCAGGGCACCATCACTTTTACTCTTGCGGGCCGCCGTCAACAGCGCCCGCTGGGCCGGCTGCAGCACTATGCGACCGCTGGCGATCAGCTCGTCCGCCGCCACATCCACCTCCACAGTACGCGGGTTCCGGTAGGAAACTTGTGCTGCCGGTTCCACCTTCATGGCGAAACGGGTCATCTGAAAATCACCATCCAACGGCAGCTGTTCGCGGGTCAGTATCGGTCCGCTCAACTGCCGGCTGCCGCGCAGCTGTACTGCTCCTCCTGACAGCTGTACTTCCTGAAACAGATACCAGACCGCCTGGCCCTGCGGCCGCGGCACGCCGATGCCGCTTCCGCTTCCCGGAGCCGGATGGACTACATACACCTCTATTTCCCGGGAGGCCTCCTCGGTCAGCACCGAGCCCTCCGCAGGTTTCTCCCGGCCCCCCAGGGCGGCAGCATCGAGCAGGGGCAGCATAAGCAGAACCGCCGCCGCTGCAATATTAATATAGCTTTTCTTCATGTGTTTCTCCTTGCATCTAGAATGTAACCCTTCCCGCCCGGGATATCCATACAAGGCCTCACGGCACTGCGATGGTTCAAACTCTGCGGCATTTCGGGCTACACTAAGGGGTAATGAACCGTTGCCGCTTCAATCTGCCCGACTACCCGGTCCTCGAACTCCGCTCCCCCCTGCAGGGCGAACTGGCTAAAAACCGCATACCGGTGCTCAGTGCCCCACCGGGCAGCGGCAAGTCGACGCTGGTGCCCTTTTTTCTGCTGAATGCCGACTGGCGGCAGGGGCGCACAATATTCCTGCTGCAGCCCCGGCGTCCGGCGGTCCGTGCCCTAGCATCCCGTCTGGATCAACTGGCCGGCAGGCAGGCCCGCATCGGCTACATCACCCGTTACGAACACTCGGTGCCGAAGCGGCCCGACATCATCGTCATGACCGAAGGCATATTTATCCGGCGGCTGATAGAAGATCCGGAGGCCGCCGATACCGCCGCCGTTCTGCTGGACGAGTTCCACGAGCGTTCCCTGGCCACCGACCTGGCCTACGTCCTGGGCCGCCAGTGCCGCGAGCTCTTTCGGCCCGATCTCCGCATGGTGGTGATGTCCGCTACTCTGGATGCACAGCAGTTCACCGGCGATCCGTTTTCGCTGCTGCAGGCCGAAGGCAGCCTGCATCCGGTGCAAGTCGACTACCGCCCGCCGCCGACAGCTGCCCGCATAGAAGAGTACGGGGCAAAAGTCTGCCGGCAACAGCTGCAGCAGAACTCCGGCAACATTCTCTTTTTTCTGCCCGGTGAGGCGGAAATCCGCCGTGCCGCCGAAGCCCTTGACGCCGAGTTTGTAAAGGAACCACTGCTCGCCGATGTGGATGTGTATTCGCTCTACGGCCGGCTCTCCCCCGCCGAGCAGAACCGGGCCATTGCACCTCCAAAAGACGGCCGCCGCAAAGTGGTCATCGCCACCAACATTGCCGAGACCAGCCTGACCATCGAGGGCATTACCTGTGTGGTGGATTCGGGGCTGCGCCGGCGCAGCCGCTGGGACCCGGACACCGGACTCAGCCGCCTGGAAACCCTGCGCATCAGCGCCGCCTCCGCCGAACAGCGGGCCGGCCGGGCCGGACGGCTTGCCCCGGGCACAGTCCTGCGCCTCTGGGAGGCCCGCGAGCGGCTGGCCGAGTTCGATCCGCCGGAGATGGCCCAGGCCGACCTGTCGGGGCTGTTTCTTACCCTGGCCGTATGGGGCGACCCGCAGGGCGAGTCCTGCCCATGGCCAAACCCACCCGACCCGCAGCGCCGCGACGAAGCCCTGCAGCTGCTGCACGAACTCGAAGCCATCGATAAAAGCGGAGTGCCGACCCCGAAAGGGACCGCTATGGCCCGTATGCCGCTGCCCCCGCGCCTGGCTGCAATGCTCAGTGCCGCCGCTGCAGCCGGCACCACTTACGCAGTTCAAACCGCCGTACTGACCGCGGCCGTACTCGAGCACGGCGACCCGTTGCGCAAGGACCTGCGTGACACCTACGGAGCCGACCTCGACCTGCGGGTACAGCTGCTCGAACAAGCCCGGAGGGGGAACTTCCCGACCGAACTCTCCCGCGGTCCGGCTGTACGCATACTGCAGGAGGCCGAACGCCTTGAAAAACTGGCCGGACCGCGTACCGCCGGAACCACCGCTGCCACCGACCCCGCCGCTTCCCCGGCCGCACTTCTGCTGAGCGCTTACCCCGACCGCCTCGCCCGCCGTACCGACCGGGGACCCGGCGCCGCTTCCGGCGCCCCCGCGGGCGCAATCTCCAACCCGGCCGGCAGCCCTTCCACCGCTCGCTACCGTCTGGCCGGCGGTACCGAGGCGCGGCTCGTCCAAGGAGAACGCGGCTTTGCCCCCGAGTGGATCGTGGCCGGAGCGCTGCACCGTGGGCAGCGAGAAGGCCGTATCTATTTGGCGGCCGCCCTGTCGGAGGCCGAAGCACAGGAATTTATTTCCGAACACGGCCGCAGCGAAGAATCCCTCACCCTCGATGAGAACGGGCAGCTGCGCGCCCGTCGTCTGCGGCTGGTGGGAAGCCTGCAGGTCTCTTCCACCCCGGTTCCACCGTCCGAACTGACCGACCCGGCCGCCGCTCTGCTGGAGCTCATCCGCAGCACCGGGCTGCAGGCCCTGCCCTGGAACCGCAACGCCGATGAACTGCGGCGGAGAATGGTATTTCTGCACGCGGTAAAGGGCGAGCCCTGGCCGGAGGTCTCCGACCAGGCGCTTCTGGACACCCTGGAGGAGTGGCTGGCCCCTTTTCTGCCGCGAAAGATAGCCGGCGGCAGCCTGCAGAACCTGCCGCTGGCCGAAGCACTGCGGGCCCGGCTGCCCTGGGAGCTGCAGGGCCGGCTCGACGACTTAGCTCCGCAGCAGTTTACCCTGCCATCCGGTACCAGTCGCCGGCTGCGCTACGAAGGCGGCCGCTGCACCCTCGCAGCCCGCATTCAGCAGCTCTTCGGTCTGACTCACACCCCCCGGGTGGCCGGCGTCCCCATCGAGATAGAGCTGCTCTCTCCGGCCCGGCGCCCGGTACAAGTTACCCGCGACCTGCACTCATTCTGGAGCCGCACCTACCCCGAGGTGCGCAAGGAACTGCGCGGCCGCTACCCCAAACACTACTGGCCGGAAGACCCATTCTCTGCGATACCAACCGACCGTGCCAAACCATCCCGCTAACCGGCCCTGTAAAGTCTATCGATGAAATGGTATAAAAATTCATTTCTATAGATCACCGGCCGGTCGGATTTACACTTGCACTTGTCCACAACGGTGCTTACACTTTAGAGCATGGAAACTACCCAGCCCCTGGTCGTCGTGGTCAGTCTGTTCAAATACGCAGGATTCCTCAATAAATTCTGGGCATTTACTATGATGCAGTTTGCCCACGGCTATCTTAAGGATGTGGAGGGACTGCGGTTCTACCGCGTACTCGGCACCGGGGCCGGTAAAGGCTTCAGCTGGTACTCCGACTTTTCCACCTATGCCCTGCTGACGGTGTGGGAAACGGAGGCGCAGGCCGACCGCTTCCTGGAAGAATCGGAGCTCTACGCTCAGTACCGGGCCCGCTCCCAGGAGATGGTTTCGGTCTACATGACACCCCTGCGCTCCCACGGACAGTGGAGCGGGCAGAATCCCTTCAAACCGGACGGACAGGCCGAAGGCGATATTACCGCCGTCATCACGCGGGCCACCATCGCCAACCGGCAGCTGTTGCGGTTTTGGCGGCAGGTGCCCCGCACCAGCGCTTCGCTGGAGCGATTTTCCGGGCTCATCTGCGCCAAGGGAATCGGCGAGTGGCCGATCAAGCAAATGGCCACCTTCAGCATCTGGAAAGATGAAGAGTCTATGAAGGCCTACGCCTACCACAACAGCGACCACCTGAAAGCAATCAAAAAAACCCGCCAGCTGAACTGGTACACCGAAGAGCTCTTTGCCCGCTTCCGCCCCTTCAAGAGCAGCGGTACCTGGCACGGCAGCCCGCTGCTCCCGTTTTAGCCCGCCCGAATTATGCCGGACGCGCCACGGCCGTCATAATCCCCGCCGGCAGCCAGCGTTTCAGCAGAAACAGCGGGGCTGTGGCCAGCATCCCGGCCATAAAACCGGGAAACTTGCCCTCCATCGAAGCGCTCCAGTCTATTTCGCGCCGCTCCTGCTGCCCCATCCAGAACAGGGGATACGGGTCGAGGGTGCCGAACCTTCGCATCCGCACCAGCTTCCATCCGCTCCGCTCCAGCAGCACCCTTAGAGTCTCCGGCGAATATATCGCCGTGTGCCGCGGAGTGTGGTAGCCCTCCCAGTAGCGGCCCTGCACCGCCCGGGTCCAGGAAGAGAAATTGGGCACTTCTATAACCAAGCGGGTATTGCCGCGGGCCATTGTCCGCATCCGCTGCAGGGTTGCATGGGGTTGGTAATCATGCTCCAGGTAATGCCACATCGTAATGAGGTCAAAGGGCTCGGCTGCTTGAAAATGTTGAAACTCCGCAACTTCCAGGTCCAGCCCGGCAAAACGTCCGGGTTCCTGCCGCCAGCCCTTGTCGCTGAAGTCAATACCTTTGGCATAACAGCCGGTCTGCCGGTGGAGCAGTTCCAGAAAGGTCGGTTTTCCGCAACCCACATCCAGCACTCGGCTCTGCGGACCCAGCCGACTGCCGCCGCTGGCCTCTGCAGCTGCCCCGGCAGCCGCTTTGCGCGCCAGAGCCCCCCGCCTGCGGTCGGTCTTGCGCAGGTTCATTGCCACCAGGGGCGCGTACTTTCCCCAGGCCGCCGGCCCGCGAAAGGGCAGGTAATACCCGCTGTAGTAGGTATCCAGCTTATCCGGACTCACCCGCGGATTCAGCTGCACCAACCCGCACTTACCGCAGCGCTGGAAGGCGAACTGCTCTGAGGTCGGATGCATCTGTGCCGGCAATTGCGCCCACTGCTTCAAATCCACCGCGCCGCAGCCTATACAATTATCAATACAATCTGCCATTGGCTTCTCTTTTCTGACAAAACTGCTGCGCCCGGGCAAAAAAGTCATCATCGCCGAAGTTTCCCGATTTCAGCACCAGGGCATATGGGCTGTCGGCCGATCTGATCCAGGGCACTCCCGGCGATACCTGCGGCCCGATGCGGAAGGTCTGGATACCCAAACTCTGTACCACCCGCCCGGAGGTCTCACCGCCGGCAACAATAAAGTTCTCTACATGCAGCGCCGCCAGACGCGCTGATAGGGCACCGAACACCTCCTCGATAGCCTGTCCCACTTCCGCTGCGCCGTAGCGGCGGCGGTTCTCGGACAGCTCGTCCTCCGCGGTAGTGGCATAGAGCAGCGGGCTGTATCCGGCCTCCAGCTGCTCGCCGGTCCACTGCAGTAGTTCCTCGACATACGCCTCCGGATGTTCTACGCAGCCGGCCGCCTCAATGCGCAGCGCCGGGGCCTTCTGCCGGTATTCGGCTACCTGCCGCCTGGTGGCTGTGGAGCAGCTACCGGACAGCACGACTGTCTTCCCGCACTCCGGCCGACCCTGCCGCTTAGCCGCAGCAATGGCCGCCGCATCCTTTTGCTCCAACTTCGCCAGAGCCATTGCCAGCCCGGAGCCTCCGGTTACCAGAGGCATATCGCGGACAGCCTCGGCAATCACCGCCAGGTGGTCATCTCCAAGGGTGTCGGTTACCACATAACGGTACCCGGCGGCGGCACACTGGCTCAGCTGATGGCGTACTGCCGCCACGCCCTGGTCGATTACTTCTGCATACAGCCCGGCGGCCCGGCCGGTGGACTGCTTCTCCAGCAGGCGCACCAGTTTGGCATCGCCCATCGGGTTCAGCGGGTGGTCCTTCATCCCGGACTCGTTCAGTAACTGGTCATGGACAAACAGGTACCCCTTGTACACAGTCCGGCCGTTCACCGGAAGGGCTGGACACACTACCGAACAGCCGCTGCCTAATGTCTTTAAAAGTGCATCCCCCACCGGACCTATATTTCCTTGGTCAGTACTGTCGAAGGTGGAGCAATATTTGAAATAGAACTGGTCACAGCCGCGGGCCTGCAGCCAGGCCAGCGCCTGCAGTGACTGCTCCACCGCCGCTTCGGGCGGGCAGGCGCGGGTCTTGAGGCTAACCACGTAGGCCTCCGCATTTTCGCCAAAATCCAGGTCGGGTACACCGTTTATCTGGATAGTCGGAATACCGTACTCAACCAGAAATCCGGCGATATCGGTGGCTCCGGTAAAGTCGTCGGCGATAACACCAAGCTTCATAGCAGGCTTACCGTCGGCGGCGGCGTTTTCCGTAGCTTCCGACCCCCCATCCGAGGATAAATCCTACCAGGATCATGAGGAAAAACAGCACCGCCCGCGACATTGACACTGTCCACATCAAAAAGCGGAAATCCACTACCTGCACATTCTGCATAATAAAGATAACCGCCAGGGCTCCGAATATAATTCCCACAATAAATCTAAACATATACTTCTCCTTTCCTACGAGTATAACAGCTTCGCCCCATCAAATACAAAGCTTTTCGTGCTGACTCAGCTATTCTCAGCTTAATAAGCACAACCACCCTTGGTTAACAAATTAGCCTCTGGGTGCATTCCACGGACCAACTTTTTCTGACTTTTTTTATCATATAAATTGATTTCGACGTGCCGATGTTATAGATTAGTTATTATGTAATGTTTATACGACTGAGCAAGGGGGACATTATGCAAAAAAATAGAAGAATCTTCGCTTATGGCAGTGCTATTATTTTTTTACTTAGTTTCGGTTTCGGACCGACTGCTCCGCTCCAGGGCCAAAACCAGAGCTCGATAGGACTCAGTATCACCCCCCTAGCCTCGTATCCCACCGGAGAGTATCAGGATTTATACAGCATGGCAGCCGGAGGAGAACTATCTCTGCATTATTCCACTCCCGGCTTGTCACCATTTTTCGTAGAAGCATCGCTTTCTAACCTCTACAGCCAGACCAGTGCCCAAAAGTCTCTGACGAACGTTTCCCTTTCGGGCGGCGGCGGGCTCAAACTCCCGTTAGCATCCTGGCTCGATCTCTCCTTGTTCGCCCGCGGAGGCTATGCCTACGGTTTTATAGAGACCTTTGCGGGAGAGACAGCTACCGGAGGCGGCAGCATTGTGACCGGCGGCCTGCGCACCGAAACCGCACTCTCGCCCGGTTTCAAGATTGCAGTCAACGCCGGCTACCGCTACGAGCCCGGTGTATTCGAGGGACTGCACGGCGGAATCGGCATTACCTGGCAGTTCGGCAGCCAGAAGGCCGGCCCGGTGAGACTCAGGTTCGAAGGCGCGCAGATTCGTCCGGTTTTTCCGGTATTTTACAGTTACTACGATGCCAACAATCTGGGTACTGTAACTATAAAGAACGAGGAAGCCGGCGAAATCAAAAACGTGCGTGTCTCCTTCTTTGTAGACCAATTCATGGAACGCCCTAAGCTCAGCTCAGAAATTGAAGTATTGAAGCGCGGGGAGAGCAGCAATGTACCGCTCTATGCCCTCTTTCGGGACGACATTCTATCAGTGGTTGAAGAAACTGCAGTGTCGGGAGAGATTCAGGTAAAATACACCTACCGCGGGGTCGAGAAAACCGCCGGCCTTTCAAAAACCATCAGCATTATCAACCGCAATGGCATGACCTGGGATGATGACCGCAAAGCGGCCGCATTCGTTTCAGCAAAGGATCCGCTGGTTATTCAGATGTCCCGACTGGCCGCCGGGACCGCCCGCCGGGAAGGGCTGGAAGTTATCAATGACAACTTCGTAAAAGCATTGGCCCTGTATGAGGTGCTTGGAGAATACGGACTTTCCTATGTAATCGATCCGCAAACCCCCTACGAAGAGTTCTATGAGAACAAGAATGCCATTGACTATCTGCAATTTCCCCGCCAAACCATGCAGTACAAGTCGGGGGACTGCGACGATTTGTCCATTTTATATGCCGCCCTGTTGGAATCGCTGGGAATCTCATCGGCCTTCATCACCGTACCCGGCCACATTTATGTGGCCTTTGACCTCGACATCAGCCCGCAGGAAGCCCTGCGCACCTTCTCCAAGCCGGACTCGCTTATCGTTCACGACCAGAAGGTGTGGCTGCCGGTGGAAATTACCATGGTCGGCCAATCCTTTACCGCCGCCTGGGAATACGGTGCTTCCGAGTGGCGTAAATACCAGCCGCAGGATAAGGCGGTTTTTGTTGAAGTATCCGATGCCTGGAAGGTCTACCAGCCGGTCGCCTTTACCCGCCAGGAAACCAGCGGCTCCGAAATTGCCTTTCCAACTGAAGCTGCCGCTGCCGGGCGTATAGACCGCAGCACCCGCCGAATTGTCGACCGGGAAATAAACCAATGGGAAGATAAAGTGCTGGCTGGAAACCGGGGCCGGTCCTCACCGGCAACACTCAATAAAATAGGCAGCATATATGCACGCTACGGGCGCTATGAGGCAGCCGGAGGAGAGTTCCGCAAGATAATGGAGCAGACCACTAACTATTTTCCGGCATATGTAAACCTCGGCAATATTGCCTTTTTGGATGAGAACTACAGCAAGGCCCTCGAGCTGTTTACCCAGGCCTACCTACTGAAACCAGCCCACAAGGGCGTACTGATTTCGCTGGCAAAAGTCCATTACGAACTCGAAAACAGCACTATCGCCGCACAGTACTACCAGCAGGCTGCTGCCCAAGATGAGCATCTGGCCACGCGCTTTGCCTATCTCGATTCCGATTCGCAGTCAACCGGACGGGCCAGCTCGGTCGACAAAAGGAGGGACATGGTATGGACAGAAGAAGAATGAAACCAAGCAAAACCACAAGGGCGATACTTTTACTGCTTTTTCTCAGTTTCGCCTTTGTCAGTTGTCAGAATCCCCTCTCTGAGGTGGTGCGGGAGGAGGTAAAATACGCCAAAGCGCTCTCCTTTACCTTGAATGTAGAGGATGCGGCCAATGCCGAGGTCTCCCCGAAGGGTACATTCGACGTAAAAGAGGGGTACCCCGAGACTATCAAGGTTTTCCCGGACAATGGCTATTTCTTCATCGAATGGGAAGTTGACACTTCTTCCAGTCAGGGAACAGTAAGTTTCAGCGACTCCGCCTCAGCTACCGTCGAAGTAACTGTAAGCGGCGGCGATGCCACCATCCGTCCGGTAATTGCTGACAGCGTCGGTTCAATCCACATCAACGGCAGTGCCCAATACACCACAAATCCGTCGGTAAACTTGGCCCTGTATGCCGAAAACGGGAATACTATTACCGACATGCGCATATCCAATTCCAGCACCTACGCCGATAACAACTGGCTGCCCTATTCCACCAGCAGTAGCTGGACCCTCACCAGCGGCACTGGTGCAAAAACGGTATACGTGTGGTTCAAGGACGACACAGGAGCGGTTTCACCCCGCTACTCCGACAGCATCATGCTCGATGTCGACCCGCCGCAAGTCTCCGCTGTGTCTCCCTCTAATGGGGATAGCGGGGTGGAGGTAGACACTAACGTACAGATCCAGTTCAATGAGCCAGTCAATGCCGCAACCTTGACTACTTCGAATGTCCGCATTCGCCGTACCTCCGGCGCCTACCTCGGAGGTAGCAGTGTGAACTACGATTCCAGTACCCATGTGGCTACACTTGCGCTTTCAGGAAATCTCGACTATAACAACGAATCCTACTCCGTGGAGGTTACCACTGATGTAGAAGACGTGGCCGGCAACGCCCTCGCTTCAATCTTCTCCAGCAGCTTCACCACCAAATACAAACAGGCCAACATCACCTACCTCGACTCGGTCAGCTTGTACGATCCTTACTTTAAAGATTTTGTAATAGAGGGAGATGAGGCCTTCGTCATCAGCCGCAACCTCAGTGGAACCAGTTACGGCAGGCTGTACCGTGTCAGTCTGAGCGATCCACACAATATTGCTATAACCGACAACCGCGACATACGCACCGACCCCGAAACCATCATCTCCGACGGTTCGTATGTGTACATCGGTCACGGCGCCGATCCGATTCGAAAAGTCGATATCAATAATTTTTCAGAAATTGATGACGAAAACAGTGGAACCAACACTGGTCTCATCGCTCGCAGCGGAAACGGGCAGTTGGTGAAGGTGTATTCAAACGATCTCATCGGAGTATTTCGCAGCTCTCTCTCCGGTGGAATTATCCATTATAATAATTCATACCTCTATGATGCAAAGGTCATGGAAACTATGAACGGCTATACCTTTATCGGCGAGGTGTACTACGATATGGAGCCGCTCAACACGCTTCAGGCCTATGACACTACCGACTTTTCCCAGGGCGGAGCTCCCCTGGAAGACACCCAACCGATTAATAACGACCTCTCCAATGGCGCCGATATCACTTCAATTGATAAGTACGACGGTGAATTTATAGTCGTCGGCAACAGTGGCTCCAACGGTTTAGTAATCTACGATGTCGCTGATCCGAGCGATATCGCTTATGATCGTTCGGTTAACATCTCCGGCGTAGAGGATGTGTCGGTCTGGGACCAGTACGTCGCGGTAGCCCGCGGGGGCAGCGGTATCGGGTTCGTCGACCTCCATTCTTCCAGCAACCAGATCCTGGTATCGGCGCAAATTCCGGATGTTTCCGGCGAAGTCCATGATATTTATTTTGACGGCACTTATATCTACCTGCTCAGCGGGAGCAACGCCAACTCGTTGACGCACTTTCAGGTATATGAAGTCGAGATCTATTGATCTTCAATTTGTCTCCATTTTTCCTCCAATCTTATATGGCCGCCCCGCGGGGCGGCCTTTTTTTTTGCTTTGCTCTGTACTCTCCGATCAAGCTGTGGTACCATAACTATGTATTACTTTTGCATTTCGAAGTAAAACGAAACATATAATCCGGGAGTATAAGTATGAGTTTCACGTTAAAACAGAATTACCGTTATTCGCTTTTGATTCCGACTAGCATGGGCATCAGAATCACGCCGCTAAATGGACAGCCGGTTCATTCGAGCGAGATGTTTAAAATGCAGGTCACCAGTGCCGAGTCGAATGTGGGCAGTGTTTCATCCTACCTCGGTCTCCCGGTGAAAATACTGACCGCATTTGTTAAGGGCAGCCCAATTGCCCGCAAGATAAAAGACAACCTCACACATCGGCACATGGACTTTGAAGGCAAAGAGGTCGAGCAGGGCGGGGCTTGGGGCTACCGCCATCAGATCAACATTGCCGACAGCGGCTTCGGCTCCCGCGGTCCGCGGGTGTACAACGACCGGGCCGGCGAAGTCGGCCGAACCATCAGCATCGACGATTTCGACATCGAGAGAATTCTCGGACAAGAGGGGGCGCAAATCATACACTTCTCCGGTCTCTTTGGAGCCCTCTCACCCGAAACCGGGCAGTTCTGCCTGGAACTGGCCCGGGCGGCGAAAAAGCATGACACCCGTATATCCTTCGATCTGAACTACCGCGCCTCCTTCTGGAAGGGCCGTGAAAAGGAGCTGCGTGAAATTTTCAGCGAGATTGCCGGTATATCCGATATTCTGGTAGGTAATGAAGAAGATTTTCAGCTCTGCCTCGGCATTAAGGGCCCAGAGGCCGGCGGAAAGGACATCGCTGCCAAAATAGACGGCTTCAAGGGCATGATCAACCGGGTAAAACAGGAGTATCCAAACGCCTCGGTCTTCGCCACCACACTGCGAGAAGTGGTCAGTGCCAACCACCACCTGTGGGGCGCGATCATGTCGGCCGACGACCATTGGCACGTAATCCAACCGCGCGAGATCGATGTGCTCGACCGCATCGGCGGGGGCGATGGTTTTGTCGGCGGCCTGCTGTACGGGGTGCTGCGCGGCTGGGAGCCGGAGAAGTGGGCCCAGTTCGGCTGGGCCAGCGGTGCCCTGGCCACAACCTTCGAAACCGACTATGGCCAGCCGGCCGATGAAGAGCAGATCTGGAGCATATGGGAAGGAAACGCCCGGGTCAAACGATAGCCCCCTGCGGCGCGGGACATTGCGATGTTGACCCCGGCGGGCATCCGGCTTATCATCGGCATATGCAGCAAGACCTCGAAGCAATTTTACGACGGCAGCCCCGGGCAGGAGTACTGCCCTTCGACCCCGATGAAGAAGAGTGTGTTCTCTTCGATTTTACCGAAGAAAACCCCGCTATGCAGGGCATCTATCCGGCGGACACCGGGCAGTTCAGCGAGTATGTATTCGGTGCACTGCGAAAGACCGGCAGCCGGATCGGCCTGGGGGGTTACCGCGAAAACCGTACTATCTACCGTCACAGCGAACTGTTTTCAGAAGGAAAAGTGCGCTCCTACCATTTAGGCCTCGACCTGTGGGTGGAAACCGGCACGCCGGTGTTAGCAGCCTATGATGGGGAAGTGCACAGTTTTCAGGACAACCGGGGGGTGGCCGACTACGGCCCGACCATTATTTTGGCCCATACCATCGAGCGGGTCCGTTTTTACACCCTATACGGGCATCTCACAAGGGATTCGCTGGAAGGCTTATCAACAGGAGTACGCGTTTCCGCCGGGGACGAAATTGCCCGGGTGGGCAGCAGCAAGGTAAACGGCCACTGGCCGCCGCATCTGCATTTCGAGGTAATCAAAGATCTGGGAGGCCGCTCGGGCGATTTCCCCGGCGTCTGTGCCCCCGAAGACGCGGCTCACTACCTCGAGAACTGCCCTAATCCGAACCTGGTGCTCAAACTGAAAACTCTAGGCTGGCCCGGGTAAGCGGCCGGCCGGTCACGGCCGGATAAAATAGTCGGCATTGCTTTGGACAGTTAAACCCTTTATCGGAGCCACAATTGTTCCGTTTTTCAACAGCATTCCCGCGGGCAGCTGAAAATGCGGGTCCATCCGCCGGTAATACTCCAGCGAATACGGCAGCAGCTTCATGTGTACTGTTTCCGGGCCGCTCGAAGTAATAATGCCGCCCAGGTTAAAGTCCACTTCTCCGACGGGCGTACGCACTACATACAGAGGAATCTCGCGCCCGCTCTGATGCCGCCGCAGATGCGTGGCAATATTTATTACAGTAGAGGCATCCACCGGCTCCGCGCGGTTGTACTGATCCTGAATCGGCAGTCCGGCCACATACAGCTGGAAAAGTTCTATACCGATCTGCCGGCAGTTATAGCAAATCTTCTTCATCTCTTCCACATTGTCGTTGATGCCGGCCAACAGAACGATATTGTTGTACACGGTAATTCCGCGGGCAAGAAACTTCGAAATGACCGAACTATGCTCTAGCCTGAATTCGGAGGAATGTATGAACTGCGCCTCGATCTCGATTCTGGTCGGATTCACTGCGGTAAGCCTCTGAAGATTAGTTAGACGGTTAATCACCTCATCGGTAAACAGGTGCGGCTCATAGGTAAAAGTCGTACTTCGCAGCCGCAGAGCATTTACATGGGCAATAGTGTTCACCTCTTCTGCAAAGAGGCCAATCTCATCCAATAGCGTGAGGATCGAGACGTTGGCGGACAACACTACATCGTTTACCGATTGTTCGCGCCGAATATAATCTATCGCCCCCCGGAACTCTTCCTCGCTGGAGGTAGCTGCGGCAATGTCCACATCCACCCGGGTCAGGTGCGAACGAAACACCGATGTCAACCCGGTCAGCACTACCCCTTCGTCGAGCCGGCGCATTTCAACCAGCGCATCCTGCACACGCTTCAGTTTCTCCGCATCAAACTCCCGTTCAAAGGCCGGTTGTCCGACGAACCGGCCGAGGAACAGGCTTTCATCGCCGATTTCAGCCATAAACTCCACATCAATCGTACCATTCTCGTTTTCCCGGGCCCCGTCAAAGTCAAATTTCGGCACGAACTCCCGGTAATAGTCGGCATTGTAGGGGGTGCGAATCCACACGTTCGCCGGGTTTTCCCGGCTTTGCTCAACCGCCCAGCCGCTGGCATTCCAGTCTATCTTGCCGATCCGCGTGGCTGTGCACAGAATCGGGATGGCCCGGTCGGAGAGATGCCCGCGTAGGTAGTTGAACACCTTGTGCCCCTTCGCAAGCGGGGTCCAATACACGCTGTTGCCCTGGATCGGGCTGGCGGGAATATAAATGTAGTGCAGCTCCGACCCGGCCCCGCGGAGCTCACGGTACAGCTGCGCCAGCTCCGGGCCCTCATCGTTGCAGTTGTTCAGAAACGGAGTCTGTGTGTAGACCTGTACACCGGCACTTACCAGGGCTGATATTATCTCCAGACTTTGCGGCGAAACCTCGTCGGGATGAATAAAGTGAGTGGCAATTTCAATACGTTTATCGGTTTTTTGCAGCTCGCGGTTGGTGTCCCGCAGATAGTTCAGCCAGAAGGCATCCTCCTTAAAAAACAGATGCGGATAATACGAAATACAGCGTGAAGCAATCCGAATGGTCTGAATATGCGGAATCGAGCGTAATCCCTCCACTGCACGGGTTAGGGTTTTCTTGTTCAGCAGGGGCTCGCCGCCGGTCAGTACGATCTCTTTGATGTGCGGGGAATTACGGATATATTCAATGGCCGCATCCACATCTTCAACGGTGGGGGCCGGTTGATTACGGGTCTCCTTGTGCTTACGGAAACAGAAGCGGCAGTACACCGGACAGCTCATGTGCAGCACGAAAATCGGCCGGTTCTGGTACATCTGTTCGATCAGCCCGCGGTGGAACTGTCCAACCCAGGTGTTCTTTAACCCGACATCATCCAGCTCTTCTACAAAGGGCATAAACTGATAGGCGATATCCGGCGACAAGCGCGCCTGCCGTATGACATGCTTGGAAAGACGCACCGGATAGGTGTCTATCACCGCCTGCAGATTTTCCACATCCGTCTGTGGAATCCGGACATTCGCCAGCTTCTCGAACTGCTCCACATTACGAACCGCAATCAGCTCTTCCCCGGGAAGCACGACTTCCAGTACCGCCATGAGAAAGCGCTTCGGCATTGTAATGCCGCCGACCAGGACATCGACAGGCTCGCAGTGGTTGGCCTTTTCCAGCTGCTGCACTATGTGTCGAAAAAAGTCGATTTCGTCCACACCCGCCGCACTCAGCAGGTGCGTGAATTTTTTTCGCCCGTCAATACTGCGTTCCCGAGTTCCCGTCTCGGCAGCGCCATACAGAATATCTGCAAACCGCCGTCCGAGCAGCGACTCTTCTCCGTAGGCATCAAGAAATGTAATGACCGCCTGGCGCAGCTCATCGACTGTAATATCAAGGCTCTCGTCCGCTTCAGTGAACTCTACCGATATTGTCTTTTCCATAAATAAACCCTATGAGGTATTAATAAAAAAATCAATATTTTTTTTA
>CAZWDV010000033.1:0-35177 GCA_964632675.1 uncultured Sediminispirochaeta sp.
CGGCCAGCCGCTTCACCCCGCTTTGCAGCCGCTCCGCATCGTTGTATGACACGCTGAGGCGCAGATAATTGTGAAAGGATCCGCCCGGCGACGCACTGCTGCCGGGGAGGAAGTTCACATTGTTGCGGCGGGCCCGCTTTTTCAGCTCGCGGGCGTCTATATCCTTGGGCAATTTGACCCACACAAAGTAGCCGCCCCCGGGATTCTCGACCTCCGCCAGCCCCGCGAGCTCCGCCCCGATGCTCTCTACCACCGCATCCATCCGCTGCCGGTACTCGCCGATAAGACGGTCGAGGTGCCGCGCCATGTCGCCGGACTGAAACATACTGCGCACAATCGTGGAGGTGAAGGGGTTCAGTCCGCCCCCACTGTCCAGCATTCCGCAGCCGGAAATCTTCTTCAGGTGCTCCTCCCCGGCCTGCAGCCATCCCAGCCGCAACCCCGGCCCGAGAATCTTGGAAAACGAGCCGAGTGAAATCACCTGCGCAGAACCGCCCGCGGCGGCCGAAGTAACCGAATAGGCCAAAGAATCTGAAGCAGAAGTCGTTGAAGCGAAGGACGACGGTGGAGCCTCCCGGTAACTCAGCAGCTGGTAGGCCTCGTCGGCCACAACTAAAAGACCATACTTCTCGGCTACCTCAATCAGCCGCCTCCGCCGCTCCGGCGGAATCGTCCGGCCGGTGGGGTTCTGAAATACGGGAATAGTGTACAGAAAGCGCGGTCTCTGCGCCGCCTCGACTGGCCAATGAACCGGCGCCGCCCCGGCCGGGCCGGCTGCTGACCGCCCGCCCCCCGATTTGCTGTGCAGGTACTGCTCCAGCGCGTCCGGATCCAGCCCTTTCTCGTCACCGGACATGACGGTCACCTTCAGTCCGAAGTCCTCGAAAATCCGCAGGGCCAGAAAATAGGTGGGGTCCTCCACCAGCACCTCGTCGCCGGGCCGGGTATACAGGCTGCACAGCAGTGCCAGGGCCTGTGAAATACCGCCGGTTACCATCAGCGAGTCCGCCTTCACATCCGCCCCGCTGCGCTCTTTCAGCAGCTCGGCCAGCTCTGTTCGGAAACCGGCATCACCCTGCTCGAAACCGTACTGCAGAATCAGCGGGTCGCCCTGTCCGAAGCGGTGCTCCGCCGCCCGCTGCATCGCCTCCAGCGGCAGCAGCGCCGGGCTCGGATGACCCAGGGCCATGTCAATTACCTGCGGGTCGGTATTCATTTGTACTGTGGCACCTTCACTCATATCTGCCCCCTGCCCGCTATTCCGGTATTTGTGCCCGCAGCCAGCTGCGGTCGATTATCCCGCTGCGCCGCGCCCGCACGCCTTCCGGGCCTATTACAATTGTAGTGGGCAGACTCTCGATTGCCAAGCGCCGCCCGATCTCCCCGTCTCTATCAAGGCGCACTGGAAAGGGGAGAGCGCTGCCTTCGACGAAATCCCGCACCGCACCCATCGATTTTTCTGTGGAAGTCATATTGAGGCCTATCAGCTCAACATTCTTATTTTCAATATTTTTATAAAATTCAATCAGTTCCGGCATCTCCCCGCGACAAGGGGGACACCAGCTGGCCCAGAAATTGATAATGAGGTAGTCGGCTTCCCAGCGCACTGCAGTATCATGGCCCGCGAGGCTTGTGCTCGACTCCCTGATCAGCTGTCGAATCTCGCCGCCGGCACCTTCCGTGCCGGCATTGTTACCTGGAATACCCGTTACCTCAGCCGGTCCGACTGCTCCTAACAGCAGAAACACCGCCGCCGCTGCGCCCAGGGTAAGCGCACCAAGCTTCGGAAGACCCTCCGGCAGCGGACGCCGCCTGAAAAGCTTCACCACAGCATAACCGCCGCCCCCCAGGGCTCCCAGCAGCAGCCCCAGCGGTCCCCCGGGCCGGTACAGAGCCGCCAGAGGATCGTTCCACAGCAGCGCCGGATCGCTCAGCAGCGGAGCCAGCTTCCACAGCAGGAAGCCTATCAGCAGCACGTCGAACAGCAGATCCCAGAAGAAACGTCCGGCCGGTTTATATCTTCGCAGAACCGCCAACTGCAGCCCGTAGCCGACAGCCAGTGCCGCGACGAGGCGGAGAATGAGGAAGGGTACAGTAAAAGGACCTATCTGCATACGCTACTGCTCCTGCGGGGCAATTCTTTCAGAGGCTACACTTCCGGGGGCCATACTTCAATTAAGCACAACCGAACGCTCCGGAATGAAGTATAAATGTACTATTTTTATGCGACCAGGTCGAGCACCGCCATACATGCTTGCATGAGTTTCACATTATTACAGCACCTCACTTGAAAGAACGGCTTTTCAAAATTACCTTATACATGAAGAACCGGCACAAAAGGAGAGAACAGCTGTGCGCAAGCCCAGGCTTTTCCTGTTTTTCATTGACGGAATAGGAATAGGTGAACCCAATCCGGAACGCAATCCCCTCATTCAACTGGGAGACGCGTTTCTCGGGCCTTCTCATTTTCATTCCGGGCATGTCCCCCTGCGCACTTCCACGGTCTGGCTGCGGCCGATCGACGCTACCCTGGGGGTAGCCGGCCGGCCGCAATCCGCTACCGGCCAAACCAGCTTCATGACCGGAATTAACGCCGCCGAAAAGTTGGGCTATCATCAGCAGGCATTTCCGAATGAACAGCTGCTGCCGCTCATCTCCTCTCACAATCTTCTGAAAGTGTTGATGCAAAACGGAGTGCGGGCCACCAGTGCGAATCTCTATTCGCATAAATATTTCTCCGATCGCCGTAAACGGCGCAAGAATATGTTTCCCGTATCCACCCTCTCGATTGAATCGGCCGGAATTCCCTTTCGCTATTATAAGGACTACCGTTTGCGGCGGGCAGTATTCGCCGACATCACTAACCAGATGCTCAAGGAGCGCGGCTTCAACATCAAACCAATTCCTCCCAAACGAGCCGCCTCCCATGTGCTCAATATATTCAAACGGCAGGATCTGGTCTTTTTTGAATACTTTCTCACCGATACCTATGGCCACGCCCGCAAGGCAGCGGCTATACGGCACTGCGTGGCAAATATCAACGCCTTTCTCCGGGCCCTTTGGGAGCAGTCCAAGCAGGAGATAGATATACTGATTATCAGCGACCACGGAAATGCCGAAGACATGGAGGTCGGTGATCACACCCTCAATCCGGTTCCCTTCTTCCTCATTTCCTCTCAGGCAGAGAAGTGGGCTTCGAAAGTCCCCGAGCCCCAGTCGCTCCTGGATATCAAACCCTTTATACTGAGCTACTACAGACTCACGTAGGCCGAAAATAGGCCGTATATGGCCGGCGGAAGGCTTCTGTTCACAGAATACGGCCTTTCCTATATACTTTAACTCCGGTAAGGAGTGCATGAAAGCAGAAATCCGCATCGAGAATCTTAGTTTCACTTATCCTCGTTACTCGGCCGATCAACCCGCTGAAACACCGCTGTTTGCGGATCTCAGTTTTTCTGTTGAACCCGGCCGGTTCTATACTCTTATCGGGGCTCCGGAATCCGGAAAGACCACCCTCAGCCGTATTCTGACGGCTTTAGTGCCGCGCTATACCGGCGGAAATCTTACAGGCAGGCTGCAGGTTGCCGGCCATGATCTGCATACAACCCACCCGCAGAACCTTATCGAGTTTGTGGGAACCATTTTTCAAAACCCCGACGACCAGATTCTCACCACCCGGGTCGACTCCGAGATAGCCTACCCCCTCGAGTCGCTGGGTTACTCGCAGGGGGAAATTGCCGCGCGGGTAGACCGTGAGATGGAGCGGTTTCAGCTGAGCAATAAGGCCGACCGAAACCCGGCCACCCTCTCGGGAGGCGAGAAAAAGCGGCTGCTGTGCGCTGTATTGGCGGCGGTTGAACCGCCGATCTGGATACTGGATGAAACCCTCGATGAAATGGACCGCCACTGGCGTTCGGTTTTAGTAGAGCACCTGCAAAATACCGGCACTACCGTGCTGCTGTTGTCCTCCAAGCTGACTGCTCCCGCACGGGCTGCGGAGCAGCAGCACATCTCCATTTTATCACAGGGACGCATACACACCGATGCGGCCGACATCGATCGCCTGGCCGAACAGGACGGACTCCGCTGGCGGCCCCGCGGTACTACTAAAAGAACCGCTTACACACCCCAGCGCGCCGAACTCACCGTAAAGCAGCTTGAATTCCGTTATAGCAATAATTCCGACTTCGAGCTTGCTATAGATACGCTGAACCTGTACGCCGGAGAAACGGTTACCCTGGCCGGACCGAACGGCTGTGGAAAAACCACCCTGGCGAAGCTCTTGTGCGGGCTGTACACTGCGCAGAAGGGGACTATCACACGGCCGCACAGCGATAGAGAAAGCCCGCAAGGAACAGAGCCGGCGAAGAGCCTGCGCAGTGCGGCGGCCTATATGTTTCAGAACCCGGATTACCAGATTTTTCTGCCGACAATAGAAGAAGAGTTAGCCTACGGCCTGAAGGAACAGGGCTGGAAACAGGATCAGGTCCAGTCCGCCCTTCAACAGGCAATCGAAAAGTTTCAGCTGCCCCCGGCCGACACTTCTCCCACACTCATGAGTTACGGAACCCGTAAGCGTCTGCAGGCCGCCACCTATTGGCTGCTGCAGCGGCCTATCTGCATCTTCGACGAAACCGACTCGGGTATCAGTCCGCGGGATTTTGCGGCCCTCATACGGGCCTTTCAGTCCCCCGAACGGGCTCTGCTGATAATCTCCCACGATGCCAAACTGGCCCGGCACTATTCCGACCGGGTTATCCGAATGGAAGCGGGACGTATTGTTCAAGGGGACGACTCGTGATCAGCGGAACCTACCTGCCCGGTACATCCTTTCTGCACACCTCCGACCCGCGCCTGAAGTTTTTTCTGTTGCTTTGCTGGGTCATATTCCTGATTTTACCGGTGCGGCTGCTCGTATTGCTGGGCTACAATCTCGGGCTGGTAGTACTGATTGCGGCCGGTCTGTCGTTTAAGCAGGTACTGCAGCCGCTGAGGACCATCTGGCCGATCCTGCTGCTGGTTGCCCTAATTACCCCGCCTTTTCATCAAACCGGGCCGACCCTCTACCAGGTGGGCAGCCTGTTCAGCATTACCTCCGGGGGAATCCGGGAA
The DNA here is from genome assembly GCA_964632675.1 of uncultured Sediminispirochaeta sp. Classification (GTDB taxonomy): domain Bacteria; phylum Spirochaetota; class Spirochaetia; order DSM-16054; family Sediminispirochaetaceae; genus DSBN01. The sequence goes on from CAZWDV010000033.1 coordinate 5,113, forward strand.
GCACTCACTCTGATACTGCGTTTCAGCGGTATTACCTCAGCCTTCTTTCTGTTTTTCCGCACAACTGCAATTGACGACTTCATTTTGACTCTGCGCTGGTACGGCCTGCCCTATTCGGGAGCGCTGGTCATTACCATCGCCTTCCGCTATATCCCCTCTCTCCTGCAGCTGTACCGCAACATCCAGGATGCCCATGCCCTGCGTCGACCGGCACCGGAACAAAAGCGGTCGTTTAGTCCCGTAAAGCGCTTTGCCCATGTATTCCCCACCCTGGTATCGGTGATGATTCACTCCATCAAGAGCATCCCCACGCTCTCGATGGCCCTCGAGAGCCGCGGATTCGGCCGTCCCAACCCCCGCAGTGCCTATCGGAGCTTGCGGCCGCTTCATAAAGTAATACACCAGCTAGTCTATTTTTCAATTGTACTATCTATTTTAATACTTTTATACTTTTTGTAGTACAAAATACTATGCCATTTTACTCATTTTCAGTACAATAGACCCATCATCAGTTATAGGAGTGCATCATGGAGAACCCGCAACCCACCAGCTACATGCAGCTGCCGGCCTTTAGGATTGCCACTTTGGCAATACTGATTGCCGTAACAGCGCTGTTTACCTACGTGGTTCGTATCCCGGTAGCCCCGACCCGCGGCTATATAAACTTCGGAGACGTAGCTATATTTTTTACCGCCATCATTTTCGGTCCCATTACCGCACTTATTACCGGGGGCGTGGGAACCGCCCTGGCCGATCTGCTGGCCGGATACGCCCAGTGGGCCCCGTTCACTTTTCTGGCCCACGGCCTGCAGGGGCTGGGAATCGGCCTGGTGATCAAGGCCAAACACAAAATCTCCGGGGGCAAAATCTCCAGCCAAAAAATATCCGGCGCCGGGGCGGCCCCGGAGCAGCAGCCCTATCCGCACAAACCGGGAATTCCCTCACTTATAGTTGCCTTCCTGGTAGGTACCCTGATAATGGGCGGTATCTACTTTCTTACCGGGGGCATTATGGTAGGTTTCGCCGCGGCCGCCGCCGAAATCCCGGGCAATATCCTGCAGAACGTGGTCGGCATACTGGTCGGGACTCCGCTGGCTTTGGCAGTCTGGAAAGCGTATCCGCCTATTCGCTACTACACCTGGTAATCAGCGGCTCTGTTCGCGCAGCCAGCGGTCGGCCATAATGCCGGCCCCGCTGCCCTGTCCGACCGAGGTGGCGATCTGCCGGTAAATCTTGTCCTGGATTTCGCCGGCAGCGAATACACCCGGGATGCTGGTATTCATCCGCTCATCGGTTTTCACATACCCTTCGCCGTCCATCTCCAGCTGTTCTTTGAACAAATGCGAATTGGGGTAGTGGCCGATAAAAACGAAGACTCCGTCGGTTTCGAGCTCCGAGACGGTTCCGGTTTTTACGTTTTTCACCTTGGCCCCGCTTACCTTGTCGTTGCCGACAATCTCTTCAATAACCGTATCCCACACGAACTCTATTTTCTCGTGGTCGAAGGCGGCCCGTTTGAGCTGTTCACCGGCCCGCAGCTCATCGCGGCGGTGGACTACTCGGATTCGCTTGGCAAACTTGGTCAGAAAGAGGCTCTCTTCAATTGCGCTGTCGCCGCCTCCGATTACCAGCACATCCTTGTCGCGGAAAAAGAAGCCGTCGCAGGTTGCACAGAAGGACACGCCGTGGCCGATATACTGTTCCTCGCCGGGTACCTGCAGCCGGCGGGGAGCAGCCCCGGTGGCCACTACCACTGCATCGGCCTGGTATTTCTGCGCATGCGTAGAAACTGTGAAGGGTGGGCCGTTTTTGAAGTCCACTTCGGTGACCTCCTCGAATTGAAGGCGAGCATCGAATTTATTTACATGGCTTGTCATCATTTCGATGAGTTCCGGCCCGGTGGTCCCTTCGGGGAATCCGAGATAGTTGTCCACATCGTAGGTAAGTGAAATTTGTCCGCCCATCTCCAATCCGCTCAGCACCAGCGGATTCAGGCCGGCCCGGCCCGTATAAAGTGCTGCCGCCAGCCCTGCCGGGCCTGATCCAATCACTATCAGTTTTTCCGTCTGCATGTTTCTCTCCAGTCTGTTTTAGTTTTTAGTTTTATTCTGATCTTGTTCCATACGTTCCGCCAGCTCGGGAGCAACACTGCGCAGCCACCACAGGGGCGCATGGGTAACGACTTCTCCCTGCTCGTTGATCACCGGACACCTGCAGGGATCGTCTATATCCCCCGGGCGAAACTCGAACAGCTGGTAGCCGCACACCCCACAGTTTCCCGGCGTATCGGAAGCGGTAAAACAGTGGGGACATACGTACATAACCTCACGCGCCTGTTCATCGCCGGAAGAAACGGCGCGGCCGCTGCCGCTTTGCAGTACCGCCTCCGCCGCATCGGCGGCCCAGTTTTCACTCACCGGTGTCTTCTCAAGCTGCTCGGCTACCAGCTCGGGGCGCTCGAAATCACCGTAACGGCCCAGTACATAGGCGGCATAGAATCCCGCCCAGCGCTCATCACGCTCTCCGGCAAGATACACCTTCTCGTAGCTGTGATGCAACTCTCCCGCCCTGGCCAATGCGGCTATAAGCTGTGCTTTTGTCGGGTATTTCATATGGAGTTCCTCCCGTCTACCTTTTATGAATTGCTGGATCTACTACAAAGTGTAATAACTAAAATATGAATTTCAACGGTATCTATGGTACAGTAGAAAAGAAATATGCAAAGAAGACGCCGGCGACTCAAAGTTTACAGTATTGCCTACCTGCTTTCGAAACAGCCGAAGAGCCTGGACAGGCACCCTTTGTACAATCAGATGTTGTCTCATTACCGCGCATCACCGCGCCTGCAGCAGCTGCGCATGCGCCGCCGCTGTTACAGCCTGCTGCAACATGCGGTCATAAAACCGGAATACCTGCAGAATTTTTACCGCACCTACCGGCTGCCGAAGGATCCCTTTTTTCCGCTGTTCCTGCGGATCAAACGGGATTACCTGGCCGAGCGGGAGCGTAAGCGCCGGCAGAAAATGGAGTACATCGGGGCCAAGATGCGGGAACTGCCGCCGCAGACCCTGGCCTTTATCAAGTACCTGGCCGCTTTCGAAGAACAGTACAACGGTGCCGGAGCTTTTCCGGTCTGGACTCGCCACATGTTTCCGCGCAGCAAGAAAAGAGTGCGTGAATATGCCGCTTTTACCCCCGTGCAGTGGATCTCCCATTTCGAGGCCCACATGCAGCGCCTGCAGCAGCGCTACCGGCGGCTGGACGAGCGGACCTCCGAGCGGGTGATAGCCGCATATGTGCTTGACTGCCTGCCGCAGAAGGGCAATGCGGTCGCAGGCCGTCCCGACCCGCAGCTGGCAATTCGCAATTACCGGCGTCTCAGCAAGCTACACCACCCCGACCTGGGGGGCGACGGCACTCTGTTTCTGCAGCTGCAGCGGGCCCGGGAAGTATTGACTGAAGAATAAACACAGAGGCTTCTGTTCAGTTCAGGCGCTTTCCGATGGAATCGCTATGGTAATTTTCCGGTTTTCAGTATCTGTAATGAGCCACGAGGGCGGCAGCAGCTCGGGACATAGGCTATGGCGCCCAGTACCACCAGAGCCCGTAGAAGCGAGGTAAGCAGCTGTTCCTTGCGCTCATCGAGAATATTCACCGTTCACATCTTAGCTAAACAGCGCCTGATTCGCCTGCAGAACCTTCATAGGAAGAAGTTCTTCGAGAGCGGTTTTCACATGGGAGGCCTTCAGATGCGGCAGCAGCCGCTGCGACACCGCTTCGGCCAACAGGGCCATGTTCTGCATACGAATATCGGGCAACTCATCACGAAACACCCGTACCACCTGCAGATGCTTGGTTTCCGCATACTTTTCGATGTCCTGCGCTTCGACATCCCGGTGCTCCCCCAAGCGCACCGGCAGGGCCTGCCAATAGGCATCGTAATAGATGACCAGCCCCCCGCTGCGGGCATAATCCATTGCCCCGCGCAGGGCTTCGGTCCGTTCAAGGGCCATTACAATATCTGCACCCCCTTTTTCAATGAGCGGGCTGAAGACTCCTTTACCAACCCTCAGATTAGATCTCACGACGCCGCCCCGCTGGGCCAGACCGTGGGTATCGACCGCCCGTACTTCTAATCCGGCATTGTCATAGGCGCGCAGAATGGTTTCACTCAAAAGTCCGATGCCCTGACCGCCCACTCCGCACAGATGAATGTTTATCCGCTCATTTTGACCTTGCATGCGATGCTACTCCTTCCAAAGAAATTGCTTCGACCGGACAGGTCTGCAGACACGACCCGTCGCCGATACACAAGTCACTGTTCACCGTCACCTCTCCATTCGGATGCAGTACAAACGAGGGACAGGCAAACCGGCTTACACAGTGGTGGATCTGCCGGCAGGTGTCACTGTCTACCTGTGCCTGGGCGCGAACTCCTTCACCTTTTTTTCTCCGTTCCCGCATAAACTTCAGCATACAGGGGTGCCGGGCAATTACCACCGAAAACTCATCCCGGTCCATAGCCGCCTTCACCAGCTCCCCGAGCTTGCGCTGGTTGTAGGTATCGGTTTCGGCGATATGCTGCACCCCCAGGCCTTCCAGCAGGGTGCGCAGGGGAACTTTGCCGGTAGGCCCGTGCACCGTTTTGCCGGTTCCCGGGTGCTCCTGGTGTCCGGTCATCGCAGTAGTACCGTTGGCCATAATGACGAGGGTCAGATTGTGCCGGTTGTAGACCGCATTTACTATCCCCGGAAGCCCGGCGTGATACAGGGTCGAATCTCCAATGAAGGCCAGCACGCGGCGGGAGTCGTTGAAGCGCGCCAAGCCCGAACCTGTGCCGGTGGAGTGGCCCATACACACCAGGGCCTGCCCCATATTGTACGGCGGCAGAGCGCCGAGGGTATGGCAGCCGATATCCGCCACGGTTATATCGTCCTTTGCCAGAACCTGCTTGATGGCGTGGAAGGCGCTGCGGTGCCCGCAGCCCGGGCACATCTGCGCCGGCCGGGCGGGAACAGTTATCGATTCGGCGGCCGGCTCGCCGGCGGTATCTGCATCAGCAGTGGTAAGCAACTCCGGCCACACCCGGTGCAGGATCCGGCGGATCTTGGCCGGATGGAGCTCGCCTATGTAATCTTCATCCGTCTGTTTGCCGAGTATCTTAACCGAGATTCCTTCTTCGAAGGCAATTGCCTTGATTTCCTGTTCCAGAATCGGATCGAGCTCTTCCAGTATCAGGACAGTTGCATGGGTCCGGCAGAACTCGGCAATCTTTTTACGGGGAATGGGGTATGAGAGCCCCAGTTTGAGAATATCCGGCAACCGGCCGGAGGTTGTGCGGCCGCGTTTAACGCGCGCTTGCGGTCTCTCGGTTTCATCCGTCGATTCGAGCACATCTAACAGCGAGTAATACGGCAGACCGATGGTAATAATGCCCCTGGAACGATTTCCGTTCTCGAGCAGCGCATGAAAAGCGGAGTTTTCCCCGCGTTCGTCCATGCGAGTCCGGCGTTGGAGCGCACGCCGTTTCATATCCAGGGCACGAGCGGTCAGCGGAATATAGGGGCCGTTGGCCGGGTCAAAATCGGCGGAGGTACTCACGGAACGCGGATGGTAAGAACCGAAGGAGGTCTTCATCTTTGCATGGCACACATGGGTGGTAAGCCGGAGAATGACCACCATCTGCATCTCTTTGGATATTCTGGCCGCCTCGAGATACATTTCATATGCCTCTTGCGGGTTCCCCGGTTCGAATACGGGAGCATACACCATTCGCGCATAATGACGGTTGTCCTGTTCGTTTTGGGATGAATTGGCCCCCGGATCATCTCCGAGAATCACCACCATCCCTCCAATCAGCTCCATCATCGGCAGCTGTACAAAGGCATCCGCGGCTACATTTAAACCAACGCTCTTGAAGAAAACAGTGGAAAGATGGCCGTTTAATGCAGCCCCCAAAGCCACTTCGGTGGCCACCTTCTCATTTACAGAGAATTCAAAATAAAACGGCCGCTGTGTTTCTTCAATCGATAGTATCGCGGCTCCGATTTCAGGCGTCGGAGAGCCTGGATATGAACTGACAACTTCGGTACCCGCTTCAAGCATGGCCCGCACGAGTGCGGTATTTCCCATTACGATTTCCTGGAACGGGTCGGTGGTAAGGAGCATCTCTCCCATTTTCTTCATCTGCACTTCCCCCTTACCCTAAGGATAAAAGAATTGCGGAAAAATGCAATTTTTGAAAGTGCCTCACACGTGAAAGTGCTTTTCCAAATTCGAACCGCGTTTTTTAAGCCGCTTTTCGAAACTCACCATGAAGACAATCAGGGGAATAACGGAGGCGGCGGTGATAATCGACCAGCTAAATCCTAGGCGACCATGAAAGTAGAGGTTCAGGACTCCCTCTATGCAGAGAGTAAACAGGCCGGCCGCTATAAAGCCAACCGCCAATCCGCCCAGTACCGACAGTTTGAATATGCGGATTGTAAGGACGCTCAGCAGAATCAGCAGACCGAAGGCAGCCACAATCGGAAAAGCTATTCCCCAGTACCAGTCCGGACCACCGGTAAACAGGTTCAGGGCGTATAGATACACCTCCAGCAGGAGCACCTCCCCCGCCACCAGGAGATACGGCAGCCGTTTCAGCCGCGGGATCATAAAAACCATCAGCCACAGATAGCCGATCGAAATGAGCGGTATGCGGGACCAGCTAAGATCCATGCCGTAGGCGAAATCCGTGGCGCCCACAACCACCGCTCCGGCCAGTGCAATAAAACCGAACACCTCATGGAACAGAAACCGCATCTTGGCATCATGGGCTTCTATAGCTGCAGTAGTAGTCTCGCTTTCTGTGCCGGAGGCTGAAGCACGGTTCTGTTGATCGACAGGGTGGTCCTGCTCACCCTTGTCGATAACCTCTCCGCACAAGGGACACTGAGTGTAATCCGACTCTACCTCCACTCCGCACTGTTTACATATCGGCATTCTATAACTCCTCGATTTTTACCGGCAGGCCCAAACCGGTGAGATGCGTGAAGAAAATCTGCTCCAATTCCCGGCTTTCGATTACGCTGGCGAAAGAGATAATCAAATTGCCTTTGAACGAGAGCACTCCACAGGCTTTTTTCATTACATGATTGGGATTCAAATTAAAATATATATTCTCCAGTCGCTGCTCGAGGGCCGGCGGCACCTGTATCTTTCCCATGTTCGAAAGCACCCCCGAATGCAGCGCCTCACCGAGCCGCGAGTGGACCGAGGAGAGTATTAGATCTTTCACGAACAGCGGCATAAAGCGAATAAAAGGGTTCAGTTCCGAGCCGACGTTTCGGGATATCTGCCGGCCCAGTTGCTTGTGGTTCCTCAGCAGCTGAATATGGTGGTGCATGTGCTTCAGCACTTCCTCAAAATCGTACTCCCCCAGCTTCATATCTATCTCTGGTGAGAGAAACAGAGAGAAATTGCGCATAGTCTTGGAAGGAGTATAGCGCCGCATATCCACCGGCACTTCCAGCCGGATAATCGATCCCTTCTGTGTGCGTCGGGCCCGCTGCCGCGTCTCACGCATGTAGATTTGGATAAGACTGTACACATACACCGCAGCTAAATACTCAGTGAGGGTAACCTGGTTCTGCTTGGCCAGCTGCAGCAACTGATCAAGCGGGGTAGTGGCCATCAACACACGAAAGCGTTGGGATTTTGAAGGGCGGCCCGGAATATGGTAGGCCGGCGGTATTTTCGCCGGTTGAAGAATACCCTTTTGAAAACTCTTCCGGTGGGCATCTTCAAACTCCTCCGGGTGCGGCGATTCTTCCGGCAGCAAAACATTGGGATGTTCCTCCACCTCTGCTCCGGACTGCCGAAGATACTCGGCGGCCAAACTCAGCAGAAATCGGGTTCCCCCGTTACCATCCGTGAGTATATGCGAAAAATCCACTGCCACCGTTCGTTCACGGGCACTCACTCTAATAAGCGGTGAGGTTCTCTCTTTTACGGATATAATGGTGGCCGGCACATTGCGCAGCAGCTCCACTTTCGGTACAACTTCACTGCGCTGCAGATAGTACCAGAAGAATCCCCGCCGCAGATACACCTGAAAATAGGGGAACCGCGGCATAATCCGCTCCAGGGCCTTCTGCAGCCACAGGAGGCGTACCGGCTCCTTGAGAGTAAAGGCTATCCGAAACTCCGCCGGAGACTCCTCAGAGGCGGTCGAAGGATATATTTTCGCCGCATTGTCCAGCGGCAGCCAGTCATTCTGTATTTCTGCTTCACCCATCCTGTCTCCTATTGTATACCCTTAAGCCGCAGCTTGTAAAAACCCCTGTAGGGGGTCCTGGCCCATAACGAAAAAGTAGAGTGCCGTGGCGAACAGTCCGTGAAACACCCCCAGGGCCCACACCGAGCGGTAGCGAAGATACATGGTGGAAGTAAAACAGCCCATAAAGAAGGTCACCACCATCAGCAGCAGCACGGGTATATGCACTAACGAAAACAGCACCGCAGTCGGCAGCACAATCAGCACATGGGGGAATTTACCGCGGCTCATACGGTCGAGGTTTCCGGCCACCAGCACCACCAGTAAAAACTGCTGCACTATTCCCCAGGCCGGATACAGCAGAAAAATTACCCCCATGTGCCAGTGCAGCAGCGCCTGGCCGCTGACAAAACCGTACAGCACCGCTGCAGCCACCGCCGCCGCCGTAACCGGCATCACAATCAGAAAAGTCGGTTTGAGATTGTACGCAGAAAAACCCCATGAGTAAATGAGATGCGGCCTGTGCCTAATCCGGACTACAATGTAATACACCCAGGCACCGCCGGCGGCCAACGCAAACCACATATCCTGCTGCAGCCAATCGATGAAGATGAACTTTCCGGCCGCCGACAGCAGCACCGCCGCCACCTCGAAATTGGCCCAGATATCCCTATTAAAAAACTGGGCGGAAATGCGTCCGCCGATAAGAGCCCGTAAAGCTTTTTTCAACATCGATACTCCCCTTCATGTCCTCTTTACTTTCACTATTTCGCTTACTACACTTTATACTATAGAAAAATTGGATGAGGGTCTTTCAATTTTTTTTGCTTTTGAAAAGCCCTGAGGTATACAAACTGCCAATTTGCCGATTTAGAGAGGAATTAAATGAAAAGTGAAACAACCATCAAAGAGGAAGTATCGATTGTATTGGCGGGCGCCGCCGGCCAGGGGATACAGTCGATCGAAAAAATCCTTTCCCACATTATCAAGGAAGACGGGTATCATGTGTTTACTACTTCGGAGTTCATGTCACGGGTACGGGGCGGGATAAATTCCACCGAAATCAGGGTCGCCTCCCGCATCGGGCATGCCTATGTGGACAAAATAGATATCTTTATTCCCCTGAAATCGGGACTGACCCCCTTTCTGGAACAGCGAATCAGTGAAGATACGCTCATTATCGGGGAAAAGGAGGAGCTGGACTACGAGCAGATTATCGACATCCCCTTCTCCGCTATAGCCAAGGAGATCGGAAACAAACTGTACTCAAACACCGTTGCCCTCGGCCTTATCGGCGGGCTGCTGAAGCTGCACGAGAAGTTGATGGAAGATCATATCGCCAAAGTATTCTCATCCAAGGGTGAAGAGGTGGTAGAAAACAACCGCCGGGCCCTGCAGGAGGGGTATCGCCGCGGCAAAGAACTCGGTACTTCCTACAAAATCGAAATAAGTAAAAGCGGGGACTCCTCTGAGGATACCGCCGAAAAACCTATGCTGCTGAGCGGCACCGATGCGGTGGCCCTGGGGGCTTTAGCCGGGGGCTGCAACATGATTAGCTCCTACCCCATGTCCCCCTCCACGGGAGTTCTGGTCTCCCTGGCCGGCTACGCCGAAAGAATGGGCATTGTGGCGGAGCAGGCGGAAAGTGAAATTGCCGCCATTAACATGGCCCTGGGCGGCTGGTACGCCGGCGGCCGGGCCATGATAACCACCTCCGGCGGGGGCTACGATCTAATGACCGAAGGTGTCAGCCTGGCGGCGATGATAGAAAGCCCGATGGTACTGCATATCGCCCAGCGCCCCGGGCCGGCCACCGGACTGCCCACCCGTACCGGTCAGGAAGACCTCAATTTGGTGCTGTATGCCGCCCACGGCGAGTTTCCCCGGGTAATTCTGGCCCCCGGCACCCCCACCGAGGCCTTCGAGCTGACTACACAAGCCTTTGATATTGCCGACCGCTATCAGGTTCCGGTGTTTATCCTCACCGACCAGTATTTGCTCGACTCTTTCTTCGACACCCCCCGCTTTCAGATTGATGCGGAACAGCCGCTCAATCACATTGCGAAAACCGACGCCGACTACCGCCGCTACCGGCTGTCCGGCGAAGGCACAGAAGGGACGAATACTGATGAAAGCGGCCTCTCGCCGCGGGGGATTCCCGGCTACGGAGAAGGCCGAGTACGAGTAGACAGCGACGAACACAGCGAAGAGGGCTATATTACCGAAGATGTAGTCGAAGTGCGACCGGCTATGGTAAAGAAACGGCTGTACAAAAAGCACCGGCTGCTGCAAAAAGCCGCCCTGCCACCGGAACTGATCGGCTCTGAGCAGTACTCTACCCTGGTGGTCTGCTGGGGGTCGAACCGCAATGCCGCCGTCGAGGCGCTGCAGAAAATCGGTTCCGATAAAATCGCCCTGCTGCACCTTACCCAGCTGTATCCGCTGCACCCCGGCGTTGCCGAGTATCTGGACCGGGCCGAACGTACCTGCCTGGTCGAGAACAATGCCACCGGACAGTGTGCCGACCTGCTGCGGCATGAAACCGGACGGAAGATCGATGAGAAAATCCTGAAATACAACGGCATTCCTTTCTCAGTCGAAGAGCTGCAGGAGAAAATTGAAAAAATAGCGGGAGTTCGCAATGAGTAATATAACCTATCTAAATAACAACACCGAAATCGCCTGGTGCCCGGGCTGCGGTAACTTTGCCATACGTAAAACAATGGACCAGGTGTACCAGGAACTGGGCCTAGATAAGCAGAAACTGGTGATGGTATCCGGGATCGGTCAGGCCCCAAAATCGCCCCACTACCTGGATGTCAGCTTCTTCAACGGGCTGCACGGCCGGTCCCTTCCTACGGCCACCGGCGTCAAACTGGCCAATCCCGAATTGACGGTGGTGGTGGAAAGCGGTGACGGGAACGTGTACGGCGAGGGGGGCAACCATTTTCTGCACGCCCTGCGCCGCGACATTGATATAACCGTAATAGTCCACAACAACATGGTCTACGGCCTTACCAAGGGCCAAGCCTCCCCGACCTCACGCAAGGGCTTTCAAACCCCCGTCCAGACCACCGGTGTCCTGCTGGAGCCCTTTAATCCTCTGGCAACGGCGCTGAGCCTGAAGGGCGGCTTTGTGGCCCGGGCCAACGCCACGGATTCGGAGCAGACCAAAGAGGTCATTAAAGCGGCCATTCGGCACAAGGGCTTCTCGCTGGTAGATCTGTTCCAGGTCTGTGTCTCCTTCAACAAAAGCAACGACTACAAGTGGTTCAAGGAGCACACCTACTATCTGGAGGATGAATACCGGCCCGACGACCGCCTGCAGGCCCTGCAGCGGGCGATGGAAGAGGACCCCCTGCCCCTGGGAATCTTTTTTCAGCAGGAGAATGACCGCAGTTTTCATGAGAAGCTGCCGGCCTACAGCCAAGACACACAGCCTCTCTACCGTCGGCAGGTCAACTTTGATGAGCTGAACAAGATAATCGACGAGCAGTTCGTGTAAAGCCGCTATGGAAAGCCGCTATTCGCTGCGCACCCGGATGTAGTCGATATAGGCGGTGGCGCTTTCGCCGGTGTTGTCGGTGTCGCTCATAATCGCCAGGGATGCGGTCGCCGGGGGCTCTTGCCCGAAGGCCGCCCGGTAATCCGCCCGGATATCGACCCGGTAACTGCGCCACTGGCCCACCTGCTCACGACCAGTCTCCACCGCAAACATCATCGCCCGGTCGGTGAACGCGTTGGGCAAAATTTCCCGGTCCCACGCCCGGTTGGCCCAGACGTAATTCAGGCTGGCCAGGGGCGGATACTCCCCGTAAATGAGTTTGGCCGCATTATACTTGAGTTTGGTGCCAAAGGAGGCCGCCCCCGGATCGTAGGGAAAAATAATGTAGATTCGAAAGGCGTAGTCGTCGCCGTCCTTGCTCGCGGCATCGCCGCCGGGCACCGTATCCGCGACCTTCCAACGCCACTCTACAAAGGGAGTTTCCGCCACCGCAAAGGTCTCCTTAAAAATCAGCCCGGAGGCCGAAGCCTCCGCCCGCGCTCTCAGCACCGAACCGCCGGCTTCAGCCGCAGCCGAAGGGATAACCTCGTACTCGCTGTGCCGTTCAATCTTCGGAAACTCCAGCGGATTCCAGCCCTCCAGGGAACCGAAGTCTTCCTCTATTTCGGCCGCCCCGGCACCGATACACATGCCTAATAATACTATTATAAAAGATGCACTCTTTACGCGCTTTTCCCAGCTCAACTTACACCTCCCCGGAATCTGAAAATGGTCGTCAGCAGCTTGCGTACACGAGGGTTGAATAGCTTCGGCGACAGATAGTTTCCCGCCGCCCGCTTGTGAATCTCGCCCATCGTCGGGTACGGGTACATCGGCTTCATCAAATTGCCGAGCTTCCAGTGCTCCTGCACTGCAATAATGGCCGGCAGCAGCAGCTCGCCGGCATGTCCGCCGGCAATCTGTACGCCGATAATCTTCTCCTTCGAGTCCAGCAGAATCTTGATCTGCCCCTCTTCATAGCCTTCCGCCCGAGCCCGGTCTATTTCGTCAAAACTGGTGAAAACAGTGCGGTAGGTCACTCCGGCCTGTTGCGCCCTGGTCTCGTTATAGCCGATCGAGGCCAACTCCGGGTCGGAGTAGGTACACCAGGGTACATGTTCGTAGCTCATCTTACCCGGCAGGTGCAGGGCCAGCGATTTTACCAGAAACGAACCCTCGGCTCCCGCCACATGGGTAAACAGATAGTTCCCGTTCACATCGCCGGCGGCATACACCCGCGGGTTGGTGCTTCGAAGCTTGCGGTCGACCTTCACAAAGCTGCGCTCGGTTTCAACGCCCGCCGCATCCAGCCCCAGCTCCGCAGTGTTGCCGCGCCGCCCCAGCGCTACCAGTATCTCGTCGCCCTGTACCTGCTGCTCGTCTCCGCCGCGCCGAATAGTAACTGCTTTGCCATGCTTTTCGGCCGCAACCTCTACGATCTCGGCCCCTAGATAGAGCTCGACCCCGTCATGGCGCAGGGCCGCTTCGACATAGTCGGCCATATCAGCATCTTCCCGCGGCAGTACATGGGACGCCTTATCGATAAGGCTCACCGCAGTGCCGAGCCTGGCAAAGGCCTGGGCCATCTCCACACCGATAGGTCCGCCCCCCAGTATCACCAGCCGCTGCGGAAATTTGCTAAGCTGAAATACATCTATGTTGGTAATATAGCCGGCCTCATGCAAACCTGGGATCGGAGGAACCGCCGGCGAGCTGCCGGTGGCAATGACGAATTTCTTGGCAGATAGACGGCGGACTTTTTTCTGTTCATCCTCATAGTCGACTTCGGTTCCACTCACAAACTTCGCACCCCCCAGCAGCACTTCCACCCCCAGCTGCTCAAAGCGCTCCGGACTGTCATGCGGGGCGATCGAAGCGATCACCCGCTGCACTCTACCCATCACTTCCTGGGCAGCCGGTTGCGGCAGCCGGGACAGACTCGGCAGCCCGAAATCGGGAAACCGGGCGGCCTGGGAATACACGGTGGCGGTCTTCAGCAGGGTCTTACTCGGGACACAGCCGTAGTACAGACAGTCACCGCCCATATGCTGATTTTCGATTAAGGCGGTCCGCATTCCAAGCTGCGAACAGCCGGCGGCAATGGTCAAGCCGGCCGCCCCGCCTCCGATAATTATGATGTCATGTGTGGTCTGCGCCATTGTGTAACCCTCTCTTTGAAAAAACCGCACTTATCCATCGCTCCAGAATAAAAAACAGCACCAAGGGTACTATCAAAAACAGAAGAGTGAGCAGCGATGCAATCTGCAGATCGGAACTCTTGAGAAAGGGCACCAGATACCCGGTATACGAGGCTACAGCCCCTCCCCCAACCAAAAACACTAAAAAATACTCCGAAAATGCCACTAAAAACACGACTGAGGCCCCCGCCCCGAAGGACGGCAGCAACATCGGCATTTCTACCCGCAGCAGACTCGTCCAGAACCCCGCTCCGAGGTTGCGTGCCGTCACCGTGTAGTCCGGTGAAACCCGCTGGTATCCGACGCTCAAAGACCGCAGCATGTAGGGATACGCGAATATCGTCAAAACCGCAACAACCCCGACCCAGGTGTCGGATAAGCCCAGACGCAGCAGCAGCACGTGCGCGCCCATCGAAAAAGTCATTACCGGCAGCAGCGCCGGCGAGAGAAACAGCGCCTCAATAACTCCCTTCAGCGGCAGCGGATACCAGGCCAGCGCCCGGGCCGGCAGCACACTCAGGAGAAACGAAAGCGCCACCACCGCCAGTGAATACAGGGCGGAACTCAGCAGCGAAGCGGCGATTGCCCCGAACTGCCGCCCGACAAACTCCATAGCCCGCAGGGAAAAACCCCTCGGCAGGAGCTGCGGAAACTGCCAGCTGCTCGCTCCGGCATACAGCACCAGCACTGCAATCGGCAGCACAAACAGCAGTCCCAGCAGCAGTAAAAACAGGAGTGTCGCCCCCGGAGCAAGTACTCCCGGTCGCCGCTTGACGGCAGAACTGCCCACAATTTTCGTACCACGGACTACACCGCCATCTTTCATAAAGCCTCTCATAGGGCTGCCTCCCGGCCGCGCATGCGCCGGGTAATTCGAAAGAAGATCACCACAAATACCAGCGAAAAAGCAAACAACAGGGTCAGCAAGGCCAGGGCTTGGGGCCGCACCGCCAAATCGCGCCGAAAATAGAGGTTGTACACCGTAATGGAAAGCATCCGCGGCGAGCTGCCGCCGAGGACATAGGGAATATCAAAAGCGCCAAGAGTGTACAAGAACAGAATGATAAAGCTCGTGTCCAGGACCGGGGCGATATGCGGGTACACCACGCTGCGAAAGGTAAACCAGCGCCCGGCGCCCAGCATGCGGGCCGTGTGCACATACTCGAAGTTGAGTTTAGACAACACCGAGATTATCAGCAGGGCGGCAAAGGGGGCTTCTTTCCACACGTAAGCGGCCACCAGCCCAATTTTGCTGTCGCCGTACAGCAGGTCCGGGAATGCGGCGATATCGCCAATGAGTCCGAACTGATACGCCGCCGAGGCCAGTATTCCCGAGCGCGCAAACAAAATCATCACAATAAAGGCGGCGGTGAGGTGCGGAAGAATAATCGGCAGTTTATAGATAAGCGCCAACGTCTGCGCCCGGCGGGGCAGAGTCCACAGCCCCAGAGCTAACAGGGTACCCCCGGCCACTGCGATAGTAGCCGAAGTGAAGGCGATCATCAGGCTGTGCAGCACCGAAGTCCGCAGCAGCGGGTCCATGAAAACATACCGAAAATGCTGCAGAGTAGGGCCGCCCGCTGTAGAGGCCCCAGAAAAGGCACCCTGCAGGGTATAGCCGATTCCCCAGAGAAAGAACAGTGCAAAGGGTATGAAAAGTGGCAGTAAATGTAAAAGTCCGGAGCTGCGGGTTCTCTGCATGGTCTCTTTCCTTTACTGCAGGAGTTCCTCTTCCCAGCGCTTCTCGAGGTATTCCACGTATCCCGAGTCGATTTCCGGTACAGCCGCCGCCGAAAGCTCGTCTACCGGCAGGGCGGCCGGGCCAAGATCGAGCTGTTCAAACCGGCTCTGCCACGCCTGCGGCAGGCGCTGCGGGTCCAGCACCGTAAGGTCGCCCCAGTTCCCGGGATTGTTCTTCGACAGCTGCGCTTCCGGAGACAACAGAAAGTTGGCAGTCACCAGCGCCGCCGGTACATGGGGAGCATTAAAGGGAACTGCCACGTAATGGATATTCGAAATTGCCCCCTCTTCCATCACAAAGGTTCGCACGGTTTCCGGATAACGGCGGTTCAGCACCTTTCCGGAGGCGGCCAGGGGATTGTAATCCATATTGATGCCTACCTCCCCGCGCTCGAACAGCAGATCGAGGCGGGCCTTGTCCTGCGGATAATCGCGTCCCTGCTGCCACAAGTACGGCTGCAGCGTTTTCAAGTAGGCCCATAGTTCATCCTCATTGGCCTTGATAAGCGCCTCGTCATATGCGCCTAAATACTGCTCATACCCGCCGGTGGCTGCGTACAAGGCTTGCCGGACAAAGGCCGATCCGGTGAAATCAGGGGGCTGGGGATAAGTAAACTGTCCGGGATGGGTTTTGACCCACTGCTCCAGCCCGGCAAAGCTGCGCGGAGGAGCTTCGAATTCGGCGGAATCGTATTCGAAGACAAACTGCGCCTTTCCGTAGGGCACCTCATAGCCCTCCACCGGATACCCGAAGTCATACTCAATCTCTTCGGGGGGAACAAACTCCAAATTCGGCAGCTTCTCAGCCACCGCCCCGTACAGGAGATCGTTCTCTTTGGCCTGCTTGAAGTTCTCTCCGTTGATCCACACCAAGTCGATGACCCCTTCACCCCGGCCGGCCTCTTTTTCTGCCAAAAGCTTGTTGATAAACACCGCAGCATCCATCGGAATCCGGGTTAGACTGATGTCGTAATTCTCTGCGAGTGAATCGGCAACATAGCCGTCGATCCAGGAGTTGATCCGCTCATCCCCGCCCCACATATAGAACCTTACTTCACTGCCTTCCGCCGCCGTTTCAATCTCAGAATAGGGTTTCTCCAGCCAGGCAGTAGTATCGCTGCGCTGTCCGCAGCCGCCGACTGCCGCCGCCAGTAAAGCAATAAGCGGTATCCATCTAACCAATTGCTTCCGTTTCTTTGCGCTCATAGACACTCCTTTTCACTCTGCTCAGCCCTGCATCCCGGGGTTCCAGGTAGGAACGAACCTCCACGCTGACCGGGCTTCCCGGAGGCGGCGGCTCATCTACCATACGCGCCGTTATCCGGGTTCCGTACACATCAATTTTCACTTCATAGGTTTTTCCGGTAAAATTGATATCCTTCACCTTCACCGCAGTATCCCCTCCGGGGTATCCGGCTGCGGTTTCTATCTCCCCGACCTCCACCGCCGAAGGGAGTATGTACACCCGGTCCAGGCTTGAATCAATGTTAAAGTAAGCAAATAGTGAAGAGTCAATTGTATTGAGAGTGCCGAGAAACCGGGCGGTTTCCACATTCGCGGGGGCCCCATAAAGCCGCTCCGGTCGGCCGTAATCCAGAATTCTGCCGTCTAGCATAACCCCCACCCGATCGGACATGGCACAGGCCTCCTCCAGATCGTGGGTTACACAGAGAGTCGTCAGATTGCCGAACTCCCGCTGGGTGCGTTTGAGAAACATGGCAGTATCCATTTTCAAATTCTGGTCTAAATTGGCAAAGGGTTCATCCAGCAACAGCAGCGAGGGCCTGAGTACTAGAGCCCGGGCCAAGGCAACCCGCTGCCGCTGTCCGCCGGAAAGCGTAGCCGGATATTCACCGCGCTTTTCGCTGATACCGAAAAATCCGAGCATGTCTTCTACCCGGCGGGTAATTTCACTCTTCCGCAGCTTGCGGGCTTTCAGGCCGAAGGCGACATTCTCGAAAACGGTCATGTAGGGAAACAGAAGATAGTCCTGAAACACCAGGATCGGTTCGCTGCCGGAACTGCTGTCGGACATTATTGTGCCGGCATCGGGAGGCATCAGCCCGGCACATAACTTGAGTAGGGTCGTTTTACCTGCTCCGGAAGGTCCTACCAGTGAGACTAACTCGCCGGTCTTAACCTCCAGGTCAATCCCATTCAACACCCCGAGAGAACCGAAGCTCTTGCTCACATTGCGGACAATAAATGACATGTGCGCCCCCTTTTGTACTAGTAAGTAATGATTTTTCACTCAAAAGGCAATAAAAGTAAGAAATTATGTTGACTCTTTTACTCGTTTTTACAACTTTTGATGGAACAGGGGGAAAACGCATGAAAAATTGGATGCGCTACTTGATTCTGGCACTGATAGTGGGCCTGATAATTATAATCCGCTTTACTCCGCTGGGCGAACAGCTGAACCTGCAGCAGCTGGCCCGGCAGCGGGATACACTGCTGCAAATTGTGGCCGACCGGGCGATACTATCGGCAATTGCTTTTATTGCGATTTACATCGCCGTGGTGGCACTTTCCATACCGGGGGCCACGGTACTTTCCCTCATCGGCGGGTTTCTATTCGGACCCTTCCTAGGGCTGCTGCTCATCAATGTCGGTGCCACGAGTGGGGCGCTGTTGATCTTTTTGGCCGCACGCTATCTATTAGGGAACTCTATTCAGGCAAAATACCCCGACAAACTGGCTCGCTTCAACGGTGAACTCGCACGGAACGGCACTAATTATCTGCTCACCCTCAGGCTGATTCCCATATTCCCCTTTTTCTTGATTAATCTGTTTGCCGGCTTCACCCGCATACCGGTCCTCACCTTTCTATGGACCACAGCCCTGGGGATAATCCCCGGATCCTTCGTGTATGCCTACCTGGGATACTCGGGAACTACTATCGAGCCGGGAGAAAGCCTGCTTTCTCCACAGATAATCTTTGCCTTAGTCCTGCTCGGACTGTTGAGCTTGGTGCCAGTACTCATACGGAAGGTGAAACATGTTTGATATCCTGCTGCGTCCCTTAAAAGATAAACTCTTGGAACCCTTCGCCAGGGCTTTAGGCCGCGTCTTTTCACCCTCTGCAGTTACACTTATCTCTCTGCTGATCGGCATAGCCTCGGTGGCAGCAGTAATATACGGCTCTCTCGTAATCGGATTGATCCTGTGGCTTCTCAATCGTGTTACCGATGGACTGGACGGTGCAGTAGCCCGGGTCACCGGTAAAAGCAGCGATCTCGGCGGCTACATCGATATCATGGCAGATTTCATTATATATGCCGCCCTTCCGATTGCGTTTGCTTTGCAGTCTCCGGCAGAGGGAGCGCTTATCGCCGCGGCGGTCCTGCTGGCCGCATTCTATATCAACGCCGGCGCCTGGATGTACCTTTCAGCGCTTCTGGAGAAACGGGGGCGGGCAGCGAGCCGCGAGGTAACCTCGGTCACCATGCCGGAAGGACTCATCGGCGGAACGGAAACGGTGATTTTCTTTACATTGTTCTTTCTTTTGCCCCAGTACCTGGTCTTCCTGTTTTTTCTAATGGCAGCGCTCACGCTCGTCGCCGCCGCCCAAAGACTTATATGGGCCCTGCGCACGCTCTAAAATAGCGGCAGAACTGCTATTGACGCAGGGAAGTGAAATTCGTACCATCAGCGCATATGAGAAAGCTGTTGTTTTTACTGAGCGTATCAATACTCCTCGGGGCCTGTACCACTGCACCGCCCTATCAAGCTACATCAAATGAACAGCGTCCCCAGGACGTAAGCGGAATCCGCTATGTAGAAATCATAGGTTCCAGTTCGAATATCGTTATCAAGGGCGACCAGCAGCCTGAAGTAGTTTTATACGACACACCGCAAGTCTACGACCGCGACGGCGAGACGCTCTATTTAGAAGTCGATAACGCGGAGAAGTTTCGCCTCAAAGTACCCCGGAATGTATATGTATATGTGGAAAACAGCAACGGTACGCTGCTCGTATCCGATGTCTTCGGCGATATCGAGGCTGAGCTGACCAATACAGAGGTGTTTGTACTCAATCCGGGACGACAGCTGGAAATCGAAACGACCAATGCTCCCATTAATATTGTCAAGCGCAGGGGCCTTATCGTGGATTATTCGGCGGTAACCACCAATGCCGACATACATGCAATTATCCCGCCGGAGAATCTCAATATCGAACTCGAAACCAGCAACGGCTATTTTAATATCAACAACCTGCCGGTCACTCTGGTAGAAAGGGATGCCGAAGAGTTTATCGGCTACCTCGGCAGCGAAGATTCCGGAACTCTCGAACTGGAAACCACAAACGCTACTATTACCCTTGAACCGGTCGGGTTAAAGAGCGGGGCAAACCTGCTGACCGCCGGAGTAACCGGTGGATACCAGGAAATTTTAAGACGGCGCATAACCCAATTCATCGGAACCGTAAACGAGAGCTTCGCCGAAACCCTGCGGGGAATTCTCGAGGATATCGATCCCGCCGCAGACACACCGGCAGCGAGTGGAGCAAGCATAAGCCGTAAAAGTGAGAAAGGCCAATCGCAGCTCGGCCGGACCGATATTATCCCCCGCCGCACGGTGGTGTTTCCATTTGAAGAGACCAACCCTCCGGCTGAACAGCTCGGTTTGGGAGCCGCCCTATCGGAAATGCTCATAACCGCTATAGCGAACTCCCCCGCGGTAACCGTAATCGAGCGCAGCCAAATCAATTCGATTTTGGAAGAAACCAAGTATCAGATGTCCGGGTACACCAGCACGGAAGAATCGATCGAAATTGGAAATTTGCTCAATTCCGAAATTATTATCGTCGGCAGTGTGAGCCGCTTCGGAGAACGGGTCGAGCTCGACGCGCGGGTCCTGCGCCTTGAAACCGGGGAAGTCCTGTTCACCCAATACGGGAGCAGCTCGGGCGATAAACTGCGCGAAATGGTAAACACCTTGGGTAGTGAGATCAGTAACTCGATTGCCGACATCGCATACTAAAACAGCAGCTCTCCGGCTTTCCGGAAAACTGCTGTTGTCGATGTGAAACGCGGGGTCATCGCTTAAATATCCCCCCTCATGCGTTCTCCCAGCACAATCAGCTGATTGCCGACCCACAAGCGCAGCTTGCTGCGGCGGTTGATTCTGCTGTGTCCAATTCTTCTTCGCTGTTCGGCAGCTTTTAGAAGATCTTTGTGTTGCTCATTGGCAACCTTTAAAACTTCCAGGTCCGAATGAAACATTGTGAACCTCCTTGTTCATTTACAGCTCGCACTCCGGCTGTTTTCCAGCTTCGGAGCGGCCAAGACCTGAAAAAAAAGCCGCAGGCATACTATGTATGCTCCCGCGGCTTATCCAACTCATGCGGAACGCACTGCTCCGCAAAAAAAAGCCGCAATCCCGATGGACTGCGGCTGATACTTCTTAAAAACTGTTATCAGACATCTACAGACACACCGGTACTAGACAATGCAACATTCGGCACAGCAACAAAACTAATAATACTCATCATGTGTCTTCTCCTTTCTATAGTAATCAAACTCTGATGTGTAGTTTTTACTTCATTTATATTTTTTTGTCAAGTGGTGCTGCAAATTATGGCTAATTACGGCCCGAGTATGCGTTTTCCGAGGGCCGATGCAACAAACTTCTTTAATTTTGAACCACTGCGCCCGCCGGTATGGGCACCGGAGACATCTAATACCCGCATAAAGCCGGAGCGGGCGATCAGTTCCATCGCCAGATGGGTCTCCCGGTTGGTCAGCCCCTCCTGACCCCCGTCGGCCAGATGCTCGTCAAAATAGACGTACAGACCGCGCGTACCGATAACCGCCCGCTGCAGGGCTTTGCGGACCACTGCGGAAATGCCGAGAGAGTCGACATCCTCCATGGTAAAACTGGTGATTCCGAGACGCCGGATAATCTCCGCTTCCTCTTCACTCACCTCTCGCAGTCCCACCAACACTAAATTGTCCGCCGCCGGTGAGAGATATTCGCGCTCCTTTCGCAGCAGCTGTCCCAAGGGCCCTGAGACAAGCCCGGCACTCGGTGAGAGCCACAGCAAACCGGCATCTTGAATACTGCGGGCGCAGGCGGTAAATCCGTCCGTGCTCAACTGGTCTACTCCGCACAATACCGGCATACAGCGGGACTGCAGACACTCGGATAGCTTTTTCTGTAGATCGAGCCCCGGCTTCACTTTCTCTTCGGTGCTCTGCACTTCATAGCCGATGCTTTTTAGAGTGCGGTGAAAGGAGGAAGTGAGGTCGCGCGACAGATTCCCGCCAAAGAACTTCAAGGTAAATTTGCTGCCCTCCGCCGGACCAGAACCGACTACCCGTTTAGCTACATACGCTGAAGTCATGGCGGCCAGCAGGGCCGAATAGTTCATGGTAAAATCGACACTGTCGCCGAGGTGGATGCTGGCCCGGTCTGAGGTTACGTCAACCAGCAAATGATCGCTAGAGGCCCCCAAAATACGCTGCTGGGTATCCACCGGTGTCAGGCCGTCTATATCAACATCCTCACGTCCGATGTTGAGTATACCGCGCAGAATCTCGCCCTTATCCTCGAAAGTGGGAGTTTTACCAAAGGCATCCTGACCCGTTTCACCGATCGGAACCGAGGGTTTTTGTTTTAACTCGATTACCTCTGCTTCGAGTTTGAACGCATCCTGACTCGTACCGGGCCACACACTGCGGTGCACCGTCTCACGCCCCAGCATAAGGGCTTCGCCGATTCGCAGATGATTGACCTCTTTAGGCATTTTTCCCGCCCGCACCAGTGGCAGAGACGATGAATTTCCGCCGGAGATTATCTCGATTTTCACACCGAAGGCATCTTCGATCCGGTGGGCCCAGTCCGCCAGTTGCTGCATATTTTTTTCGGTGGGAATCACTCCTCCGTAGCAAGTGAGGTTCGTCCCGACACCTTTCAGTTTTAGATTCGGCAGCTCGAGGGTCTCACGTGCAGCCGGAAGCACATCCTCCGGCCAGAGGCCCTCCCGCAGATCCCCCAAATCGATCATCAATATCACGTTATGCAGCACTCCGTGTTCCTGAGCGGCCCGGCTGAGCGACCGTATGACCGATATTTCAGAATTGAGGCTGGTATCTACCGATCTGACGATTTCATCGGTTTCACTGAGCGGAGGAATTCGCAGCAGCAGCATTTCATCCACTATTCCGTTGGCTCGCAAACGATGTATATTCTCCAAGCGGGATTCTCCAATCCCCTGGACTCCGCCGCGCAGCAGCGCACGGGCAACCGAAGGCATACCGCAGGTAACCTTGGTTACGCCGGTTACCTTTATCCCGTTCTCAGAACACAAAGAGATAACCGCCCGTGCATTGGCTTCGATTTTATCGAGGTCGACAATTACCGTTGGTCCGGCCATACACTCTCCTTCATCAGCTGCACCGCCGCTTCCGGGTGCTCCTTGGCGATCACCCCCAGGGAAGCCATAATATAGTGGGTGTCGAACCCATATTGTACGTTCTGCGGCGGCGCCAGGCTGTTACCGGGCATACCTCTGACGGCGCTCTCCAGCAACTGCCGCCGCTGGGGCAGACGCGTAAGCGCACCGCCGGTTCCGATCACATACTTCACAGCCGAGAGGTCTTTTCCCTCGGCAACCTGCTTTTTGCCTTCCGGGCCGTAGAGATTGCGATAACTGCCGGCATGCCGCTGGAGTGCCTGCGTCGCGGCGGAACGGGCCAGTTCTTCAGCCAGGCGAAACTCCTGTTCAGTATTCGGAATAGGCGGCAACTCCTCCAGCACCTGTTCATACTCCTCGCTGCTCATGCCAAGCCGCTGCAGGGTCTGCTCCAGGTCGCGCCCTTTGAGTACGTTCCTACGGCTTACATAGGTGCCCAGATCGCCTTCGACGGTGCGTTTGGCCTCCGGCTCGGGGGCTATGAGAATTCGCGATATTTCTTCGCTGCCGGCACTCACCGAATGCACATCGGTAGTCGCGCCGCCTACATCCAGCACCACTAAGTCGCCTTGCGCGGCTTTCAGCACCCGGGCGGCCTGCATGACTGCGCCGGGAGTCGGGACTACCGGCCCGTCTATCCGGTCGCGGATATGCTCCATTCCCGGTCCGCCGGTAATGTGTTCCTCGAATACCTGCTGAATAATTGCCCGCGTCGGTTCGATATTCAACTGATCGATACGGGGGTATACGTTCTCAGTGGTATACAGGCGCCCGCCGCTATTTCTGAAAATGCGCTCGACCTCATCCTGGTTCTCGATGTTTCCGGCGTAAATCACCGGGATGTGGAGCTGCTCAGATTTCAAAACCTCGGCAATTCTCTCGGAGTTGAACAAAGCAGTATCCCGTTCTCCGTAATCGACGCCGCCGGCAATGAGGATGATATTAGGATGAATCTTCGCCAGTTTTTCCAAATCACTTTGACGCAGCCGCCCGGCCGACACCATATGCAAATTGGCTCCCGCCCCGAGGGCGGCCTCCTTACCAGCCCGCACCGTCATATCATACACCAGACCGTGCACCGTCATGCGCAGGCCACCAGCTGCACTGCTGGTCGCATAAAAGCGGTTCCAGGTCAGCCCCTCCAAGGAATCTTCGGCTGTTGTTGGCAATCCTGTGTAGTTTCCGCCGAGTTTACCCGCCAGGTCCGCCACCGCTGCATCCAGGCCGATTCTCACATCGCCCTGTTCAACGCTGGTAGGAGCAACCCCCTGCCCTAGATAACGGGGGGTGTGACCCTCCTTCGTGCCTGAAACACCTTCAAAGGCGTTAACCATGGTGGTGGTACTGCCGATTTCAGCTACGAGAATGTCGATATGCATTCGTGTCCTACCG
Source organism: uncultured Sediminispirochaeta sp. (assembly GCA_964632675.1). Taxonomy (GTDB): domain Bacteria; phylum Spirochaetota; class Spirochaetia; order DSM-16054; family Sediminispirochaetaceae; genus DSBN01. The sequence goes on from CAZWDV010000033.1 coordinate 29,661, forward strand.
GTCGTTGATTTCGCGCCGCTTTTTAACCAGAAAGGTAGCCACGTGGATTCCTTTGGTTCCGCGGCCGAAACCGGCATCGACTCCCTGTTCTGCCGCCAGCTCCGGGCTCACCTGCGTTCCGCCGGCCACTAATATAATGCGGTCGCGAATCCCCTTCTCAACACAGAGCTCGTGCAGGCGTTTCATGTGCTGGTAATGGATATCGTAATGACTGATAATTGTACTGGCCAAGATTGCATCAGATTCAATCTCGATGGCCGCATCCACCAGCTTCTCTAGGGGCACCGAAGTGCCGAGATAATTACACTGGATGCCGAAACCTTCCAATCCGCCGTGCTTGATGTCGAGAATCTCGCGCAGCCCAACCGAATGCTCATCGTTGCCGACAGTGCCGGCCACCACCTTCAGGGGCTTGGCCTTCACCTCGGCCCTAATTTCATCCTCGCTCAATATTTCCGGTGCCGGAGGTATGTCGAGTTTGGCCGTATCAATCAGCTGATTAAAACGGCCCTTCAGCTCGATACGGGTTCCCTCGGCCGGCTGCATAATCTCCGAATGAATCACCTCCACGTCTTCAAGGCCCATTCTGCGGCCGATCTCAATGGCAGTAAACTCGGCAGTCCGTTTTTCAGTCGGCAGAAACAGAGTCAGCATTACTATTCCATCACCCTGCCATTCCATCTCAGGCTTGATCTCGCTGCTATGCCGAAGATTGGTGGTCTGCTCGAGCCGCTTGTGGACGTTATCCTCTTCATCCAGCTCGTCTATGAAGACTATCTTGTCCGGATTTTCAAAAGTCGAACCACCGATAAGGGATGTGGGGTCTTTTTCAACTTCCCGCCCGTACTGCGCCAGATTGTTATACCCGAAATGGGCCGTAACCGGCGCCATATAATCTTTATCTCGCTCATAAATCTCGCCGGGCCCGACTCCCCCGTCGACTTTACGGGCAATCCCGTCGCCGTTGCGTTCGGGATACAGACCTGAATCGACGAAAAAGCCCTGTTCTACCGCCTGAAAGTAACCGCCGCTCTCCAGCATCTCCTCCAGAAACAGAACCGCCCGTTCTTTCAGCTCACGTACTTTCTCGGCCAGGGGTCCTTCGCTGCGGCGCAGGGTAACCATCTCTTTCAGTCCGTCCATACCGACAAAGGCCTGTTTGGCGGTATCCGAGCCTTCGACGTTATAGATGTGCCAGGGAACGTTCCGGCCTTCGTCCGGAGTGATGGTCGACTGAATGTCGGCACTGGTCAGCTCACTGATCATAAGGTTGAGCGTATGCGTTACCGTCGCCTCGCGGGCGGAACTGGTCATGTACTTAGTGTTCTGTTGTGCCCGCATTTTGTACTCGCGGAACAGCTCGCGCAGCGCCACTGCATAGGGCAGGTCCATGCGCATACACGGTGCCGGCGGAGCGGTAGGCGGAACAGTCGACAGACAGATATTCTCCTTCTTCATACCCACCTTCACCGAAAACATGGCGTTGATTCCGTGCTGAACCATCAGTTCGGGCATCACCTTCCAGGCTTCGCGGGCAGTCGCATTGGCATTGTGAGCTCCGTCGATCTGTGCCATATCGGCCCAGGCCATAATCTTTTTTGCCACTGCCGCATCAACAAAACTGCGCACCATATTCACATTGCGGTACAGCACATTGTACTGCGGGTCCTGATGGGCCCCGTTTACCCCCTCTTCGGCAAACATAACCGCAATTTCCGGCCCGGATATACCGCTTACGTAGGAGTGGTAGTTAATCGGCCGGCCGACTTCATCTTCGATCAAATCCAGGGCTTTGCGCTGCGCCCGTACCTGTTTACGGGTAATCGGCACCCCGCCGACACCCTGCGGAGTGCCCTCGATCAACCCGTCCATGTGGCTCTGTCCGGCCGTCCGAATGACCATTAGGTGGTCGGCTCCATGCCAGGCAGCCATTCGCATGCGCCGGATGTCGTCTTCGAATCGTCCGGATGCAATTTCCGTAGTAATAACCGGCCCCGGCTGTGGATCTATATCCTTAAAATAATGGGCTGCCGGCAGAGGAGTGCTCTTTGAAAGCGACTCGGATGTTTCGTAATACTCGAATTCGCCGATCTTGCGCGGTTTTCCGCGGCTCGGCCGCCAGGTCCATCCCCGCCGGCGCGGACGATAGTGTTCGAGGTCCTGCAGTAAATTCTCGATATCTAGTTTTTCATTCGGTTGAAGCGATATTTCCGGAGTACTCATGCCTGCGCCCCATTTTTCCCGTCGAAGCTCTGTTCGGCCACCGGCCACAATTCTCCGGCGGCCAGTTTCAGACCGGCGGCGCGGATATCCATTTTTTCAGCCTGGGCTACTTTGCACACTACATGGCCGGCACCTTTACCGAGCAGGCCGCGGTCAATAGTTCCTTCAACGATAGCCTTTGCTTCGAGGCTGGAAAAACCCATCCGCAGCAGTACCGAACGCTCAATAGACGGGGTCGTATGGGTTCGGGCCAAATCAACCATCGGATCCATTAGTTTATCCGTCAGTTCCCAGAAGCGCTGCTCCAGTTCCTCCTCGGACAGGCCGGCCAGATGGGCTCGGCGTTCCTGAAAATCATCCTTCCGTTCCATCGGATGCTCCTTACTTCTCAAGCTCTTGTATCAGGTGTTTCACCCAAGACTCACTACGGCGGGTCTCTTCAGCCAAAAATTGAATGTCATCAGCGTCGTTCCGCAGCTCCCGGCCTTGCTCTTCGGCGAACTCCCGGCTGCGCTTTACATAGCTGCGGCTCAGCTGCTCTAAATCAAGATCAACCGCAGTGATAAGTCCCGGGTCCGAAGGCAGCACGATTGACTCTCCGGCAACCTCCTCACGGGGATCACCCAGGCGGATATCGATTCCGTTCTGCCGGGCAAAGTCGAGCTGCGGCTGTACATGCTTCCCAGCTCCGGTATATTCGGTCTCCTGCACTACTATGGTCTGATCCCGGTCCATTTCCTGGGCCAGCGTAAAAGCCGCCGCCAGGGCGATATTGCCGGCCGGACCGCGCTCGAGACCTTCCAAGCGTGCCAGCGCTTCGGTCATATAAAATACCTCGCCCTGCCGTACCGTCACGTAGCGATCCATGTAGCGCAGCGGCCTGCCGGCCGACCGCGGCACATCGGAGCGGTCGGGGAACACAGCAAAGGGTATTCCGAATCCGGTATGGCCGGTGGTAAACGATTTGCGGTTAAATTGACGGTCCCCGGCCATATTCAGGCCCTCGAGGTTCACACTGGCAGCTATAATCTTCGTACCATTAGAGGCGGGGCTCCCCGATCCGCCGCCAAGTTCGGCCCCGGCTTTGCCCATACCCCGGGCGGTACCGGTCAAATTGCCTCCTCCGGCATTGGTCACGACCACCGCATCCGGGTCTTTGCCGGTACGGCTGCGCATTTGATCAGAGAGTTCGGCACCGAGTGTCTCGATTCCGGCTATCCCGAAGGGTGTATACAGACTGGCGTTGAAATAGCCCGTCTCTTCGAGCAGCTGCAGAAATACGAAGAAGAGTTCGGGCCCGACCGACATCTGCAGGACTTCGGCCCCGTAAGCCTCGCACTTCCGTCCCTTCTCGACTATTTCCGGCTGGCCTACTCCACGGGAGTCGTAACACTCTTGTACCACTATACAATCGAGCCCCCGCATAGCGGCCTGGCTGGCCACCGCCGCCCCGTAGTTGCCGCTGGTAGCGGCTATTACACCTTTATAGCCCAGCTTCTGGGCCTGATACACCGACACCGCCGCCCGGCGGGCCTTAAAACTGCCGGAAGGATTGGCCGCTTCATCCTTCAGGAATATCCGGGCACCTTTTCCCGGCGCTGCATACCTCCGGGCCAGTTCGGTGATATTCTTAAGTTCGAGCATCGGAGTATTTCCGACTCCGGTTTCGGCCTGTATAGAATAGATCTCATCAAGACCATACCCCACGCTGCGCATCATCTCCTCATAATCGAAGGCCACCGATCCCGATTCAAATTGGTCATAATCTATTCCGACCGCCTTCCTGATGATCTCGCCCTTGCGCTGCATCAGGCGCTCATATTCTGTGTGTGGAGAACCTGTTCTGCCGCTCATGATTTTGACTCTCCCATTAGACTGCGCAGCTGCCGACCTACCTGTAGCAGCTCCGGTATCGGATTGCCGAAGGAGTGGCTGTAACCGGGATTTACTGCCGATAAACGTCCCTTCAAAGGGCGGCCGATTTCGGTCTTAATCTCTACCTGGTCACCCAGGCGGGCCTCCTTGGCCACCAGAAAACCCTTGGCCCACATTTCGAGGGGTACCTCGGCGGTTTCCTGGGGCACCCGGTCGGACCGTTCTTCCGGCTGCAGTACCACCATGTGAATCTGCACCCAATCGCCATTGTAGGCAACCTTCGGTTTTGTTCCGCCTAAAACACTGCTCATGCTTAATCCTTCTGAAAAAATCTGGAGATATCACTGCCGATTGCCCGCGGCACCGGCAGGTCGAGCATGGTTTTCAAGCCGCTGTCGGCTTTGATTACCAGGGGCATCATATTCACACAGAGGGCGGCAGTTCCGATCCCGCCGGGAATTTCCGGTTTCACCTGCAGTTTGATTTCCGGGTCGCCCTCGATGGTAATATAGTCCCCGGTATTGGTCCCTTCCTGCTCGGGTTCGATTTGCTGAGGATGTACATACTCCAGGGCACGGCGCCCGTTTACGTAGCCGAAAGCCCGCATATCACATCCGGCCACACTGCCGGGTTCAATCTTTATGTAAGGTGCCTTGCGTTGAACTGAGCTCACAATCGCTTCCATACTCTGTTCAACCGGCTTGTCCAGCTGCCAGCCAAGGGCATCACAAACCATACCGATCGACTGCACGAACCCCACATGTCCAGCTAACTCGCCGGAGCGGACCTTTTCAGCAAACTCCTGCGGGCTCAATCCTACCCCCTGTTCTTCCATCACCGCCGGACCGTAGGGCGACAGACTGTTTACACGCTCAGCCCGTACCCCCGTCACCGCGCGACAGACGCCGGAAAGCATCACTACCAGCAGATCCATTACAAAGCCCGGGTTAATGCCAGTTCCGAGAATCGACACTTTATGTTTACGAGCCAAGCGGTCCATCTGCGCCGATTCTTCCGGATGGCTAATCCACGGATAGGCCATCTCTTCGGCAGTAGATACCACATCAAGGCCTTTACGTACGAGTTTTTCGATTTTCGGGAGTGCCTTTTGTACGAAGGAGTCCGTGGCCAGCAGAGCAACATCGGCCCCGCTCTCCTGAATCACCCGGTCTATATCATCGCCGATTAGGACATTTTCTAGATAGGCCGGATAAGCATTGCGGCCGCCGCTACCGGTCTCCTCGCCGTCAGCTTCAGCGGCATCCCGTTGCCGCAGGGCTTCGGCCACCGACTTGCCGACCCGCGCAGGTGCCATATCACATACGCCGCTGATCTCCAGCCCACTGATCCCGGCACACATCCGTCCCATGGTCGACCCCATGGCTCCAAAACCCCAGATAAGAACTTTGACTGTTTTCA
>CAZWDV010000034.1:0-34593 GCA_964632675.1 uncultured Sediminispirochaeta sp.
CCCACGGTACGCTGAAGGGCGAGCTGAGCATCCGCGGAAACCGGATGTACGACCGGCTGAACGAGGAGCTCAACTTCGGGCTGAAGCACTGCGGCTCCCTGGTACTGGCCTTCTCTGAGGAGGAGCGCGGCAGTCTGGAAGAGCTGAAAAAGAACGGTGAGCTGAACGGCGTAGAGGGCCTGAAGATTGTGGAACGGGCCGAGCTGGAGAAGATGGAGCCGCAGGTGGGCCCGGAGGCGGTGGCGGCCCTGTACTGTCCGGAGACTGCGATTACCTCGCCCTACGAAATGTGTATTGCCCTGGCGGAAAACGCGGTTGCCAACGGTCTCGACTTGCGGCTGGAGAGCGAGGTGGTCGGCATACAGAAGTCGGAGGGGGTGTTTACGGTGCGCATCGGGGCACCCCCCCGGGCCCGGCCGGGAGCGGAGGCCGCAGCGCAGGGCCACGCTGCGGAGACGGCCGGTCCACAGGAGCTGCAGGCCCGCTTTGTGGTCAATGCCGCCGGGGTGTATTCCGACCGGGTGGCCGCCATGGCCGGCGACGAGAGCTTCACTATTCAGCCGCGGCAGGGGCAGTACTTGATTCTGCGGCGGGGCGACGGTGATATGGTAAACCATGTGGTCTTCCAGACCCCCACCAAAAAGGGCAAGGGTATTCTGGTTACGGCGACCTACTGGGGCAACCTGATGATCGGCCCCAACTCCGAAGAGATACCGGACAGAGACGATGTGAGCACCGACCGGCAGATTCTCAAGCACATTGTCGATACCGCCCGCCGGAGTATTCCCGATTTCAAACTGAGCCATGTTATCCGTTCGTTCAGCGGGATCCGGGCTACCAGCGATACAAAACAGTTCATAATCAACGAAGCGCCGATCGGCGGGTTTATCAATGCCGCGGGCATCGACTCGCCCGGCCTGACCTCATCGCCGGCGATTGCTTTGAAAGTTGCCGAACTGCTGCGCGGGGCTGGTTTGGAACTTGAGGAGGACCCGCAGTTTAATCCGCAGCGCCCGCAGATCAATTCGCCGGCCCCCCTGCAGCCGATTAAAGAGGTGCAGGAGCTGATCGAACTGCCGGAGGGCAAGCCCGAACGGGTGGTCTGCCGCTGCGAGCAGATTCGCGAAAAAACTATTGTCGACGCCCTGAACCGCGGTATCCCGGTTAAATCGCTGGATGGGGTCAAGCGGCGCACCCGCGCCGGTATGGGCCCCTGTCAGGGTAACTTCTGCGGCCCCCGGGTGCGGCGGCTGATCGCCCGCGAAACGGGTATTAGTGAGGAGGAGGTGCTGCCGCGCAGCAGCGGCTCCGGTATTCTGCGGGAGCGGGTCAGCGGTAAGGATCTGCGGAAGATAGACCAGGCGGAGGAGCAGTGAGCGGGCGGGCAAAACAGAGGGTCGGCGATAGCTCCCGCCGCCGGGGTGGCGGGGCGCTGGTCTGACGGCCGCTGCCGGGGGTGTCGCTTACATGCAGTATCCGCGGACGGGAAGAGGTGAGCATCTCTTCCGGCACATAGGGAAGGTCAAACAGCCCGGACAGATGCTCTTTTATCCGCTCGATCACCCCTGCCATTCAAACTCCAGGTTCACGATGGTCCCGTTCTGCCGCTGCACCGTCAGCTTGCCTTCGATTTGAGTTGTGAGTGTCTGTACCAGCATAAACCCCAAAGAGGTCGCCTTCTCTATATCAATATTCTCAGGCAACCCAATTCCGTTATCAGAGACCATGATGGTGTAAGTGCTGCCGTTCTTCACGGCTGAGATGCGGGTTTCACCTCCGCCGCCATCCGGATACGCATGTTCGATTGCGTTGTCGGCCAACTCATGGATAATGAGGCCGATGGGAATAGCTATTTCAGTACCCATGTAAATTTCCTGGGATTCCACTTTTACATCGAAATTGTCTCCGACGGCGGTTTTATTACGGATGATTTCGTCGACCATTCCCTTGAGATAGGCCTTAAGATTTATCTGAGTAAAATCGTTGGTGCGGTACAGCTGCTCATGGGCCATTGCCATGGCCTGAATTCTGTGAATGCTCTTGTCGATGAGTCTCACATCAAACTTATCGCGGTAGACCGGTTTTTGCAGATTCATCAGACTCATGATTACCTGCATGTTGTTTTTCACCCGATGATGAACCTCCTGCAGCAACACCTCTTTTTCCTCCAGAGAGGTTCTCAATTCCCTGTTGATAGACTGCAGCTTGGCGTTGGCCTTCTCGAGGGCCAGGGTTTTTTCGCTTACCTGCTCTTCAAGGTTCTCACGGTAGCGCCGGTTTTCCCCGGCCAGCCTGACTTTCTCCAGAGCCCGCCGTACCGCAAACAACAGTATATTAAGATCCTCGACCGGCTTGAGAATATAGTCCCATGCTCCCAAATGCAGCGCATCGATTACATCACTGATGTTGCCGGTTCCAGATACAACGATTACCGGTATTTCCGGATGGTGTGTACCCACATATTCGAGTACCTGCAGACCGTCTACCTTCGGCATTCGCAGATCGGCCAAGACCAGATCGGGCCGGGCAGTTTTTATTGCATCTATACCCGCAGCCCCGTCCCCGGCCTCGAGGATGTTATACTCGTAATCCTCCAAAAATGAAACAAAACTTTTTCTAATTGCCGCTTCATCTTCAATAGTCAATATTGTATGGCTCATCATAACCTCAATAGTATATACCGTGCCCCTCTTATTGCAAACATCATTCTAAATAGTTAGTATGGTGACATGAAATGCCGCATCCCCCTTCTGGTTGGTTTTATCACAATTGTTATTTTGTTCACCGTAAATTGTTCGGCCGATTCCGATGAAAAAGAGACTAGTATTGAGCCCGAGCCGGTGTATCCGCATCCGGATTTCGATGTGAGCCTGGCGGAGCTCAAGGAAGAGATTCAATCAGAGCCGGCGGCGGTCCGCGACCAAATCATGGCCCGGCCGGAATACTTTCTCGAACTGACCAGTCAGTTTTTGGAGCTTCCCGAGTGGGCCCGGGTGCTGGTAGACCGGCAGCATCCGCTTCCGGAAGGTTACGCCCCGGAGGACCTGGTAATGCTGAACACCTATCCCCTCACCCGCAACCGCAGCAACCTCCAGCTGAGCCGCCGTTGTATGCCCGCCGTGCTGGCAATGACCGAAGCCGCCCGCATAGACGGCATCGAGCTGGTCTATTCGTCCACATTCCGCTCCTTCGAGTATCAGAAGAGGCTCTATGAAGGGTATGTGGCCAGTTACGGACAGGAAGAGGCCGACCGTTTTTCCGCCAAACCGGGAACAAGCCAGCACCAGCTGGGAACCGCCATCGATTTCGGCAGCATAACCCCGGAGTTCGGGAAGACAGAGGCCGGCCGGTGGTTGTATGAACACGCCTGGGAATACGGTTTTTCGCTCTCTTACCCGGAGGGCAAAGAGGATTTGACCGGCTACATGTTCGAAATTTGGCACTACCGCTATATTACCCCCACCGGAACGCGCTTCGAACGCGAGTTTTTTCACGGCCTGCAGCAGCAGATGCTGGAGTTTTTCTCCCGCCATGGCAGATTTTTTCAGGAAAACTACCAGAGTTCCACATAGTTTTATACATAGTATAGTTGGTGCCGGCGCCTTCACCATGATAGTTCTGAAAGAACCACACCGGAGTTAGTCTCGGCCGGGGAAGTGTGCACGGTCAGAAAGCAGGCCATGGAGTCGCGGGCTGCGCGGGTGGCATGAATTCCGATATTTTTTCCGTCCAGCGTAATCGGCTCGTACCCGCCGGCGGCCCAGCGCGCCTGGGGCGGGGCACTGACACAGCCGGAAGAAAAAAGGAGCAGCGCTGTGAGCAGCGCCGCAAGAACTCCTGCCCGCTCAATTGTCCGTCCTGTCTCCCGTCCAGTTGCGCCCCTGGAAGACAACTGTAACAAGGAAGGCGGATACCGATCGACTTTATACCGCACCTCTCAGCTTTTGTCGGCCCGCATGCGTTGCGCCCGAGAGGCCATCAGTTTCTGAAGGCGGTCGCGGTCGCCGATGATGTAGCGGGCCACCATAAAGAAAATCAAGCCGCAGGGCAGCCACCAGAACACGGCAAAGTTCATGGTAAACAGAAAACCGAGGGGTACCAGCAGCCCGCCGATGGCCGGCCCGAATCCCTGGCCCAGGTTATCCGTAATGTTGAACACCGCAAATACCGATCCGCGGTGCTCCGGACGGTTCACGTTCATCAGAATAGCTTTTACATTGGCCGAGGGAACCGAAACCAGAAACCCGCCGACGAATGCGGCGATATTGAACAGCAGCAGCTGAGTGGAAGTGGGATCGACAATCGGGTAATTTAAAACCGGAATCACCGGTACGATGCCGATCAGCACGCCCGCGCCGCAGAGAATCGGCAGCAGTTTCGGGTTTTTCTGATATAGCCGCTCGCCGATTACAGCAAATACTACCGCACCGATGGTGGCCCCCAAACCCAGCATTAGAAATACCGTGGTTGCCTCCTCTTTGGTAAATCCACGCTCCTGCTCGAAGAAAATAATAATCCAGTAGCTGAGGATACCCCAGGGAATTGTGCCGGGAATACCCTGCAAAAAGGTCCATAAGTTGGTGCGGTTCGATATGATGAGTTTGAAATCGCTCAGTTTGATGCGGGAGGTGTAGGCCGCTCCGGCCTGGATAAGCTCCTCCAGAGCCTTTTCGGTACGCCCGCGTTCGGGATCCCGAGCATACAGGGCGAATATGAGCACCAGCGGGAAGTTCGGGGCCGCCGCTAAAATAAAGGCAAACCGCCAGCCGAAACTGCCGGTCAAGTATCCGGCCAGGGCCGGACCTCCCATCATTCCCACCGCCCAGGCCACCCCCAGCCAGGCTGAGGCGGAGGCCCGATGCTCTTCACGAAAGTAATCGGAGATAAGCGAAAAGGAAATGGGATAAATTCCGCCGATTCCGATTCCGGTCAATATCCGCAGCAGGGTAAAACTGGTCAGAGTCGGGGTAAAGAAGGGTATTCCGGTCAAAAGGCAGGGAATCTCGCCGACGAAGACAGTGATGATCAGAAGTTTTTTACGGGAGATGAGATCGGTAAAATATCCGAAGACAATGCTGATAACCGCGCCTACCAGAGTAAAGGCGGATCCTATGAACCCCAGGGTACGCACATCAGCCCCGTATTCGGCGGCAAGTTCCGGTAGAATGGCCGCCATAATGCGCTGGTCGGCGAACAGAAACACCGACATCAGCACCAGCAGCAGCAGAGTAATTATATCACGGCGGGTCATTTTGACTTTTTGCATCGGTATCCTCCTGTGGAATGGTAAACAGGAATTGCGAGATGCGCAACTGATATTTTCGACATACCTGTTTTTGCCCGGCAGAGCAGTAATTTGAAATTTCAGAATTGCTGCTTGCAGAACCAAAGTAGTGCAGGCTACACTGAGGCCATGAGCAACAGCAGTAGTGCTATCGAATCGGCCGCCGCCGCACTTGCCCGCCGGACTGAGCGCCTTGCATTTCACGGAAAGGCTGCATTTACTTATAACCCCCTGGTCTACGCCTGGGCGGCGCATGCGCAATACATCCGCCGCTTTGCCGGCAGCCCCCGCGAAATCCTGTTCGTCGGGATGAACCCCGGCCCCTGGGGGATGGCCCAAACCGGGGTGCCCTTCGGCGAAATCGGCTTTGTGAGAGACTGGATGCGGATAGAAGCACCGGTGCGGCAGCCGCCCCGCAGTCACCCCAAGAAACCGGTCGAAGGCTTCGCCTGCCGCCGCAGCGAGGTCAGCGGCCGCCGTCTGTGGGGGCTGATGAAAGCCCGTTTTGAAACCCCCGAACGGTTTTTCAGCCGCCATTATGTGGCCAACTACTGTCCCCTGATTTTCATGGAAGAGGGGGGGAAGAACCTTACCCCCGATAAACTTCCCAAGGATGAGCGCGAAGCGCTGTTTGCAGCCTGCGATGCTCATCTTATGGAGATTGTTCAGATTCTCCGGCCACACTATGTTATCGGGGTTGGAAAGTTTGCCGAACAAAGAGTTCGTGCGGCCCTGGAGAAGGGCGAGACTCCGGGAGGCAAGTACTCTACTGCCGGCCAACCGGTAGTCGGCTCCATCCTGCACCCCAGCCCGGCCAGCCCGCAGGCCAACCGCGGCTGGGCCGAGCAGGCGGGTGCCCAGCTCGTTGCTATTGCTGCATGGCCGCAGGAATAGCTGGCCGCAGGAATAGCCGAGGCCGCCAAAGGGTGAAACAAGCGCAGTCGGCTACTGATCGAGCATCTGGTTGATTTGGGAAAGATAGTGCCGGGACTGTTGGAGTGCCGCTTCCAAATCCGCCTTGAAATCCGGAAACAGCTCTTTCACTCTGTCCGTATTCCCGCGCAGCGCTTCTCTCTCGAGAGTGCGACTGATGTTACCGAGACCGTAAAGCCGAACCGCCGACAGGTTATTTGTGAGTGAATGAAACACATCTACGGTGTGGGGCAGATTATCCGCCGAGAGAGCGGCTTCAACCTCTTCGATTCGCCCCGGTACATCGCGGTAAAAAAGTTCCAGCAGCTGTTTGGCAATATCGAGATCGCCCTGATAGTCCTGCACAAAGGTGCTGAAATCGATAAGCCCTTCATCGGTCTCTTTCGGCCCATGCGAGTAGATTACCTGCTGTTCTGTAAAGTCATGATGCAGAACACTGGCAATTGCCTGCGCAAGGATGTCTCTGGAAAGCGGTTTCGACACATACGCATTCATACCGCTGGAGAGAATGTGATGCACGTCATCTTTCATTGCATACGCAGTCAGGGCGATTATTGGAATTTGCGGATTGAAAAGTGCCGTGTCGGCATTTCTAATTGTGCGGGTCGCCTCCAAACCGTTCATTACCGGCATTTGCACATCCATCAATACCAAGTTGAATTTACGCTGTCTCAGCTTGTCCAACACCTCTTTGCCATTCTGAGCCAGTTCTACCTGGTGACCCAACTCCCTCAAAAAATAGGAAATCGACTTTTGATTGAGTTCATTGTCCTCGGCCAACAGAATCGAAAGCGATGTGGAGTGGGAGGGAATGGTCCCGATATGCCCGGTACGTTTTTTTCCGTCCCCGCAGCCACGTAAAAAGCTGATGGTAAAGAAAAAACTGCTGCCCTGCCCCGGCATACTCTCCACCCATATCTCACCACCCATGATTTCAACCAGCTGTCTGGTGATGGATAAACCGAGCCCCGATCCCTGATGCCGTTTGGAAAAACTGGAATCAATCTGCTGAAAAGAATCAAAAATACGCTCTAACTCACTTTTCGCAATGCCGACTCCGCTGTCTTTTACTGTAAAACAGAGAGTCACACTATCTGCGGCTTCTTTCTGCAGTGAAACCGCTACAGAAACCTGACCGTGTTCGGTAAATTTGATGGCATTAGCCACCAGATTAGCCAGCACCTGCTGCAATCGCAAGGCATCGCCGATCAGAATATTGGGGATATCATCGGGAATGTCGATATCCAGGCTCAGTTCGGAGGGCTGTCTTCCCATAAACAGGGGCAGAACGGCCTTTTTTAGAGTACTGCGCAGGAGAAAGGTGTTGTTTTCTATAATTATGTTGCCCGATTCAATCTTGGAGAGTTCCAGAACCTTATTGATGATATTCAGCAGTGACTCTTCAGCATCCTTCATTAGCAGCAGCTGCTCACGCTGTTCCTTTCCAATATCGGAACCTAATATCATGTCGGTCATCCCCATGATGCCGCTAAGGGGGGTTCGAATTTCATGACTGATGTTCGCCAAAAAGCGGCTTTTCGATTTGCTGGCCTCTTCGGCGATCTGACGTGATTGGTCGATTTCCTGAACTATTCTGCGGTTTTCGGTGATATCTTTTAAAGTAGCCACCGCCGCATAAGGGGCTATCTTTCCGGTATGGAAAAGCGGTTCGGAGTTGATCGTTACCCAGCGGCGGGAGCCGTCCGCGCGGATTATTTCGAGTTCGTAGTTCCTAATTTTGCGTCCTTCCCGAAGAGAGACAATGCTCGGCAACCGATCGGGATCGGCCATCTCGCCCTTGGTGTTCAGAATTTTCAACTCTTTGAGAATGGTCTGCGGATCCAGGGTAGTGTCATTTCGCATTCCGAACAATCGTGCCGCTGCTAAATTATAAAAAATTATCTTTTCACTTCTGTCCCGTACTATCAGCCCGCTGGGCATCGAACGGACCAGGGATCTGAACAGTTTTTCGTCTCTCTCGAGTTGCTCCTCGTAATTCAACCTGCTAAAAATCTTCTCCAAGTAAGCTGAGATAGTATTTACTTCAGCCAGCTGCGGCTCTTCGAACTCCACCGAAGAGAATGAGAGCAGTACAAAAATCGTCCGCAGACTCTCCTTGTCATGGATCGGTATCAAGAGCATGGAGCGGACCCCCTGCTGCTTCAACAGAGGTGAAATCGGGTTTTCAATACTATCTCGACTAAAAAACAGGGGACTATTGATACCGTGCCATTCCCGCGAATCGTGCCGCAATAGAAATTTCACTACCGATTCGGGCAGAGCGTAGGAGTACTCGAAATCAAGATGTGTCTCACTGCCGCGTTTGAGAAAGAGCGCCCCACCGGCGAAACCGAAATGTAAGGTGAGCAGCTCTAACAAATCCTGATAAATGTGCGTCTTATCTGCAGCCGAAACCAGGGTGCGGGCCAACTTACACTCTATACTCTCATTTTTCGGTTTTATACCGCTCTCCTCCGGTGTGAACACGACTAAAAAGCCGTCGGTGTGGGGCTCTGTGCGTACCTGCACACTTACAGCAATAGCGCGCCCTTCGGCATGGGTAAGCACGGAGTCGAACTGAAGGTCATTGCGCAGCTCGGGCACATGTAAAAGCGTGCTCAGGGGAAAGCCGACAAACATACGCTCATTTTCGTATCCGAGCACACGCACAAACTCATGATTGGTGAACTGGATGGTATGGGCGGTGTCAATTACCACTGCCGGATGCGGAATTGCATCAATCGACAGGCTCTTCATTTCCATCCTCCTCTAGTATCTACCACAATAGTATGCGCCATTTCTTCGAATTTCGAAACCACGAAATTCACTATTTGTTATTGGGACACAATGTATCGTCTTTGAATCTTTTTGAATTATTCTAATTTTTACTTGGACAGATTCAACATTCCATGATATCTTATAAATGTATTTTTAAGTGAGATCTTTCACATTATCAGTTGTTTTGTATCATTATTATATTTAAGAAAGTTAATATTCAATTTTTTGTAATAATAAACAGTATATTTAATTTTTTTGTACTTCAGAGCTGAGTAAAATAAGTGTGATCACCGGCAAACCAGCGCACAGCGCTATAAAAATAAGGAGGGTGATCTATGGCAGTGGATGCACAGCTAGATCAAAAAGAAACAGACCAGGGGGCCTGTTGCAGCGATCAACTCTCTGAGGAACAGATGGCCAACCGGATCGATGAGATAATTGCTACATTTTCCGGTGTAAAAGGGGCATTGATTCCCGTCCTGCAAACCGCCCAAAACCTGTTCGGATATCTCCCCGAACCGGTTCTCAAAAAGGTGAGCCTGCGGCTCAACATTCCCTACAGTGAAGTAGCCGGAGTAGTTAGTTTTTACTCCTACTTCTCCACCATACCTCGCGGTAAGAATATTGTGAGAGTATGTCTGGGTACCGCCTGCTACGTTCGCGGGGGTAAAGAGGTTCTGGAGGCGATTCAGGACTATCTCGAAATCGAAGTCGGCGGCACGACCGAAGACCGAATATTCAGTCTCGAAGTGGGACGCTGCTACGGAGCCTGCGGTCTAGCACCGGTGGTGATGATCAATGACCACGTGTATCAGCGCGTAAAACCATCGAAAGTAAAGGACCTTCTCGTCCCTTACCGTGTTTCTGAGCCCTGCGAAGGAGAGGAAGCGTAATGGAAGCGAACATGAAACTTCAGTCGGTCAAAGACCTGGAAAAACGCCAGAAAGCGGCGCAAAAATCCCGTCCCGACACCGAACAGCTTATTCACCTGTGTGCCGGCGCCGGTTGTATTGCCTCCGGTGCGCTCGAGGTAAAAGATGCCCTGGAAAAAGCTTTCGAAACTGCCGGAGTTACGGTTCCGATAAAGGAAACCGGATGTCTGGGCCCGTGCGCCAAAGGACCGGTGCTGCTCATCAAGCCGGAACAGGTCTTTTACGAGGGAGTAAAACCCGAAGACGCCGAAGAAATTGTCCAGAAGCATTTCAAGAAAAAAGAGATAGTAAAGCATCTTACCCATCGCAACTTTTCCGACAACCGTCAGGTAGATACTGCGGATAAGGTGGAATTCTACAGCGGACAGGCACGCATTGTACTGCGAAACTGCGGATATATCGATCCGTTGAATTTGGATGATTTTATCGCCGTCGGCGGCTACTCCGCTCTGGCGAAAGCGCTCTCCAAGTATACCCCCGACCAAGTGATTAAAGAGATCAAGGGTTCCGGGCTGCGGGGACGCGGCGGCGCCGGTTTCCCGACCTGGCTGAAATGGGAGTTCACCAGTAAAGCCAAAGGGGATGAGAAGTTCGTACTGTGTAACGCCGACGAAGGGGACCCCGGTGCCTTTATGGATCGCAGCGTACTCGAGGGCGACCCGCACAGCTTGATCGAAGGGATGACCCTGGCCGCCTACGCCATCGGTGCCGACCGCGGCTTCGTGTATGTACGCGCCGAATATCCTTTGGCAGTCAGTCGCTTCGGCAAAGCCCTGGAACAGGCCCGGGAAGCCGGGCTGCTCGGCAAAAAAATAATGGGAACCGATTTCTCCTTCGACTTAGAAATACGAATGGGATCCGGGGCCTTTGTATGCGGTGAAGAAACCGCACTCATTCGTTCAATCGAAGGAAAACGGGGCGAACCGCGGCCACGGCCGCCCTTCCCCGCCCAAAAAGGCCTGTGGGACAAACCAAGCCTGCTCAACAATGTGGAAACATACACCAACGTTGCCGCCATTATCGACAAAGGCGCGGGGTGGTACGCCTCCTTCGGCACCGAAGAGAGCAAGGGAACCAAAGTATTTGCCCTGGCCGGAGCTATCAATATCAGCGGTCTGGTGGAAGTGCCGATCGGCACCAGCCTGGGCGAACTGATTTACGACATCGGCGGAGGAATCCCCGGAGGCAAACAGTTCAAGGCCGCCCAAATCGGCGGGCCTTCCGGAGGCTGTATTCCCAAAGAGTACCTCAATGTTCCGCTGGACTACAATACCCTGAGCGAACTTGGGGCCATTATGGGCTCCGGCGGACTGATTGTAATGGACGACGACACCTGTATGGTAGACGTAGCCCGCTACTTTCTCGAATTCGTACAGGAGGAGTCCTGCGGGAAGTGTACCCCCTGCCGCGTCGGAACCAAGCGAATGCTCGAAATTCTCACCCGCATTACCGAAGGATACGGCCAGGAAG
This sequence comes from uncultured Sediminispirochaeta sp., assembly GCA_964632675.1. Taxonomy (GTDB): domain Bacteria; phylum Spirochaetota; class Spirochaetia; order DSM-16054; family Sediminispirochaetaceae; genus DSBN01. The sequence continues at coordinate 11,398 of CAZWDV010000034.1, forward strand.
ATGATATCGAGCGGCTGATTGCATTGGGCGAACAGATTAGGGACACCGCCCTGTGCGGCTTGGGCCAGACGGCCCCCAACCCGGTGCTTTCAACTATACGCCACTTCCGGCATGAGTACGTAGAACACATCCGCGATAAACACTGCGAAGCCGGTGTATGTGCCGGGCTGGTCAGGGCGCCCTGTCAGAGTGCTTGTCCCGCCGGAGTCGATGTGCCCGGTTTCGTATCGCTGGTCGGAGAGAAGCGCTATGCCGAAGCCCTGCGGCTGCACCGCGAACGCAACCCTTTTGCAGCCGTCTGTGCCCGGGTCTGCTTCCACACCTGCGAAGAAAAGTGCCGCCGCTCCACATTGGACGATTCGGTGGCCATCCGCGGAATCAAACGCTTTATGGTCGACCAGGAGGTCACCATCCAGCTGCCGGAGATACGAGAGATCGCCGCCAACGCCAAACGCAAGATAGCGATTATCGGAGCCGGACCGGCCGGCCTGTCCTGCGCCTACTTTCTGGCCAGGCTCGGCTATTCACCGACGGTTTTTGAAGCCGAACAGCGCCCCGGCGGCATGATGGTACAAACCATTCCGGCCTACCGGCTGCCCCGCGAAACCTTGGCCCGCGAGATTCGCATGATCGAAAACATGGGCGTGAACATCATTACCGACAGCAAACTCGGCCACGACTTCACCCTTAAAGAACTGCGGTCCCAGGGATATGAGGCCGCCTTCCTCGGAATCGGTGCCCCGGTTAACATGCCGATGGGTATACCCGGTGAAGAGGCCGAGGGAGTGGTACAGGGTATCGACTTTCTCAAACAGTACAATATCCGCGGATCAGTACCCGTGGGTAAACAGCTGGTGATAATCGGCGGCGGAAACGCAGCGGTGGATGCTGCCCGTACCGCTATCCGGCTCGGCACCGAAGAGGTGACCATCCTCTACCGCCGAACCCAGGAACAGATGCCGGCTTATGCCGAAGAGATCGAAGAAGCGCTGTCAGAGGGAGTTAAACTGAAAACCCTCACCCAGCCCATCGCAATCGAGAAAAACGGTGTTGGCAAGGTGAAAGGCGTAACCTGCGCCTGCATGCAGCTGGGCGAGTTCGACCGCAGTGGCCGGCGGCGGCCCAAACAGACCGATCAGCAGAACTTCATTGTCGAAGCCGACCAGGTCATTATCGCCATCGGCCAGCAGATCAATTCCAGTCAGTTTGCCGGCGAGTTAGACCTGCAGATGGGTGAAAACCGCTTCATCAAAACCAATCCGCTCACCGGTCAGACCTCGGTCGACTGGATCTTCTCCGGCGGCGATGCCGCCTCCGGACCGGTCTCGGTTGTCTCGGCAATCGGCGACGGCGAGAAAGCGGCAGTAGGCATCGATCAGTACCTGACCGGTGAAACCCACGCTTTCTGGCATGAGGACAAAGAGGTGGAAACCTCTTACGACCCGGATGCGGAACCGGTGCCCTACCCGCGTGAGAAAATGCCGGCGATTGAAATCGACCGCAGAAAGAACAACTTTGAAGAGGTTGAGCGCAGCTGGTGCGAAAGTGTTGCCGTCCGGCAGTGCGAACGCTGTCTGCGTTGCGATTACGGCAAAACCCCTGCAAAAACGGAGAGTAGTGTAGAATGAAGATTACAATAGACAACATTACAACTGAAGTGGAAGCGGGAACTACAGTACTTGAAGCAGCCCGCAAGGTGAATGTAGATATTCCCACTCTCTGCTATCTGGAAGGTATGGAGCCGCTGGGTGCCTGCCGCATGTGCGTGGTCGAAGTAGAGGGGGCCAAAAACCTGGTTGCCTCCTGCTCGACCCCGGTGCGCGATGGTATGGTGGTAAAAACCACCAGCGCCCGGGTGCGGGCCGCTCGCAAAACCGTTGTAGAGCTCCTGCTGAGCGAACATGAAGGCGACTGCCAGCTCTGCGAGCGCGGCGATGACTGCGAGCTGCAGGAGGTGGCCAACAAGCTCGGCATAAAAGACATCACCTACGCCGGCGATAAACCGAAACAGTACTTCGACGAAAGCACTCCGGCACTGGTACGCGACACGGGCAAGTGCATCAAGTGCCGCCGCTGCATGGAAGTGTGTAAAGCCGTGCAAAACGTCGGTGCCCTGGCCGCCCAGAACCGCGGCTATGCCACCGTCATCGGACCGGCCTTCGCGCAGAACCTCGACACAGTGGTCTGCGTGCAGTGCGGACAGTGCGCGGCGGTATGTCCTGTGGGAGCCATCACCGAGAACAATCACATTCCCGGAGTGTGGGAAGCAATAGACAACCCCGACAAGCATGTGGTCGTGCAGACCGCCCCCGCCATCCGGGCGGCCCTGGGCGAGTGCTTCGACTATGAACCGGGTACCCTGGTAACCGGGAAGATGGTCAGCGCCCTGCGGCGCCTCGGATTCGACAAGGTTTTCGATACCAACTTTGCCGCCGACCTGACCATTATGGAGGAAGGCACGGAGCTGCTGACCCGGCTGAAAAGCGTACTGGCGGACAAACAGGAGTCCGCCCTGCCGCAGTTCACCAGCTGTTCGCCCGGCTGGATCAAATTCGCCGAGCACTTTTACCCCGGTATTCTGCCCAATATTTCCTCCTGTAAATCGCCGCAGCAGATGTTCGGGGCCATGGCCAAAACCTACTATGCCGAACAGAACAAGCTGGACCCGAAGGACATCGTGGTGGTATCCGTGATGCCCTGTACGGCCAAAAAGTACGAAGCCCAGCGCGAAGAGATGAACGACAGCGGGTATCAGGATGTCGACTATGTGCTGACCACCCGCGAACTGGGCCGGATGATCAAACAGGCCAGTATCGACTTCCACAATATCGAAGAAGATACGATGGATTCTCCCCTGGGCATCTCCTCCGGTGCGGCGGACATCTTTGCCAACACCGGCGGCGTAATGGAGGCCGCCCTGCGTACGGCGTACGAGATTGTTACCGGCCGGGCACTGCCCGTCGACAACCTGCACGTAACCCCGATTATGGGGCTGGAAGGAGTGAAAGAGGCCGCCTTGACCATAGAGAAGCCGCTGAAAGAGTGGGCCTTTCTCGACGGGGTGGAGCTGCGCACCGCCGTAGCCCACGGGCTCGGAAACGCCTCCAAACTGATCGACCGCATACAGGCCGGCGAAGCGGAATATCACTTCGTCGAGATAATGACCTGTCCCGGCGGCTGTATCGGCGGCGGCGGACAACCGCGGTATACCACCGACGAGGTTCGGAATAAACGCATTCAGGCAATCTATGCCGAAGATGAAGGCAAAAAACTGCGAAAATCGCACGAGAACCCGGCTATTCAGGAGATCTACGAAAAGTACCTCAGCAAGCCCCTCGGCGAACGCAGTCACCACTACCTGCACACCAAATACACCGAGCGCACCCGGGTATAAGCACACCAACAAATCGGGCCGGCTGGATATCCAGCCGGCCCTTTTATTAGTGCCCTTTTATTTCTCTTGCAACTATTCCTGTTTTTCGCTTCCTGGCGCATCGGATTCTGGCGGGGCTTCGTTCACCTTCTCAGCTTCCTTTGCTTTCTCCCCCGTGGCTGCTTCAGCCGGTGCGGTGGGGCTGGGCTTCGATTCAGCTGCGGCGCCGCTGCGCTTCTTCTTCGTAGTGGAGCTCGTTTTAGCCGCCTTTTTCTCAGGTTTGCCGCTCTCCTCCGTCTGGGCCATTCTGCGCAACTCTTTTATGCGGTTGTTATCGGCGGAAAGATCGTCGCGGAACTGTTCAACCTCCTGCTTTTCTTCGGAGATTTTTTTCTCGAGCCGGGAGATGTGTTCTTCCTTCTTTTTCATGGCGTCCTGAAGGTCCTCTATCTCTAGCTCGGACTGCAGTTGGTTGACCTTGTCCTGGTGCTGCTGCTTTTGCGATTCCAATTCCTGAATTCTGTTCAGTACAGCCTGCTGTTCTCCAGCGCCCCTCTCTTCGAGAGACGGCTGCAGCAGAAACGCTTTTCCAATCTGCTGGTATTGCTCATACTGGCGTTCCTGTTGCCGGCTTATTTCGCTTTCCAGCTGTTTCAGGGCCTTTTCCGCAGAAGCGGCGTTGGTTTGCGACTCTATTCTCTGATTCAACTGGTCCTTTTCCTGCGCCAGCGCCTCTCGCTGCTGCCCGCGCTCCCTGCGCCGCTCCTCCTGCTGCTTGATGTTTGAAGTGACACTGCGCACCTGCTCATCCGGAATATCTTCAACTGCACCGCTTTCCAGCAGCTGTTCTCCGGCCCTGCTAAGGGCGGCGTCACGCTTTTTTTCAAGCCGGACAATCGAAGTCTTCAGCATGGTAATCTTGGCAGTTCCGGGCAGCCTCTGGAATACGTTTTTCTCATTCCGAGCCATGGACAAACTCTGCACCACCCGCTCTTTTTCACTCAGTTGAGAATCTAGCTCATTGAGATCCGTAAAAATTTTATCAAACTTTTCACCTTCCAGTGATCCGGTTCGATATACACGATAGCCGTGGGCACCAAGCGACCCTAGCAGTTCATTGTGGCTGTTATCATAGGTTTTATCCTCTTCCTCCAGTTCCTGAAGTTGCTCATCGAGTTGACGCATCCGCTCCAATGCGCTGCGGATGTCCTCGCGGCGATTTTCCTTTGCGTGTATCTCCGCCTCAATTTCTTTTCCTACGGAAAAGGGCTCCTTTATACCCTCGATTTCACATTCATCGCTCTGCAGAATCAATTTACCCAGCTCCGCAGTTTGGCGCTCGATTGACACCTCGAGCTCATCTATTGCACTTTGATGATCATGAATTTCAGATTTTCTCTTATCCATACATTTTGCCTCCTGAAGCAGCAGTTCTTACTTGATTAAATAGCTCCGCGTTCAACAACCTTCGCCATTACATACGTAAGTAGGGATTCATCAAGTTCAATCCCAAAATCGGATACAATCTCCCCGATCTGATGCCACTGCTGCCGGGTAAAGGATTCACGCCGTTCATCGAATGACTCCAACAACAGTTCGGCGAGGTCGGGGAGGGTTTCGGCGCGCTGAAGCAGCTCTTCTTCGGATGATATGGGGGAGAAAAATATCACCTCAAACAGTTCATCGAGCATCTCGACCGGCACCCCGCCCACACTCTGTACGAACTCTTGTTTGAGTTTCCCTTGCTTCTCTTCCAAAGACAGGGAACGGCTGTGTACAGTACTTTGCACTCGCTTGTAGAGTCGGTCGCCAGCATCCATAGATCCTCCGGTTTAAATGTACTATTCCACGCTCTTAATCGCAAGTCGAATTTAGTTTTCGAGTATAGTTATCTCGACACGGCGGTTCCGCCGCATCCCTTCCGGGGTGGAATTATCGGCAATCGGCTCCTGGGCCCCTTTTCCCTGAATAATTATCTGTTCGGGCTCCCGAATGCCTCTGTTCAGCAGGTAGTTTCCGACCACCCGTGCACGCTGCTGCGACAACTGCTGACGCCCCGCTTGTGTGCCGGCCAGGGCGGTGTGGCCGGTTATCAGCAGATCCCTGTCCGAATATTTCCGCAGGATCTCCGCTATACGATTGAGTTTCTGCTGTTCCCCCTGCAGGAGTTCCGTCGAGTCGGGGGCAAACTGAATATTCTCCAAATCGAGAGTAACCCCGCGTTCATCGACTTTTACCCGGGTGTCCTTCACCCCGTCTTCCCGCAGCCGCTTTTCCACTTCTTCGGCAATTTTCTCGCGGTCCATGGGAATAGATTCAATCACCTCCGCCCGGGCCGTTCCGGTAAACTCGTACTGATCGCCGTTGGAAAGGGAAAAGATCATACTGAACTGCTCGGTGTAGGCGTGGGGTCGGCCCACTTCCTGGTCCCAATAAACCTGCTGATCGGAGAAGCCGGTTATCCTGACCGGATAAAGCGGAAACTGCCGAAAGTAGTTCGAGGTGCGGTGCCGCACGGTGTACTGTACCGAAATGAGGTCGTACTCTTTATTGTTGTATTCCGCTTTGCCGAGATAGCGGTACTTGGCCCGAAACGGAAAGCTCAGCGGGGCGGGAATACCGTAACCGTTGCGCAGGTCATGCACCTCCTCACCGGCGGCTTCCCAGCTGTCGCCGGATTCAACCGAATCTTCGGGGAAAGTCGGCACATCGCGCACCACCGGCATGTAATACGAAGGGTCGATGTCGTAACGTCCGCGCGCATCCCGCCAGAAGCGCGAAAAGTAACTGCGGTTCATTTCATAGACCGAAACCTGCCCGCTTCTGGTTTCGGAGGTACTGAACTGCCCCTCCAACAGCCCTTTTCCGTTTTTGGCATCCTTTATCTCTACCGAAATTCTATTCAGAATATCGGCCTGATGACTGTAGCGGCCATTCACATATACCTCTTCATCCACCTGTGAGAGAATTCGGTATTTATCTCCCACCCGGTATTTGAAGGCAAACTCTTCGGCTGCAGTTAGAGTCAGGCCGGAGAGAAACAGCAGCCCCGCCAATATGGGCCATGCGGCAGTTTTTGATAATCCGAACGGTGTATAACTCATTTGCATATGCACATGCTCCTCTTTTTGCTTATTACTGTAGACATTTTTCCTTTCTTGACAAACATATAGAGTGAATATATCTTTTAATATACGAAGGTAGTGAATCATAGGATACCACTGTGTTACAATTTATCATGCGACACCATCCAAAAGAAAAAGTGGAGTCTTTGCTTTCATCAGCCGGCTTTCATGAAGCGACCCCGCTTCAAGAAGAGTATGTTCCGGCCGCTCTGCAGGGTAAAGACCTTATTGTGGAAAGTGTTTCGGGAGAAGGAAAGACAGTTGCTCAACTGATCCCCTTCTTTTTACAGTCAAAACCCCGCAAAAAAGGCCCGATTTTCCTCATTCTGGTCGATACGGTCGCGGCTGCGAACAAATACGAACGGGAAATCTCCCGTTTTTCAACCGCCAAAGCCAGAGCGAAACAAGCGGCGATTCTCGGCAAAGAATCTCAGGCAAAACATGAATTACGGATACTCTCCAAACGCCCTGGCCTTATTGTCGGCACTACTGAGCGTATCATTGACCACATCCGCCGAAACAATCTCCCTTTGGAAAACTTGACCGCGGTTCTCATTAACGTACCCGAAAACGGTGATAATGTGGAGTTTGCCCGGGATGTAGAGTTCATTATGACGAAGATTTCCGGCAAAGTACAGACAATTATTTCCACTCCTTCCTTGGAAAAGGCGGAAGAGCTCTCCTATCTGCTCAAACGTCCTACTACTCTGACGAGTGCCGGCAGACGCTCAAAACTGCCCCCCCTGAATATTTATAAAAGTAAAACTCGCACCCCTCACCTTATCGCCCGGCTGGTATACGGAATGGAACTGCACAGAGTTCTGATTCTGACTGCCTCACACACAGATTCGCAGCAGCTTCAAAACGAACTAAACCGGAGAGGTATTTCCTGCTGTCTCAGCACAGATCTTCAAGAAACTCAAGACGGAGCTCTACCGCGCTGTGAAATAGCTTCCTTTGAGGATGTTCCCGCCATCCCCCTTTCCAGTTTTGAAGCACTTTTTTTTTACGGACTGCCGCCGCAGCAAAACCTCTTTGAAGAAGTCGGCTGGACAGTCGCAGGATGCTCGCCTTCGCCTACTTTCTCCATTTTAGTTTCCGAGGAGGAGAGCAGTACATTAGAGACATTACAGGAGTTAAATCAAATGAAAACCAAGAATCAAGAACTTCCTGAAGAGGAGGAAATCTTAAAAGGAAAACTGAAGAGTATCGTCACTCAGATTAAGGATGAAGAAGACCCCGAGGTACTGAATAAGTATAAGAAGCTCATCAAGAAGAGCGTTCCCCTGCATTTGCGCGGGTACATCGGTGCCTATTTTTTCAAGAAAGCCCTCGAGGGGCAGCTCGATCAGAATGTGAAGCCTTCTTCGCAAATGCAGACCATTTTTATAAGTATAGGCAAAAACCGTAAGGTTTTTCCGCGCGATCTGGTACGGCTTTTTCGGAGCAGTCTTGATATAGAACAGAAAGAGATCGGCAACATCAAAGTATTGGATAACTACTCTTTTATTGATATTCCACAAAAGGTTGCCCCTAAGGCGATTGAGCTTATGGACGGAATAGAATTTCGCGGACGGAATATTACGGTGAACTTTGCCCGCAAGAAGGAGAAAAAGAACAATTCACGCTAATGCCATTGGGGGAGAGCGAGTTTTTATACAGCGAGTTTTACAAGGGGCGGCCGAAGGGCCGCCTTTTTTATAATTAGTTGCTCTCAGACCAACATATAGGTGAAAAAAAGGAACACCAGGAGCTCCGTAATTCCAATTCCAACTGATAGAATACCCAAACCGAACAATTCATACTGTACGGCACGTTTCTCGCACTCGGACAGCAGTTGAAACGGGCTGCCGGGAACTATAATAAACTCCGCCATCGGATCGCGGGGGCGTCGTAAATGCTCATCAGAAAAGAGATAGTACTCATTATTGAGGAGATGCTCGGGCAGGGCCGGTTGTATGAAATGGGCGGAAGCGGTATCAACCTCTTCCTTCAGCTTCTCGAGACTCTGGAAACGGCGCATTTTATACTTCTCACCGGTTTTCAGACGCACCGACTGCCGCAGTATTGAGCTGTCTACATCAAAATGGATAAGGGGCATACGGATAAGATCACGCTGTGCCCGCAATACCCGTCCCCGTTTCCAAAAGCCCCGATAAAAGTAGTAAAACAGAACTGCCGGCGGCAGGAAGGGAACCAACGGAACCACCGAAAGTGAAAGCGCCACCACGGCCGGCAGCAGTTGCTGTGGGAATCTCAACAGAATATAACAGTAGATGAACAGAGAAAATGAGCCCAGAGCCAGAGCACCGGGGGTAAAAGGATTCCAATACTCATTCTTCTGCCGCCCGCTCCAGGCCGCCCGTATGAGCATCTCCTGGGCTTTACCCTCATATATAATCACCAATAGGGGATGATCGGCAGCGCTCTTAAAGACCCCGCGGTTCTGCTCCCACTCGAGGTTTCCACTAAGAAAAATATTGGTATACTCCGGCAGAGATGAAATTTTCTCCCACACCACCTTGCGCGGCGGTTGAAGCGGATATTCGCGGAACCCGCTTTCGAACCACGAACTTTGTGAGGAGAGGATATACACCGGCACCCGCGCTACACGTGCACTTATAGAAACCTTGCCATCCGAAATCCAGATAGTGTTGTCGCCCTGCATTGCCTGCAGGTGCCCGAAAAAACGGTACAGCCGGTTGTCAGGGGCACTCCTCTGTTCTACTTCCCGTAGTTCGCGGTAGCCCAGAGGACAGTAAGTGGCCGCTTCGGTGAGTAATCGGCGGAACTTACGCCAGCTGCTGCGTATGTAAAACGCACCGATGCCGGGAATAAGCATGTAAAACAGCAGTGCAAGCAGCAGTATTCCTGAGAGCTGCATTAAAATTTGTGGTTGCAAAACCATATGTTTTACCTTACTCTGATAGCTACTATGGTCGATAGAATTGTCGCCGGTCTTTTGAACACCAATACTTACCTCTTCTCGCACTGGAAAAAGGGGTGCATCATTATCGATCCCGCCGGGAACGTCGAAGACATCATATCACACATAGAGATAAAAAACTTCACCCCCCTGGCAATTCTCTGTACCCACGGCCATTTTGACCATATTGCGGCTATCGGTCAATTACGCGATTACTACCGGGATAAAGATATCGTGCCGCCTATTTATATCCACAAGCTCGACAGCACTTACCTGGGCGAGGCGGGGAAAGAGCAGCATCTGCAGGACCTGTCTAATTTGGGAGCTGAGTTCCATCCGCTTTTTCACAGTTTTCTGCAGAACCTGCCGGAGGCGGACGTCCTGCTGGAAGAGGGCGATCTTATTCTCGACACCGATTTGCGGGTTATCCATACCCCCGGACACACGCCCGGCGGCATTAGCATCTACTCTGAGAACGACACAATTCTATTTTCGGGGGATACACTTTTTTTCGAAGGAGTCGGCCGCACTGATCTACCGGGGGGAGATGCGGGTAAGTTGCGCGACAGTATTTTTTCCAAATTGTTCAAGCTGCCGAACGATACACGAGTGTTTCCCGGACACGGCCCGTTCACAACCATCGAGCGTGAGAAAAATCACAATCCCTTTCTTTAATTTCACGCACTCAGGCTGAATACCAGGCCCTGCATGCTTCCGGCGGTACCGTAAGACGGCTCGAGCTGAGTAAACGAGTGCAGCATATCGGCATTTCCCTGCAGCAAGGTGCCTACATCCTGAGTGTCGGCCGCTGTCTTGGCCGCTTCCAGAGAGGCAATCATCGAATCGAGGCGCGCTTTTTGTTCGGTATTTCCGGAAGAAGCTTTTATACTTATCAAGCGATCGATTAAATTATCAATTGTCCTGAGTTTGGATAAAGTAACACCGCCACCTTCCCGGGACGGGACACCGGTCACATGCTCGAAACGCGCATAAATTGCCTGACTCGGTTTTACGGGAAAAGAAATTCGACTACCGGAATAACGCGCCCGCATTAGAAATGAAGGGTTCACAGTTGGCTGTGTCGATTGCCTTAACACCTGCATTGTTTGACTTCCTCACTATTATTAATCGGAATATTCGGGAAGTCTTTTAGTTTTTTTTTAAATTAATCAGCGGTTGCGCCGTTCATCGTTGTTTTTACACTCAATGCACATAAGTGCATACGGGATAGCTTCCAAGCGTTCACGCTTGATTTTCTTTCCGCAGCGCATGCACAAACCGTACCGGCCGTTTTTAATACGGGAAAGGGCGGAATCAATAAGGCGCATACGTTTAATGTCTTGTTCGTTTAATGCTTCCAGGGTTTTACGGTCGATATCGTCCGCAGCGATATCAGCTAGATCCTTCGGATCAAGATCGTCAATCAACGATTCAAAATCTTGACTTTCAGAAATCAGCGAGCGGACAATTTCTTCTTTCATTTCATGAAGTTTTCCCTGCATTTGTGCTTCAAACTCTTTATCCATATGCAATCACCTCGCCCAGTTATGTGTCCCTTCCATGAGCATGTGAATATGACGTAAATGATGAAAAATGTCAACTAGTTGACAATCCCTCTCTATTTCTCTACTATATTTAAGAATATTAAAACGAGGAGAATCCGTGGCTAAAGAAGAGGCAATTGAAGTAGAAGGCATAGTAAGAGAATCACTTCCAAACACTATGTTCCGCGTTGAGCTGGACAATGGGCATGTAATTCTGGCCCATCTCTCAGGCAAAATGCGCAAGCACTACATCAGAATCGTGCCCGGAGATAAAGTGAGAGTTGCCCTGTCGCCGTACGATCTTACCCGCGGCAGAATAATCTACCGCGAGCGTTAATCCGGATTCTTAATAATAACCCAAGTGGCACCGGAGCCCCCCTTTTCGCGACGGGGGCTTCCCAATTCACCGGCCAGCGGTGAGTTTTGTAGGTATGCCAAAACAGCTTTCGGCAATACCGCAGCCCCCTTCGAATGGTTCCCCTTGCCATGTAAGATCAGCACTTTCCGAAGTCCGCGATGAACCGCTTCATTCAAAAAGCGATCCAGTCGAAGCAAGGATTCCTCTAGAGTTAAACCATGCAGATCAATTTCGTCTTCAGGCTCCATTTTTCGCAGATACTGCCGTCTGAGGGCGGGATCATCTTCGGTTTCCCGACTGCCTTTATCGTAATATTTCCAGTTCTCCGCTTTATCCAACCACTGCTCGAACACCTGACGCCCATTCCCGTCGGTTTCGGCTTCCCGCTGGTGCGGTTTTGTTTTAGATCGACCCTTCTCCCATTCATCGAGAATCTGTGCAAAATCCATAGTTAACTCCTTCTACTATTGATGAATTCCTGGTGGTGAGAGACCTCATTACTAAAAACAGCCGTGGGTAAGGTATAGTTACAGTTTTTTCAATCCGGGAACCGGATCAATGCCATCTTTTAGCACCCAGCCCTTTTGTCCGAGGCCGGTTTCGATAAAGTAGAACTCTCCGGTGGCACCTTTTATCTTCACCAGCTCACCGTCCTTCAGGGTAAAGGCGTCGGAAGAGTCGATTTTGGGGATCTTTTTTACCGGCGGAACCGCTTCGCGCTGGGCTACTACCACACCGACATTCCGGTTTGACTGCACAATCGAGTAAGAAAAACCGATACCGACCACCACACTGGCGACTACTAATAACGCTGCGGCAATAAAATACCCGTTATTGTGCCGGAACAGATAGATAATACCCAGAAATCCGGCGGCGTTTATCAAAAGCGTTAATACCAGCAAAAACAGGTCCGGATGAAAGGGAAAGGGCGATTCAACTTCGGTATTTATGCCGTACTCCCGGGCCAAAAAATCGAGAAAGGTTTTATACGTTTCGTTCATCGGCTGTATCGTGAGGGCGGTACGTGCATACAGCACAGCTGCTCCTATATCTTCAGTACGATAAGCCGCAAGAGCTGCATTATAGCGCAATTCGGGCACATCCGGGCGCAGCCTGACTGCCTCCAGATACAGAGAAACGGCGGTATTGTAGGACTCCTGTTCGTAGGCGGCCCGGGCATTCTCAATGGTCCGGACTACCGGTTCGCTGGTAAACTCAGCGGCACCGAACGAAAGCAGCAACAGGGCCGGCAATATCAATGCGGTTCTCCGCCGCTTGAGTAGAATAAACAGCAGTAACAGCAGCGGCCCGGGCAGCAGCCATGCATATGATTCGAGCTGAGTAAAACGAGTAGATATTTCCGCCTGCTGCATATCCGCCGCTTCGATCGGTGAAAATCCGAAACCGGATTCGCCTTCGGCACTTTCCGCTTCCGTACCCCCGGAAACCACCTCTATCGAAAAAGAGTATGAGTGGGTGGCATACACCCGTCCGGTCTGCGGCTGCACAGCGCTTAAGGAGGAGACCTGTACCCGTTTCAGACCGGGGTCTTCGGCGACCAGGGTGTACAAATATTCACGACTGCCCCGATACCCCTGTTGAGTCGGTACATAGTCGGAGCTCTCTGCCGCCTTTAGCTGGGTAAAGCCTTCCAGCTGAAGCTCGGGAAACTGGAGGTAGTTCAGATTCCCGGTTCCCTCGACCCGCACCGTCAGCTGCACCTGTTCGCCCTGCCGGATTTCTTGTTTCGCTATGTTGGCAGTCAGCAAAAAGTTGCCAACCGCACCGCTCTCCTGTACGCGTTCCGGCAGTGGCTCCACCTGGATGGTCGGCCGGTCGGAGACCGCCTGTCCGTCCTGATAGTTCACCCGGGCCTGCGGGAGGGCTACCTGTCCGGGGGTGGAGGGGGTAAACATGTAGCCGGCAATCGGTATTTCGTACAGGGTTCGGCCGCCCCGCTCCACGCGGTTGATGCTGCCGACTCCCTCGGCTGTTTGAAAAAAACCTTCCGTTGGCGACCCTACCTGCACATCCTCGAATATGCGAATTTCCGGCTGCTCAAGGGCATTGACGACACTTACTATGTTCTGTCCGACATAGGCAGAGGTATCGGAAAGTGACCATTCCAGCTCTAGAGGAATGACTAATTGCCGGTTGCGGTACTCGCCGACCTCCAGCAGCTGCGCTTGAGTAGCATAGGCCCGGTCTGCTCCGGATACCCGGTAAGGGCCGACCTCGTAGCGGCCGGTTCCCGAACAGCGGTACAGATAAGTTATCTCGGTACGTGGAATTCTTTCGCCGGAGGGCCCATCGATATATACAGGTCTGACATAGGGCCCCCGCAACAGCAGAATATCACTGCTCAGCTCAGGCTCATCAACCACTACCGTTGAGGAATCCTCTATCGGCACCTGCAGTGTCACTCCGAAGCGGTCGTTTCGCCCCACCGGATTCGGGCTCACTTCGATCGATATTCCGCCTTCGCTCTGGGCGGAAAGCAGAACTGCCGTGGCAACGAAAAGTACAATGTGCAAAAGTATCTTCTTACCCATACTCTCTACCAGTCTTTTCCTGTGGATGACGATTCGGTTTTATAATCCGGACTGAGCAACGTCGGCGAACTGCGTTTTACATATTCCAGAATACGGCTGCCGTCTTCACTCACCGACTGGTTCTGCTGCGAAGAGTCCTGAGTTTGACGACTGCTCTGTTGTTCATCCGAAAGGTTCAACTTTCGAAGACAGAACTCCAAGTTGGCTTTAGCCTCCACATCATCCGGATTCAGACGCAGGGCTCTACGAAAATCATTATAGGCACTCTGATAATTGCCCATCTCATAGTGCAGCACTCCACGGTTGAATGCAATCCGGAACAAGAGCCGGGAATCCTGGCTCGCAGCAACCGACTCCTGCCACTCTTCCAGGGCCGCCTGTGATTCACCAAGTGAGTGATATACATTACCGAGATTATACAGCAGGCGATCGGAGTATTCAGAGTGCTTTACTCCCTGGATATACGCGAAGTTGGCCTCTTTGTACTCCCCCCGTGAGAAGGCGTAATTGCCTTCAACCACCTTAATGTAGTCACTCACCTGTGAACAGGAGCTCAATGAGAGCAGTATGAGTGCAACACCAGCGATTAATAAGTTCCGCGCCATGGAATTACCCTTACTAAAAATGAGATAAGCAGTGCTGCGATCGCAATCAGCAGAAACGGCTTATACTCTTCCTGTTCGATAAGACGGATACTCTCGCCCGCCTCCTTCAACGAAAGACACTCGAACAGCTCCGCGAGCGAAGCGATACTGTCCATCTGGCAGTACGCCCCTTCGCTGCCCTCGGCTATCCTGCGCAGCGGAACCGGGTTGAGGCGGGTTATCACAAAATCGCCGCTCTCATCGCGCAGAAAGCGCTCCTCATCCAGGGGAATCCGCCCCCCTTCTTCCGTCCCGACTCCGATTACATCTACCGTAATGTCCCGGTCCGCAGCAGTTTCCAGCACAGCGGTGCTGTTTCCGCTATGCGCCTCGCCGTCGGTAATCAGAATTACTATCCGGCGACGATCTTCCCCGGAGGGGAAGGCATCGAAGGCGGTCCGCAGCCCGGATTCGATCCTTGTACTGCTGGAGGTAAACAGTGCGGGGGAAATGGTAGCGACCGCTTTGTTCAGCGCCTTGAGGTCCTCGGTCACCGGCACATACACATACCCATCACCCTTGAACAATACCAGTCCGTACCGCGCCGAGTTCACCCGCCCGATGATGCTGTTCATCAGTGAAATTGACCTCTCCAGGCGGCTCGGCTGGATATCTCGGCTGAGCATGCTGCGGGATATATCTACCGTGAAAATCACATCCTTGTCGGCCGGCAGCTCTTCCAAGGTCTCCTGGGCATTCTTGAATCCCGCCAGAGAAAGCACAATGAAAAACAGTGCCAATAAAAGAAAAAACGATGAGAAAAACCACTTGATGGTAAACACATCGAAAAGGTTGCGCGCCGGACCGCTGCCCTTTACCCGTCCGAACTCTTTCCGGCCCAATCGAAAGTTGCGGAGAATAACCGCCCCCACCGGAATCAGCAGGACCAACAGCCACAGGTATACGGGATGGAGCAACATGCTAGAGCACCTCCCGAAAGATGATTTTGCGAATAAAGAAAGACAACACCAGCAGCACGAAGCCGGCCAGAATAAACTCGCGGTGAATCGGCTCGGTTTTTATATCAATTCGCACCCTCTGCTGCACCGTCTCCAACGAATCGATATCATTGAACACCGATTCCAGTGAACCCGGGCTGGTAGCGGGGAAAAACTTCCCCCCGGTCATCTGCGCAATTTCCTCCAACAGCTCCTCGTCATACTCACTTTCGATTTTTCCGCGAATGATATTACCGGTAGCGGGATCTTCCAGTTCAATAGGAACTTCGCCGCGGGTTCCTACCCCGATTGTGTAAACCCGCACTCCCATTTCAGCCGCGATTTTGGCCGCTGACAGTGGTGGTATTTCCCCCGCATTGCTTTTTCCGTCGGTAATCAGTATTGCAATTTTATTTTGCGCCCGGCTGTGCTGCAAGTGTACGCAGGCCACCGCAATCCCCATTCCGATGGCCGTTCCCTGCCCCATCTCCATGATGTCCAGGTCCTGTAAACGACCGAGCAAGGTGCTGTAATCCCTGGTAGGCGGGACCCGCAGTGCGGCCTGGTCGCCGAAGGCGACTAGACCGATCGAATCGCTGGTTCGACGGCTGATAAACTCGGTAAGCACTTTTTTCGCGGTTTCGAAGCGATTTACCGGCGAAAAGTCCTGTGCCGCCATACTCGGAGATTCATCCAGTATCAGCAGAATATCCAGGCCGCGGTTCAAATGGATACGCTCTTTTTCAGAGACCGCGGGACCGGCCACCGCAATGAGCAGGGCAATCAAACCAAGCCAAAACGCCAGTGTAGACAGAAAGAGCGCCAACCGTTCTATAAGACGAGCCTTCGGCAAGACCTCTTTCTGCCAAATAGTGAAGGAGAAGGACACATAGGTTCCGCGCTTGTGCCAGAAGTGGTTCAGGTAGAAAAGCGTCGGAACCAGGGTCAGTAACACCAATAATCCCGGGGATTCAAAGGTTATCATTTTTTCCGCTTCCCCCGCTTCTTTTTTCTGCTCTTCTCCGCTTGACGGTTCTGACCCTCAACATACACCTCTATATTCTTGGCTGCCGTAACAACCATCTCGAGATCCACCTCACGCTGCTTTTTGGAGGCATTCATACCACCAAACTTGATTTCATCACTTTGCCGCATCATGCGCGCTAAGGCATTTACCTGCTCCTTGTTTCCCGCAGGAAAGGTGTTCCACAACTGATCCCGTAGTTCTGATGATGTTACCGTCATATAATCCTGTTTCGTTCTCGATGAGAGATAGCTCCGCAGCTCTTCCGACAGCACAATATAGAACCGCCGGCTGCTCATCTGCATCTGCTTTTCACCGAGCTCTTTCAAGCTGCGCATAAAGCGCTTGTGGGGCCGGCGTCCCGTTCGAATTGAAACAAAGTGCTTTACTGCCCGGGATACCCGACCGGCCGTACTCAGCACCACTACCGGTCCGAAAAACAGCACGAATATCGCCAATCCGATTGCCAGACGGGTTCCGGGAAGGTAGATCTGCTCTTTTATTCCGAAAAAATCAACGTTTCGATCCTGCAGGATCGACTTGCTGCGCAGCTTTACATCGTTGAGCACTACATCCCCAAGCTGCATGGCCGGAAGGGTGCGGGTTCCGGGGGCATAAGTGGTGAAATCCATCTGCACCTCCCAGCGGGAACCGTTCTGTTCCAGACGTACATCGTGAATATCAATCCAGTTGGCCACCGGCACTTCTTCCGGCGGCAGCACCCGCAGCCCCGGTTCAGGGTAGAGAGTCAACCGCAGCTCCACATTGTCGCCAACATAAAAATCGGGCGGAAGGAAAATGAGTTTCTCGACCTGTGCCCCTTCTACTGCCCCCACCGGTACCCCGGCCGCCGCAAAAAGCAACAGGCCCAGTAGAAGAATGGCGGTGGGCAGCGTTCTGCGCGTTCTATTCACCCTCACCGCCTGCGTCTCCTCTTCTCGAAAAACTGCATCAGTTTTAACACCGGATCGTCGTTGGTGCTCATCGAAAGAGTGTCTACGCCGCGGCGACGGCACTCCCGCTGCCACAGCAGGTGATAGGCATCCCAGAACTCACGGTAGGAGTGGCGGAACCTGCGGCTGCCGCCGGGGGCCCGCATGCGCGCCCCGGTCTCCGGATCGAGCAGCTGCACCAGTCCGGTGAAGGGGAATACTTTTTCAGAGGGGTCGGTTATTTTCACTGCAATTACATCGTGTTTCTTGGCCAGCAGGCTCATCTCGCGCCAACTCGGATTCACCCGAAAGTCTGAAATTATCACACAGATACCTCTGCGGTTGAGTGATTCGTACACGGTACGTATGGCATGTGCCAGGTCGGAGCCCTGCCCCTCGGGCGGCAGATGCATCATATCTTCCACCAGGCGAAAAACCTGCTTCTTACCTTTGCGCGGGGGCACCCATTTTTCGATTTTGTCGGAAAAGAAGACCGAACCGACCCGGTCGTTGTTGTGCACCGCCGAAAATGCCAACAGCGAGCTGACAACCGCGGCCATGTCCTGTTTACTCATGCGGCCGGTTCCGGTCTGCAGCGAGGCCGACACATCGATGAGCATGAACAGTATCATCTCCCGCTCTTCGCGGAAGGTCTTCATGTACGGTACGCCGAGACGGGAACTTACGTTCCAATCGATAAAGCGCGAATCGTCACCCTCATGGTACTCGCGAACCTCGTCGAACTCCAGCCCCGGCCCGCGGAATACCGAACGGTAGTTACCGGACAAAAGCCCTTCCACGAGTTTTGCCGAGGCGAGGGGGAGATTTTTGATTCGTGAGAAAAGGCTGAATGTATCCATACAGTTTAGGGAACCGGTACCATCTTAAGCAGTTGGGTTATAACATCGTCCGGAGTAAGCTCTTCCGATTCAGCCTCGTAGCTGAGAACGATACGGTGCCGCAACACCCGATAGGCAACGGCTTTGACATCATCGGGAATCACAAAAGTCCGGCCTTCGAAGAGCGCCTTTATCTTTGCACAGCGGTACAGATAAATAGTAGCCCGGGTAGAGGCCCCGTAGTCGATGAAGCGGGCAAAACTGCGGCTCTCTTCGCTGCTCGCCCGGCTGGCAGTTACAATCTGCACGATATACTCTTCGATCCGCTCATCTACCAGGATAGTTGCGGCAACCTTTCGCAGCTCTCGCAACTGGGTGGGGTTGAGCACCTTTTCTACCTTAATCTCGCTGTGAATGCCCATCCTGCGCAGAATCTTCAGCTCATCCTCGCTGCTGGGATAGTCGACCTGCAGCTTCATAAGAAAGCGGTCGAGCTGTGCTTCCGGCAAGGGATAGGTTCCCTCATGTTCAATCGGGTTCTGAGTGGCCAGCACGAAAAAAGGATCCGGCAAAGGATAGGTGGTTTCCCCGATAGTTACCTGCCGCTCCTCCATGGCCTCGAGAAGGGCCGACTGCACCTTGGCCGGAGCGCGGTTAATCTCATCCGCCAAGATAATATTACTGAAAATCGGCCCCTTGCGCGGCACGAACTCGCCACTGTTCTGCCGGTACACCAGGGTACCGATCAGGTCGGCCGGCAGCAGGTCCGGGGTAAACTGCAGGCGTTTGAACTCCACATCGGTTACGTCGGCAACGGTTTTTACCGCCAGGGTCTTGGCAAGACCAGGCACCCCTTCCAGCAGCACATGTCCGCCGGCAATCAAGGCCATCAAAATACCGTCGACCATGCTCTGCTGCCCCACGATTCGTTTGCCGATCTCTTCTCGGCTCTGTTCGAGCTCGGCAGCGGTTTGGTTTATTTGATCCTCGAATTCTGTAGTTATCATAGAGTATCCTTGTAGTGCTTTACTTTGTAGAGACCTTTTACAATAATATATCAACGTAGAGGTTTCAATATGCCGAAACTGTAATAAGGAAGGTTCCGTATGATTAAGACGAACTATCACAGCCACAGTTCATACTGCGACGGCGAAGGCCGTCTGGAAGAGTACGTACAGCACGCACTCGCACAGCATCTGCAGGCCCTCGGTTTCTCCGGACACGCGCCCCTTCCCTTTCCAAATGCATGGACAATGGACGATGAAGATCTGTCGCTGTACCTAAGTGAAATCCGACGCTTAAAAGACCAGTACAAGGACAAAATCGAACTGTATACTGGATTAGAAATCGACTACCTCGATAAGACACACAACCCGGCCCATCCGAACTACGGTGCACTGGCGTTGGATTACAAAATCGGCTCGGTGCATATGTTGCCGGATCCAAAGGATGGCCAATACTACGGCTTGGATGGGCCGATTGATGAGCTCGAACACCTCATCAACAAGGTCTACTCCGGTTCGACGAAAGAAATGGTAAAAGATTATTACCGGCAGATTCAACATATGACGCGTATCGGCGGGTTTGATTTTATCGGCCACTTCGATTTGGTAAAAAAGCACAACCGGCAGCTGCAACTGTTCTCGGAAAAGGAGAACTGGTATCGAGAGGCAGTGAGCAGCGCACTGGATACTATTGCAGCATCGGGACTCATAGTCGAAGTGAACACTGGAGCAATTTCCCGCGGTTACACCGATGAGCCCTATCCGTCCCCATGGATTCTGCAGATGTGCTTTGAACGGGAAATCCCGATTACTCTCAACTCGGATGCCCACAAACCTTCCTGGGTGAGTTTCGGTTTCGAAGATGCCCTAAAAATAATCCGGGAGGCCGGATATACCCGCGGCATGGCGCTCCTGAATGGAAAGTGGCAGGAGGTTACCTATGGATAAAGAAAATGAAGCCGAAAAAGGCGAAGGCCAGGACCTCGATCAGGTAGCCGCCGCTCGAATCGATGAACTCAAGCAAATTATTCACCGCAATGCCGAGCAGCACAAAGAGACAATTAAAACGGTACGCCGCAACTATCATGGAATGGTACAGCTACTGATAGAGGTAATCTCACTCGGAAACCGATACCTCGGCGGACATTTGAAGCGCTGCGCAGAGACCACCTGGCATTTCTGCACACACATGCAAATTCCGAAGGACATCTGTTACCTGCATTACTACGGGGCCCTGCTGCACGACATCGGGCTGGTTGGTCGGGAGGCAGCACTGAGTGAAGTTCCTCCGGAACAGCTGTCCGATCAGCAGCGGGAGGAGTATGTGCAGCATCCGATTTACGGACAGCACATCATCAGTGCAGTGTACAACCTCAAGCGGACCGCCGCCATTATCCGGGCGCATCATGAGCGCTACGACGGGCACGGGTTTCCGGACAAACTCGGCGGAGCCTCTATACCCTTCGGGGCCAGAGTCGTAAGGGTTACCAATGATTGGGACAATCTGCTCTATAAATACAGTCTAAAGGTCGATGAGGCCAGCCAGTCAATGTCCTCCGGTGCGGGCACCTTATACGATCCCAAGATAATCGAAAGTTTTCTGGCCTTCGCCCCCGACTGGATCAAAAACCGCGAGCAGAGCGGCAAGCGAATAAGATTAGCCGATCTCGAGCCGGGCATGTATTTGAAAGACGATATTCTGCTCTCGAACGGGCTTATGCTGGTTCCCCACGGCATGATACTGGACCAATCCACCATCGAAAAGATACACTCATTCCAGTCGATGATTGAGGGCGATCACACGGTCACAGTGGTGTAACGTCCATTATGAGGAGCAACTTTCATGGAATCCCTTCGAGAACTCTACCGTATTGGGGTAGGTCCTTCCAGCAGTCATACCATGGGGCCGGCCGTAGCACCGGCCTCTCAGTCGGCCGCTTTGCCGACCGGGGCGGCATACACCACGAACTCTTCGCTCCCGTCAACATTTAGCAGCCGGTCGCTCTTCTCCTGATCGTAGGCCCCGACCGCGCAGGTACCGGCCCCGATTGCCTCACAGGCCAGATACAGATTCTGGCACACATGCCCCGCATCGAGCAGGATGAGGCGGTACGCTTCGAAGGCGTAAGCCCGTTCGGAACGGTACGGAAAGGCCGTCCAGATAAAGGTTACGGCTGCTCCGAAATTGTGATCCAGGAGGGCCTCGTTCAGCATCTGCTCTGAATCACCTTCAAAACTCGCTGCATCTTTGACCAGCTCCAGCTTATGGTCCAGCGGCAGATAGTGATACAGGCCGGGTTCGAGGCCGTCCACCCGCTGCACAAAAATGTAGGTTTCCAGCGGATGCCGGGCACCGCCGGAAGGTACAGTTCGCAGAGAAATCTTATCGGTCTTTTTTCGCACCCCCTGTGTAGCCCATAAGAGATAAGCCAGCTCGGCCAGGCTCAAGGCTTTATCACTAAACTTACGGCGGCTATGCCGCGAATAAACGGCTGCATTTAATGTAACATTGCTGCCGACGCTCTGCCGTACGGCATCAATCTCCGGCAGATCAATCAGTGTATCGCCGCCGGGCGCCTTCTGCATCGGCGGCCGCGGTGTGTTTTTCTTCCGGTCAGTCTCAAACGAGTTCAATTCAATCCAGTTCGATTTTAAAATCCAGCGCCCGTGCTTGAGATGCTCGGGCCACTTTTGAATATGTTGCATATATCCTCCTCGAGTCATAAGTATAGTATTTGTTACACACTTTTAATACCTTCCGTTCTACGCTAAAATATCAGTATGAAGCAACAAACATCAATGACAGCCATCATAGAAAACGGGCTTTCAAAAGACAAAGACCTCAACTGCGCCGAAACAATACTGTATGCAGCCAACGAGTCCTACGGACTACAGCTTCCCCACTCAGCTCTGAAGCTGGCCGCCGGGTTCGGCGGAGGGATGGGCATCGGTTCCACCTGCGGAGCGCTGACCGGCGGCGTGACGGCCCTCAGCGCCATTTTCGTAAAACAAAGGGGACATGAAAGCGACTACATAAAGACACTGAATGCCGAACTGTTTGACAGTTTCAGAACAAAAATGAATTCAATCGACTGCGATTATTTAAAGGAGCATTACCGTTCTCCTCAGGATGATTGTCACCCGCTTATCGTCCAGACGGCACGGATTTTGGAGGCACTGATCGATCGAGAACTTGCCCGTAGCGAATAATTCCGATAAGGAGGATTCATATGTCCACATCAAAAAACGTGCTTTTATCAATGGTCAAGAATTACATTCACGAAGGAAAACAGTTTTCTGAGGAGGCTCCGATTGCCTTTCTTACCGTCAACCGCATCGGGGTGCTGGCCGGACGGGGCCGCCTCGATTTCGGCGGCAGCGAGTATTCCGAAGCCCAAGTTGACTGGCTCGCGTCGCAGAAACAGCAAGAAGATGACAAATACGGCTGGTGGCACCTGCCGCCGGGCAGCTATCTGGTAGAGTTCAACGAATCTATCGAACTGCCGGCCGGAACCCGCGCCTACCTGCAGATTTGGGAAAAAGCGGGGCGCAACGGTATTCAGCACCCCTTTATGGTGCTCGAACACTCACATTCGCCCTTACTTGCAGTGGTTCACGTGGGACCTGAAGGAATCGACATAAAAGAAAATGCCCGTCTGTCGCAAATTGGTGTACTGTAACACCATCGCCTGCGGAGCGGTCGAGCCGGCCGGCAGCGTTGACAGCAGCCGGCCTTTTTCCTATGATGAGCATAATCGAGCTGCAGCAGCGATCGAGCGATCCGGGGGCCACCCGGTTTTAATTCGACAACGCGGCGGCAGCCCAACACCGGCCCCGGTAGCTCAGCAGGATAGAGCAACTGCCTCCTAAGCAGTAGGTCATGCGTTCGAATCGCGTCCGGGGTAATTTTTTTCAAGGCCATCGGGTGCATCTACAT
>CAZWDV010000035.1:0-32761 GCA_964632675.1 uncultured Sediminispirochaeta sp.
ACCGCGGTAATCAATCAACTTGATCAGTTTTGGGACGGAACGTCGGAAAAGTCTCCGGAAAACATTGCCGCCTCTTTTCAGCGGGCCGCCATTGATATGCTGGTGAAGCGGATAAAGCGAGCGGTTAAAGATACCGGCTTGAACAGAATTGTCGCCGGCGGGGGAGTGGCCGCCAATTCCCTGTTGCGTAGCCGGATAGCTCAGATGGACGGGGTTGAAGCAATTTTTCCATCAATGGGACTATGCACCGACAACGGTGCTATGATCGCCGGCATCGGATATCACTACCTTAAACGGGGCGAACATTCCGATTTCAATCTGAATGCCTACCCGCGGGTAAAACGCTTCCGAAAAACATATCCATAACGCGTGTTCACTCGCTTCCGTCGTCGGTCTCCTGGCGTTTAAGTTCTGCTTGGAGCTCCTGGATGTCCTGGTCGTCGTCGAACAGCTCCGGTGTGGTAGAGAAGGTCCCGGCGGTCAGTTTTCGGGCCACCAACTGAATACCCTGAGCAAACTTAGAGTTCGGCTGTTCTATGCTGTAGGGAATGCGGGTGATAATCGAACGGCTTACGCCGGGGTCGTTCGGCAGGAAGCCGATAAACTCCATCGGAATCGACAGGTTTTTTCGGCTAATCTCTCTCAGTTTTGACCCAACGGAGAAATCCTGGGTTGAATTACCTATATTCAAAATGACCCGTGGAAAAAAGTTCTGCAGCTGCTCTTCGGCTTTCACCCCCGAGCCGGCGGAGTACTCTGAAATGAGATGTATCAGGTGGGTGAAAGACTGTTGGCTTCCCTCCAACGGCCGTCGGATGAACTCCTGGATGATATCGCGCTCGGCACTCTTGGCCGGAAAGGTGCGGTACAGCAGTCGGTGGACCGCACTCTTGAGAAATGAGTACGAACTCAGAATGGAGGTGGTTTCGGGGGTGGTTACGATCAGGCCCGTATTCGAAATCAGGAAAAAGTCTATAACGTTATAAGAACTGCCGGCCCCCAGATCCAACAGTATGTAATCGGCAACCAACTGGTTCAGTTCGCGAATGAGCTTTTTCTTAGTGAAGTACGGCAAATTAGCAGAGCCCGGCAGCAGGGAATCTCCCGGTATAAAATAGAGCTGCGGGGTGTCGGTCGGCAGCAGCAGCGATTCAAGCGAATCCTGTTGTTTATAGATGTAATTGCCAATACCGGCATGCTGGTTTTTTATTCCGAGACAGGTATGCAGGTTCGAGCTGCCGAGGTCCAAATCGACTAAGATGCAGGTTTTGCCGGCCTGTGCCAGTGCAATTCCCAGGTTGGCGGTAAACATGGTTTTTCCCACGCCGCCTTTGCCGCTAGCCACCGGAAGTATAGTTTTCATGCCTTATCAGAATAGAAGAATTATGGTATAAATTCAATTCTTTTTCTTATTCGACACTTTCGTAATCGCGGGGAATTGTGTAAGGTTATAGTGACACTATAATAAAATGGAGCTTGGTATGGTTACACCTTATAACCTTGATGAAGCAATTCGCAAAGTACCGAATTTTCCGAAACCGGGGATCTTGTTTTATGACATAACTGGTATACTGCAAAATCCGAAGGCCTTTAATTATTGCATAGATGCAATGGTCGAGCAGTATAAGGATAAACGAATCGATGCGGTTGCGGCGGTTGAAGCTCGGGGGTTTCTTTTCTCGGCGCCCTTCGCAGATCGGCTCAAGATACCGCAAATTTTAGTACGTAAAGCGGGTAAATTGCCCGGAGAAATAAAGGAAAAACGCTTTTCCCTCGAATACGGCGAGGATGTAATTCAAATTCATACCCAGGATGTAAAACCGGGGGCCAATGTGCTGCTTATCGATGATCTGATTGCCACCGGCGGCACCCTCAAGGCCGCCGCGGAGCTGATTAGCGAAATCGGCGGGAAGGTGGAGGATATCTTCTGTGTAATCGGATTGCCCTTCCTCGAGTATGCGGAAAAGCTGGCGGATTACACCATTACCACCTTAATCAATTACGAGGGCGAGTGATTTCTCGGCCTGTTGACAAAAATGGAAGCTTTTATTACATTAGCTTCTGTAATTCGTTGGCCGATAGTGTAATGGTAGCACGACAGATTCTGGTTCTGTTTGTGAGGGTTCAAATCCTTCTCGGCCAGCTTTTAATGGTCCCTTCGTCTATCGGCTAGGACGGAAGATTCTCAGTCTTCAGAGAGGGGTTCGATTCCCCTAGGGACTAAAGCGAAAGCCGCCCGCAGCAAGGGCGGCTTTTTTTTAATTGTTGATTTAATAATTCCGTACTTTGATTTATACTACCTCATATGGAAGAGCAATCTCGATTTGATCGTCTAGTTGAAAATTTATCTAAAAGCGAGCGACACGATCTGCTGGACAAACTTCACACTGCCGCCAAACCGACCCTCAGCCAGGAACCTTTAAGAATAATTGAAGAGGAATCCGAAGGCTTTGATTACAACAAAGCCTTCCAGCAACTGACCTTTATCGAGCGTCTGGTTCTCTTTTTGCGGGTTATGTTTACTTCCGATACCCGCGAGGAGCTGCTCGAAGAAATGATTCTTACCAAGCTCAGTAAACGGGTCGACCGCAACTACAGCAATATTTTCAGTCACGCTAACGGTGAGCTGGCGGCCAACTTTTACTGGAGTGTGAAAAAACTGCAAGACCGCTTCGCCTTTCTGCGCGAACCGCTGCGCAAGGCCCTGGCAGCTCAAAAAAAGGACTTTTTTACCTTTCTCGTGGGCTGGGAAATGCCGGATATTCAAGATCGTCTCATGGCGGAAGTCGAACCGGAACATATCGCATACGAAAAATCTATTTCAGATCCGTATAAAATCCGCAAAGAAATCGAGTACCAGCTGGAGGATATTTTCGAGAGCATCGATGATGCCCGTAAAAATATTATCTATGCCCGTGTGCGCAATCTGTACGCCTTTACCAGTCTGGTCATGTATCCCTACGAAAAACTACTGTCGAATTTCGAAAAGCGGGGAGCCAGCGGCGCTCTGAGTGCCCCCATTTTCGAGGTACGTTCATCACTACTCGACCTGACGAAGGTGTTGTATTCAGTAAAAAACCCGCCTTCCGAAAGCATGATGAAGATCCTGTTTCTCTTCAACCTGCAGAATTCTATCGAAACCGAAGAGAGTGAAGAAGTGGAACGACGCTTGAATAGCCTACTGAAACAAACCGAAGAGGCTATCAACTACCTGCGTTTTTTTCATGTGCACGTGCCGATGCTCACCCTCGCACGGCTGGTACTGCGGAACATAGAATTCCTGCCGGAAAAAGTGGCCGGAGGGGAGGATTGGTTTGTGCTGTTCAAACAATTTTGGTACCAGCGCTTCGACCAGCGGATGCGCAATTACAGCGAAAACTTCAAACGGAACCAGCTGATCGACTCGGCCAAAGATTTCCTGAAAACTCAGACACTGCCGGAAGTGAGTTTCTATAACACTATTGGTGACAAATATAGTCTGCAGCCCCGTTACCTGAAGAGTCTGGGGCTCATCCGCGGCTTTATGGATACCTTTTTCATCAGCGAGATGAACAGCCCTTTGAAACTGGTGCTCATCGACGGGGAGTTCTACAAAGAACAGAACCGCGAAGAGTACAACGACGCCTACAACGGTGTACTGTGGGTCAGTGATCGTATCGACTATCTAGAGCGCAGCCTCTCACCGGATGGAGAAATCGGCACGCGCATCGACTCAATAAATAATGAAGCGGCCACAGTCGGCCAACGTACCGGCAAAGTTCAGCAAACGATCTCGAATATCGACGGCCAGGTCGAAGAAATCATCACCAAAACCATCGATTACCTGACTCAGTTGAAAAATGTCATCGGCGGTATTCTTTTTGGGGATATGGGCGGCCGCTATGACACGCTTTCCAATCTGGGCTATATAGGCCGCAACGAGAACAAGAACCTGCAGCAGCGACTGGCCGCAATCAACAAAAAACTCGATTCGTTTTTGGACATCCTCACCCAGCTCTACGACGCTGAGAAGCGGATAGAAGAGTAATGCAGGTTTTACCACTGGAGCGGGATACTCGGGGAAAAACTGGAATTATAAAAAAATTGCAGCAGGATGAGCCGGATCTGGTGCTCAGTTTAAGGGCTGCCGGCGACATGCGGTTTGGCAGTGATCAGCGTAGTTCACTCCTGTTACATATGCCGATAGAGCCAGCCCGCCTGTATAGTCTTCAACAGGTCCACTCCCACGCGGTGTATACCTCCGGGCCTGAAATCTCGGCCGACTTAGAGGGAGACGGGCTGGTGGCCGGAGACCCCGAACATGTGCTAACAGTCAGCGTAGCCGACTGCATGCCGATCTTTCTCTTTCACGCCGCCGCCCGCCGGTTTGCGGTGGTGCATTCGGGCTGGAAGGGCACCGGTATTGCCCTACAGGCGCTGCAGCAGCTCAGAGAGCCGGCCGGACAGCCGGTGCTGCCGGTCTCCGAAATTACTGCGGTGCTAGGTCCTTCCATCCGCAGTTGCTGCTACCGAGTCGACAAAGAACGGGCGGCCTTGTTTGTTGATCGCTGGGGTGCCGATTCGGTGGTTTGGCGCGGCGACGACGGCAGTAACGGTGCCGGCAGCAAAGCCGAGCCGGTGCCATATCTCGATTTGCTGCAGGCCAATTTGCACAGTTTGGAGGCTGCGGGGGTACAAGATATCCGCTACGTGGACGAGTGTACCGCCTGCACCGCCGATCTGGGCTCCTTCCGCCGGGAGGGACCGCAGCAGTTTACCCATATGCTTGCAATGATCGGCTATTTTAAGTAATGTTGCAGCGTTAGTTACAGTAGACAGTTCATCAAAAGGATTTGTTATATGGAAGCAGTCAAAGAACAATGGAAACAGCATGTTGCGGCCGCCCTGCGTGCGGTGGCCGCCGATCACGATATAGATCCCGCCGCCATCGAGGCTGCTGCGGTTATTACCGAAACCCCGCCGAAACCGGAACTGGGGGATATCGCCTTTCCGCTGTTTCCCTTTGCCCGTATCTTTAAAACCGCTCCACCGAAAATCGCTGCCGAGGTAGCGGAAAAACTGGCCGTTGACAGCCGTGCGGCAGCTGCCGGTTCGGTACAGGTGGCCGGGCCGTATCTGAATGTGACCCTGAAAATGGACAGCCTGGCCGGTCAAATTTGCGACACAGTGCTTGCCGAAGGCGAGAATTACGGCCGCAGCGACAGCCTGGCCGGCACCAAGGTCATGATCGAGTTCTCCTGTCCGAATACGAACAAGCCGCTGCATCTGGGGCACCTGCGCAACGACTCAATCGGGGAGAGCACCGCCCGCATCATCGCCGCGAACGGTGCTGAAATTCAAAAGGTGAACCTGATCAACGACCGCGGCATCCATATTTGTAAGTCGATGCTGGCCTACCAAAAGTTCGGGCAGGGCTCGACCCCCGAATCCGAGGGGGTCAAGAGCGACCATTTTGTAGGCAAATACTATGTCAAGTTCGACCAGTGGTCCAAGCAGGATGCCGAGGCCGAACCACAGGCGCGGGAGATGCTGAAGGCCTGGGAAACCGGCGACCCTGTGGTGACCGAGCTGTGGCGGCAGATGAACCGCTGGGCCATCGAAGGCATCGAGCAGACCTATCGGAAAACCGGGGTCTCCTTCGACAAAATCTACTATGAAAGCGAAACCTTCAAGCGTGGCCGTGAAGAGGTCCAGAAGGGTCTCGAGGGTGGTATCTTCTATAAAGAGGAGGATGGGTCGGTCTGGGTCGATCTGTCCGGGATAGACCTGGACCGCAAGGTGCTGCTGCGCAGCGACGGCACCTCACTCTATCTCACCCAGGATATCGGCACCGCTATTGAACGCCACCGGGACTGGCCCTTCCAACGGCTGATCTACGTAGTTGCCTCGGAGCAGAAGTACCACTTCAAAGTGCTGTTTCACGTTCTGAAAAAGCTGGGCTTCGAATGGGCCGAGAACCTGTTTCACCTCTCCTACGGTATGGTCAACCTTCCGGAAGGAAAAATGAAATCCCGGGAAGGAACGGTGGTAGACGCGGATGATTTGTTTGAGGAGCTGAAGAGCATGGCCGCCGAAGAGATCCGGTCGAAGGACCGGGAGGAGCATGTGGGGGATGTTGAGACGGCGGCGGCGGCGGTAGCCCGGGCGGCCCTGAACTACTATCTGCTGCAGGTCTCTCCGGCTAAGGATATGATCTTCGATCCGAAAGAGTCCATCTCTTTCAACGGCAATACCGGCCCGTATCTGCAGTACATGGGGGCTCGTATCAGCAGCATGCTGCGAAAATATGAGGACCGTCAGGCAGAGTTTACCGGCGGCAGCTTCAAGCCAGAGCTCCTGGAGGTAAGCGAAGAACGTCAGCTGGTAAAACTGCTGGCCGAGTACCCCAAGGTGGTTCGCAAGGCCGGCGAGGAGTACAACCCCAACGCGATTACCACGTTTCTCTACGATATATCCCGTACCTTCAGCAAATATTACCACGATCATCCGATTCTGCATAATAAGAATCCCGATCTGGTAGTAAGTCGGATCACTCTGGCACGGGCAATTCTGCGGGTGCTGCAGAACGCCTACTATCTGGTGGGTATACCGTTCTTGGAAAGGATGTAATCAGGTATATTGACCCTTTGCATAAGGGTATGGTATAAGAGACTTTACATACACTACGAGCTGAGGTTGAAGAATGTACGCATTAATAGAAATTAAAGGGAAACAGTACAAAGCCACTGAAGGTACTACTTTAACAGTGGATAAACTTGAAAATGAGGCCGGCGAAGCGCTGGAATTCGATACGGTTCTGCTCACCAGCAATGACGGAAAGGTCAAAGTTGGTACCCCCTATGTGAAGGGGGCGAAGGTGAAAGCAACTCTCGAAGAGCACAACAAGGGCGACAAGATTGTGGTTAGAAAGTTCAAGCGCCGCAAAGGGTACCGACGTGCTCAGGGGCATCGACAGCAGTACTCGCTTCTGAAAGTAACGGGTATTACCGGCGCGTAAATCGTGATCGAAGTTCAGCTGCTGCTCGACACTTCGATGTGTCTTATGAGCCTTTCGACTGAAGGCCATGCAGTACGGGAGGCCGGGTCGGCCAGTATTCCCTGTGCTGCGGTCTCCTCCCTGGTGAGGACGACGGCGAGAATAGTCGCAGGCCGGGCAGGCATCGAAAGCAGCGGTAACGCCCCTCATCCGGGAAGCCTCGAACTAAGGATTCACCGGGTTGAAGTAGCCTCGCGGGAGTGGTTGCAGGGTATCACTGACTTTTTAATAGTCGGATTAAAGGATATCGAAGCCGAATACCCGGACGAGTGCAGAATAGTATTGAACACACAGGAGGAATAAACACTATGGCACATAAAAAAGGTGGCGGAAGCACTAAAAACGGAAGAGACTCAGAATCAAAGCGACTTGGAATCAAACGCAGCGGCGGTCAGCTGGTAAAAGCCGGTGAAATCATCGTCCGTCAGCGTGGTACCAAGTTTCATCCCGGCGAGAATGTCGGACGCGGAAAAGACGACACCCTGTTCGCGAAAGCAGAGGGAACGGTACTTTTCAAGCATCGTAAGGGCCGAAATTATATTAATATCGTAGCTTCAGCTTAGGGGTAGCAGCGCTACTAGTGGTTGGATTTGCAGACGAAGTGTATATAGATGTCGCATCGGGGAACGGAGGCAACGGATGTGTTGCCTTCCGGCGCGAAAAATATGTTCCCAAGGGTGGGCCGGACGGTGGTGACGGCGGTGATGGCGGAAATGTTGTTTTTGAAGTGCGGGCCAACCTGAAAACACTGGCACACTTGAAAACCAGGCGGCAGTACCGGGCCCAGAACGGGGAACCCGGAATGGGGAAAAAACGGCACGGCGGCAACGGTAGTGATGTAATTGTACCTGTACCTCCCGGAACTCTCATAAAAGACCCCGAAACGGGACGTGTGCTGAAAGATTTTACTCGTCTCGATGAGGGCTTGGTGCTATTAAAAGGCGGCCAGGGGGGAAAGGGCAATATGCACTTTGCCACCTCCCGGCGGCAGGCGCCCAGATATGCCCAACCCGGCCAACCCGGTGAAGAGCTGCGGCTGCATATCGAGCTGCACCTTATTGCTGATATAGGTTTTGTCGGACTGCCGAATGCCGGAAAATCATCACTTCTGAAAATATTAACGAACGCACACCCGAAAGTGGCCGCATATGCCTTTACCACAAAAATACCTAATCTAGGGGTAATGCGGGCCGAATACCGTGACATAATCCTGGCGGATATACCGGGAATTATCGAAGGAGCTTCCCACGGCGCCGGATTAGGCGACAAATTTCTCAAGCATATTGCCAGAACCTCCGGTTTAGCAATCCTCATCGACCTGAGCGATGCGGATGTTCTGCACAGCTATCGGGTAGTACTGCACGAACTGGAAGAGTATACTCCCGAGCTTTTGAAAAAGCCGCGGGTGCTTATCGGCAGCAAAGCCGATCTCGAGGGTACCCAGGAGAGCTTCGAGAAACTCCGGTCGCAGCTGCAGGGCGAGGAACTCGTTAAACTTTCCTCCTTTACACGCACCGGCCTGGAGGAACTACAGTCGGCGTTCCTGCGCCTGGTCGCGCAGCCGGATGAAGAACCTGAAGAACCGGTAGTAAAAAAAGAGGAGACCGAGCAGATCGGAGAGTAAGCAAAGTGAAAACTGTAGTCATCGGCGGTACGTTTAATCCGGTTCATATAGGTCACCTTTACCTCGCCGAGGAAGTACGGACCCAGCTCGGGTATAATCAGGTGATTTTTGTTCCATCCCATATACCTGCACATAAAAACCCCGATTGCTGTACCCCACCGGAGGATCGCTTAGAAATGCTGCGACGAGCGGTCAAGGACAGTGAAATTATTGTCGATGACTGTGAAATACGTCGTGGCGGGATCTCTTATACGTACGAAACCTTGCTCGAGTTAGCCGAGCGTTATCATATTGACGGAAAGCCAGGGCTGGTGGTTGGAGACGATCTGGTGGAAGGCTTGCCGCAGTGGAAGCGTTGGGAAGAGCTTCAACAGATGGTAGATCTGATTATCGCCCACCGGCTCTACGAACAAGAGGTAGAGTGTGTCTGGCCGCATAACTATATCGAAAACCTGATACTGCCGATCTCATCCAGCGCTATTCGAGAGAGAGTAAACTCAAAAGAAGTATTTCGATACCTTGTGACGGATGAGGTTTATTCTTATATTGTAGATAACGGTTTATACACGGGATGTTAGACAGAACAGCTTTATATGAGCATGTGAAAGCACATTTGAGTTTACCCCGATTTCTCCATTCAGTGCGAACCGCCGAAATGGTGGTAGCTCTATGCGGCCGTTCTGGACTGCAAAAGGAATCGGGCTACGCGGCTGGCATAGCTCACGACATGGCCCGCGAGTTGCCGGCGGCTACAGTGCAGGCAATCGCCCGGGAGGACGGACTGCCGCTGCTAAATGAAGAGCTTCAACGTCCGGTTCTCCTGCACGGCCGGGCAGCAGCGGTCCTGTTACAGCGCAGCTGGGGTGAAGAGCGGAATTCTGTTCTGGATGCAGTGCGTTGGCATACTCAGGGGCATCCGGATATGGGTGAGCTTGCCAAAATCATCTATATTGCAGATTATATTGAAGAAGGCAGAGTTCATATTAGTGATGAGTTCAGAACCCGTATACTCGGGTTAAATACCATAGACGAAATGGTATTGGAGATAATGAAGGCACAGTTTGTCCATTTGAAAGCCAAGCAGACTGATATTTCGACATATGCGCTTCAGCTGTTTTCTATCTTAGAAGAGAGGCAGTATGCGAAAATTTAAACTGGACCGGGCGCTCATTTTTTTAGTACTCATATTAGCAGTTTTAGGAGCTGCAGGTGTATTTATTTATCTGCAGGTTCGCACCGACCAAGTGGCAGCCGCGCTGGAAGAAAACCGTACTTTGAAGTTCCTGTTGATGACAAGTGAAGACGGGCAGATAGAGTTTTCCGAAGTTGTACTGTATCAGCACGATACCGGTAAATGCGCCTTAATCGATGTACCCCTGAACGTAGGTATGCTGCTCGAGGATCGAAACAAAATCGGAGCGATTAGCAGTGTGTTCGATGCGAAGGATCCTAAAGTCTACATTTCGCACGTCGAAAGGCTGCTGAACACCGATATCGAGCATTACTTCTATATTGAGAAAGAGCAGCTGATACATGTAGTCGATTTGCTCGAAGGGCTCGAACTGTTCATTCCGAACCCGGTGGAATACCAGAGTGGAGAGGGGATTGTCCTACTTCCTTCCGGGAGCGTAACCCTGGACGGTGAAAAATCTATGCTGTATGCTATCTATCAGGAGCCGAATGAGCGTGAGAGTGAACAGATCACCCGTCAACAAAAATTCGTTCAGGCACTGTTTAAAAAAATGGGCGTAAAGAGTGATTATCTGACCGATGATCAGGTGCATGCGGCTTTAATGAGAAATATTGAAACCGATATATCCAAACGAGCAGTCGCTTCGCTCCTCAAGTCGTTCACTCAGCTTGATTATGATCAGGTGGTTTTTCAGCGGGTGCTCGGAAATCAACGTCAGGTTGATGGAGAAACCCTGTTGTTCCCATATTATGAGGGTAACCTTATAAAAGAGACGGTTCAGCAGACTTTGGTTTCATTACGTAACAAAGAGGTGGTGAGTACCGAGGAGTTGAATGTAACTATTGAAATACTCAATGGAACCGGCCGTAACGGTTTGGCCGGACGAACTTCACAGGTATTCAAGAGCTTCGGCTACGACGTAGCCCGGATCGGAAATGCGGCCACACAGGATTATGAAGATACACTGGTAATCGATTGGAGCGGCGACTTGTCCTCTGCCCAGCAGGTGGCCAATGTCATACAGTGTAAAAATGTTGAGAGTAGAACCGGCGCGGCGGCCGAAGCGCCGACGGCTGCACCGGGGGTCGACGTAATCGACGTTACAATTATTTTAGGGAAGGATTTTGATGGTAGGTACTGTAAAGACTAGAGATGCGGCTCTGGAAGTGGGGCAATTGATCGATGACCACAAAGGTGAGAACACCGTAGTTATTGATGTGCGTGAGCAAAGCAGTTGGACCAGTTTCTTTGTCATCTCGACAGTGAACAGTGTTGGACATTTAAAGGGTCTTACTCGCCAGATTAAGAATTTTCTCAGTGAAAAGGATGTGAACGTACTGCACCGCCACAAGCGTATTGCAGAAGATGGATGGGAGCTTATAGACTGCGGGTTTATGGTTATTCATCTGATGAGCGAGGAGATGCGGCAGTTTTATGATCTGGAGAAACTATGGTTTAGCGGCGAACTGCTGTATCAGTCGTCCAACTCGTCAAAATCGTCATAATCCAGACCATCCTCATAGTCCAAATGCTCTTCATCATCGTAGTAATCTTTGTCTATTTCGTAGTCGGCGTCCTCTTCATCTTTATCAGAGTACACATCATCTTCGATTTTTTCGTCGATATCTTCAAATCGCTCGTCGATGTCTTCACTGTAGTCATCGAAATCGTCGTCGAAGAAACTTTCGTCGTCCATAGTGTGTCGCATGCTCCTATCCCTCCCTCGCCAGAGACTTGCATCTTCCAAAAACTTCAGGGCTTCAGCTATTATAAGAGTAGTATAGTTGTAATGGGAAATATGTCAATTTTAACTTTTTAAAACTTGAGAAATATAGCAGCGGGAGATATGATCGGCTCATGAAACACACAGTTAGATTGGCCGCTCCGGCTAAACTGAACCTGCATTTAGATATCCACGCCCGCCGTGTCGACGGCTTTCACGATTTGCGCTCACTGTTCGTGATGATCGATCTGTACGATGAATTGGCTGTGAATGTGAGTGCCGGGCATAAGTGCCGGGTTCACGGATGCGGTCATATTCCGCTTAAGAAAAACCTTATCTGGCAGGCTTATGCCCGTTACTGCGAAATTGCGGGAAAGTTTATCGGCCTTTCGGTGGACTGCCGCAAGGGGATACCTGAAATGGCGGGTCTAGGCGGCGGTTCCAGCGATGCTGCGGCAATGTTGCGCATAATGCAGCTCGTCCATCCGGTTGACCTGGGACGGCAGCGCCTGGCAGAAATAGGAGCTGAGCTGGGCAGCGATGTTCCCTTTTTTCTCTACTCCGCGTCAGCTTTGGTAGAAGGCCGTGGTGAGATAATTGAACCGCTAGAAACACCCCGACAGTGGTACTGCATTGTACTGAAACCGAGCCTCGATATCTCCACCGGCGAAGCGTATCGCCGTTTGGATGCGTTCGAGGGAACTCGAGATAATTCTTTGTCACCTCAAGAGATTTGCCGGATGTATAAGCGGCCGCCTCGGGAGTGGGCTTTTTTTAACAGTTTTACCGGTGTGCTCGCGCGTGAATACCCGCAGATAGAAGCGTATCTGCAGGAGCTACGCACTCAAGGTGCCGAATATGCAAATCTTTCGGGCAGTGGTTCTGCCCTTTTTGGAGTCTTTCGAGATTCAGAGACGGCAGACAGATGTTATTCGTTGCTGAAAAAAGACATAAAAAAGGTGTGGAAGGTAAAAATGCTTGCGTCCCTGACTGAGGCAGTTTACAATTGAAACGACTTAAATATTGTTGCCGCGGGCATGGAGGTAATATGGACATTACTGACATCAGAATTAGAAAAGTTGGAACCGAAGGAAAGTTAAAGGCTTATGTGACTGTGACTTTTGACGACTGTTTTGTGGTTCACAATGTTAAAATCATTGAAGGCAAGAATGGGGCTTTTATTGCAATGCCGAGCAGGAAAACTAAAAAAGGTGAATATAAGGATGTCGCCCATCCCATAAACTCCGATTTCCGTGGTATGCTGCAGGAAAAGATTTTGGAGGAGTACGAACGGCAAGTTGAAAACGGCAGTGTTGAGACCGTCGGAGGTCGCGAGGACTACTCAGAATAACATATCTTTACTCAACTCTTAAAACCAACACGTTGTAAGGCATCCTCTTCCATGTAAAGGGGGTGCGTTTTTATGTCTGCTAAATGACTGCTAAAATTTTGTGAGCATGGAAGCTCAAAAGCCTCTTCAACTCTCTATTAGATTACCACTTCGAGAGCGGCGACCCTGGACTTGAAAAAAGTTATCTGAGGTGGTAGAAATACACAGAACATTATGATATAGTTCTTCGCACACTCAAAAACGGGTGTTTATTAATGCGCTTTGGGGCGTTGGCAAGCGGTTAAGCCACCGGTTTTTGGTGCCGGTATTCGTAGGTTCGAATCCTACCGCCCCAGATATTATTACTTATAGCATATTGAAGGATTCATAAGGAGTAAAGGCATGGAGCGTCAAACGCTGGAAGCTTATAACAGGACTGAGCTAAAAAAGGGAGCCTCGAATCGGTTGCGCCGTGACGGATGGATTCCCGCTATAATTTACGGTTCTCACGAGCCGAAAACAGTCTCTGTGCAACAAAACGAGTTTGAGAAAAAATTCCACTCAGTTTCTGAAAATACAATTATCACACTTGAGCTGGGTAAAGAAAAGTACGATGTGCTGGTAAAAGATTATCAGGAAGACACTATCCGCGGTTTTATTACCCATATCGATTTCTACGAATTCGAAAAGGGAAGAACCCTGCGAACCAATATTCCTGTGCACGTAAACGGCACTCCCGCCGGTGTAAAAGAGGGTGGGTTGCTGGAAGAGCGGCTGCATGAAATCGAAGTCGAATGCGTGCCGGCCGATATACCGGAGTATTTCGAGATCAATGTCGAGCACATGGAAATCGGCGACACTGTGCACGTTGAAGAACTCGAAGTACCGGAAGGTGTAAAGATCCTCAGCCTCCCCGAACAGGTTATAGTAACCGTAACCACTCAGAAGGAAGAGTTGCCTGAAGAGGGTGAAGAAGGCGAAGAACTTGCAGAAGGCGAAGAACTTGCAGAAGGTGAAGAAGCTGAAGGTGAAGAGGGCGAAGAGTCTGCCGAAGAGTAGTCTTAGGCTGCTCAAGGTTCAATAGTCGGATTGATTTTTATTGGCTTGGGAAATCCCGGGACAAAATACGAACACACCCGTCATAATGTCGGCTTTTTAGCGGTGGAAAAAGCTGTTCAAAAAGCCGGCATCTCGCTTAAAAAAAGTTTTGGAAAAAAATACAGTACCGCTGAAGGCCGGTTCGGCGGCCAAAAAGTGGTGTTTATTGAGCCTCTTACTTACATGAACAATTCTGGTAATATCATCGCGACCCTGCGGCGCAAATTTCAGCTTACCCCCGAAAACTTGGTGGTAGTATGCGATAATCTCGATCTCCTGCCGGGCACTGTTCGTGTAAAACAGGGGGGAGGTACGGCCGGACACAACGGGTTGGCCTCGATAGTTCAGCATCTCGGCACCAAAAACTTTTTGCGTGTCTATATCGGCATCGGCCGACCACAGTTTCGCGGAGATGTGGTAAAATATGTGCTGGGCGTACCGGGAACAGAAGAACGGTCGGATATCGAAGCTGGTACCGATCGGGCCGCCGAAGCTCTGCTGGAATTGGTAAGCAATTCTCCGGAGAAGGTGATGAATGAGTTCAACCGCAGAAACTCTCCTGACAACGATACAGACTAGTGCTCACCGGGCGGGAGTGCAGAGTGATGATACGCTCTGCATTGCCTATTCGGGCGGTCCGGACTCTACGGCCCTAATCTCCCTTTTGGCCCGTCTCCGGACTCTTACGGAGTTTTCCGGATTGCAGTTGACCGCCGCATATATCGACCACGGACTGCGCAGCCGGCCGGAACGCACGCACGAGCTTGCACTTGTTCAGTCCGTGTGTGCGCGGCTCAATATACCACTCTACCTGAAGTTTTTTCCGCCGCATTATCTGTCGCATCATGACCGTAACCAACTCGGCACGGAGGCGGTGGCGAGAGAATTCCGATACCGGTTCTTGTATGAGGTAAAGCAGAGTGTCCGGGCCCGCTGGATAGTCCTCGGCCATACCCGGGACGACCACATCGAAACAGTACTGATGCGCTGTTTTCAGGGATCCGGACCGGAAGGGCTGCAGGGTATCGCTGAATCCTCGACGGATCTGTGGCGCCCGCTTTTATCGCTTTCAAAAGCGCAGCTGCAGGAGTACCTCCGGGAAAACCGGCTTGCCAGCAGTACTGATTCTACCAATACAGATGCGGTTTATACGCGCAATTTTGTGCGGCAATCCCTGCTGCCGCGAATTAGGGAGGCTTTTCCGGGAGTGGACGGGTCGCTGCTGCATATGGCTGAAAAGATGCAATCGGTAGAAGCGGTTTTGGAGGATTACGAGCGGAACTTTGATAAAGGCATAGATTTTATAGAGTCGGCGGACGGTACTGCAGCATATGACTATTCGCAGTTTATGAGCCTGCTGTTGTATGTGCGGGTAAGAATGGTGTATCGGCTGTACAATCGGTGGTATTCGAACTCTCCACTGCGTCTGCCGTACCGATTCGTCCGGCAGTTGTGTACCTGCAAAATTGATGCGGAGCAGGGGTGTTGCGGAGAGGGCTACGGAATTCGTATAGAAAAACGCGGCTCGATGCTTTTTTGTGAACGGGCTGTTGTCCCAAACCGAAAAAACAGTTATCTTATTGTAGTACAAGCGGGTAATGTGTATATCGGGGACCGCTGGCGACTAAATTTCCGGTCCGAACCCCTCGATTCTACACCGCCTACTTCCTTCAACACACTGAAGTTTACCGCGAAAATGCCGTGCGTAATTCGGACGCGCCGTACGGGAGACTTCCTTTATGGAAAGGGAGGAAAAAAGAAAGTTAAAGATGCTCTACGGGAGATGGGAGTTTCTCGGGAAGAACGCCCGGAGGTTGCGGTTTTAGAAGACCGGCGCGGTGTGCTGGCACTGCTTCCTCTCCATTCACCGGAAAAAATACGGTGGAGCCGCTTTGCAAAGAGTAGAGAAGATGCTGATGCTCAATTTGAGATAATGGAGTTAAAGAGTGAGCGAAAATAATCGAAATAACAATAAAAACAATCAGAATACGCCAAAATTCGATTTTGGCCGGAATCGGTTCGCACTCTTTTTTCTGGCAACCCTGATTTTTATGTTTGTCTTGATGTTCATGTTCAGCGGGAGTGACCCCTCCAATGAAATACCATATTCAATGTTCCTAGGCTATGTTGAGAATGACCAGATACAGTCAGTACAGATCCTGGACAATACGGAAATTCAGGGAACGCTGATGAGTCAGGGCGGCGGGCCGACACCGTTTCAAACCACCATTCCCTACTATCACGACGATCTGCTGGCGTTGTTAAGAGAACACAACGTGCAGATTGCCGGCGGATCAAAAGGAATCTCACCGGGAAGAGTTTTCCTTGAACTAATTCCGTGGATCCTTTTTCTGGTATTTTTCTGGTTTATGTTTCGCCAGGTGCAGGGCAGCGGAAGCAAGGCCTTCTCTTTCGGTAAGAGCCGGGCCAAGGAGTACCTGGAGGAGACCGAGAAAATCAGATTCAACGATGTAGCCGGCCAGCACGAGGCCAAGTATGAGCTGCTGGAGGTGGTCGACTTCCTGAAGAATCCCGGCAAGTTCACCAGTATCGGTGCCAAGATCCCGAAGGGGGTACTGCTGGTCGGAATGCCGGGTACCGGAAAAACTCTGCTGGCCAAAGCAGTAGCCGGCGAGGCCGGGGTGTCATT
Source organism: uncultured Sediminispirochaeta sp. (assembly GCA_964632675.1). Lineage (GTDB taxonomy): Bacteria > Spirochaetota > Spirochaetia > DSM-16054 > Sediminispirochaetaceae > DSBN01. The sequence continues at coordinate 16,654 of CAZWDV010000035.1, forward strand.
TTTTCATATGTCCGGCTCCGACTTTGTAGAGATGTTTGTAGGGGTCGGTGCCAGCCGTGTCCGCGACCTCTTCGAGCAGGGCCGCAAGAGTGCTCCCTGTATCCTGTTTATCGATGAGCTCGATGCCGTCGGACGAACCCGCGGCGCCGGCTATGGTGGTGGACATGACGAACGCGAACAGACCCTCAACCAGATGTTGGTCGAGATGGACGGCTTTGATACGAAAGAGGGCGTAATAATTCTGGCAGCGACAAACCGGCCGGATGTACTCGACCCCGCATTGCTGCGACCGGGACGTTTCGACCGTCAGGTTGTGGTAGATATGCCGGATGTGAAGGAACGTGAGGCTATTCTCAAAATACACTGCGGTAAAATCCAGCTGGAAGATGACGTGGATATGAATAAAATTGCACGGGCCACTCCCGGTACCTCGGGAGCCGATTTGGCCAATCTGGTCAATGAGGCGGCCTTGTTTACCGCCCGTGAGAATAAAACCAGGGTAAGCATGCAGCACTTTGAGGAGGCCCGCGATAAAATCCTGCTGGGAATTGCCCGCAAGTCACGGGTCATTACTGTTGAAGACAAACGGGCCACGGCATTCCATGAAGCCGGGCATGCACTCTTGCACTACTATCTCACCCATGCCGATCCGCTGCACAAGGTAACTGTTATCCCGCACGGACAGGCGCTCGGACTCGCGTTGAGTTTGCCGGAGAAGGATGCCTATTCGCGAAACCGCAGCTGGTTAACCGACCGCATCAAGATTGCGATGGGAGGGTATGTCGCCGAAGAATTGGTGTATCATGAAACTACTACCGGCACTAAGAATGATATCGAACAGGCCACCAATATTGCCCGCCGTATGGTAACAGAGTGGGGTATGAGCAGCAAACTCGGTTTTTTTGCTCTTGGACAGGAGGACGAACCGATCTTCATCGGCAAGGAGATAGCCCAGCACAAGGACTATTCGGAGCATACGGCCGAAACAGTTGACGCAGAAGTAAAACGAATTCTCGATGAGTGTCTGCAGGAAACTCGTGCTATACTTACTGAACATATGGACCAACTGACTACACTGGCTGAAGAGCTCGTTCAAAAAGAAACGCTGGAAGATTCACAGATTCGAACTCTGCTCGGTATGCCGCAGCGTACATCGGTTACGCAGCTTCACAGTGAGACCCACGGTCCTTTACAAGAAACGGAACCTGTCGAGTCCGGAGAGGGGGAGACGCTTGAAACAGATCAGCATACAGAGAGGCCTGCAGACGAGGAAAAATAAGGTTACTCGAGTAGGCATTATCATCGGCATGGAGGTTCGAAAATTCTTCTATGCTGCCGTATTTTTTTTGTTGCTGAGTGTTGCGGCGACACCGCTTTACAGCCAGACGCCATCTGCTTCGCTCCCCAATAAGGATCTTTCGCTCCACTACACCCGCCTGGCCCGGCAAAGTGCCGGGGCGGACAATTTCGAACTCAGCACAGCCTTTACCGACACGGCCATAGTCTTTTGGCAACATAATCCCGACGCCCTGTATCTACGGGCCGTGGCGATGCTCCGGGAACACAAGTACGATACCGCTGCCGAGCTGATGGCGACGGCATTGAGCGGTACCGAGTTTCAGTACTACTCAAAGAACCAGGTACTGCTCGATTATTTGGATGTGCTGATACGTTTCGATCAGGCCCGGGAGGCGCTGGTCATTCTGCAGAGCCTGCCACAGGGTGTCCGGCGGCAACAAAGTTTTCTAAAATTGTTATGTCGGGCACAGCAGGCCGAGGGTCGCGGGGAGCAGCTGCTCAAATCGGTGCGCTCCGGTATCGAACTGTATCCTGCCGATCCTTTTTTCCAACACAATATGATGAACCTGGACCGTGGCTATCGTCTGCAGGCCCGAGAGGAGGTGCTGCGTGACGGAGAGGGGCGGTTTTATTCAAAAGAAGCCTATCAAGCTTTAATTACGGCTACCAGTCGCCCGTCAGATCTAACGGCGCTTCTCAATTTGTATACTACCCGCTGGGGTTCCGATCTGTTTTCCCGCATACAGGGATACCGACTCAACGATCAGCTGAATCGGCAGCAACTCGAGCTTCTTTTTTCGGGGATTACCGAGTTAAGCGGGGCCCAACTCGAAATGCTGAAGAATATTACTTCCGTTTTTGACGCAGATACCGAATTGGAAAATGCTTTCAAGGCGTTTACCGGTACAATTTCTCGTGATTCCGACCGCGATGGAGAGGTTGAAATAAGAGAGATGTATATAGAGGGAGTAGTTCTGCGGGTCGAAGAAAACCGGGACGGTGATCCCGGGTACGAGCGGGTAGTACAGTTTGATAACGGGGTTCCGACATGGTTTGAAATTCAACTGGAAGACAACAATTGGATGAAGATATATTACAGGCGTTATCCGGAAGTCTCGCTGGCCGAGAATGCCCTGGGTAGTTCGCTTATTAGAATGGAACTGGTACCGTACAGTGTTCGGTATTCCCTGCCTGAGTGGACTAGTTATTCTGCTCCCGGACCGGTTCCTCTGCCGGAACTTACGGCAGTACCGCCCATTAGCATGCTTCTCTCACACGCGGCTAAGATCAAGGCCGAAGAGCGGAACATTACCTACGGTTTTTCTCGTGACGAGGGTATGATTGAAACCGTCCGGGATTCAAAAACATTGATTCAGACTGATATATTGGGCGGCACGGTGAATGAACGTCGGCGCGATTCCGACGGCGATGGGTTTTATGAAATTACAGAGTACTACAAAGACGGTACACTCGTGCGGATAAGCTACGATGGAAATAAGAATGGTATACCTGAGTATGTAGAGGAGTATGAAGGCTCTCCGGTACGACTGTGGGATACCGATGAAGATGGTATCATCGAATACCGGATGCAGTTAGAGCAGCAGTCAGAGAAACAATAGTGATTTTGAGGAAGCGGAGACAGTATGATGCAGCGCAGATGGCTTCTGATAGGAGCCATAGTAATAGTAATCTCCGGGTGTGCCAGTGCACCTGAGCGGGGGGCCGTCCGGCCTCTTTATGAAATCAACATCGAAAGAATCCAGCAGGCCCGTGAATCCGGCAATGTGGTAACGGCAATGCAGGATCTCTTCCTGCTCCAGGCCAGAGTTGATGCCGGGAATGAAGTGGAAAGAGCAGACGAACTGCAAAGTCTGCGGGAAAGCGTGCGGATCGGATTCCAGGAGCAGTTCCAGAACTCTCTCTCGCAGAAAAAATACGCTACCGCCCTGCGCTTGTACATTTCTGCAGAACAGGCCGGCTGGGATGAACTCTTGAACAAGGACTATGCCAGCCTCAAACGCGCACAGATACTTCACGTGCTTGAAAATGGAAATCCAGTGCAGGCGCTGGCCTTGGCAAGACAGCTGGATGATTTTTCTGTATTCAACGACGATGATTTGCAGAAGATTCTGGAATACGCAATTCAAGAAGAAAAGTTTACCACTGCTGGTATGCTTATCCGTGAAATCGGCGAACGCGGTCTCGAACCCGACCGTCAGCTGCCGGAAGAATCGGCTGGCCGCTATACGCAGGAGCAGTTGATACGCGGTACGGTGACTATCTGGGTTAACCGAGGAATGCGCATTGAGGAGGGAGTCGGCCTGCCGGACCGGGTTATCGGTAGCGGTTTTTACGTAGATAGGCGCGGTTATGTCATTACCAACTATCATGTGATTCGCAGCCAGGTCGATCCCAAGTATGAAGGTTATTCACGCCTGTTCATCCGTCCTTCTAAAAATCCGGAGGTAAAAATACCGGCTAGAGTAGTCGGATATGACAATGTGTTCGATATCGCACTGTTGAAAGTTGAACAGGAGCCGGAAAACGTCCTCTCCTTCAGCCCACAGAAAGAGCAGAAACCGGGGGAGCGGATATATGCCATCGGTTCTCCGGCGGGCCTCGAGAACACTATTACTTCGGGGATAGTATCGGCTACCGACCGGCGCTTCCTGCAGATGGGGAATGTAGTTCAGGTCGATGTGCCGATCAACCAGGGAAACAGCGGCGGTCCGCTGCTGGATAGCAACGGGAATCTGATCGGAGTGGTGTTTGCCGGAATCGAGCAATTCGAAGGTATCAATTTCGCAATACCGGTACGCTGGGTCTTGCACATCTTTCCCCTGCTCTACAATGAGGGGCAGGTGCAGCATCCCTTCCTGGGGGTGTCACTGTATAAGACCGAAGAAGGGCTGGAAGTAACCTACGTTTTGCCGGGCAGTCCGGCGGATAGAATTGGTCTGCGTTCCGGAGATCTGCTGCAGGAGCTGGCCGGAACAGAATTAGATACTCTGATCACTGCCCACGACACAATACTGCGCTACGCTCCGGACACCTTAGTAGAGGTGAAATGGAAGCGTGCCGATGCCCTGCAGTCCGGCCTTACCTCTCTCAGCACCCGGCCGGAGATACCTCTGGAAACGGCGATTGAGAACGATCAGCCGGAAGACCTGTTTGCCCCCGCCTTTGGTATGCAGGTGGAAAAGATACAGGACAACCTTCTGGGTACCCGTTACCTTGTTAAAAAGGTCTACCGCGGCAGTGTAGCTGATGAAACCGGACTCAGTGTAAACGATCCGTTTTCGTTGCAGCAGTGGAAGTATCTCGAGGACCAAAACGTGATTATTGCACAAGTCAGGGTTAAAAAGCGGAAAGCGGGATTTTTGGAAACCGGAGTTCAATTAGGTGCATATATAGAAACAAACTACTTTTTATGAGCATGTAAAATTTTCAATTTTTGAATAGTTGTAATGTAGCCACTTACTGCCACCGGCAGGAGGAGGAGAAGTGTTAAGCGATAGTGAGAATAAACCGATTATACTGGTTGTTGAAGATGAGCAAATAGTAGCACTGGATTTGACCCGTACCCTGGAAACTTTGGGGTACGTGGTGCTTCCTCCTGTGGATAACGGTGAACAGGCCCTTGAGGTGATTAGCGCCAACAGCCTCGATCTGATTCTGCTAGATATCAAACTCAAGGGGGAACTGGACGGTATCGAGACCGCCCGGCATATCCGCCGCCGATTTAGTACCCCGTTTATTTTTCTCTCTACTTTTTCCGATGAGGAAACCCTCTCCCGCGCCAAGCGAACCGAGCCTTATGGGTATATAACCAAGAGCTCTCATCAGAATGACCTGCACTCTATGATCGAGATGGCCCTTTACCGGCATCAAATGGAGTTGCAGGCTCGTAAGAACGAAGAAATACTGTCCATTACGCTCAAAAGTATTAGCGATGCGGTGATAGGGGCCACTCTGGACGGGACTATTATTAGCTGGAACCAGGGTGCGGCGCAGATATTCGGTTATACCGAGGACGAGGTGCGCGGTAAGAACCTACTGATTCTTACGCCTCCCTTTTATCCGAATGAGTTGCCGGATATTCTCGATAAAATCGGTGCCGGTAACGAAGTTGAACACTATGAAACAGTTCGTCAGAAGAAGACCGGAGAAATAATCAACATATCTTTGAAAATAAATCCCATTCGCGGATTGATGAATGAGGTAACCGGTGTGTCTTTGATTGCCCGGGACATAACTGCTAAGAAGCAGCTCGAGCGTGAAATCTTAGATATTTCGGAAAAGGAACGCCGCAGAATCGGCAAGGACTTACACGACAGCCTGGGGCAGAACCTTACCGGAATCTCATTACAATTAAAGCTTCTCGAAAATATGCTGCAGGAAGTTAACTGTCCGGAGGAAGTAGAAATTGCCCGGCGCATCCAGGAAATGGTGAACCAGTCCATCAAGCAGACCCGCACTCTTGCTAAAAATCTGCTGACCGTAACCTTGCAAAATCAGGGGCTTTCGGTGGCGTTGAAGGAACTCGCCCTGCAAATTGAGAATCTTTACAACTGCAGGGTCGAGTGTACTACGGAATTGATAAACGATATCACCGATGAAACCCTCGCGACCCAACTCTACCATATTGCCCAGGAGTCCATCACCAATGCAAAACGACACGGCGATGCTGATGAAGTCGAAATTTTGCTAAAAGAGGAGGACTCGGAGTACTTTCTGCAGATTCGTGATGACGGAAAAGGTATTGAACGGCACGAGATGCAGGGGCTCGGATTGAGAATTATGGAGTTTAGGTCGAATATAATTAATGGACGCCTCTCTATCATAGACAATGAACAGCGGGGCACTACAGTTATCTGCCGCGTACCGAAATTTCACTAGAAGGGAAGTTGATGGAGAAACGCATCGTTATCATTGATGATCATCCGATTGTTCGGAAAGGTTTCGCCCAGCTTATCAACCGGGAACCGGATCTTTCCGTAGTGGGAGAAGCCGAAGATCATTGGTCGGCACAGGAAGTTATTGATGAGACCAAACCCGATCTAGCCTTGGTCGACCTTACCTTGAAGGAGAGTGACGGACTCGAGTTGATCAAGATTATCAATGTACAGTATCCGAAGGTGAAAACGATGGTGATTTCGCTGCATGACGAGCGGGTATATGCCGAACGCGCACTGCGCGCCGGGGCGAAGGGCTATATCATGAAGAGCGAGGCCACTGAAAATGTGATGACTGCCATCCGGATGGTGTTGAAGGGCTCGATTTATCTCAGTGCCGATATGCATGAACGCATGCTCGCACAGTTCGCCGGCAAATCGCATAAGGAAACCTCTCCGGTTGATGTGCTTAGTGATCGGGAATTCGAAGTGTTCCGCTTGATAGGTGATGGTCTGGAAACCCGTGAAATTGCAACACGTCTCACCCTGAGCATAAAGACTATCGAAACCTATAAATCTCATATAAAAACAAAACTCGATCTGCATTCATTCACCGAGCTAATACAAAGGGCGGTTGAGTGGAACTTGTTACAAAGATAAATTCAAAACGTGGAGTAGTGTGATGGCATCAGTGCGAATACTGTTAGTGGAAGACGAGAGTATAGTTGCTATGGATATGGAACGTAGACTCAATACGCTCGGTTACGAGGTCATTGAGCATGTTCTGTCAGGTGAGGATGCTATCGCAAAAGCCGGGCAGGAGCGCCCGGATATCATTCTCATGGACATTCATCTGAAAGGTGAAATGGATGGAATCGAGGCCGCTGAACGTATTAAGGCCAGTCTTGGAACTCCGGTAATTTATATCACTGCCTATTCGGATGAAACCACCCTTGCCCGTGCAAAAGTAACCGAGCCCTTCGGGTATATACTCAAGCCCTTTCAGGAACGGGAAATCTACTCGACCATCGAAATGGCTTTGTACAAGTATCACATTGAGCAGGAATTGAGATCCGCAAAAATAGAGGCTGAGGAAGGCAGCCGGGCGAAAAGTGAGTTTCTGGCAAATGTGAGCCACGAGTTGCGGACGCCCCTCAACAGTATTCTCGGGATGACGCAACTGGCCAGAAAAACAGAGGATTTCAAAGAGCAGCAGGATTATCTGCAGATAGTTGAGGATTCCGGCCGAAGCCTCCTGAACCTGATTGACTCTCTGTTGGATTTTTCGCGGATGGAGGCGGGGCGAGTAACTTTGAATAACGACGATTTTTTTATTGATGAGGTAGTGGAGAACGCCGTCAACAAGCTCTGGACACAAATACAGGAAAAGGACCTGTGTGTGTACATTGACATTGATGAGGAAATTCGCTTTCAGATGCGCGGCGATGAGCATAAACTGGACCGGATATTTCTCAATTTGCTGAGCAATGCCGTTAAATTTACCGAATTCGGCTGGATATATATCCATGTAACTACGGAAGAAGATGAGAATGCCGGAGAGGTTCTGCTGCACGGTCAGGTGCGGGATACCGGATGTGGCATACCGGAAAGTGAACAAAAATATGTGTTTAATGCTTTTCATCAAGTGGACAGCACTTCTACCCGGAAGTACAGCGGTGCCGGATTGGGCTTGTCTATAGTAAGCGATCTGGTACAGCTTATGGGAGGTGCAATCGATTTCTCGTCACGGGAGGGGCAGGGAACCGAGTTCAATTTTACTGTAAGATTGGACCCTGCGCAGGTGGAGCAGCCGCGCGATTTTGATGCGGTGAACTTTCAGAACACCGTGCCCCTGTGCTACATCTGTACCGATACAGTACTGGCCGATATTCGTGCCCGACAGTTTAGTGCATGGAAACTGAAGGTGGTCCCGCATACACCCGGACATACCACAACAGAAACATATACCCCGGAACCAGGCTGTCTATTGATGGTCGAAGGTTCGCCGAATGAATGCAGCCGTATCGGCACACGACTGCAGCATCAAGGAGTGCCGCCGCAGAGAATGCTCTTCCTGGTGCGGGGAACCCGGAATAAATATCTGGAACAGAACGAGAGCTCCTATATCTACTGTCCGATTTACCGGCGTACTCTGCTCAGTCAGTTACAGAAACTGCTGAGCTCTAGTCTTGAGAATATTGATTGGTCTGAGATGCCCGCTGCGGTTGCGCTGCAGGGTAGTTTGCTTGCAGCTGACGATAAGATAGAAAGCGAACTGCATGAGCTCTTCCCGTATCTCATCAATTTCGAAAAAAAAGATTTGTACGGCGAACTTTTTTCGCACATAGAGAGCCGTGCACAACATATGCGCAAGCTCGCGCAACACACAGATGAAGCCGAAACTTCTGCGCTTCTGTTCAAACTCATTATGGCCGCCCGCGCCCATGATCAGCCCAAAATAAAGAAAATTTTATCTGATTTGAAAAACCTCACTTAGAAGTATACAATGGGTTTAGAGGTATTATTTTATGCGGATCCTGATAGTAGAAGATGATGTTGCCGGACGATTTGTACTGCAAAATTTCCTTAAACCTCTGGGAGCTATAAACCAATCTAGTGATGTAGAATCTGCGGTACAGGATTTTAATAGGAATTGCGGTGGGCTCGTAAATGGCGCAGTTAAAAGTACAAATAGTAGAAGATGAGGGGGTCGTTGCCCTCGATATTCGCCGTCATGTGGAATCCTTCGGATACCGAGTAAGCGGTTCATATGCCTCGGGTGAAGAGGCTATTGCGAATTTTGAGGCTGAAGCTCCGGATTTGGTTCTGATGGACATCCGATTGCAGGGGCAGATGGACGGAATCGAAGCGGCTCAAATAATTCGCGACCAGTTTCGTGTCCCGGTTATTATCCTTACCGCGTATGCCGATGAGAAAACGATTGAACGGGCCAAGTTCATCGAACCCTTCGGCTATATTATCAAGCCCTTCGAAGAGCGTGAACTGCGCACCAATATCGAGATGGCGCTTTTCCGGCACAAACTCGAGACTAGACTGCAAGAGAGTGAAGAGCGTTATCGACGCTTTTTCCAGGAAGACCTGTCGGCAGATTTTGTTGCCGATTCCCAAGGTGTTCTGCTGGCCTGCAACCGTTCATTTGTCGAGTATTTCGGGTTTGCCGGCCCTGAGGAAGTGGAAGGTACGCCGCTGGATGACCGTTTTCCCGACGAAACACATGCTGCTTATTTCTGGCGGCAGTTGCAACAGAATAAACGTCTAGTACTGCATGAGCTGGATCTCTTACGGGCCGATGGTACCAAACTGAACCTCTTGGCCAATGTAGTTGCCGATAGTAATGAAAACGGTGAAATTACCGAGGTGAAGGGGTATCTTATCGATATCAGCAAGCGGAAAAATCTCGAACAGCAGCTACGGCAGGCGCATAAGCTGGAGGCAATCGGCCGGCTGGCAGGTGGAGTGGCCCACGATTTCAATAATATACTTACAGTCATTCTCGGTTACAGTACCATTGTCCAGGAAAAGCTGCAGAACAATGATGCTGCTATAGAAAATGAGGTGGTTGGTATCGAGGATGCGGCTAAACGGGCCTCAACCCTTACGCGACAGCTATTGGCCTTTAGCCGTCGACAAATTCTCAAACCCAAGCAGGTGCACCTGAACGAACTGATCAAAAACCTCGAAAAAATGATGCGCCGCCTTGTGACCGAAGAAGTAGGCATGTATCTTGACTTGAGTGCCGGACCGGATACTGTATGGGTTGACCCCGGCCAGATTGAACAGGTGATGATGAACCTGATTGTAAATGCCCGTGATGCTATGCCAGGGGGCGGCCGAATCACCATTCGGACCTTGAATTATAATGTTACTTCTATAGAGCCGTCGCCGATGGGTGAAATTCCGCCGGGGGAATATGTGTGTGCTGCAGTTCGCGATACCGGTGTGGGAATCGAACCTCACATGCTAAAAATGATTTTTGAACCCTTTTTTACCACCAAGTCGGAAGAGAAGGGCACCGGACTCGGCTTGTCAACTGTGTACGGAATAATTAAGCAGAGCAGCGGTTTTCTGCAGATAGAGTCAGAAATAGGTAAAGGCTCCACCTTTTGGATTCTGCTGCCGATTTCCCACAATAAGAGCGAGGCCCCGAAAAGCAGCCGCGGTGTGGAGCAATCGTATACAGGTACCGAGAAAATCCTGGTGGTGGAAGATGAAGAGAGCCTCCGAAATTTGGTTGAAAAAATATTGAAACTCTACGGCTATACGGTGATATTAGCCGATGGTGCTGAGCAGGCGCTGAAGTTGCTGGAGGCCAACGACACCGAGTTCGACTTGCTGGTAACCGACCTGGTGATGCCACGCATGGGCGGCGAGGAGCTGGCGGAGCGCTTTGTGGAACAGAGTCCATCCACTAAAATTGTGTACATGTCGGGCTATCCCCACAAGCATATCACTAAAAGCAGGGACAGCACTGAACACCAGTCCACGCCCTTTATCTCCAAACCCTTTTCACCGGAAGAATTTGTGCGCGTGGTACGCGAAGTACTGGACGATACCTACCTGGGATGAGAATGCGTATAATCCTGTCGCTTTATTGATGAACTCGTAATATTAAGCTATAGTAGGCCCAATGAATACACCTAAAGACTACATCCGCAACTTCTGTATTATTGCCCACATAGATCATGGGAAATCTACACTCGCAGACCGATTTATCGAAAAGGCCAAGATTGTAGAGGCGCGTAACTTCAAGGACCAATACCTTGATACGATGGATATAGAACGGGAGCGGGGAATAACCATTAAATCTCAGGCAATTACCATGCCCTACGAGGCTGATGACGGGCATCTATACGAGTTGAACCTGGTCGACACTCCGGGACACGTCGATTTTGCCTATGAAGTATCTCGGGCAATCTCCTCCTGCGAGGGGGCGCTGCTCCTGATTGACGCCAGTCAGGGGGTCGAAGCGCAGACCTTTGCTAACCTGTATATGGCGGTAGAACTCGATCTGGAGGTAATTCCGGTAATCAATAAAATTGATCTGCCCAGTGCCGACGTCGAAATGGTGAAGCGGGAGATCGAACACGATTTGGGGCTCGATCCCGATGAAGCAGTTCTGGTGTCTGCAAAAACCGGCCAGGGGGTAAATGAACTGCTCGAAGCATTGGTGCATCAAATACCCGCCCCCGCCGGCACCGATGATCAACCCCTTAAGGCGCTCATCTTTGATTCGCAGTACGATGCGTACCGGGGGGTGATTGTGCATGTGCGGGTATTCGAAGGTACTATGAAAGCCGGTGATGTGATTCGTCTGTGGTGGAACAACACCACCTATACGGTAGAGGAAACCGGTATCTTCAGAATCGGCCGTGAAAAGGGCGAGCATCTGAATGCCGGACAGGTGGGCTACATGATTGCCGGCATCAAGAACATCGAAGACATCCGCATCGGCGATACCATCACCAACAATGTCCGCCCCTGCGCTGAACCGCAGAAGGGCTTTAAAGAGGTAAAGCCGGTGGTATTCTCCTCGATCTATCCCATCGACACCAATGACTATGAAGAACTGCATACTGCCATCGATAAGCTCAAATTAAACGATGCCTCACTTATATATGAGAAGGACTCTTCCGCGGCACTGGGCTTTGGGTTCCGCTGCGGATTTTTGGGGCTGCTGCACCTGGAGGTGGTGCAGGAACGGATCGAACGTGAGTTCGATCTTTCGATTATTCTGACAGCTCCCTCGGTCCGTTATAAAATCCATCTGAATAACGGCGAGGTAAAGGATATAGACAATCCGCTGGAGTACCCCGACAGCACCTATGTTGAATATTCAGAAGAGCCGTACATTGATGCAGCTATCATCACTCCCGCCGAATACCTCGGCAATATAATCCAGCTCTGTCTCGACAAGCGCGGCATTCAAAAGAACATGAACTACCTCGATGAAAAACGGGTGGAGGTGACCTATGAGATGCCGCTGGCGGAGGTCCTGTTCGATTTTTACGACAAACTGAAATCGGTGAGCCGCGGATTTGCCTCCTTCGATTATGAGATAGGCGACTACAAGCGGACCGAGCTGGTAAAACTGGATATTCTGGTGAACGGGGAACCGGTGGATGCCTTGAGCCAGCTGGTGCATAAAGACAACGCAGTGGCCCGGGCCCGCACTATTTGCAGAAAACTGAAAGACGAAATACCGCGGCAACAGTTTAAAATTCCACTGCAGGGATCTATCGGAAATACCATCATTGCCCGGGAAACCATCAACGCCCTGCGCAAGGATGTAACTTCGAAGTGTTACGGCGGCGACATCAGCCGCAAGCGCAAGCTCCTCGAAAAACAGAAAGAGGGCAAAAAGCGCATGAAGATGGTCGGGAATGTGGAACTGCCGCAGTCGGCCTTTGTGTCGGTACTCAAGAGCGAGGAATAAGGGCGAGGGCTTCTTCGATAACCCCGATGTAGTGGCCGCTGCTTACCAGCAGGCGCTTGATCAGGGTTGGGTTTATCCTGCGGATGGAATATCCGGTGTCAGGGAAATGCAGAAACAGATACTCACAGCGGTTGATCTCTTCAATAAGCGGTTCGACCGCGTCGGCTTCCAGCGTACCCTGCAGGAAGCCGGTGCCATGTTCGTAAATAGTATGCAGTTTATCCAGCTCGTTTTTCAAAAACGTCCGTACGGCTGCGGAACCGGACTTTTCGGCTAAGGTGGGGGCGGAGGCGGCCGCTTTGCCGGGTGGGGCCTGTAGACCCAACAGATAGCGAGAGAGTTCGGTTTCCGACAGCTCCGCTACCCCTAGTGGCAGGCCCCGTGGCTTTAAGATACGAATCCTTTCCATAGAATTAAAGATCCGAGCAAAATTATCCGCATAGCGCCGCAAGGTTGGTGTGGTCCGCAGGGGACGGCCGTCAGCACCGATGAGGTCCGCTACCAGGGTAACTCCCTTGGTAGTACGGGCAATCATGTCCTCGAGCCCTATCAGACGGGTGCTGTGCAGCAGGGAAAGCTGGTGGCGCGGAGCACCGCGGGCGTGGGTCTGTCCGGGGGGAAAGGCGAAGTCAAGGCCTGTTACGATTACCGAGGAATTGGTGATATGTAGGGCGGCTCGTACCGCCGTCAAGCCGACGGAGCCCAGGGGAGGAAACAGCGGAGGCAGCAGATCGGCGGTCTGAAGGTCTTGAAAGAGAGAGATCTTAGAGAACTCGCTGGCGAACAGATACAGCCGGCCGGCGCTTTTTACTTTGCGGGCCAGCCGCAGCACTTGGGGATAACTGCTGATATCGGCCACTAGGTCGCAGCTAATCTGCGGATGGGTAAGAAAATCGTACAGATTGTAGAATTGCGACTCCTGCACTATCACCGCATCCGGCTCTATTTTATTCTGCATTAAGGTCGAGTAGGCTGTATCCACCGCCAGCAGATAGATCTGGCGGCGGTGTCTGTTCAAGAATTCTATGTGGGGCTCGAGGCTCGGTCCGGCCCCGGCCACTACAATTGGCAGGCTGGTGTGGGGCAGACCGAACCGGGCTTCTGTCTGCGAATTTGAGTGGCTGGCTCGGAATGTGTCTACGGCGCATTGGGCATAGTTGCGGAATATGTTTTTAATCCACAGCGGCAGCATATGCATGAGGGTGTATTTGTTCTGCCAAAACTGCTGTATCTCTTCTTCAACCAGGTGCTGGAGTTCTGTATAGCGACGGCTGTTGAGCCGGTAGCCGCCGTTGAGGCTTATCAGACGGGCCCGGCGGAACTGCTCCATACCGATATGTTCGATTAAAGCCTTGGTGGCGGGAAGCACCTTCTGCTGCGGGGCAAAACTAAGGTGAAGCCTGGCATGGGAAAGAAGTTCCGGCGGGGTGTGCTGCCGGCTGAGTTCAGCGAGCTGCGGCTCATATTCTACCGCAATGAGGTGCGAACTGTCTGGCAGTTTTTCTAGCACACGTCCGACTCCATACCACAGCAGGGGAGAGGCCAGTATATACAGAGTGTCGGCTTCCAGGTCGAACGCACCGGCCCGCGCTTCCGCTCTTTCACGGGGAGAACGGCGGCTGTAGAGTTCTTTATTCTTAAATACAATCGAAGTCCCCCCGCTGACTTCAGTCAACAGGGGGGCTTGGTCTTGCATATTCACGTACTATGAATTGAGAAAGTATTTTGAAAACACCTGCATGAAGTTGTCTTCGAGCTTGTCCGACTGCAGGAAGTGGGTTCGGATTTCCTGGCTGCGGAAGTTCTGCATGATGTAGGAGTGGTAGTTGGCAATCTGCTGAACTTCCTGCTCCGGTGCCGGGCGCTCTTCGAGCAGCTGGGCGACTACTACCGAGTTTCCGAGTACAAAGGGTTCAGTGAAGTCGTTTTGCGCTACTGAAAAGAGGCTGGTCAGCACTCGCTGGTTAGACTGTGCCCGCTGCAGCAGACTGTTTCCATCGGGAGTTTGAATCGGTTTCAGGAAGAAGCTTCCACCGTAGTTGATGGGGAAAAACTGCGTTTCGGCAGGGTCCACATTTGCAGCGGTTGCAGCAGTCGCGAAACCGGCTTCCCGGGCATCGGCCACGAAAGTACTTGCCCGATTGATGAAGAAATCTTCTACCTGTCCGCGTTCATTGCGAATCAGGTAGGAGCGTACCGCCTGTAGCTCTTCTTCGTCGGTGAAATCGGGGCTAATTGCCGGTTCGTCGCAGCGGTAAATGGCCCACCCGAAGGAGGTTTTGATAAGGTCGGTATGTTTACCCTGTTCAAGGGCAAAGATTAAATCGGCCTTGTCGTTATTGTTCTCCTCGAAGGCTCCGGCCAGCTCATGATAACGAACCCAGCCCATATCGCCGCCCTTTTCGGCGTTTTCATCGGAGGAGTGGTTCTGGGCCAGCTCCTCGAAACGTTCCGGCGATTCTTCGAGCTGCTGGTAGATCTTACGGGCTTCATTTTCCTTCATCCGCAGCGAGATGCGGCTGAGATTCATTTTCTGAAACTGCTGGCTGTTATCCTCAGCGTATGCGATTACCTCATTGTCGGGATAGTTGTTCAGCGAAAAGCTGACGTAGCGGAACTTGCGTTCCGGACTGGCCATGCCCTGCAGAAACTCTTTCTCAGCCTCGGTGGCGGGAATATTTGATAAATCCTGGGTCCACTGATCGTGAATAAGGTTCTCTCTAAACAGCTCGCGGGTGGCAATTTTTTCAGAGTTGGAGGCATTCCGATAAAGCTCGGCGCTGAATTTGCCGTTTTCACGGTAAGGCCCGTATTTGGCAATATTGCGGTCGAGTTTTGGCTCGGAGATTACCAGTCCGCTTCCGTCGGCCTGCTGCAGGATAGCGGTGTGAACAACCGTCATATCATAGGCGCCTTTCCACACCTGCAGGGCCTGCCACTGATAATTGTCGGAATCCTGCTGCGACTGGCCCTCGATCCGCTCGGCATACGCGTCCCGCTGCCGGGCGAAATAACTGTCGGGCTTGTATTCGATGGGCTCACCGTTGTAATAGCCGAAAATGAGTCGGTCGCGGCTGCCCATTCCGCCGAATGCCGGCGCCACAACAAAGGCCACTACAACAACTATCAGTACCAGCACACTCAGAACCCACATCACCGGATGCTGAGTACGCTTCTTCTCGACTGTATTCTGCTCAGAGGCTTTCTTTTCAAGTTTTTTTGCTCGTCGCTGTTCTCTCGAAGCCATGTATGTTCCTTTTAATGTTTAATGTGAATGTTTTTACAGATAATATTCCAAGTCAGAAAACAGTACCATGAGAGCCGGCAAGTGTCAATTCAGGGAGCTTAATTTGACAGTCTCACTTGACAGAAAACCTCCGTTTCAGTATAGTGGGCCTGTTCATGTGGGGGCGTAGCGAAGATGGTTATCGCGCCGGCCTGTCAAGCCGGAGATCGCGGG
>CAZWDV010000036.1:0-32275 GCA_964632675.1 uncultured Sediminispirochaeta sp.
TTTCTGGCGGCGGCGCTGTGCATGCTGGCGGCCTTCCTGGTGATGGGCCTGGTGCGCAAGGGCGAGGTAACAGACTCGGCGATCGAGGTGAGTGAGTAGGCGGGCTTAGGGAAGCGCGGAAAAGTATTCAGCTGTCATCGGTATGCGCACGTTATGTTTTGCGGCCAGCCGCTGCATCGTTCCACCGAACAGGTCCCGTTCATCCTGCGGTTTTCCGGCGGCCACATCGCGCTGAAACGAGGTTTTGGTTTCAAACGGAAAATTAGCTGCTTGTTTCAGGGCGTTGTCAACTGCTTCGGCGGGCAGCTCGACTTTTTCCGCTCGGGCGACTGCCGCTACTTCTTCCATCATCTTGCGGATATCGGCTTTCTTTTTCTCATCCGCCAATATTTCACCAATAGAGTTGTCATGCACCGCCGTAGCCAGAGCAAAGGGCGCAATAAACAGGAACTTGGTCCAGATCTGCGGGTATGCATCTGCATGCCATTCGTGCGGTATACCGGCACGCCCGAACAGGTCGCGTAGTTCCCGGGCCTCGTCCTGCGGATTATCTCCGTCCTTGCCAAAGATGATGATCCCCTTGCCGCCCATGTGCTGGACGGTTCCCGGTTCTATTATTGTCGAGCTGATATAGATTGTGCCGGGGTACACGGTGGTGTCGGGCAGCTGCTGTTTTACGCGCTCGCGGATGTCGGCTCCGTTGAGCAGGGGCAATACTGCCCCGCCGGGGGCTACTTTGGTCTTGATCGCCTCTGCCGCCGATACCAAATCGTATCCCTTTACACACAGCAGCACCAAATCGGCCTGCGGCAGCTGGGCCGCATCATCGGTGGCCATGGTCGGCTGTATGCGGTGGGCGTTGCCGTCGACAGCGACAAACTTCAGTCCGTTTCGCTGGATTGCCTGCAGGTGCTCGCCGCGGGCGACTAAAGCCAACGATTCGATGTCTCCGCCCGACTCGCCCATCAATGCGCCGAGCTTTCCGGCCAGATATCCGCCAATCCCGCCGACTCCGAAAATTGTTATCTTCATATCTCTCCCCTGTTGTTCGAAGAATGGTGTTCCTATAGTAGCTTATTCTTTACATAAACACAAATAGTGGGCCCAGTTTTTGATTTTTTGGCCATAAACTATTAAATTCAATAACAATGATGACTTACATACCAAATAGCACCAATTTTCGAACAGCAGGGAGGGAATATGAGCTACACAGCATCAGAATCTAGATATAGCAACATGCTCTACAACCGCTGCGGAAACAGCGGACTCACGTTACCGGCAATATCGCTGGGATTATGGCACAACTTCGGCGGAGTCGATGTTTATGAAAATGCACGCGAGATGGTGCTGCAAGCATTCGACATGGGAATCACCCATTTTGACCTGGCGAACAACTACGGACCGCCGCCGGGATCCGCAGAAGAGAACTTCGGCAAAATCCTTCGACAGGACCTTTCCGGCTACCGGGACGAACTGATCATCTCTACCAAAGCCGGATACGATATGTGGCCGGGCCCCTACGGCAATTGGGGGTCCCGCAAGTATCTGCTGGCGAGTCTTGACCAAAGCCTTCAGCGAATGGGACTGGAGTATGTCGATATCTTCTACAGCCACCGCTTCGACCCGGAAACCCCGCTAGAAGAAACAATGATGGCCCTGGATGCAGCCGTTCGTCAGGGAAAAGCACTGTATGCCGGCATTTCCTCTTATTCAGCTAAGAAGACCGCTGAGGCGGCGGCTATTTTGCGCGACTTGGGAACCCCGCTGCTAATCCACCAACCGTCCTATTCAATGCTCAACCGCTGGATAGAGGAGAAACTGCTGGATACACTGGAAAAGGAGGGCATCGGAAGCATCACCTTCTCTCCGCTGGCCCAGGGCATGCTGACTGACAAATATCTGCAGGGAGTGCCGAAGGATTCACGGGCAGGAAAAAGCGGCACAGCACTGAGTGAAGAACTGCTTACGGAACAGAACCTGAAACACATCAAAGCCTTGAATGAAATGGCAACTCAACGCGGTCAGTCACTTGCCCAGATGGCATTGGCTTGGAACCTGCGGCATCCGCAGGTTACCTCTGTGCTGGTCGGGGCCAGCAGCGTAGCACAAATCCAACAGAATATTGCTGCGCTGAACAATCTTGACTTTACTGACGATGAGTTGCGCCGGATCGACTCCCACGCCCGCGAGGGGGGAATCAATATCTGGGCTCAATCGAGCAATGCCGGATAAGGCAGGTAAAATCTCAAGGTTCAACCCGCCTTTTTTACTCATTTTTACTAACTTTATTCAAAACCTCTGCATTTTAAGATGAATAGGTGCGGATCACCTTTGCCAGGCGCTTGATTCCCGCTTCAGTTTCGGAAGGTTCCATTTGACAGAAGGGCAGCCGCAGGAACTGATCGCCCTTATTATCCACAAAGAAACCGCTTCCATTAGAAAGAATGACACCGTGCTCTTTGGCATGTGATTGTACGGCCTTTCCGTCCACATGCTCCGGAAGAGAAACTGACAGAAAGAATCCGCCCTGAGGTTTAGTCCACTCGGCCATACCTTTGAGGTGCGTTTCCATTGCCCTCAGAATACCATCAAGCCTTGGACGGTAGAGCTCTTTCAGCTTCTCGATATTGGGCCACAACAGACCGCGGGTGCAAAACTCATACACTATTCCCTCTGTAACCAGCGACGGATGAATGTAGGTGTCCTCGCTCCATTTATGGAGGGTGGGCATGATGTTCTCCGGACCAATCAGAAAGCCGACTCGAATGCCGGGGCTCATAGTTTTACTAAAAGAATTGATATAGAATACCTGTTCCGGAATCATTTCCTTATAGCTGGTTACATCATCACCGTAATAGCGTAGTGACTTGTAGGGCGCGTCTTCAATAATAAAGAAACCATATTCCTTCGCGAGCCGGGCGATTGCCTGCCGCTTTTCCGGAGAGGTAGTTACGCCGGTAGGATTCTGGAAGTCCGGTACTGTATAAAAGAGCTTGGGATGGTGTTTTTCGACCTGAGTGCGCATCTCTTCAATATCAACCCCATCCATTTCCAAAGGGATTCCCACGACATTTGCTTCAGTACGTTTCATTGCCGTAATTGCACGGTCGTAGCTTGGATTTTCCAGCACTACACTGTCACCCTTTTTCAACATTACCTGAGCAATGAAGGTAAAAAACTCCATCGAGCTGTTGCCCAGCAGTACCTGTTCGTACTTCGAATCAAAATTATCAGCGATCCACTGGCGGAGGGGAGCATAGCCGGAATAATGGCCGTACTGAAACAGTACCTTCCCCTCTTTCTTGAAAATTGACTGCGCACAATCCGTAAGACTTTCAACCGGAAGCGCTTCAACGGCCGGATTGCCGCGCGTAAACATTATCGCGTCACCTGCTGCTTCATGCATATTATCACCCTTTTTCTCATTAGTTCATTTTATGATATCATAAAGTGAAACTCCGAATTTATCAAGCTGTTTTGCATTGTGAAAAACTGTTCCATTTTAGAAGATCTGCAAGAGGGCAGTAGTAAACCACGGAACATACGTGATAACCAGTAATGCTATCAATTGCAGCAAAAAGAAGGGAATGACATTTGTGTAGATCTGATTAAGCGGTTTCTCAAAGCGATATGAAGAAAGGAATAGGTTCAACCCTACCGGCGGTGTCATAAAGCCCAGTTCGAGGTTCGCCAGGAAAATAATACCCAAATGAACCGGATGTACTCCGAAAATCTCACCAACAGGAATTACCAGTGGTGCCACCACCATGATTGCCGAAAAAATATCCATAAAACAGCCGGTAATGATCAGGGCAATATTCAACAGGACTAAAAAAACAAACTTAGATTGAATGTTGTGTTGTATCCACTCGGTCAGGACATTCGGCACTTGTGCATCAATAATGTAATATGAGAGTCCCCGCGACATCGCCAGAATGATCAGTACGCCGCCGATAATAGGGATTGCCTTGAGCGCAACACCAGGCAGATCACGAAAACGAATGTCCCGGTGCACCAGGCTTTCAATCAGGGCAATATAGATTACCGCCAGCGAGGCTGTCTCCAGCAGGGTGGTGATACCGGCAAAGTAAAAGAAGATGATAAACACCGGCAGCAACAGCTCCCAGATTCCTTCACGTAAACCCTGCTTTACTTCCTTCCAATTGAAGGGACTGGTAGGAACTTTGTTGCGATAGGCGACCACAATGCCGATCAACATCATCGTCACCATCACGATAATCCCCGGAACAAACCCGCCCACAAACATGTCCACCACACTTATTCGCGCCACCACCGCATACAGTATGATTGTCAGGCTCGGCGGAAACAGAAAACCGACACTGCCGGAGGCGGTCAGAAAACCGGTAGTGAATTTCTCCGAAAAGGGGCCGTCTTTATACAGCACCACATACAGTATTCCTCCCAGTGCCAGGATAGTGACCCCTGAGGCGCCGGTAAAGGTGGTAAAGAAGGTCGAAACCAGCACCGCCGCAATAATCTGGCCGCCGGGAATCCAGGCAAACAGACCGTGAAACAGCCGAACCAGCCGCTCACCGGCTTTGCTCTCGGAGAGTATGAATCCGGCCAGAGTAAACAGGGGAATTACCGGAATCGTTTCACTGATGAGCATTGTATACGCCTCATTCGGAACCGATTCCAGAGCACCGCCGGTCCTGGCAAACAACAGGTAGGCAACCCCGCCCAGCACTACGAACAGCTGATTTCCGAGTCCCGCCGATACAACCAACACGATGATCAGCACCAGAGAGACCGGCGTGATAAACAGATACCATTGATTTAATAGAGTATCAAAATAGAGGGGCAAGCCCGGAAAAAAGAAAAACAGCAGGTTATAAATACTCGAAAACGCCAACAGACTGCCGGTAATAAAGCCCAATCCACCAATAAGCTTCGGGACACTCTTTTCGGATGTAAACAGGAGGATGCGCACGGCTATACCGGCGAAGCCCAGGGGCATAAACAGAATGAACCAGCGAATCGGAATTATCCCGACCCGGGCGCTCCCGTCAAAAGCTAAAAGAACAAAAGAGAGTGAACTCCAAATAAACGCAGTCAAGACGGCTATTGCCAGATGCGAGTTTATTATGTGAACCGGTGCTTTCCAGCCCTCCGGCAGATGCTCGTTTCCGGCAACTATGGAGAGATGCCGATGCTCCCGGGCTGTAAGCGCCCCGCCAATGAAGGTGAGCAGAAAAACCAAATGATATACATACCCGGAGGAATCCGGTATTCCAGTGCGGAAGAACGTCCTGAGTATTACCTCGGCAGCCGGTATCAACGCCAACAGAAACAGAGCGACATAGTTGATTCCATTCTCAAATTTCAGCAAAACGGACTGGAAACTAACGCTGGAAGCGGGCGTTGATTCGGGCACAGGCAGCTCCATTCATAAATGTACTTAATTATTCGATCGATATTCCCTAAGAATCTGCTCGAGCCGCTGCATAAAATCTTCTGAATAAAGGCTATCGCCGGATTGTCGGCGTCCTTTTTCAAACAGTGCTTTCCACTCCTGCTCGGCCTCAGGCGGAACAGGGTTTATTTTCAATCCATGGGATTTCATCTGCTCGATTACATCTTCTTCGAGTTCACCGATCTGCTGATCCAGCTGATTGCCGACCCGCTTTACAGCAGCCAGCAGCTCAGGACGAGTATCTTCCGGGATACGATTCCACACACGATCCGATATGAGAATTCCACCCAAAAAGGGGGCAACTTTCATGTCCGCCATGTTGTTGGCCACTCCAAACCACTGCATAGCCGCTACTGCCAGCGGGGTGGCATACACCGCCTCCACCATTCCGCTGGCCAAGGCCGGTAAGACTTCTCCCGCAGAGACATTCACCGGATGGAACCCGAGCTCTTTCAGGGCATTCATCAAGTCTCCACCTTCAGTACCGGTTGAGGCAATTTTCATCTGACGCATATCCGAAGGATAGGTGATGGGCTTTTTCGAATAGAAGTACACCCACCCGGCTTTCGCCCACGTAAGCAGTTTGAACCCGCTTTTCTCGATTTGCTCGGCCATAACCGGGCCAATTTCGTTTAACACATAAGAGAACTCATCTTCTGATTGGATGAGAAAGGGAACACTCAATGCCAGTACATTCGGATACAGCACCTGCAAACCAAAGCCGGTTACAATTCCGGCCTGCAGCTGGTTGAACCGCATCTTTCGAATAAGATCGGACTCATCTTTGAAACCGGCAAAATAGATCTTCACTTCGATCTGCCCGTCGGAAATTTCGTTCCACTCATTGGCCAGTTCCTTCAGGGAATCCGCCCAAATGCTGTTATCGGGCGCTGCACTGCCCAACTTGATTACAATAGGCCGTGCTGCGGCCAGTGAAACGCCCAGTATTGCGGTCAACAGCAGTACGGCGATACTCTTTTTCCACATAAAACCCTCTTCTCTTTTTCTTATTTATCCATTGAGTCGATCAGCTCGCTGATTGTCTCAGGATGCTCCTCAAAATCAATAAACTTCCGCACACGTTCAAAGACCTCATGATTTTCAAGAAACACATCCACTATCTCAGGGTCAAACTGCTTGGCCCGCTCTGCAGCAATAATCTCTACCGCTTTCGCATGTGAATAGGCCTCTTTATACGGCCGCTTGCTGGTCAGGGCATCATAGACATCGGCAATCGCTACAATCCTGGCTGATAAGGGAATCTCTTTCCCCTTTAATCCTTCCGGGTATCCTTTCCCATCCCAACGTTCATGATGATATCGGGCTATCTCCTTTCCCATTGTAAGAAAGGATTTTTTGTCAAGTTTACTGTCCACCACATCCAATGCTTCACCTCCGAGCAGGACGTGCCGTTTAATCAGGTCAAATTCCTGCTCAGTCAGGAGGCCAGGCTTCAACAGCACCTGATCTTCAATACCAACCTTACCTACATCATGCAGTATAGAGGAAAGAGTTAGATCTTCCAAATATTCATCGGTAATATAATCCGTATATTCGGGGTTGTTGCGCAGGGTAGTGGCCATTATCCGGGTAAACTCACGCATACGTTCCAAATGCCGGCCGGTATCCTTATCTCGATACTCGGTGAGCTTGGCAAAGCCGATAATGGCCGCCGACTGAGTCTCTTTTATTTGATCAAAAGAATCCCGCAGCTTATTTTCCAGGTGCACCCGCTCGGTTAAATCCTTCTCGGTAAGTGAATAGGCAATTACCTCGCCACTGCTGTTTTTAATCTCCGTAAACGCAGCGTAGGTGTAGATCTTCTCACCGTCATGTCTGATACGAACAACTTCACTTTGTATGAACTTGCCCTCGTTCTCGCTCACCAACCGCTTCAGCTTGGCAAAGGATTCACTCTTTTTAGAAGCCCTAAGGATGCTATCATAATGTTCTCCGACCATATTCTCCCATTTATTGCGGTACACCTTCTCCGCAGCGGAGTTGAGGTTGAGAATATGGCCATTTTCATCCAATACAATAATGGAAGAGATAATCGTATCGAAAAGAATTGTGAAGTTTCTCTCGGAGATTTTCAGCCTGGATTCAATGTTGCGCAGATAAGTAACGTCCTTGAACTGGGTAGCATAGCCATTTACCGTTCCGTGAGCATTCCGGATAACCCAGGAGGTATCCAGCACCCGTTTTATCTGATGGTCCCGTGTGTAAAGGTGGGTCTCCATGTTGAAAACTCTGCCGTCCTGCACAAGCTGTCTGATTTTGTCATCAAGCTCGTCTTTATACACATACATTTTCTGTAAATTCGGCAGGGGCTCCTCATTATCCTCGTGCTCTGCAGATCCACTATCCCCTGCCGGTAAACCTGAGTCGTACCCAAAGATCTGCGCAAAAGCCGGATTGGCGGTTTTTATTTTTCCATATAAATCTGCAGTAAACATAGGATCGCCGACATTGTTAAACAGCTGCTCATAATGCAGGCGGTAAGATTCAAAGCTCGTATCCTGTATGGTGGGCTTCAGACTTACAAAATAATAGTTCCCATTCGGCGATTCCACCAAAGTACGAACCACCTCCAACGGCTGTATGTCCGGGCTGACTTCGATAATCTGGTTGAGCTTCTCATCCCCGCCATTCCCCTCAAGTTTCAGCTTCGTCTTGATTTCAGGCTGATTGAAAAGCACATAATAGGAGTTCCACCCGGTCAACTCCAGTAATTTGTCATTAAAGAAGAGTACCTCACCATCTTCATTTTGTATCAAAATTCCGTCGGAGACACCCTCAATAATATTAAGTATTAAGTTCGAAAGTTGCGACTTAGTATGAGCCATACACCTAATAGTAATAATATACCTTGCAGCTTTTTGCAATGGGATTTATCCGCAATCGGAACTTTCTATTACAGAACTGAAACGGACTTTACCTGCAAGTGTAATCGTGCGCTTCAACTCAGCTGCGTTATAGGCTACAATGAAGCAATGATTTCTGACAATCACCCCCCAGATCACACTCCCTCACCTGCAGAAAAGTCAGCGAAATCCGAGCCTACGCCCAGAGCGCCGCGCAACCGCACCCTAACTCTCAGCCCGGAAGAACAAAACCAGTTCCTAAGCCGGTGTACTTCCGTAGACAAGCTAATATCGCGCGCTTCCGGGAATAAAATGCCGATAGAGAGCATCCAAAATAAAACTATTCATGATGATTTCTTTACAGCCGCTGAGCATCTCCCCCCTTCATTTATCGACCTCTTGTTTGTGGATCCGCCCTATAACCTCTACAAGCAGTTCAACTCGAGCCGTTTTACCCCCAGAAGCAGCTCTGATTATCGCCACCTGTTAGAAGAGTGGTTCGACCGGCTTGTCCCGCTGCTCAAACCCACTGCCTCTATTTATGTCTGTACTGACTGGCGCAGTACCGCCGAAGTAGCTGCGGTGCTCTCTCGCCGTTTTACAGTCCGCAACCGCATTACCTGGGAGCGGGAGAAAGGCCGTGGAGCGAAGCATAACTGGAAGAACAGCTCGGAGGATATTTGGTTTGCAACTGTTTCAAAGGACTACTACTTCGATGTTGAAGCGGTAAAGCTAAAGCGACGTGTTATCGCTCCCTATCGCGACACCCACGGAAATCCTAAAGATTGGCATACAACGACCTCCGGCAGCTTTCGACTCACCCATCCTTCGAACCTGTGGACAGATATTACCGTGCCTTACTGGTCCATGCCTGAAAATACCGACCATCCCACGCAAAAGCCCGAAAAACTGCTGGCCAAGATAATACTTGCCAGTTCGCGTGCGGGCGATATGGTATTCGATCCTTTTTTGGGTTCCGGGACCACATCGGTAGTTGCCAAAAAGCTCGGCCGCAGCTACTGTGGTATAGAGCGCGAAGCAGAATACGCCGCCCTCTGCGAGAAACGCCTAAATTTAGCCGATCAAAACAGCCGCATACAAGGCTACGAAGCGGGCATTTTCTACGACCGCAACTGTTTCCCGTAGGAACTGTCCCGAAGATTATTGATAGTTTGAGGTGAAAAGATGAGAACATTACTTGTCAGTGCCAGTCCTCGGCCAAAAGGGAATAGCGATACCCTGATGGCAGAGATTGCCAAAGGGCTTGAAGCGCATTCTATTGACACAAAAATGGTCTATCTGCGTGATTACTCAATTCATCCTTGTATTGGCTGCGAACAGTGCCGCCGTGACAAAACCTGCACAAGATTCTACGATGGAATGCACCTGCTTTACCCCGAAATAGAAGAGTGCCAGGGTCTCGTAACCATTTCCCCTACATATAATTACAACATAACTCCTTACATGAAGGCGTTCATCGACCGGATGTACCCTTTTTTTAACTTCACAAATCCACGACCGGGTTCTTACTCGTGTCGGCTCGCTTCCAAATATAGAGCAATGGTAACTGTCGGAGTATGCGAACAAAAGGAAGCATCCGAGCTCGGGGTCACTCTGCCGGCAATGACTGAGGCTTTTAAGGTTATGGGATATGAACTGGTGGCTGAGTTGGCTATTACCCGGCACTTTTCATTAGGTTCGGTAAAGAAAGATCCAGAAGCCCTTTCAAGAGCGTATGAGGCCGGCGAGAAATTAGCGGCAGCACTAACCTCCGGCAACAAATAATCGGCTCGTATTCCTTTTAGAGTGTCCCGAAGATTGTTGATACATATAACTCTAACTGTATGATATATCCTTCCCCCTCTGCATCAACTAAACACGTACTTTGGGAAATACTCCTCTCTCCCTTTGAGGGGAGTAGTATATAAACGGAACCAAAGCCCTTTCTGTACAGGGGTAAGATTTAACAATGATCTAAACGGACGCCATCTAAATCGTTCCTGGATCATATAACGGATACCGGCAGTTGATCTTAACTGACGAAAAAGCTGCTCATAGTCTATAACTCTTTTTGCATAATAGTTCAGACTGAAAGTCTGATCACTGAAGGTTCGTCCACAGGACTTACACTGATAGCGTTGAACTTTCCCAAAAGCATCTGTACAATGAAATCCAAAGTGCCTATACCAATTTTTCAGATGTTTCCCTTCGAAATGTTGGGGGCATTCCTTATAGGGACAGTATGGGGGAATCATAAGCTCTTTTCCTCCTTTTATTTCGATCCTCTATATAGATAAACGATGTAGTAAGGGTGTTTGCTTCAAAAAAGTTTAGATCAATAAGCTTCGGGACAGCTTGAACTTGATCGAGGAGCTGTTTGGTAGTATTTTACCCTGTGGAGGTATATTACATGAACGAAAATAACCGCAACGATCAGGAAAACAATAATCCGGATAAACAAAATCAAAACTGGAAGTTTCCTCAGGGCGGCTTTAATTTCAGCCGTTTTACGTGGGTTGTTGTAATCCTGTTGTTATTACTCCCGTTTTTTAATATCTTAATGATGCAACAGAAAACAAATGTGATTAGTTATACACAGTTCAAGGATCTGGTGCGCTCCGGAAATGTTTCCAAAGTCGAAATGACCCGCGATACCATCGAAGGAACCTTGAGTAGCCAAACGAATGTCGGCGGAACCACTCTACAGCAGTTTATTACCTATCTGCCGGCCACCGGTGACGAAGAACTGCTCAAACTGCTGGAACAAAATAATGTCACGATAATCACGAACTCGGCCAGTCAGCAGGGATTTTGGGAAATCTTCGCGAACCTCTTGCCGCTGCTGCTGTTTGTATGGCTCGGTGTCATCATGTGGCGCAGTATGCGCTCCAGAGGGCAGAATATGTTCTCTGTCGGCGAAAACAAGGCCAAATTGTACGACAAAACCAAGGTAAAGATGACCTTCGAGGATGTGGCCGGACTCGAGTCAGCCAAAGAAGAGATCCAGGACATTGTTGATTATCTGAAAAATCCCGAGAGATACAAGAAACTCGGAGCCCGCCCGAGTCGCGGTATCCTGCTGGTGGGACCTCCGGGAACCGGTAAAACCCTGATTGCCAGAGCCGTGGCCGGAGAGGCGGATGTGCCCTTCTACAGCACCAGCGGATCCGACTTCATGGAGATGTTTGTGGGTGTCGGGGCGGCGCGCGTGCGCAACATGTTCAACGACGCCAAAAAGTCGGCCCCGAGCATCATATTCATCGATGAGCTGGACTCGATTGGCCGCCACCGCGGCGCCGGACTGGGCGGAGGACACGATGAGCGCGAGCAAACCCTCAACCAGCTGCTCTCTGAAATGGACGGGTTCGAACCGAACGAGAGTACTATTATTATTGCCGCCACCAACCGTCCGGACATCCTGGACCCGGCCCTCAAGCGCCCGGGGCGCTTCGACCGGGAGATAGGCATCAGTTTGCCGTCCTTAAAAGACCGCGAGTTTATCCTATCGCTGCATGCCAAGAAGAAACCAATGCATGAGTCGGTAGATCTCACCCGTGTGGCCCGCGGAACTCCCGGTTTCAGTGGTGCGGACCTGGAAAACCTGCTGAATGTGTCCGCGCAGATAGCCGCACGCCGCCAGAAGGACGCCATTGAAGAGGCTGATATCGAGGATGCCCGCGATACTGTCTTGATGGGGCTCAAACGAACCGGCCTGACGATAACCGACGAAGAGAAAGAGATGATCGCCTTCCACGAGGCCGGTCACACCTTGATAGCCCATGAGCTGCCGAACTCCGACCCGATTCACAAGGTCACAATAGTTCCGCGCGGCCAGGCGATGGGAGTTACCCAGCAGCTGCCGGCGGAGGAACGCTATATCTACAAGAAAGAACAGCTGGAAGACCGCATTTCGGTACTGCTGGGCGGCCGGGTAGCAGAGGACGCAGTGTATCAAACCGCAACCACCGGAGCAGAGAACGATCTGGACCAAGCCTCAAAGCTGGCCCGGCGGATGATTACCGCCTGGGGGATGAGCGAAGTGCTTGGGAACACCCATTTGCAAGATGAGAAGAGCAATGTTTTTCTGGGTGAAGAACTTTCCCGCGGAAAACAGTACAGCGAAGAGACCGCCAAAAAAATTGATGCTGAAATCAAATCGATCATCGACCGGTGTTTTAAAAAAGCATCTACTATTCTGAAGGAAAAACGGAAGGCCCTTGATGAGCTTGCCAAAGCATTGATCGAGAAAGAAGAGATTACCGGCGAGGAAGTCGATCAAATCATTGCAGCGGCTCTGAAGGGGTAGCCGGCCCCCGCTGCCGTCTGTAACAGAATAAAAAAACGGATCACCAATGGGGCTGTCTGAGAAGTATCAGACAGCCCCATTTTTTTAATAATTTACTGCAATACAGTTCATTTTTGTTTGAGTGAGCGTGCGGATTCCCCTCACTCCCACTTGGACATATCGAGCTCGTTCTCACTCTTTGCCACCAAGGTTGTTCCGGTCATATCGCCGGTTACGTTGATGGCGGTGCGGCCCATGTCGAGGATCGCGTCGATTCCGAGAATCATTGCATAGGCAGCGGCGACAGCCGAGCCCTCTTCAACCGGCAGACCGATTGACTGCAGAACCATCATCAGCATGATAGCACCTGCTCCGGGAACACCGGCGGTACCGATAGAAGCCAGGACAGCGGTGATGATAATTGTGATCTGCTGGGCAAAGTTCAGCGGAAGACCGATAGCAAAACCAATGAACATGGCACATACAGCCTGATAGATAGCGGTTCCATCCATGTTGATGGTGGCACCGAGGGGCAGGGTGAAAGAATATACATTCTTGGAAACACCCATATTCTCACGGGCACAGCGCATGGTAACCGGCAGAGTACCGCTGCTGCTGCGGGTTACGAATGCCGTTACGATAGCCTCTTTCCCTCTGGAGAGGAACTTCCAGATGCTCAGCTTGTTAATCGCCAGCAGACCGCCGTAGACCAGCAGTACATGCAGGACTAAGCCGAGATACACACCGACGGTGACAACACCCAGCGGACCGGCCGCAGCGGCACCCTGCTGGGCAAACACAACTGCCAGCAATGCGAATACACCGATGGGGGCATACTGCAGTACGCCGCGCACTACGATAAACATTACCTCGGCGGCACCGTCGAAAATCTTGTACAGCACATCGCCGGCGGCTTTAATGCGCTCGTCGCCACTAAGCTTGAGAAAGCTCAGGCTGATACCGAAAACAATGGCAAAGAAGATGGTCGGCAGTACGTCGCCGCTTACAATCGCCTGGAACGGATTGGTCGGTATGATGTTGGTCAGGGTGTCCTTCAGTGCCGGAGCTTCTACACTTCTACCGGCGGCACCGGCGGCTCCGGTCAGCTCGAGTCCCATTCCCGGTTTGAAGATGTTGGCCATGATAAGACCGATTGCAATGGCCAGGGCGGACGTCAGCAGGTAGAAAAGCACGATTTTAATACCGACCTTTCCCAACTCGGCGGGGCTGATGCTGGCAGCACCAACCACCAGTGTGGTAAAGATAACCGGCATTACGATCATCTTCAGCAGCCGAACAAAAATGTCTCCGAGAGGAGCAACCCACATGATCGATTCCCCAACGATGAGTCCGACGATAGCACCTAAAATCAAGCCGATCAGAATTCGAAGCAACAGGTTTGATTTAAAGTACCAATCGAAGGCTCCCTTTTTTCCTTCTGCACTCATAAGTTTTTTGCCTCCTATAAAGATATGGCGGAAATTGTGATACTACCATTAGACTACGGGAATCTGCTGCCGTAAATGCGCCATATTCAGTATATTTCAGTAAAAAGCACGTACCTATCCGCCCGGATATACACCAAATGGGGTATGCATGCGGCACGGGTAATCAAATTAGATCGGTATCCATCACCTTTTTCATGAATTCAACTTTTGAACGGACGTTCAGCTTCTTATAGATATGCAAAATGTGTTTCTTGACTGTTGAGCTGGCAATGCAGTAATGGTCTGCAATTTCCCGGTAGGTCAGCCCCTCGACAATCCCTTTGACAATCTCTTTTTCCCG
Source organism: uncultured Sediminispirochaeta sp. (assembly GCA_964632675.1). Lineage (GTDB taxonomy): Bacteria > Spirochaetota > Spirochaetia > DSM-16054 > Sediminispirochaetaceae > DSBN01. The sequence goes on from CAZWDV010000036.1 coordinate 14,372, forward strand.
GGGAGTGAGGTTGTAATCGTCGTGGTGCTTACTGCTGTGATCGCGCTGGAACTCCTGCAGCAGCACCCGGGCCACGTTCGGGCTGATAGGCGAACCGCCGCTGTGCAGGGCCCGTATCTGGGCTACCAGTTCGCCGGGTTTGGAGTTTTTGAGAATGTAACCGGTAGCCCCGGCCTGAATTGCGTTGAGGATCTTCTCTTCCTCTTCGAAGATGGTGAGAATCAGTACCGCCACCTCCGGATACAGGCGCTTGACCTCGGTGGTGGCCTCGATTCCCGACATTCCGGGCAGCTCGATATCCATCAGGACAATGTCGGGAGGCCCCAGCTGCTTTATACCCGCGAACATCTGCTCGGCGCTTTCGTAGGCAGCAATAACCTTCATGCCACTCTCCATATTCAGCAGATAGCGAAAGCCCTCGCGCACGTCCTTTACATCTTCGCAAATCATCAACCGGATCATATGCTGCTCTGCTCCTTCAGCTCCATTGGTAGTTCTATGCGGATGTCGACCCCCCGATCGGCTTCGGTCTCCAGATGGAAACTGCCGCCGAGGTTCTGCACGCGATGTTCCATATTATGCAGGCCGAAGCCTTCCCCGTCGATCAAAAATTTATCAAATCCCACTCCGTTATCAAGATAGTGTATCGCTATTTTTCCTGCGGCAGTATCCAGCGAGAGTTCTACCCGGTCGGCCTGGGAGTGTTTGAGGGTATTACTGACCAGCTCCTGCAGAATTTTTTCAATTTCGAAACGTGCCTCGCGGTCGAGCTCGTTCAACTCTTCAGGGTTAGAAATCGAATACACAAACCTGATATTCTTCAAATTCAGCCGTTCTTTGATATGGTGCTTGATGAGTTTGGGAAAGTCGATCATCTTGCGGTTTTCGTCCTGCGAGCTGAACAGAATTTCCTTCAAATCTCCGATAGCCTGCTGGGTATTGCGCTCTATCTGCTGCAGCATATCCTCGAGAACCTGCGGATCCTTTTCTACCGCCGACTGGGCTACATTGTTGGATATGAAAATATTTGTCAGCCGGGCTCCGAGGGAATCGTGGAGGTAACCGTAAATGCGCTCTTTTTCCTCGATAATCCGCAGGCGCACATTCTCCTGCTGCAGGGCCGCGATCTTTTTGGTACGCCGCTCCACCTTCTCTTCCAGGCTTTTGCGGTAATCGCTGACAATGTTGATCAGTCGGTTGAACTGATGGGCCAGCGTACCGAGTTCATCATTGCGGCTGATCGGCACCCGGGCCTCGGTTTCACCCCGCTCGAGGCGCCGCATAACCTCAACTGTGGTTTGAAGCGGGTGAATGATGATGATGTTGCTAAAAAAACCGATGACTACCGACAGCAGCATCATCAACAGGATATCCAGCGAGACGATCAGCCGAATACTGTTGGTGGCCTGCGCCATCACCGCCTCATAAGGCAGGGCAACAATAAGCTTCCAGCCAGTCATCCGGTTCTGCGTTGAGGTTATGTAGTAGCGGTTGCCGTCGTCGAAGGTGGTTATGAAATGGGAGTCCTTCTCCGCGGAGAGATCTTCAACATCAAACAAGTCGAACTCCTCCAACCGCAATGAGTCGTCCGCAGAGGAGAACTGATTCACAATGGCCTTGTTTTCCTGATTAAGCAGAATTACCTTGCCCCCCTTCTGCAGACGCAGCTCCTCGATCATCCGCTTTAGATCATCCAGCATGATATCCAATCCTAATACTCCGATAAACTTACCGTTGGTCGGGTGGTACAGAGGCTGCACCCCGGTAATTCCGAGTGCGGACACGCTGGCATAAATATAGGGCTTGGTGATAGTAAAGCCGCCGGCAGCTACTGCCTCACGGTACCAGGGACGCTCCCGCGGATCATATCCCGGTTCGAAAACCGGCTTGTTGTCCACCATCCCCTCGCCAATACCCCATTCGTGCATCTCTCCGTCGGCGGTCCCCAGATAAATTGCCCGTAAATACTCATTACGGGCTCTGACAGTGGAGAGAATGATAGTGCGCATCTCATCGACTCGCACTTCATAGAAGGCCGGAAAGCCGCTCATCGAGCGGGTCAAGTGCTCTATCTCGGTAAAGAAAGAGTCTATCTGTTTGTCGGTTTCGGCAAGAATAGTCTGGGACAGCTCACGGGCACTATCGACGGCGGAGTCCTTCAGGAGGCTGTAGCTCATAAAGAGCAATACCAGCAAGAAGAACACCACCGTGCCGCTTATGGATAAAATGAACTTGGTTTTGATACTTTCCGATGAATGCACCGTTTACTAACTATAGTAGCCGTTTTAGAAAGGCCAGAAGCTGGAATCGTACCACGACGATTCCAATAGATCCTTATAGATTTCATTCAAAAAGCTCACGTGGGTTTTCTCCCATTTGGCCAGTTCGCTGTACATCTTTTTGGCCGCTTGGTCCGCGGACTTTTCGGCCTGCTGTGAGTAGAGGTCGACCGTCTTCTGCTCCATGGCAATGGCTGCGGAAATCGAAGCGGCTTCGTAACTGGCGGCGCTGATCTGCTCGGAAATCTGTTTTGAAAGTACTTCGCGGGAAAACTCTTCAGGATCGCCGAGCTCGCCTTTGAAGTCGAAGGAACCGCTGTTCTGATACTGAGAAGCCTGTTCGGTCAATATGCTCTCATGTTTCTGCTCTTCTTCGGCCATAATAGTGAAGATGTTCTTTATCGCCGCACTCTCGGTTTGATCGGCAACCTTTTTGTAAAAATTCTGTCCCTGCTGTTCCAGCACAATTGCTTTCTTTAGAATATCAATAACCTGTGTATCGTTCATTGTACCGCCTCCTTCGTATGTCTATGATACACTTAAATTCTACTAAAAGAAACCGCGAAGAGCAAATTCTACTAGGCCTACAGCGGGGCCACCTCGACCGCGCCGCCGGCCAGCCCTTCCATCGCCCGGCGGTTTTCGGCCGCCTTTTTATCCAGGGCCGACTGGGCGGCAGCGAGTTCGGTGTGTACCTGCTCGAGCCCGAGGTTTCCCGGGGCCCCCTCTGAAGTTCGCAGCGCCAGACTCTCGGCGGCGGTCCGCTCCTGCAGCGCGTCCAGATGCGTCCCTACTTCGAGGTAGGCATCTCGAAAGCTCATGCCGGCTCGTACCTTCTCCAAAGCCGCATCGGTGGCGTAGATCTCCGGGGGCATGGCCGCCGCGAGTACTTCGCGATTCACCTGCAGCTTGCCCAGGGTTAAACTCATCACCTTCAGCGAGCGGTAAGTAAGGCGCATACCCCGCAGGAAGGGTTCCTTGGTTTCCTGGAAATCGCGGTTGTAGCCGCTCGGCAGCGAGCGGATCACCTGCTTGATCTGCTGGGCATAACCGGACAGAGTGGCCGATTTGCCCCGGATAAGCTCGAGCATATCCGGGTTGCGCTTCTGGGGCATAATGCTGGAGCCTGAACACAGCTCCTTCGGCAGGGTAAAATAACCGAACTCCGGCATTGAAAACAGAATGAGGTCCTGCGCCGCTTTGCTGAGGCTCAGCATCAGCTGTTCGGCCGCATCGAGCAGCATCGACTCGAACTTGCCGCGGGTGTTGTTGGCATAGAGCACGTTGCGCTGCAGCGTGCGGAAGCCGAGCAGGTCGGCGGTCATCTGCCGGTCCAGCGGAAGCGGCACGCCGTAGCTGGCCGCAGAGCCGAGGGGCGACTGGTCGATGTGTTCGGCCACCCGCTGCAAGTGCAGCGCACCGTCCAGCAGCTCTTCGGCAAAGCTTCCGGCCCACAGCCCGACCGAGGAAGGCATGGCAATCTGCATGTGGGTGCGCCCGGGCAGCGGCACATCACGATGGGCCTCCGCCAGTTCGAGAAAAGCACCAGCCGTTTCGAGGGCGGCTGTTAGCAGGCGCTGGGCCGCATCGCGGGTCCACACCCGCAGCGCCGTGAGCACCTGGTCATTGCGGCTGCGCCCGGTGTGAATCTTCTTTCCGGCTTCCCCCAGGCTCGCAACCAGTGCATTCTCTATGGCCGTATGCCCGTCCTCGTCCTGCGGCCGGATGGCAAACTCGCCGCGGGACACTTTGCCGAGTATCCCCCGCAGGCCCTGTTGCAGCTGCTCCAGCTCCCCGGCGGTGAGAATGTTGATGGAAGCCAGCATACGCGCATGGGCAATACTGGAAAGCGCATCCGCCGCCAGCAGCTGCCGGTCGAGCTGCCAGTCCACCCCGACAGTAAACTCCTCCACCAATGCATCAAGCTGATAATCCTTTTGCCACAACTTTGCCATTCGTTTCCTCCGATTCAGAAAGCTTACCGGCGGCCACGACGCGTGTCAACGGCCGTCTTCCCAGCCGGCCGGTAGGGAGCCGGCCGGCATTGACAAGGGCCGGCTGCGGGGCTACGCTGGGGCGTTATGGAAATCTACACACGCTTATACAACTTACTGGAAGACGAGGCGGCGCTGCGCAGGGTGAAATACTTCTGCATCGGCCTCGGATATACGGTGGTGGTACTAGATAACGGCCACGCGGGGGTGGCCTACAGCTGGCTCAGCAGCAAGGGCTCCTGCACTCTTTTCAAGGACCCGGAGGAGTTCGAAGGCCAACCGGCCCGGCTTCTGCTGGAAAAGCTCTTTTCGGACGATCTGCTGGAGAGGTCGGTGGCTATTGCCGCGGTGAATGCGCTGAATTACGGGCGGGCCGCCGGCTGCAGTGAAGACCAAGACTCCCTGCTCGACGACCTGCAGATTGCCGACGGCAGCCGGGTGTCGATGATCGGCTACTTCGCTCCGGTGGTGGCGAAAATCGAGGCCCGCGGGGCCTCGGTGAATGCCTTCGATCTGGGCAAGCAGATCGGCTCGCAAGAGGAGTTTTATCAGAACCTGGAGGAGAACAGCGATGCGGTGATCCTCACCTCCACCAGTCTGATCCACGGCTCGACCGAGGAGGTGCTGGGGCACGTGCCGGCGGGAACCCCCTGTGTGCTGTTGGGGCCGACCACGCCGATGCTGCCGGAGGCGTTTGCACACCTGCCGATTACCATCCTGGGCGGTACATTGCCAACTGACAATGAGAGAGTAATCAAAGCGGTTCGCCATGGACGCGGGACCCATGCCATTCAAAAAGCGGCCCGCAAGGTGTATTGGAAGCGTTAATCCACCACTGCCGGGAACGGCGGGCGGTTGGCGGGCATATTTTGCACGCTCCGAAAGTAGATAAACTTGCTCATAAAGCGCGGGAAAAAGGTGCAGAGGTACCTCTGTGGCATTTGGACAAACAGCGCGTATTCATCATTCTGGTAGAAAAACACCGGCCGGGCCACCACAGTTTCCGGCCCACCTGCGTCGCCCTGGCCGTCTGCACTGATAGCCGCGCCGCCCGCATTTCCCGCACCCCCGGCAAGCCGGTAGAGCCGGTACCCCTCACAGTCCACCGCCGGCCACTCGGAAAAACGCACAATCTCTTGTTCGGTATAGAACACATCGATAGCACTGCCCAGATACTCGTAGCGCCCCCGGTAGTGGGCAATTACATTGGGGGGGAGAAAAGGAAGGCCGCGGGCGGCACTAGGCCCGTCGGCCAGCACGGCCACATCCTGTGAGCCGCGCTCATCATCCGGCTGTTCTATCTGCTGGGCAGCCAGCCGGGCTGGGCCTATCAGACTGGCCGCGGCCAGCAGCACCGCCAGCAGCACCGCCGGGATAGCCGCTGCGCGGGCCCTCTCCCCAGGGGCCGCAGCTCTACTCAACCGTAACGCTCTTGGCCAGGTTGCGCGGCTGGTCGACATCACGCTCCAGCTCTAGGGCTACATCGAAGGCGAACAGCTGCAGGGGGAGTACCATCAGGAAGGGGTACAGCAGCTCGTGGGTCTTGGGCACCCACAGCACATCGTCGGCAATCTCCGCAATCTCCTCATCGCCGTCAACGGCCACTGCAATTACCTTGCCCTCCCGGGCCTGCACCTCTTTAATGCTGTTAATCACCTTTTCGCGCAGTCCCCCGTCGGGCACCAGAAAGACGCTGGGGGTCTGTTCGTTGATCAGGGCAATGGGGCCGTGCTTAATTTCGGCGGCACTGTAGCCCTCGGCGTGGATATAACTAATCTCTTTCAGCTTCAGCGCCCCTTCCAAGGCCACCGGATACAGCAGCCCGCGGCCGAGGAACAGGAAGTTTTCGTGCCGGGCGTAGCGCTTCGCAATCTCGCGCACCTGGCCCGCCCGCTGCAGGGTCTGTTCCACCAGGGCCGGAATGCGGTTCAGTTCGCTGATGAAGCTATAGCCCTCCTCGAAGGAGTAGTGGCGCATACGGGCCATCAGCAGGGTAAACAGGTAAAACACGCTAATCTGGCTGGTAAAGGCCTTAGTGGAGGCCACCGCAATCTCCGGGCCGGAGTGGATGTACACCCCGCCGTCGGATTCGCGGGGAATCGTCGAACCGACCACATTGCAGACTCCCAGGACCGTGGCCCCTTTGCGCTGCAGCTCCCGCATGGCGTACAGGGTATCGGCGGTTTCGCCGGACTGGGAAACCACAAAGTAGAGGGTGCTGGGCTGGACAATCGGGTTCTTGTAGCGCACCTCCGAGGACAGCTCGGCATGGGCGGGAATCCGGGCCATCCGCTCCAGCAAGTAGGCCCCCACCATGCCGGCGTAATAGCTGGTGCCGGCGGCCACAATCTCCACCCGCTCGATGTTCAGCAGCTCCTTGGCCGTCAGGTTCAGCCCGCCCAGGTGCCCGGTGGCTCCTTCCATGTCCAGGCGCCCCTGCAGGGCCCGCTGGATGGACTGGCTCTGTTCGTGTATCTCTTTCTCCATGAAAGTGCTGTAGCCGTTCTTCTCCAGCTGCTCCAGCTCCCAGTGGATGTGTTCCACCTGTTTTTCCAGGTGCTGGTCGTTGATATCGAACATCTTATAAGAATCCTGGGTCAGGCTGACCAGCTCGCCGTCCTCCAGGTAAATTGCGCTCTTGGTGTGGGCCATCATGGCCATTACGTCGGAGGCCAGGAACATCTCCCCCTCGCCTACCCCGAGCACCAGCGGAGAACCGTTGCGGGCGCCGACGATTTTGCCGGGCTCGTCTTTATGCATCACCGCAATGCCGTAGGTGCCCTTCAGCAGATATACCGCCTCGCGGACGGCCTGCTCCAGGTCGCCCTTGTACATCACCGCAATCAGCTGGGCAATTACCTCGGTATCGGTCTGCGACTGGAAGCTGTGCCCGTCGGAAATAAGCTTGTTCTTCAGGGCCTGGTAGTTTTCGATAATGCCGTTGTGCACCACCACCACATTGCCCTGGTCGTCGCTGTGGGGGTGGGCGTTGCTGTCGGTCACTCCGCCGTGGGTCGCCCAGCGGGTGTGGCCGATGCCGTACAGCCCGCCGATATCCTGCGGCACTATCTCGCGCAGCGCCCGCACCTTGCCCGTTCGCTTGAAAATTTGCAGCTCCTTCCCGTCGCCAATGCATACCCCCGCCGAATCGTAGCCGCGGTACTCCAGACGTTTGAGCCCCTCTATCAGTACATCCGCAGCCGGCTTCGGCCCGCAATATCCAACAATTCCACACATAGTCTCTTTCCTTATTATTAATAATTAATTGGTGTTTCCCATCACCTGCCCGGCAGCGTGTACGGCACGCTCAACCGGCAGTCTCTGCAATGTCGCCCAGTCGCCCGGCATCCAGCAGCTCCAGCTTATCCTTCTCCAGTTTGAGAATCTGCTTCTCCCGCAGCTCGGCCATGTACTTCTGAATCTTTTCCTGGGGAAACTCCATGTTCAGCGACAGCTCGCGCAACAGCTTAGAGTATTCCAGGGTGGTCTGTCCACCCGACTTCTCGGTAAAGGCGTAATGCAGGTTCAAGGCAATCAAACCGCGCTCGTTGCGCCGTACCAGGTGTTGTATCTGCATATTCGCCTGCTGCAGCCGGCGGCAGAGCTTGTCGATTACGTTCAGCGCAATCCGGCCGTTCTTTTCGATCATACTGTGAAAGCCCTCGCGGTCGAACTGCAGCAGCTTTACCGTGCAGGCCGCGGTGGCCGTGGCCGTGCGCACCGCCTGGGTTACAATGGCCATCTCGCCGAAAAAGTCGCCCTTGCCCAGCACCGCCAGGGTGTGCTCGCGGCCGTCGATGTTCTTGCTAATCCGCACACTGCCTTCCTGGATAATGAACATATGCTGCCCTTCATCCCCCTCTTTGAACAGCACTTTGCCCTCGTCAACGGTCATTCCGTACTTTTCAAACAGCTTCTGCTCCATTCTTTGTCCTCTCCCAAATTTTTACGCCTCACATTGAAGCACAACGCCCTCGCACCCCCTCTCTCTCTATAGGAGGATATAACATGAAACGCCTACACTTAAATAGTAACACAAAAGCGTCCTGTGCGCTGTACTTCACCCTTATTTTATCGGCACTCGCCCTGTCCGGCTGTACTCCGGTAGCCGACACCCGGGCCCTCTTAGAGGCCGACCTGCGCCCGCCGGTCTTTCTCTCGATTGCGGTGAATAACAGCACCTCGGTGGCGCTGGAGTTTTCCGAGCCCATCGAGTACTGCAGCGAGTCGTACAGCTGCAGCCCCGCCCTCAGCCTGGCCCCCGCCGGCCCGCTCTCTTCGGACCGGCAGCTTGAGCTGAACTTTCAGGATGCAATGGCCCCCGGCACCGAATACTCCCTGGAGTGCAGCGTCCGCGATGCGGCCGGCAATACCCACACGGTGCTGGTCAAGTTCTTCGGCTTTAACCCGGATATACCCGCAGTACGCCTGAATGAAATTACCACCCAGGGCTCGACCAGCAATCCTGACAAGGTGGAACTGCTGGTGCTGGAGGACGGCAATACCGCCGGGCTCTGTTTTATCGACGGAACCCGCGACCTGATTCGAAACTGCAAAATATTTCCCCCCATCGAGGTGGCCGCCGGCGACTACATTGTAATTCACTGCCGCCCAGCCGGCAGCCCGGATGAAATCGACGAAACCGAGAGCAAGCTGCAGTGCAGTGCCGATGAGGCGGCGATAGGGGCCTGGGATGTGTGGTTAGAAGGTGCCAGCGGGCTCTCGGGCAACAACGGCGTACTGACCGTGTACAGCCACAGTAACGGCGGGCTGATAGACGGCTTCCTGTACAGCAACCGCACCTCCGCCGCGGACGAAAACTACCGCGGCTTCGGCAGCAGAGCTACCATGGACCGGGCCGATCAGCTGTGGATGCAGGAGGGCTGGAGCGCCGCCGGGCGGCTGATTGCCCCTGAAGATGCAGTTAACCCGGACGATTCAACCGCTACCCGCTCGATGTGCCGCGCCCCGGGCGCAGAAGACAGCGACTCGGCGGCCGACTGGTACATAGTCGACACCAGCGAGAGCAGCTTCGGGTCTGAAAACTCGACTGTACTGTATGAACCGTAATCTAAAGGTAATCTTTGAAGAGGCCTTCAATAGCCTGCTGTGATCCGGCGCCTACCTGCTGATTGACCACCTGACCGTCTTTGAACAGCAGCAGCGTAGGTATGCTGATAATGTTGTACTGGCCGGCAATATCGCCCGCCTGATCGACATTAACCTTGGCAATTTTAATCTTGCCATCATACTCATTGGAAATTTTATCGAGAATGGGATGGACCATTTTACAGGGAACACACCATTCCGCCCAAAAATCAACTATCACAGGTACATCGGATTTCAGTACCTCTTGTTCGAAATTATCCGCAGTAATATCAATGCCGGCCATATGGAGACTCCTTTATTTAAGCTATTTCTCTTTCTCTTTCAGATCTTTGAGACGAAAATCTGCGATCAACGCATTTACATACTCGAGCGCATTGAACACTGTCCGCCGTTCCTCTTCCGAAAGATACGATTCTTGGCGTAATTTTTCAAGCTCCCCTTTTATCGTGTGGAGAAAAAACGATGCTTTTAGTATGGTTTGTTTCTTTTCCCATTCGATTTCACGGTAGTTACGGGGAAAGCGGCCCATCAGCAGCTGCAGGGTATGCAGTACCTGCGGAATCCCGCCCATGCGCGCCTCCGCCAGCTCCAATAGCCGGGTTTCAAGGGTCAGCCGCGGCCCGTCATAGCGCGAGGGATACACCTTGCGGTAGACCCGGTCTACCGGGGGCCACAGCTCCCGCTCGAACTTCTGCAGCCCCCCGAACAGATGGTCCACCTCCCACACCTCGTTGTTGTCCAGGCCGGCGGGGGGATACTGTTCAGCTTTCCGCTGCATTTGTTCGATTACCCGGTCGGCAAAGTCGCCCTGCGCGGCCGCATCCTCGCCGCTCTTCCGCCCGCCGTTGGCCCCATCTTGCCCTTCGCCCCCCCCGTTATCCTTCTCTCGCAGATAAGCCTCGGCTTCCTCCCGGCCCTGCAGCCGCTCCTCCCGGACTATCATCTGCTGGACAATCTTCAGTTCGACCATCAGAAAGCGCTGCAGATTTATCCGCGATTTGAGGGCATCGAAATACCGCTCCTCGAAGGCCTTGCGGGGCGCCGACCCCTGGATAAATTTGACCATATAGTCGTCGTATAATGAACGGATCTGCTCTACCAGTTTGTCGATATCTTTGCTGCTTAACTTTTTACCCTTCATAGACGGTGTAATTGTATGCGATGATCCCGGGATTGTCTAATAGTTTCTGTTAAATCGGAAAGGGCCGGGCGATACATGTCACTTCATCGCCCGGCCGGTATTTACGCTAGACCGCTTCGAGCAGCTCCTGATCATCGTCTTTGGCCTGTTCGGCCGCCACTTCGGTTTCCGCCTCCTCCTGTTCCGTATACTTCTTGTACTGGGGCTTGAAGTCGATGTGTTCGGCCACGATCTTTATTCTCTCGCGGTTTTTGCCCTCCTGATTCGTCCAGCGGTCCTGCTTCAGCCGCCCGATCACCCGCACCCCGCGCCCCTTGTTCAGGTACTGGTTGCAGGTTTCGGCCAATTTTGCCCAGGTCTCCACATTGAAGAAGGAGGTCTCCTGCTGAGTCTCCTCGTCCTTTTTGTAATAGCGGTTAGAGGCCACCGAAAACACACACACCGCCCGCCCGTTCGGCGTAAGCCGGTACTCGGGATCACGAGTCAGGTTCCCCTCCACAATAATCGAATTCAAACTGTTCATTCCATCTCTCCTTCTCGTATAAATTACACGGTTCCGGAATCCGCTCTATGTATATAGAGCACAGAGATGCACGACTGCTTCAGGGTTTGTGAGAAAAAACTAAAAAAAAGCCGCCCTCACGGGCGGCTTCATTATCCACGTAGTGGAATTAAATCTTAGTAGCTGAAAGCGAAGGCAACAGATACGGACAGAGGAGCGAAGTTTTCGTCTTTCCAGATACCGTAGTCTCTGTCAATATTTGTCTTTTCAGTGTCTGAAGCACCGTCAGCATAGAAGTCTGAAGCACCCGGCAGACCGAGGAACATATCGTAGGCAGTGCTTACAGTAATGGTAGAAGCTTCTGATGCGGTCATGTCGGCACCCAATTCAATGCTGTTCTTATGGAAGTAACCATAACCGGCCAGACCGTTAGCACCAAAGTCAGATGCAACAACATAGTAGTCTGCATCTGCATCATTCAGGTAGCCTTCGTTCATGGTGAAAGAATCACTTGCCCAGAAGCTGAAGGTTTCGTTCAACATGTAGTCGGCACGCAGGTTCATGGTTACAGGATTGGTGCCGTAAACAGTGGCGAGGTTAGACTTTTCGTCCCATTCGCCGGCAACAGCGTCGTTATCAACATACTCGGGTTCGCCTTCGTCGTAAGGAGTTCCGTAGAGTTTCTCATGATCAAGACCGAGGCCGAGAGAAGCCTTTACCGCACCAGCAACCTTCAAGGCTTCGGTTACGTTCATGCCGGCTTCCAAGCCAAGATTCACGATCTGGTAACCAGCAGTGGTGAGTACCAATTGGTCGTCAGCGTTAACACCCTTGCCGTCGGCTACATCGTCATCAGTCGCTTTGTAATCAAGATACTTATTCAGCTGTACATCCAGTGAGGCAAACAGATCGATTCCGGGCAGCATTTCGGACAGATTTGCATCTGCCCACAGAGCCGGACCGGACTGAGTGTAGTAATCTAGTGTATCGTCAGCAGTTATATCTGCGAGGAACTCAGAAGGTCCTTCCATATAATCAACCGTTCCAAAGACAGTACCTGCAGCAGGATCACGCATAGCAACATAATCTTTAGTAACCAGAGCACCAACGCCGATTGTTCCAACGCCGTCGAGCATGTAGTCAAGGTTCAGGTTCAGGTTTTCGCCTTTCAGCCAATCAACGAAAGGATCATCGTCGTATGGTACAACAGAACCTACAGTCAGGGTCATAGCATCGGTCAACGACATAGTATGTTTAACATTCACATTCTGACCATCTTCGGTACCAACAGTATTACCATCGCCGTCAACAGTAGCGAGGATGTTGTTATCTTCGCCAATACCAAAGGCTTCGCGGCCGATGGTTACATCGCTGTCCAGGTCGGCCAGCCGCAGTTCCATAGCGTCGCTGTCATTCACCAGCATGGTCCACATACCGAACATGTCGCGGGCTTCGATCCATGCAGTGGTAAAGTCTGATTGTACTTCTGGTCCAGGACTAGCGCCGTCATCGAAAGCACCCGGTTCGTAGACAAGTTCGGCACCGAGGTATTCGGTGTCAAGCTCGAAACCGAGTACATTAAAGCTGTCAACGATATCGGTCATGAAATCACCAATCTGGTTGGCATTAAAGAAACCAAACAGAGTGTTGGCATTGTATTCGGTCCAGATCTTAATTCCATCACTCTCGAGACGATCCATAGTGATTGAAAAGTCATGGGTGAGACCACCAATATCTACCTGATCCGGATCTACAGTGTCGCCTTCATCACCTTCATTGTCAGCCGATACTTCCGATTTGAGTTCAAATCCGTAGAAGTCTTTCCAGGTGGTGGTGATATTGACTGAACTCCAGTCATCATCATCAGCTCTGAAACCATCATAAGTGGCATCAGCGTCAATGCTCATTTTTTCCCAGTCAAGACCGACATTCGGGCTCAGCACAAAATTTGTGGCTTTGAGACCGATGGGATTCGATTTTGCAATAGGTTCTTCAAAATCGCCTGATGTAAATGTGTCGGTTTTATTTGAAGCAAACACATCCATTTCAAAGCTACCAGAAAAACCGTAGGTTACTTCGGGTCCTTTCGATTCTGCCTCAGTGTCTTGAGCAAACACTGCAAAACTTAAAACCGTAAAGGCCAGCAACATAATAGTAAGTTTTTTCATCGTTAAACTTCCTCCTAAGTTTTGGGACAGGCTCAACGAACCCTTTTTCGCCCCTTATAATTTTTATATAACTTACAGAGACTATATCATAGCCTCCGTAAATTTAGCAACAAAAAAAGTATAGCAATCTCCCTCTAGGGTGTCAAGCAAAAAACTTTTTCCAGACCCTTCCATAACATTTTCTAACTTTCTACATATGAAGCAATTGATGTTAATTTTGCGCTCCTAACCAATTGTTAATCAAAAAATGTAAAATTACTCTTTTTCTAACTTGTCGCCCACATAAATCATGGTGCCGATGTAGTTGACAAAATTTTCAGCCCCCTGTCCCGGTGACAAGCCTTCCTTCGCGTCCAGCAAGGTATAGCTGAAGCGGTAGGTATTATTCCCCAGAGAAAGCAGCACGATCGGAAGCGGCGGATCGAACTCCGGCGACTCGAAAATCAAAGCATTTCCCTCTTTGACATAAGTGGTTTGGTACTTTTTCCCCGAATAGACCAGTACTGCATTTTTATCATCCACAAAATTGATTACGGTAACCTTATTTGCCGAGTCCGGCTCGGCAAAGCCCAGCACCCGCCCCGTATATATTGCCTGCACGGCTTCCGTACGAAAACCCCAGACACCTTCAAACGCCCACAGTCCGCTTATAGTAACGGCAAATAGCAGCATAAAAATTAGCAATTGTTTTATATGTCGCATATACACTCTTCCTTATACACCTCTGAATAAATTGTGTACTGGTAAACTATTATAAATTCTCAGAATTAGCAATAGCCATGAATATGTAGGAAACCTAACTACAAACCGCTTTGAGCGCTTGTACATAGTTGAAAGATAATTAACTCTCTGTTTTGTAGTGAATTATCCTGAAGCACTAAAGCCGAACCGTCCCGGATTTGCCGGAGACATACTAGTTATTCTCTCTTTGCTTGATAGAAATTGAACTTTCTGAGGAGTTGTAGTAATGTACACATACGTAGGTGATAGATTATATGACTACAGCCGATTCATTAGGCCAGAACAAAGGAAGTATCGTAATGCAAAAGAAATTGAGGTTCGTTATTCTTGGAGTTGTTTTACTAGGTGTGCTTTCGTGCGTGACGAGTGTTCGTGATATGAACGTTGATTCGGTAGAGCTGACTGTTAAGAATAAGGCCGGCACTCAAGTAACTTCGTTGTTGCCTGATACCACTTATTATATCAACTTTGAAGTTGTTGATTCTAATGGGAAGGAATATGCGAATCCCGATCATCGGGATTTTCGGTTCGAGCACCCCCAAAATTTCAAAGTAGTTCGGCAACTAAGACTTAATGCGGAAATCAGAACCGATAAATCTACTTTCCACCCCCCGGGAACCGATTTGTATAGTTTTCTCGTCTCGATCAAAGAAAACAGTGGATTCGAAAAGAAATTTTCCTTCCCCCTTAACTGGGCAGAATTTGCTTTAATAGATTACAGTGGTGAAGATGGTATTGATGGCGAGAATGGAGAGAGCGGCAAGGCAGCCACCGGCAGCTCTGCTGATAAAGTTGCCGGAAGCAATGGGGAAGACGGTGAAGCAGGAACGAATGGCCAGGACGGAGAAAGCCTTCGCGTACTCGCAACGAAGTACAAATATAATGGCGAAGAAAAAATGCTGTTATATATTGTTGAACACGAGCATTTATACCTTTCTGATATCAAAGAAGTAACAATAGATGTATCCGGTGGAGATGCAGGCAACGGGGGCGATGGCGGCAACGGCGGCAGTGGCAAAACATGGGACAACGGAGTTGATCCGCCCGTAGCGGGGGTGGCCGGAAACCCAGGAGATGGTGGTGACGCCGGCAGAGCCGGCAGAGGTGGGAATATAACGGTTTTTGCATATAATTCCGCACTCTTCGATTACATAAACCCCACAGTGAGAGGGGGAAAGAGTGGCACCGGAGGCGCCGCGGGGCGGGCCTATACAGATGGCACGTTAGCAAAACGGGGCTCGGAAGGAATCGACAGCACCTATGGCACGAACGGTGAAGTCCGTCTTGAAAGGAAGTATCCGGAAGAATTTCGCGAAATGCTGCTAAGTCATATTGAAGATTATAACATCGATGCTAATAATATAGTATATTAGCTGCTGATCAGCTGCTCCCCGCCGGGAGGAGTTTCCGAATCTAAGCCGAGTTTTCCTATATTCAGGTTTTATTCAGTCACACTGCGCAGTGTATTTTCAAACTCATGGTTCATGGGGTGGCCACTCCACACGACCCTACCTTCCCCATCGATAATGAACACATTAGGGATGCCCTTCACTCCGTAATCCCTGAAGGTATCACTGCCTGTACCGATGGGGTAGTCTATGCCGTGCTCTTTTACAAAAGCCTCGATCTTCGCAGACTGATTGTCCTCACTTGTAAGGCTCACAAAGGTTACCTGGTCGAACTCTTCATTCAACTTTTGCATATGCGGGATTGCCTGTACGCAAGGCCCACACCAGGTAGCCCAGAACTCAACAACCACTATTTTGCCCCCGAGTTCGGCCAGGGAGAGGGGCTCGGTATTGATCCATGTGTCAGCAGAAATCTCGGGAGCCGCTTCACCTACCAGGCCCTCAGCCGATAGCCCAACAACCAAGAATAAGCTAAAAATTACCGCAATAAAATAAGATGCTTTCATATAATTTACAGAAATATCATAAATATATATGCTGTCAAGTCATTTTTTTTATTTGATAATTGAGATATTGTGCATTACAGTTCTATTTAGACATTTTGTTACTTTGGATTTTAGTTCAAATGTAACTATGCTTATTATTGAACTGTAGGAGAACCTAAATGAGCCCCGGATCTTTTTGTGATCATACATTACTCCGAACAGCCCGCAGAGCAGCGTTTAGTGCTATAGCACTGATGACTCTAACAGCTCTTGTTGGTTTATCATTTATCGGCTGCAGCACCCAACCTAGTCCAGCAAAGCAGCCTGCCGATTTCCAGATTGAGCGGATTAACTTTGACGACGGCTATATGTATCGCCTCTACGACCAATCGTATGATGTTACCTTTGTAACGGGAACCCTCAGAGCGGTCAGAGATTATTACTCGGTAAGACATGAAAACGACCTAAAGTGGAAAGCCCCGTCATTGAAGGCTTTCATAGCCGGGGTTGAGTTTTATCGGGAAAAGGCCTTTTCTGTTTACCCGCACGCGTTGATTCGAGATAACCTCGATGTCCTGATAATTCCGGGCTCAGCAAGTCAAGTGTTTAGTAATGGCATAGAGGGCTCTTACAGTTGGGCTAATACTGGGAGTGAATTAAAAACTATTGTCATGAACCATCTTGATAATATTAAAAAACATCCCCGTTCAGTAACAGCAACATTCCACCATGAGTTTGCCCATCTGCTTACCCTAAACTATGGTCGATCCGATGCAATAAAAGCTGAATGGATGACCGCGCTGCCTGAAGGAGTGGACTACATAGAAAATCAGAAAGTATCAGCAGGCGAAAAACCTGACTATGTGGACGATCGAACTCAACTGCACCATCGGGGGTTTGTTTCCAGCTATAGTCAAACCAATTATAAAGAAGATATGGCTGAACTTCACACTGCTGCAGTAGGTTTTCATCCTGCAGTGGACGATTTTGACAGCTTACTTGAAGAGCGGCCTTTGATACGCCGTAAGTACGAACTGCTGCTTGAGCTCTATGCCGAGCTCACCCCTCCTTTGGACCGGCAGTGGTTTTATCAACAGAGAAACAGCAATTAGAAAAGGAGCATATGTATGAGGATTTGGAACATGGTTTTGCTAGGCACGAGTCTTTTGATACTCTTGTCCGGCTGCGTTGGAACAAGCGGGGTGATAGAAGGCAGCCAGTCTACTTTTGAGGTGATAGAGAAGGACATTGCCGATGATACCCGGCTGCTGGGGTTCTGGAATTTCAACGGGACGGGAAAAAATACGGTAGAATCTAATTTTCCTGGAAAAGGCTCTGATCTAATGAATTCCGTGTATGAAAATGGGCGTTTTCATAATGAGCCTTTTACTGAAAGCTATCCTTTCGCTTTGACAGAAGAAGCTTTTATAGTTGATAGGGAAAAAGTTGAGTTTAAGACAGGAAGCCAACCGAAACCACATGTTTTGGTGGATCAGCTCAACAAGGACAGTTTCAGCTGTGCCCTCGGCTTCGATATTAGCGCCGCCGGCCGCGGTTCCATTTTATACGTGCCAGAATATGAGAGTGAAAAACAGCAGAGCCGTGTCAATGAAATGTTCAGCGAGTATGGCGCTGAAAATAATGGAATCAGGCAATCGGAGAAAGCCGCCATTTGGGATAGAGAAGGAGTTCAGTACCAAGAATTTCATTCAATAAACCTTCTGCAGTTTGGAACTGTAGGCAGATGGCTGACCGTGAGGCTCATGTCCGAAGACGGCAATAACTATGAAATATATGCAGTTTTTAATAACGGTCGAATCTACCGGCCAACCTCGGTTTTCTTTGACCGCACAAAACCGGTTGAGCTCTTCTTTTCCTTCAATAACTACGACGGACTAATTGATTTTTATCTAAATGGTGAACATCACCAGTTCCGTTACGATCCGATTGAGCTTGAGGTATGCGGCGTGGGCGGCGCTGCCAACTATCGGATTACCCTCTTCACGCATCCTTCCACCTCGCCTATGTCGATGGATTACCTGGCAATCAAGAACGGTACCAGCACATATGAAGATT
>CAZWDV010000037.1:0-29520 GCA_964632675.1 uncultured Sediminispirochaeta sp.
GTGAGCATTCTAAATTTGAAAATTTTAATAAAATTTTCAAATTTAGAATTGCTGAGTAATCGCTAAGCTATTTGACATACTTTACCCGAATATATATCCTTGAAGTCATAGAGGAGAAAATCGAATGCAGCTGAATACGCTAATAGTTGATGATGACAACATGGTGTTGGCCCTACTGCGTCAGTATCTCAAAGATAGAGACGAGCTACATGTGCAAACCGTTGATACACCTAAGGAAGCACTAGAAATAATCAATAAAGAAAAAGTGCATATCATGATTCTCGATATTGTAATGCCCGAGATGGACGGAATAACCCTGCTGGAAGAGGCAAAAAAGGTAGACCCCCTTACCCATGTTATAATGATTACCGCCGACTCTACTCTTGGAAGAGTTATCGAGTCCCTCGGATACGGAGCGATGGATTTTGTCATGAAACCATTCGAATCTTCGGAAGATATCACCAGCGTTGTGGATGTGTCTATTCAGCGCTGGGGGCGGTGGAATCAGGTTTTGAAAAAAACTGCCAAGAAGACCCTTTCGGAGGAGTAGATGGCAGAAGATACATCGCTCACAACTCAATTCTTCCAGGACTCCCTGGATATCCTCTCCGATGCCGAAGAAATAGTGCTGCAGTTGGAACAGCATGGCGCCGATCAGGAACAGGTGCATTCTCTGTTCCGACTGTTTCATACCCTGAAAGGCAATTCCAATATGGTGGGTGAGGTACAGATAAGCTCGCTTACCCACGCCCTCGAATCCGAGTACGATCAGGTGCGCAATGGAAAGCAAGAGCTGTCTCCGATGCTGTTGCAGACTACCTTCGAGGTAATCGACCTGTTAAATGCGGTGTGTCAGGAGGGGGATTCGCGGGACTACACTGGTCCCATGAATCAAATCGCACAGCAGCTGAGCCAGCTTGGCAAAAGCCGCAACTCCGGTGCAAGCAAAAGCGCAGGTGCCGAGAATTCCTCCGGCGGTCCAGCCAGCCAGGTGCTTTCCTCAGATTCATCCGGCCAACCGGCGGCTGTGGTTCAGGATACTCATGCTGTGGAAGTCGGTTTCAGTGTATGGAAGCCGATACTGCGGTCGTTTTATACCTGTCAGCAGGTCTCCGAACAGTTGTCTGAGGGGAATGAAGAGTTGCTTGACCTGCTGATGGATTTGGGAATGGAAACCATTGAACTGCGGTCTTTGACCGAAGATCAGAATCATCCCCGCTTACATATGCTTGCCAAAACAGCGATGTATCTGGAAAAGTTTTGCGCAACACTTGCACGGGAACAGGTTGATTATAATGATATCAGTTATGAATTGTTATATGTCTTGCTCGACGACTTCAAGCGCAGTATGTGGCAGCAATTGTATCTTACCCGTGCGATCGCGTACAAGAAGATTGCGACAATGGAAGAGATGCATCGTATTGAACAGGAGATGGGCACTGAAGATCAGTTATGGGTAATTGAGCTGGCCTTTGCCTCATCAAGCTCGGCCCGGAGTAGTGATTTCTTTTCGAGGATGGTGCAGATAAAGCGCAGCGTGGAAGTTCCGTTGGTCTATATCAGCCCGCACTCACAGTACTATAGAAAAGCTTCCGATCTCTTAGACCAGGCCTTGGACGGGTTTACTCGAATTGCCGGGACTATTGAAGACGGTGTGAAAACGTATATTCTTTCGGAGGAATAAAATGGGAAAAAAAATATTGATTGTTGACGATTCTTTGTTAGTCCGCAGCGGTCTGGAGGGAGCGTTAAAAAAAAGCGGTAACTGGGATGATGTAATTCTGGCAGAAAACGGAAAGATTGGCCTTGATAAAATAGTATCTGAAAAACCGGATGTTGTTCTCATGGATGTTGAAATGCCGGAAGTCGACGGACTGACCGCCCTAAAAGAGATTAGTGCAAAGAAGCGGGCCGGGGAGATACCCAAAGAACTGCCGATTGTGATCCTGAGCGGTACCATGTATGAAAACAATGAGAATGTCCGTAAAGCCAAAATGCTCGGGGCGGCGGATGTGATTGCCAAACCGGAAGGCAAATCTACAACACTATCGATTAAAGTGGATGAATTAGAGGAGCGAGTGCTCAAGCTGCTGTAGAGAGTTCTTAACTGTATATGGACAATATTGATCTTCGCAACTCCCATATTCTCATTGTTGATGATGTAGTGCCGAATGTGCAAATTGCCAAAGCCATTTTACAGAAGGATGGATACACGGTTGAAACAGCGGAGAGCGGGCCCGAAGCGCTGAAACATATAATAGTGTCCCCGGTGGATTTAATTCTCTTGGATATCATGATGCCGGATATGGATGGTTTCGAGGTGGCCCGAATCATTAAAGGGATGGATGAGTTTGTGGATGTGCCGATTATCTATCTTACGGCCCGTAACGATGAGGAGAGCATCACCAACGGTTTCGAACTCGGGGCGGTGGATTATATCACCAAGCCGTTTCGCGGAGCGGAGTTGCGAATGCGGGTGCAGAACCATTTGAAGTTGCGCTTTATTCAGCGCCGGCTGCAGCAGGCCAATGCCTCGAAGGATAAGTTTTTTTCTATTATCGCCCATGATTTACGCAGCCCCTTTACTGCTCTGGTTGGAATGTCCCAGTACCTGTCAACCGGCATTGACAAGCTCGATGCCGAAACCGCAAAAGAGTTTTTGGAGGGTATGCATAAATCTTCTAAGAATGCCTTTAACCTGCTCGAAAATCTTCTGGAGTGGGCGCGTATCCAAACCGGTCGTATGCCGATTGAACCACAGGAAATTGACGTTTCAGAAATTGTGCGCGAGAATCTGGCACTTTTTGATACGAATATAAAAAACAAGCAGCTGTATATAGAGAACAAGTTGCAGCAGGTTGAAATTGCCTATGCCGATGAAAACTCGATTAATACGGTGGTGAGAAACTTGTTGTCGAATGCCATTAAGTTTACCCCTGAAGCAGGACAAATATCTCTCTATAGCAACCGTACCGAACATGAGCTGGTAATTACCGTGCAGGACAACGGGAAGGGAATAGAACCGGATGTGCTTTCGACTCTCTTCCGCATAGACGTACGTCACAGCAATACCGGTACGAACCAGGAGAAGGGGTCCGGGTTGGGGCTTGTCTTGTGCAAGGATTTTATCGAGAAAAACGGCGGTCAAATTAGTGTGGAGAGCG
Organism: uncultured Sediminispirochaeta sp.; assembly: GCA_964632675.1. Lineage (GTDB taxonomy): Bacteria > Spirochaetota > Spirochaetia > DSM-16054 > Sediminispirochaetaceae > DSBN01. The sequence goes on from CAZWDV010000037.1 coordinate 3,165, forward strand.
AACCGGGGCATGGAACACTGTTTATGTTCTCCTTACCTGTTGAAACGCACAATTGACGGCTGGACAAGCAGGGAATATAATTAGAACACCCTTTTTCAAGTTCGAGCGGAGGAATATATGCAACGTACTTCTTTACCACTATCAAATAGAAAAGACCTTATGGCTGAAAGCCCGATCCGGAAGCTGGTGCCTTATTCCGATGCAGCCAAAGCAGCGGGAATAAAAGTGTACCATCTCAATATCGGTCAGCCCGACATCGAGACAGTCCCGTCCATGAAAGCGGCCTACACACACCCGCCGCAGGTAATCGCCTACGGGCCCAGTCAGGGGCTGCCCGAAGTGCGTCAGAAGTTTATCGAGTATTATGCTCAGCACGGGCTGAACCTGGAACAGGAAAACATCTATGTTACCAGCGGCGGAAGCGAGGCAATTATCTTTGCTCTGATGGCCGTGACTTCACCCGGAGACGAGATTATCATTCCCGAACCCTATTATGCGAACTACAACGGCTTTGCCGCCATGAGCGGTGCTAAAGTTGTTCCGGTTACCAGTCGAATCGAGGAGGGCTTTCATCTACCGGCAATCGAGGAGTTTGAAAGGGCAGTCGGCCCGAACACGAAGGTGATTATGTTCAGTAACCCCGGAAATCCAACCGGTGCGGTATTTTCACGGGAAAGGCTGCAGGAGCTGGTTAAGTTTGCCCGCCGGCACAACCTTTTCATCATCTCGGATGAAGTGTATCGCGAGTTTGCCTATGAGGGACGCCCGGCGGTATCGATAATGGAGTTCGAAGGAGTAGAGGAGAATGCCATTATGGTCGACTCGGTTTCCAAACGCTACAGTGCCTGCGGATCCCGAATCGGTACCATAGTAAGCCGGAACATGGATGTGATGAATCTGGTTCTCCGTTTTGCACAAGCCCGCCTCTGTCCGCCGACAGTTGACCAGTTGGCAGTAGCCGAAGCGCTGGTAGGTTCTGATAAGTACCTTGAGCGTGTCCGCCTTGAATATAAGGCCCGGCGGGATTTTCTGGTTGAGCGTCTCCAATCAATTCAGGATGTGCGAATTTCATCACCCGAAGGGGCATTTTATCTGATTGCCGAACTGCCGGTGGATGATGCCGAAAAGTTTGCCATTTGGCTGTTAAGTGATTTCAATTTGGAGGGAGAAACCCTGATGGTAGCCCCCGCCCAGGGATTCTACGCTACTCCGGAAATCGGCAAACGCCAAATCAGGCTTGCCTATGTGCTGACCCGCGATAAGCTCGAGCGGGCCGTCCGTATTCTGAAAGAGGGCCTGGATGCCTACCGGCAATAGACGAATGTGGGCAGGGCTCAGTCCACAACCTCTGCTTCGACCGGGGGCTGTGCTTTAGGGTCGGATTCCAGTCGGCACCCCTTGTCGTTGTTGGTGTGGTAAATCAGGCCACGGCTGGTTCTACCATCGATTTTTACGCACATCGGCGACTCGAAATGTACCTGTCGCAGATACTCATTCTCGTATTCTGCTTCCTGTTGCTCCAGGTACTCCTGATTGAACACTCCATCCTTCATAAATGGATTGATAGTCAAATACGCATTCTGCAGACTGGTAAGATTCTGGAAGAAGTGTGTTCCCTGGCTCGGGTCTACTCTGAAGTTAGATAAGCCCATCTCCACAATCACCCGTGCATTCGAGATCTGGGACCAGGCAATTGGTATTCCCAGCCAGGAATCGCTGGAACCGAGCCGTCCCGGTACCACTAGGATATAACCGCGCTGCTCCCGCTCGAAGCGATCATTCAGTTCGCCGATCATCTGCGCCATTACCTTTGTATTCGCCGGGTTGAAGGTTTCTGGTTTTATATACACAATATCGCGCAGCTCATCGTACATCCCGTTGCCCATGGCCTTGTTCGAGAAGATCAGGGTTTCTTCCGGCAGTTCATCGGAAATATCGATATCCTCCTGTTCGGCGCCTTCGACGATCGGGCGAATCTGCAGAAAGCTGAACACAGCCGGTTTGTCCGCAGGGGTGTCCAGATTTACTGCGAATTCAATTTCGATGGGAGTGTTGATTGCTGTTTGGCCCATTTCAAGTAAGTCTCCGACGATCTCGGATAAGGGAAACATGTTGTATTTCAGGATGCTCGCAAAGGTGAGGATACGTTTTCCGCGGTAGCTGGTGCCGTCGCGCAGTACATTGTTCTGGAAATCGTAGGTGGAGGCCAGGAACTTCAGTGAACCATGGTCTTCTGCTGCAGCAATATCCAGCCGATGTATACAACCTCCGTCGAGGCTGCGGGCACAAAAGCTGTCCGGGGACATATCGATTGCATAAAACTCTTTCTGCGACTCCTTCAAAGCCGAATCAATTGAAGAGAGCTGCATGATTTTTTTGGGAAACTTCGGCGAAAAGCGCAGTGATACCTCGCCGTCAACCACTGTTTTTCCGAGGCCGAAGGCGATATTCGCAATACCATCATTCGGTTTTTCATTTTCAATTGGATAAAAATTGAGAGATCGCGCCACTCCGGAGATGTTTGGGTAGCAGAGATTCTCGTATACCTGCCCGGTAACCTCCTGAATAATAACGCCCATTTTCTCTTCTTCCACCATATTTCCGGTCGCATGCATATAGTCTTTGCTGCGTTTGTAATAGGTAGAGGCGTACACGCTCTTGACCGCATTGCACAGGTCCTGAAAGCGGTGATCGAATTGCTCGTGATTGTTCGGCAGCATAAAAGTATCGTAGATGCCGGCGAAGGGCTGGTAATGAGAATCCTCCAGCAGACTCGAAGAGCGGACTGCGATCGGATTTGTCATAACCCCTAAAATAGCCGCGAGATCTTCATTCAGTCGTTCGGGCAGATGTGCATTAAGAAACGACTCAAGCAGTTCTACATCGCTGCGTTCGGTAAGTGCAATGTCATACAGGGAGTTGGCCTCCATAAAGTCGTCGAAGACCTGGGTTGTGAGGACGACTGTACGGGGTATAGTGACTACCACTCCCGGATATTTATAGGTGATGCGCTTGCGTTTCAGCTGCAGATCGATAAAGGCCAGTCCGCGGCCCTTTCCGCCCAATGAGCCCGAACCGATGCGGCTGAAAAAGGAAATTTCATCGAAACGGTCCCGTTGAAATTCGGCGATCGTACCGCGCCCTTCCTGTATTCGGAAGTCCTTAATTGCGTTTATAATGAATTCTTTGCCCTCCTGCACATTTTTGAAGTCGCTCAGCTGTTTGGGGCGCAGATAATTGGCCAAAGTAAACAGGGCCCTGGCTTTGAGCCATTTTGAGATATCGTTGTTCTCCACATGGAACTTAAATGATTCGGTGGGAACTTCCATCAACCGGTGCTGCAAGTCCCACAGATCGTGGGCCCGCATAATCGGGGCAAGCGTAGTGGGATCGCGAAAAACAAAATCTCCGAAACCGTAGTTCAAGCGAATATACTCTTTCAGTTCCTTGAGCAGGGTCTTAGAGTGTTTATAGATAAATGAGGCGTTATAACTGTGGGCATCCGGTTCGTGCTCTGCATGGCTGGATTGGATGAGGATCGGCAACTCTTTGTTCTCCGAACGGATATACTCACAGAGTTTCAGACCGGCGTGTTTGTCCATTTCACCGCCCTTCTTGTACGTGATATCCGAAATGATTCCGAGGAGGTTGTGCTTGTAGGTATTGTACAACTGCACCGCCTCCTCATAGGTGCGGGCCAGCATGATCTTGGGCCGCCCGCGCATGCGCATGGTCTGCTGCCATTCATTGAGCCCCTCAGTCATCAGGCAGCGCGCCTGGCGAAAGAGAGTGCGGTAAATCATCGGAAGGTAACTCGAGTAGTAGCGCACTGAATCTTCAACCAGCACAACTGTTTGAACTCCCACGGTATTTACGTCGTAGGCTACATTCATACGGTCTTCGATGAGTTTTACCATCGCCAGCAGAATGTTGGGATTGCCCTGCCAGGAGAAGATATAGTCGATCGAGCTGAGGTCGGTATTCCGCAGTTTGATCATGGTTTCCCGCGTTGAAATCGGCGTCAACACAATGATCGGTTTGGATGGATAGGTCTCTTTTATCCGTTTGGCCAGATCGATAGCATTCACATCGCCAATATTGAGCATTGTGATGATGAGATCAAAGGAGCGTTTCTGCAGCATCTCGAAGGCATCATGCCCGTTCGATACCTGCGTAAACTTGGGGGGATAGCGCAGATTCAGCGAAACGTATTCTTGGAACAGGAGTTCGTCTATTCGTCCGTCCTCCTCCAACATGAACTTGTCATACTCACTACATACCAGTAAAATTTCACCGACCCGGTTGGCCATTAATTGTTTAAATGAGGTTTCTTTAAAATAGTAACGTTCTGTGGTGGAGTGTAACTGTTCGTACATCGATCTCTCCAAAGGGATATAATTATCTTAAGTATAACATATTCTATATGCATATGCCATTCTGAATTATTTTGAGTAATATAGTGATTTATTTAAGCTAAATTGCGGAAAAAGTAAAAATATTAGAATTATGTTTACGAAAAAACTTGACGGCGCAATGAATCCGGGATAAAGTAATAGTACAAAATTTACCGGTATACGAATTGACGGAGGATACTATGTACAATTTAGACCAGTTTATGGCTGAGATCGAGAGGAAGAACCCTTCCGAGCCTGAGTTTATCCAGGCAGTAAAGGAAGTGATTGAAACAATAATCGATACAGTCAACGAGAACCCGGCGTACGTGAATGCGAAGATACTCGAACGCATCACCGAACCCGATAGAGTAATTCAATTCAAAGTAGAATGGGAAGACGACAACGGCCAGGTTCAAGTGAACCGCGCTTATAGAGTCCAGTTCAACAATGCCTTGGGACCCTACAAGGGCGGACTTCGCTTTCACCCCAGCGTTACCCTCGGCGGATTGAAGTTTCTTGGGTTCGAGCAGATTTTCAAGAACAGCCTCACCACCCTGCCGATGGGCGGCGGAAAGGGCGGTTCCGACTTCAACCCGAAGGGCAAATCGGACAACGAAATAATGCGTTTTTGCCGTTCCTTCATGACCGAGCTGCATCGTTACATCGGCCCGCAGACCGATGTTCCGGCCGGTGACATCGGTGTCGGCGGTCGCGAGATCGGCTATCTGTATGGTGCTTACAAACGGCTTCAAATCGAGAATACAGGTATACTTACCGGAAAAGGCCGCAACTGGGGCGGTTCGCTCATTCGCCCCGAAGCAACCGGGTACGGTGCACTGTATTTCGCCAAGAACATGGTCGAAGCCCACAACGACACCCTAAAAGGCAAGCGAATCTCCGTTTCGGGATTCGGAAATGTTGCCTGGGGCGCCTGTATCAAGGCTACCGAGCTGGGTGCAAAGGTCGTTACAATTTCCGGTCCTGACGGCTACGTTGTCGATGAGGACGGGGTAAACACCCAGGAAAAATGGGACTACATGCTCGAGCTGCGGGCCAGCAACAACGATATTGTCGCCCCTTATGCTGAGAAGTTCGGGGCCAAGTTTGTTCCTAACAAAAGGCCCTGGGAAGTTGCTGTCGACATGGCCTTTCCCTGCGCCATCCAGAACGAGCTGAACGGCGAGGATGCGGATCTGCTGCTCAAGAACGGCGTGAAGTATGTAGTCGAAACCTCCAACATGGGATGTACGGCTGACGCGGTCGAGAAGTTCCTGGCGGCCAAGATTCCCTTCGGTCCGGGCAAGGCGGCTAACGCCGGCGGAGTTGCAGTTTCCGGCCTGGAGATGTCTCAAAACTCGATGAAACTTTCCTGGAACGAGGAAGAAGTAGACGAAAAACTAAAACAGATTATGGGCAACATCCACGATGCATGTGTCCGTGAGGGCTCCAGTGCAGATTACATCCACTATGTGAAGGGAGCCAACATTGCCGGTTTCAAGAAGGTTGCCGACGCAATGATGGATATGGGTTACTAAAAAAATGTGAGCTGCCGCCGGATTACTCCGGCGGCTCTTTTAATATATCGCTACTATGCCGCTTACTACCGCTGGCCGATCAGCTCGTGAGTTTCGTGTAGAGCTGCTGCTCTGCGCTTGAGTTCCTGCATATCGATTCCTGCGGCCGGGGTATCCCCAAGCAGACCAAGCTTATAGAGCGCTTCGCCATTGAGCACCGCTGCGCCGGCGGCACCGCGGACAGTGTTGTGCCCGAGGACAACCATACGAATATCCAGCACCGGGCAGGGGCGTACTCTTCCGACTAGGGTCGCCATGCCGTTTTCCAGCCAGACATCCCGAGCCGGTTGGGGACGATCAGGCTCCTCCATTATCAGCAAGGGCTGCGGCGGGGCAGAAGGCAGTTGAAACTTCTGCGGCATTCCGCGGAAGGCACTCATGACCTTCATGATCTCCTCCGGCGAAGCTTTTTGTTTGAGACCGATCGAGAGAGTTTCGGTATGTCCGTCAACCACCGGCACGCGGTTACACTGTGCGCTGACCGCAAAATCAGCCTCTTTAACCCGGTTGTCGACAAGGGTTCCCAGAATTTTTTGGGTCTCCTCCTCCATTTTCTCTTCTTCCCCGCCAATATAGGGAATCACATTCCCGATAATGTCATATGAGGGTACTCCCGGATAACCGGCACCGGAAATTGCCTGCATTGTGCTAACCTGAACGGCGGTCAGGCCAAAGGTCTCCTCTATCGGTGCCAGGGCCATCGCCAGAAACATAGTTGAACAGTTGGAGTTGGTAAGAATTGCCCCCTTCCAGCGCTGATCAGATAGAAGTGCAAAATGGTCAGGGTTTATTTCCGGAATTACCAGGGGTACAGTGGGATCCATGCGGTAGTTTTTCGAATTGCTGATAATAATATGTCCCTGGTCGGCGTAGTTATTCTCAACTTCTCCGGCAACAGATGAGTCGAGGCCGGAGAATAGAATAGTGCTGGTGAGGGGTGTGGTGGTAGTTGTGAGTTTTTTCGAAGCTATTTCGGCGGGAATTGGTGTGTTCTGTTTCCACGCACAGGCTTCCTTGTAAGTTTTGCCTTCGTTTCGCGGGGAAGCGACCAACTCTCTGATTGTGAAATAGGGATGGTCTTGCAGTAGAGTGACAAACTTCTGTCCTACAGTTCCAGTAGCTCCTAAAATTGCAACGGGTATGCGTTCCATACACCACCTCTCAAGTAAAAAAAGTATTAAAATAAAACAATGTGTTTCATTTATAACATAGTGTTAAATATAACACAGAGTGTCAATAGAATTTGCAAAAAAATACCTGAATTTGTTTATATAATGAAACACATTTTTTGTGAAGGTAATAGACCTCCGAATAGTTCAAATATTGAGACAAAAAAGCCGCCCAGGTAGATTCACTTGGGCGGCCGGCAGATTCTTACGCATCCGCAGATGCGTATTTGCGTGGGCTGCACGCTAAAACAGACCGGTTACCCCGCCGGTTTCTGTATCTACATCGATCTGCCTGTAAGCAGGGTCCGAAGCGGTACCCGGCATAAGTTTGATTCCCCCCGCTACAGGAACAATGAGTTCGGCACCTTGGTAGACATAAACATCCTTGATTGGTAGTGTCCAGCCTTTGGGACGCCCCTTCAGTTCCGGATCATGGGAAAGACTGAGCTGGGTTTTGGCCATACAAATTCCCATTTTAGCAAGATCGGGATTGTCCTGCACTTTTTTGATTTTGGCCTCGGCTTCCGGAGTATACTCCACCCCGTCCGCACCGTACACTTCCTTTGCAATCAGTTCGATGCGTTCCTTCTGGGGTGTAGAATCCTGATACAGGAATTTGAAGTCGTGGGTTTCTTCACACGCCTCTGCGACCACCTCGGCTAATTCACGGGCGCCTTCGCCGCCTTTTTCCCAGTGCTTTGAGACTGCCACGCGGGCACCGGCGGATTCTGCAACCCGCTTGATTGCTGCAATTTCTTCATCATTATCGGTGTAGAAGTGGTTGATACACACTACCGGCGATACCCCGCTCTTCTTGACTGTTTCAATATGGGCAATCAGGTTTTCCGTGCCCTTTTCTACAAGGTCTACGTTCTTCTGACTGTACACCTCATCTAAGGGTTTTCCCGGGGCAACCTTCGGGCCCCCGCCGTGCATCTTCAAGGCCCGGACAGTGGCAACTATAACCGCCGCATTCGGGGTGAGCCCCGAGTAGCGGGCCTTCAAGTTCCAGAATTTTTCGAATCCGATATCGGCACCAAAGCCGCTTTCGGTTACATGGTAATCAGCCAGTTTGAGTCCGACCCGGTCTGCAATAATAGAAGACTGGCCAATCGCTATGTTGGCAAAGGGCCCTGCATGCACCAGCATCGGCTGGCCTTCGATTGTCTGCATCAAGGTCGGGTTTATGGCTTTTACCATAAGCGCGGTCATGGCACCGTCTACTTCCAGGTCGGCCGCGGTAACCGGGTCGCCCTTCTTGTTATACCCGAGGGCCATTTTTCCAATACGGGCACGCATGTCTTTAAGATCACGGGCTACCGCGAGAATTGCCATGAGTTCGGATGAAACGGTAATCTGGAAACCCGATTTCATCATGAAACCATCCATCTTTCCGCCAATGCCGATTATCATTTCCCGCAAGGCCTGGGCTGAGAAGTCTATTACCCAGCCTACCGCCGGATTATACGGGTCGATATTTAGTCGCTTCAGGTTTTTCTTCTCGAGGGTTTTATCACCGTAATTGAACTCGTGCTGCATTCTGGAGGTCAGCGCTACCATTCCCAGGTTATGAGCATTGGTAATAGCGTCAATATCGCCGGTGAGTCCGAGACTGAAGTCGGTAAGGGGCACCGCCTGGGCCAGACCACCGCCGGCGGCGGAGCCCTTGATGTTGAAAGTAGGCCCTCCGGAGGGCTGTCGAATGGCTCCGGATACGCTCTTTCCAATTACTCCGAGCCCCTGAACGAGGCCGAGGGTAGTGGTTGTTTTTCCCTCGCCGAGGGGGGTTGGGGTAATCGCGGTTACATCGATATACTTTCCGTTGGGCCGGTCGCCGACCCTATCTAATACCTTTCGGTAATCTACCTTTCCCAAGTAATGACCATAGGGAAGCAGTTCTTCTTCTTCAATTCCGAATTTACCTGCAATGTCATAGATGCGATGCATCGACTTTTCAGCTTCCGCTGCAATTTCCCAGTCCTTCATTTTGGTTGGATCAAGTTTAGCCATAGTGCCTCCTTTTACACTTGTCCCCTCAGGATATGAATTTTACTATGTATTATAATGCACTAAAATGCAGAGCGCAACTGAAATGCAACGAAATGCAACAATTAGCTACATATTCAAGAGAGCGGCTACGGCTGCGCCGATCATTGGTGCGTCTTCGTTATGGATAAACTCGGTATACCGTCCCTTTTGGTCCTGCAGGTACTGCTTGAGGTAGCAGCGGGTCCTGAACATCAGATCTTTGGTTTTGAAAAAGGTAGTACCGTCGGCGCAGACGGCGATCGGAAAGGCCGGGTCCCGGCCGGATTCTCCCTTCATGATAGTGGCCGATAGATTTACGGCCGCCAGTTTGGCGGCCCGTTCTATAACCGTATCCACCACTGTGAAGCAGGTGCTGCGGTCGGCCGGATCGGCACAGGCGCGGGCCAGGGGATTGTCTCGGTCATAAGGATTATGCAGAAAGCGGTCTACACTCACCGTGTCGAGGGGCAGCAGCTTTTTTATCGCGCTACCCGCCGAATCTGAAAACAGGCCGGCTTCAATCGCTTCTTCCAGCACACGGCTGCTGAGGGGACCGAGGTAGGCACCGGAGATCATCTTTTCAAAGCGATAGGAGCCCGGTTTAATGGTGGTGTTGTCGAAATTCTTATCAATACTGCCCCCCGGGAGCTTGTCGAAGCCGCCGGATTCGATGTTGATGATTTGGGCACCGTCAGAAGGAAGATTGTTGAGCTTAGTGATGTTTTTATTCAGCTCGAGGTAGGCGCTGTTGGTACCGGTTCCGAGGATAAAGCCGACAAAGGCGCTGTAGGGATGTTCGGTCGAAGCCGCTTTACCGGCCAACAGTGTGGCAACGGTGTCATTCAGCAGTACCATTCCCGCCGGTTCCGGGTATCCGCGCTTGATGAGCGCCTGTCGAAGATTGGTGCCGATCAGTTCGCCTTCAACCTCGTGGGCATTGATCTCTTTCGAGAAATGGATCAGTCGGCCGTCTTTATTCGGTTTTATTTCGGTGGGATAGGAAAAACAGAAGCCGATGTGCAGCGGCTGCTCACTGCTCCAGGAATCAAGCGCCTCTCGCATGTAGTCGACGATAGTGTCAAAAAACTCATCCTTGTGGACAAGCCCCCGGGAACCGGGCATAGGAAACTTCTGAAACTTTTCGATTACAGTTTTCCCGTTGCCGGAAAACTTGACTTGCGCCACACGGAAGTTCGTGCCGCCGGCATCTAAAACTAGTACCGGAGTTTCAAAGGGCAAATTGCCTTCTGAGTTGAGGTAGGTGGGGATCATATGCAGGGATGTATCAAAACTTTCGAGCCCTGCATGCATTTCCGCAAGGAAGGCCTGAACGCTTTGATCCATATCAACTTCGGCGGCCGTCATTGAACAGCTGTGCATGAAGTTCTGCGCCTGCTGGACTGCTTCGATGCTGCTTGGGTTACTGTTGCTTCTCTCCATCCGCCTCTCCTTCTCTGAACCCGAGATCACTGGAAAAGGTGATGGCAGCAGGTACAGCTGTTACGGTAAGTATGTTTTCTGTGTCGATCTTATCAGATTGGAAGAAGCCGGTAAAGAATGCAATTTCTTATACTTTACGGTCCATAAATCCGCGCAGTCTTTTCAGCCTACCCGATACTCTCTTCGAAAAGGGGTCTTCTTTGGCATTGGGAAGGGTGGTCTGGGGGCCGGCTCCCGAGATGTAAGTAAAATCGGAGTCGCTGTCTATCTCGAACAGCAGGTACGTGACCTGTGATGAGCGGTTGTAAATGGGATACACACGGAAGGCGAGATCCTCTTTCTGTTCTTTCTGATACTTCTGTGTGAACTCGATATTGCTGATAACCTCGTGTATGAACAGATTGGGTACAAGATTTTCAATATTCTTATCGAGGAGTTTCGCTCTATCGGTTTTATAGTTCTCCTCGTATCTGCTGCTGACATGCAGTATTTTTCCGGTTACATCGGTGATTAGCAGCGGGGCATTGATATTGGCGCAGAGGAAGGAGATTAAAGCGTGTTGTGCGCTCATCTTCAAGGACTGCTTTTCATTAATGGAAGATACCCGCTCAAACAAATGGGATAGGGGGGCACTGAGCTCATAGAGATGCTTTGAGTTGAGCTGGGTAGAGAGTGAAATATAGGAGCTCATCGAGCGAATGCGCTGCAGTTCTGCGGCTACTTTTCGGCGCACATATACGATTCTTCCGATTATAAGCGCTATCAGGATCAAAGCAACTACAGCTCCGAATAGAAACCATTCGGCGGTTAGTTTGCCCTGCAGGGCGGAGAACCCGGTCTCTATTCCACTTTCGCCGCTAAATTGACTGAAGCCGCTGTAGCCTAGAAATCCCAAAAGCGCAATTGCAGCCACTGAAATAGCTGCACCTAGAAGCAACAACCGGCGCGGGACAAATATCATGTTACAGCTCCTTGAATTTGTCTATATCTTCATTTTTTCCCACCACCAGCACGCTGTCCTGCTCATCCAGTTTTGTAGTAGGGTCGGGAAACAGTACGGATTCTTCATTGACTGGATTTCCCACATCATCAACAGAATGGTGAGTGCGGTAAATAGCAACAATACTGACACGGTGTTGTTTCCGCAGGTCGAGCTTGAGCAGGGGTTTTCCCTGAATTGCTTTCGGAGGTTTTAATTGAACTATGCTCAGTGCGCTGCCGATCTGAAAGCGGTCGGATATGTTCGGGGTTGCCAAGCGTTGAGCTATTTTGATTCCCTCGTCTATCTCCAGGTTGACTACCTCGTCCGCCCCCACCTGCCGCAATACCTGAGAGTGGAGCTCGGAGATCGCCCGGGCAAGAATATAAGGAATTCCTTTCCGCTTTAAGAGTGCGGTGGTAAGGATGCTGGCTTCAATGTTATCTCCGATAGCAACGATTGCAGTTTGTACATCATCGAAGGGGACCTGTTCGAGGGACTCTTCATCGGTGGAGTCGACCCGGACCGCCTGGGTTACGTCATCTTTCACTTTGTCAATCAAATCGGCCTGATTGTCGATTGCGATGACCGCGGCACCGCGTTCTATAAAGGTAGCACAGAGCTGACGTCCGAAAGTACCGAGTCCGATTACTGCAAACACTTTATCCATTTTATTTCTCTCCTATAGCAAAATATTCCCGCGCGGATAAGAGACCTGTACACTCTTCTCCGGTTGGGAGGCCGCTGCCAGAATGGTCAGCGGTCCGAGTCGGCCGACAAACATCACTACTAGTATCACTACTTTGCCGGTAAAACTGAGAGCTCCGGTAATTCCGGTCGAGAGCCCGACTGTACCGAAGGCGGAAACCGTTTCAAATAGTATCTCCGGCAGCGGGGCGGCTTCGGTTGCACTGAGTATGATGGTGCCGATTGAAACTGTAAATATACCGAAGAAAAATACTAAAAAGGCCTTGTTGACGTGTGACCTCCTCAAAGAGTTGCGCCTTAGAATGATGGAATCCTGGTTTAGCAGAACCGCCTTGAGATAGGCGTATATGAGTGCGGCATTGTTGATTTTTATTCCGCCGGCGGTGCTGCCGGAGGCTGCGCCGAGAAACATGAAGGGCAGCATGCACAACAGGGTTGTAGTGGTGAGGCTGCCGATCGGGATTGTGTTGAATCCGGCGGTTCGCAGGGTAACCGACTGAAAGAAGGCGGCTAGATACTGTTCTCCCAGGGTCAGTTTTGCCAGGGTATTCCCGTGTTCGAGGCCGTAGAACAGCAGCATTCCGACGAGGATCAGCAGGGGAGTTGCGAAAATGACCACATAGGTGTTGAGGGAGACCTGTTCCCGCTTGGTCCTGGTCGGACGAAAGAGGGCCTTGATTCGGCTGCCGGCTATGGAATAAAAGTTTGTCAGGACGGCGAAACTGATGCCGCCGAGAATAATAAGTATCGCAATAGTAGCGTTTACCAACAGACTATTCGAAAATGCCTCCAGACTGGTGGAGAACAAGGCAAACCCGGCGTTGCAGAAGGCCGATACCGAGTGGAATACCGACAGCAGGAGCGTCTCCTGCCAGGGTACTCCTGGTAGATGAAAGGCTGAAGAGAGCAGAAGGGCTCCGATAGCTTCGATTCCGAAGGTGGTGTATATAATGGTCTTTACCCGTTTAGAGAGCTGGTTCATATTCTGCTCGCTCAGCATGTAACTGAGCAGCAGCTTGTCCTGGTAGGAGACCTTCTGTCGGACTGAAAACAGGGTGAAATAGGAGATGATCATAATACTCAGCCCGCCGATCTGTATAAGCCCCAGAATCACCAGCTGTCCCCACACGGTAAAGGCCGTGGCGGTGTCTACGACGATCAGACCGGTCACGCATACCGCGGAGGTTGCGGTAAACAGGGCGTCGATGAAGCCCAGTCCTCCCGTTGAAATTGTGGCAAAGGGCAGCATCAGCAGCAGGGTTCCTGCCAAAATCACCATTTGGAAACTGAAGAGGATGGTTTGGGCCGGCTGAATTGCAATGCTTTCGAAGAAAGACGACAGGCGCTTCAGTCGGCTGAACACCTTGAGGAGGATGAAACCGTTTCTGACTATAATGACTCCGCGGGATACGCTTTCTATGCGGTTCTGTTCAAGCAGTACATAAGTTGCTTTACTGTAAAGAAAAAGCACTAAAAAAACTGTGAAGAAGAGCAGCGTTGGGATGTTGTGGCGAAGATACTCTTTTAACCCGGTCGAAGCACGGATTTCCGAAATTATTTCGGCCACCAGCAGCAGCATTATCAGGAAGTCCAGGTACCAGGCTATGCGTGCATAGAACGTTCCGATGAAGGCGAACTCCATTATGAGTGCGCCGATGCTCAGGGACAGAGCGGTAATTACAAAGAGTGCATTGCTTTTTAATGATCGCTTTTTCACAGAAGCCTAGAATACAACATATGGTCTGCCTGTGCAAATGTAAATCTGGCAATCTTCTGGCTGCTAAGCTTGATCGAGGGCTTTGAAATGAGTATGGTAGAAGGAGGTCGTAGCGGCTGGGTCGAGTCTGGGTGCTCGCTACAGGCAGCAGCGGCTGATAGTAAAAACTGGGAGGAAATCGTGGCACAGGCAGGCAAGAACCCGTTAAAACCATTGGGTCGAAAGATATTTCTGGATCGTTACGCACTTAAAGATGGTCGGAAAGGCAGTTTATCCGCAGGTGATACAGTTGTGGTAATGACCAACGCGGAAACCGGTCAGAGAGAAGTTGCTGAGGTCAATGAATTAAATAACGGACATGTGAAGGTAAAACTCGCGGACGGGACCGAGTTTACCAAACAGCTGGAACACATCGACAAACCGGTGGAAACCGATCCGGCGCAAATGATAGCGCGGGTTGCCCGCGGTATTGCCGAAGAGGAGAAAGCGGAAGTCCGGGATGAGTGGCGCGAACGTTTTGAATGGCTCCTCGAAGATTGGCGCTTTGTTCCGGGTGGTCGTATCCTTACCGGTGCCGGCACCGACCAGAAACTCACCTATTATAACTGCTATGTAATACCCTCTCCCAAAGACAGCCGCGGGGGGATTATGCAGACTCTGACCCACATGACCGAAATAATGTCGCGGGGCGGGGGAGTCGGTATTAACCTCTCCAGCCTGCGGCCCCACCATGCGTATGTAAAAGGCGTCAACGGTCGTTCCAGCGGGTCGGTGTCCTGGGGCGGTTTGTACAGTTTTGTAACCGGTCTCATCGAACAGGGGGGCAGCCGTCGGGGAGCTCTCATGCTCATTCTCAATGTGTGGCACCCGGATATCCTCGAGTTCGTCAACAGTAAACGCCTGGCCGGCCGCATCACCAACGCCAATATCAGTGTCGGTATTACCGACGATTTTATGGATGCGGTGAAGAACGATAAGGACTGGGAACTGGTGTTTCCGGATGTAAGCGATCCCGAGTATGATGAAAACTGGGACGGAGACCTGGCGGCCTGGCGCGCAAAGGGCAAAAAGGTCATCAAGTACAAGACGGTCAAGGCCCGGGACATCTGGACCAATATCATTGAAAGCGCCTGGGCCAGTGCCGAGCCGGGTATTTTCTTCGTCGATCGCTATAACGCCCTCAGCAACAGTTACTATTACGCCAAAATCAACTGCACCAATCCCTGCGGTGAACAGGGGCTGCCGCCCTGGGGCGTCTGCAACCTCGGGGCGGTCAATCTGGCCCGCTTTGTAAAAAAAGGGAAAGTCGACTGGGATTCCCTGGGAAAAACGGTTCGTTATGCAGTGCGCTTTTTAGATAATGTAATCGACAATACACCGTACTTTTTCGAGGAAAACCGTGAGCAGCAGACCTCGGAACGGCGGATCGGCTTGGGCACCATGGGGCTGGCTGAGATGATGATTCGTCTCAAGATCCGTTACGGCGGTGAGAAGTCGGAGAAGTTTCTCGACGAGCTGTTCAAGTTTATTGCCGAGCAGGCTTATCTGGCAAGTGCTGAGTATGCGGCTGAGAAGGGCAGCTTTGCCTATTTCGATGCCGATAAATATCTGCAGAGCGGGTTTATGCAGGGTATGTCTGCAGAGGTCCGCGCGGCGGTAGAAAAACAGGGTATCCGCAATGTAACCCTGCTCACCCAGGCGCCCACCGGTACCACCGGAACAATGGTCGGCACCTCCACCGGCATCGAACCCTACTACTTCTGGGAGTGGGAACGCCACGGTCGAATGGGAAAGCATACCGAACGGGTAGATGTATATGATGAGTGGATGAAGGATCATGAGAACGATACCCTTCCGGAGTGGTTTGTCACGGCCATGGACTTGTCCCCCGAGGAACACGTCCGGGTACAGGGAGCAATCCAGCGCTGGGTAGATTCGAGTATTTCCAAGACCAGCAATATGCCCAACCACTACACAGTCGAGCAAACTAAAGAGCTGTACGAGCTGATGTACGACCTCGGCTGCAAGGGCGGCACGATTTACCGGGACGGTTCCCGCGAGGAGCAGGTGCTCAACCTGAAAAAAGAGGAAGAGAAGCCGGAACAACCGGCCGCAGCACCGGAACCGGAACAGATTCGCTCCCGTGTACGGCCGACGGTGCTGCACGGTATTACCTACCGCAAACATACCCCCATCGGCACCGCCTATATCACAGTAAACTCCGACGGGGCGCACAATAACGAGCCCTTTGAGATTTTTATCAATGTGGCCAAGGTCGGGTCGGATGTCTCGGCGGATGCCGAGGGACTCGGACGGCTGATCAGCCTGATTCTGCGTATGCCCAGCCCGATGACCCCCGAGGAGCGGGCCGAAAATATTATCGCCCAACTGCGCAGTATCGGCAGCGGGCGGCAGCGCGGGTTCGGGAAGAACCGCGTAATGAGCCTGCCCGATGCCATCGCCCAGGCGATTGAGGAGCACATCGGCAAAGACCGCCAGGACGACTACAACTATCCGGTACTGCCGGATGAAGAGGAGGAGAACGAAAAGAAGCAGTTCGCCCTCTCCTTTAACGAGCCAACGGCGGATATTTGTCCGGTCTGTGGCAATGCGACCTTCATGTTTATCGAGGGCTGCAAAAAGTGCCACTCCTGCGGCCACAGCGAGTGCTGATGTTTTGACCTATGGGTTCTGCAGCTGCGACAAAAACCAGTTGTAGAGGGCGACCATGCGGTTGGTGAAAGAGTCGCGCATTTTGTTGTGGAAGATTTTCAGGTCCATCACATCAACGGTGTTGAGGCCGTAGAAGAGGACCCCCTCCCGGGAAGGAACAATCAGTAGCTGCATGGACATGTTCTCTTTCCCGACAATGGGAAAGAACATGTAGGTCATGGTGGTAAGGTTGACGATATTCATGCGGAAGCTTTGCTCTCCACGCTGGTACTCAACTTTGGAGATATTTTTTCCGAAGGTCAGGTCTTTCTGGTGAATAAAGATAGTGTCTCTGTCCGGGATGTGCTCGACCAGGGGGTCGGCAATTTTCTGCTTGTCCTCGGGGCTTTTCACGGCCCAGGCCTCTGCGAAGAGCGTACGCATCCGTTCGCGGGAGGCGGAGTAGTATTCGATACCCTCCAGGGAGCTGATACTGCGGAGAATATTGTACACCTCTAAGAGAAACTCCGGCCGGGGAAGCGCGGTCAGCTCGCTGCTGACCTCTTTCCAGGGAATCAGGTAAAGTGATTCCACGCCGACCACGTAGTCGATCGAGTAGGCCGCTTCAATGAGGTCGCCGGAGAGATTCACCGCCGGCAGATGGACTGCCCGGCTGTCGTTTGTGAAGAAGCGGTTAAAGCCCGTCTGCGCTTCGGCCTGGCTTTGTTCGAGTTGCGCAAGGGTATCCGAGGTAAACAGACTCTTCATTGAGCTCAGTGATTCGATGAAGTCGGGCTCAGCAGCAGTTGAGGTGAACGGCAGCAGGAGCAGGCCCGCACATATAAGCAGCACTAACTTTGAAGCTTGTATTCGTCTCATGGCTAAGAAGATAGTGCAGGTTTTCACTTTCTTCAAGTCCAAGTATTCTAATTCTGGAAGTCCTAGGGTGGGTCGTCTCGCAATAATTGCATAAAACGTGTATAAATGGGATATGAAGTTTGAAGTTCAGTCAGAAATTGGTCAATTAAAGCGGGTGATGCTGCATCGCCCGGGCAAAGAGCTGGAACAGCTTACTCCGCGCTATTTGCCGGAGATGCTGTTCGAGGATATCCCGTGGTTAAAAAAGATTCAGGAAGAGCACGATGCCTTTGCAGATGCGCTGCGGGACAACGGCGCGGAGGTTTGTTACTATCGCGATCTGCTGGAGGCGGTGTGCCGCCGGCAGGAGGTTAGGGGTGAGCTCACCGCAGAGGTGGTTTCCGAGTGCCGGATTGGTGATGAGGGCCTGCGCCGCGATTTGGTCGATTACCTGGAGCAGCTGGATGCACCGCAGTTTGCCGACGCGATGATTACGGGATTGCGGAAGCAGGAACTACACCCGGCCGACGGCACCCGGCTGGCCCATTTTGTGAGGGATGCCCATCCCTTCTATATCAATCCGCTCACCAACCTCTACTTTGCCCGTGATCCGGGAGCGGTAATCGGGGGCGGATTGGCTATTAACGCAATGAAAGCCCCGGCCCGGATGCGGGAAACGCGAATTTTAGCGGCTATGTATCGGTATCACCCGCATTTCAATGAATCGAATTTGCCGTTGTGGTACCACTATTCTGATCTTGATAGTATAGAAGGTGGTGATATACTGGTTTTGAGCAGCGATACGGTGGCGGTCGGCTGCAGCCAGCGTACCAGCACCGAAGGGATCGAGCGGTTGGCCAGGCGTCTGTTTGCCGGTGGATATGCACAGGTGCTGGTGATTCAGATTCCCTTTCGCCGCGAATACATGCACCTGGATACGGTGTTTACTATGGTCGACCGGGATGCCTTTTCCGTGTTCCCGGAGATACGCCGCAAGGTTTCGGTATTCACGCTGGAGCCCGGAAAAGACGGCGAGGTGCGGGTGAACCCGCTGGACAGTCTCGAAGAGGCTCTGAAAAGTGCTCTGCGGCTGTCGGCAGTACGACTGATCGAAAGCGGCGGAGACGATGACTTGACCGCCGCCCGGGAGCAGTGGAACGACAGCACCAATACCCTGGCCCTGGCGCCGGGAAAGGTGGTAACCTACGACCGCAATACCGCATCGAACGCTACTCTGCGGAAGAATGGTGTTGAGGTTGTAGAGATCGAAGGGTCGGAGCTGGTCCGCGGCCGCGGCGGGCCGCGCTGCATGAGTATGCCCCTGTTGCGGGACACAGTGTGACGTAATTTTGGCTATTTACATAATTAAGGGAGGTTGAATATGCCGGTTAATTTGAAGGGTCGTAGTCTGTTGAGTTTGAAGGATTACAGCCGCGAGGAAATTTTGTTCTTATTGGATATGTCGGATGATCTCAAGCGCAAGAAACGGGCCGGAATAAAAGGCGACTTGTTGGATGGAAAAAACATCGTGCTTTTATTCGAAAAGGCGTCTACACGCACACGCTGTGCGTTTGAGGTAGCGGCCTTTGACGAGGGTGCCAGAGTTACCTTTTTAACGAACAGCCAGATGGGTAAGAAAGAGTCGATGGAAGATACGGCGAAGGTGCTCGGGCGTTACTACGACGGTATCGAGTTTCGCGGGTTCAAACAGGAGACAGTGGATATGCTGGCCAAGTATTCCGGCGTACCAGTGTGGAACGGTCTGACCGATCTGTATCATCCCACGCAGATACTGGCCGATTTCATGACCATTCGCGAAGCGGTGCCCAAGCCGATGAACAAGGTGAAATTTGTGTTCGTTGGAGATGCGCGCAACAATATGGGGCGGTCTCTGATGATCGGAGCTGCCAAAACGGGTATGGAGTTTGTCGGTATTGCGCCGAAAGAGCTTCTGCCGGATGAAGAACTGATTAAAGAGATGAAGGCGGTGGCCGTCGAATCGGGGGCAACTATCGATTTTACCGATGATATTGCCCGTGGAGTGAAGGACGCCGATGTGATCTATACCGATGTGTGGGTTTCCATGGGCGAGGAAGATCAGTTCGAACAGCGCATTAAACTGCTGGAACCATATCGGGTAGATATGGGGATGCTGGAGAAGACCGGTAACAGCGATGTAATTTTTATGCACTGCCTGCCAGCCTTTCACGATACCGAAACGACCATAGGCAAAGAGATACAAACGAAGTTCGGGCTGAAGGCGATGGAGGTGTCCGATGAGGTGTTCCGTAGTCGTCACTCGGTGGTGTTTGACGAAGCCGAGAACCGGATGCACACTATCAAAGCGGTAATGGTTGCTACGATAGGCAATGTTTGAAATACGCACGGAGAGGGTACCCATCAAGTTGTGGCTCGACACGCTTGAAGAGGGTGCCCTGGCCCAGGCGAAAAATATTGCTAATCTGCCGGATGCCCATCAGGGCTTCGGCATGCCGATCGGCGGGATCCTGGCCACTAGGGATGCGGTAATTCCCAATGCTGTCGGAGTGGATATCGGCGGCGGGAACCACTTTATCGAACTGCAGCAGGGCAGCGACGGCCGTGTGTGGATAATGCTGCACTCCGGCAGCCGCAATTTCGGCTACACCATCGCCAAGGAGTACTACCGCCGGGCCAAGGACCTCAACAAGGCCGCCCAGCGCAGCCTCGATTTGAAAAAGGAACGGGCCCGTATGGACCGCCGCGGCATTATCCACAATCTTAGATCCGCTAAGGACCTGGATGAAGCGGCCGGTGCTGAAAGCCGCTATTTGCACATGACTGAATAGGCTGTACAGGAGGAGTAGATATGAAAGTGGTGTTTTATCAGAAAGTAAATAGTCTGTGGCGGGAGCTGCTCGAGCCGATTCGGGAAGAACTACCGGATCTCGAGCTCATTACCGATTTTGACCAGGCCGACGCGCATGTTTCCGAGGCAGATGTAATTGTAGGCGGGAAAATTGCCCGGGAGGTGTTTGAAGGGGCCGAAAAACTGCAGCTGGTGATTGTGCCCTTTACCGGAGTGAATCATCTGCCCTTTGACCTGTTGAATGCGAAAGGGGTGCGGGTTGCCAACTCCCATGGAAACGCATTTTACGTGGCCGAGAAAACGGTCGGCCTGATTCTGGCCTACTACGGACGGGTAATTGAGTTTCATAACGATATGCGCCGGACCAAGTGGCACGGGTTCTGGGTAGGCAAAGGCCTGGATGACAGCTGGGATTCGGTGGACGGCAAGTCGGCGGCCATTCTCGGTACCGGAGAAATTGGTAAATATACTGCCGAACTGCTGAAGGCATTTCGGGTACATACTATCGGATATAAACGCACAAAGGTGGAATCGCTGCCGAAAGGCTTTGATGAAATGGTTTACTCGGTAGATGCGGCCATAGAGAAAGCCGATATAGTTATTGTGGCCCTGCCGGCGACCGACGCAACCCGCGGGCTTATCGGTACAGCGCAGCTGCAGCGCATGCAGAACAAGCTGCTGGTGAATATTGGCCGGGGATCGATTGTGGACGAAACCGCGCTCTATGAAGCCTTGAAAACCGGCACCCTCGGGGGAGCTGCAATCGACTGCTGGTATACCTACCCTGAAGAGGGGATTATGGGGGCGCCGTCGCACTATCCACTCCATGAAATGGACAATGTGATTCTCTCGCCCCATATCGGCGGATTTACTGCGCAGGCGGCCCGCAAGGGGATTGAGCAGGCCTGCGAGAACCTGCGCCGCTTTGCCTCTGACGGATCGCTGCTGTTCGAGGCGGATATCGAGGCCGGGTATTAGTTATAACTGATAAAAATAATAGGGAAAATACTGCCGATACATTAAAATTTATGTATTTTATATGCAAAGGAGATGTGCACATGGCAGGAGAAAATTCCAGCAATGAAAACAAACTTGGATACGCAACCTTGGGCGGCGGATGTTTCTGGTGTATCGAGGCCATCTTTGAGCGGATAGACGGGGTAGAATCGGTTGTTCCGGGTTATGGCGGCGGCAGCACTGTGAATCCGAGCTATGAACAGGTGTGTGCCGGCGGTACTGGGCACGCTGAAGTAGCTCAGATTACTTTTGATAAAAACAAAGTGAGCTTCGGGGAGATTCTCGATGTGTTCTGGAAAGCACATGATCCGACCACCGTAAACCGGCAGGGGGCTGATGTGGGAACGCAGTACCGCTCCATCATTCTTTACCATGATGAGGAGCAGCGTCAGACAGCCGAAGAATCGAAACAGGCCCTGGAAAATTCGGGGTATTTCGACAAACCCGTTGTAACGGAGATACACGCACTGGATACCTTTTATCCGGCTGAAGAGTATCATCAAAACTACTTTGAAAAACATCCGTATGCCGGGTACTGCACCTTTGTCATTCGGCCGAAGCTCAAAAAAATGGCGCTGTTAAAGTAAGTGCCTGCTATTTACAGCTGAATAGTGAAAGCCTACACTTCTATTATGGACACTCAAGAAAAAGAGGATATGCGGGAGTTTGTCCGCCGCGTCGCTCGCAAATTTTCCAGATGTAACCACAAAACTATCGACTACGAGGAAATTGCGGAAAACTTCAGAATTGTGAGCAGCGCACGGTATGTTGCGCTGAATGAGGTTTCCGATTACGGCGAGTACACCAGCACGAGGGCTATTGCCGGCGTGGGTGACGGGATAAAGCGAGCCTCCAAGTTGTTCGGTTTTCAGCTGGTCGGAGCCGCCTATACGATCGACCCTCCTATTAAAGAGGTGTTTGCGGCGAATGGGATTGTGGAGTTTGACTCTCTGTGTGATTTGGCCGGCAGTCAGATTCCGGGCAGTCTCTGCAGGCAGGCTGCAAAGCTCTTTGGTCTGGGCAAGGCGTATGCCCTGGCAGTGCATGATCATAACGGGCCCATAGCCGATTTGGTGTTTCTGTGTGGGAAGGACCGGGAAATTCAACACCGAGTGGAGATCGAGACACTCTCTTCGGTACTGTCGCTGTGTCTGCAGAGGGGTTATGCCGAACAGGATACGGTGGTGAAGCTGCTGGATGTGTGCCAGGACGGCGGCGACGAGCGCAGTGCGGCCTATGAATCGCTATTTTATGCCACCGACAAGTTGCCCGATTTAATTTACCATCTTGATACCGAAGGGCGGATAGTGTTCATCAACCAGGCGGTGCAGCGCTACGGGTATGAGCGTGAAAGCCTGATCGGCGAGCACATTCTTGAACTGGTCCATCCGGCCGACCGCGAAAAGGCCAAGTGGAAGCTGAACGAACGCCGAGCCGGCGACCGGCGGACCCGCAAGTTCGAGGTGCGGCTGAAAACCGGGGACAAGCACACCGTCTGGCTCTCGTTATACAACCGCAATTTGCCGAAGGATCCGATTTTGCTGATTGCCGCCGAGGGCTTGTACAAGGGACAGCCCGGTCAAAGCGAGTTTCTGGGAACCCTGGGCGTCGGACACGATATTACCGAGCACAAACTGCTGCAGGAAGAAATAGACCAGCACTCCCACATGTTTCAAACCATCATTGAACATATGGGCGAGGCCGCCTGGCTGGAAGAGAGCGACCCGCAGCAGACCCTGTACTTGAATCCCGCCTGTGAGCGCCTGTTTCAGACAACCGCCGAACGTCTGCAGGCCGATCCTAGTTTGTGGAGACAGATTATTCATCCGGATGACCGTGGGCGTGTGGAAGCGGCACTGGTACAGCTGAACAGCGAACATAAACTCGACCCGATCGAGTATCGGATTTTTGATGCAGATGGGAGCGAACGTTGGATTCATGCACAGGTGTTTCCGGTAGAAGACCTGTACGGGAATGTGACTAAAATGGTGGGTATCGCCCATGACATTACCGCCGAACAGCGGAAACGGGAGCTGCTGCAGCAGGATGTGGCGAAAGAGAAGGCCTTTGTTCAGGAGATTAACCACCGTGTAAAAAATAACCTGATGATGATCGACAGTATGCTGAATCTGGAGCTCGGCAGCTTTGAAACGCGACCGGAAAACCCGCGCCCGGAGAACGCCGCGGCGATCATCAGTAAGGTAAAAGCCCGCATTCGGGCGGTAGGGCTGGTGCATGAAATGCTGTACAGCAGCTCCCAGGACAAGGCGGTGGAGGCCCGAACGTATCTGCAGGAGCTGGGCGACAGTATACTCGAGGCCGATGGTATTAAGCCCAACCGTATTCAGCTGGAATTTCATATAGACCAGCCGATCTGGCTGCCGGTGCGGGTAGTGATTCCCCTCGGTATGATATTCAGCGAACTGCTGACCAATGCGGTCAAGTACGCGTTTCCCGATGGCGAGGGCGGAAACATCTGGGTTCACTTGCGGACGCACACAGAACAGGAGTATCAGCTGCAGGTCTGTGACAACGGCGTTGCCCTTTCGCCGGACTACAACAAGAATACCCCCGGTATTGGACATTCTCTGATCACCAACTTGGCCCGGCAGCTCAACGGGAGCTTCGAAATTATCGGCGAACAAGACTATAAGTGTTTTACCATTCGCTTCAGCCTGGACAGAGCGGCTGTAGGGGATATCCTATGAAGTTTTGTGGGCACGGCCCGGCTACAGTTGATGAAACCGGCCCAACGGCTAGTAGATTGAGATTTTTTACATAAAATTAATTAAATAGAAAAGTGCAAAAAAAGGCCGGACTCTTGCGAGCCCGGCCTGAAATTACGAATTGAAAAACTTACACATCCTGCTTGCGCATGGCAATTGAGATGCATACTGCTGCTCCTCCCCAAGTGAGAAGGATTCCGAAAATCATAAAAGCTATTGCTCCACCTGACATAGTAACCTCCTTACTCGTCTTCTACAGCTGCTTCGAGAATACCGGCATCTTTCCATTTGGACTTGCCGAGAATGATACCAATAATAAGGATGCCCAGTGCAACTGCCCATCCGTAGGCGATGAGAGGACCGACTGGATAGCCTTCGTACGGAGTGGTGAACTCCTGATAGAAGTTCTGGATGGCGGTGATACCGAGTACCAGCGGGGTGATGATCTTCACTGTGAACTCCCACCATTTGCCGACGTTGAAGTCGGAGATGGGTTCGAAGTGCTCGCGCAGGGTGACCAGCTTGAACATCCAGCCGATGATGATAACTTCTACCAGACCGGACATGGCAACGCCGAAGCTGTTGACAAAACGGTCGGCGATGTCGAGGACATACAGACCGCCACCGGTGGTAAAGATCAAACTTACGATACCGGCGATAATGGTGTACCAGAGTACGACCTTGCGGCGGGGCAGGTTCAGCTTGTCGGTGAACGACGATACCAGTACCTCATTGATCGAAATGAATGAGGAGAGACCGGCAAAGGTCAGTGACAAGAAGAACAGTACGCCGATGACTACCTGCAGTGCGGGCAGTTGGTTAATGGCCTGCGGAATAGTGGCAAACGCCAGGAATACGCCGCTGAGGCTGCCGGGCAGCTCGCCGCCGCCGGTGTGCATCATATAACCGAGAATACTAAATACTGCGATGCCGGAAAGGACGGAAAAACCGCAGTTCAGCAGGCCGGTCATGAAGGCGTTGTTGACGATGTCCGATTTCTTCGGCAGGTAACTGGAGTAGGTGATCATAATGGCGAAGGCGATACTCAGGGTAAAGAATATCTGTCCGTAGGCCGCTACCCATACTCGTCCGTCTAAGATTTTGCTGAAGTCCGGTTTGAAGAGCATTTCAAGACCGTCGCCAGCTCCGGGCAGGGTAATTCCGCGGATCATGACGATCAGCAGAATGATGATCAGCAATGGCATAAAAATCTTGTTGGCCTTTTCGATACCGGCTTTTACACCCGCATACAGTACAACAAAACTAATCAACCATGCCAGCACGGTGGTGGCCACGATGATGCCTCTGAAACCGCCCAGCTGGAAGGGTCCGTCGGTTAATCCGAGAAAATCACCGACAAAGAAGGCGGTGGTGTCGTCGCCCCATGCCATGGTGAAGGAATACCCGATGTAGCTGATGGCCCATCCGATAATAACTACGTAGTACACCGCAATGACGAAGCTGATCAGCACCTGCCACCAGCCGAGCCATTCCCAGCCCTTGTTCAATTTGGCAAAAGTAAGCGGCGCACTGCCCTTACTTTTGTGTCCGAGGGAAAACTCCAGTATCAGGATCGGGATACCTGCGGTTACCAGGGCGAAGAAGTACGGGATGAGGAATGCACCTCCACCGTTTTCAAACGCCATATAGGGGAACCGCCAGATGTTTCCTAAACCGATAGCAGAGCCGACAGCAGCCATAATAAAGCCTGCTCTACTTCCCCATGTTTCTCTTTTCATAAGCTATCCTCCTGTTCGTTCTATATTCTTGTCATTTAATCCGGTATGCGTCAACCTTTTTTTTCATATATCAGTAGGTAATACAGGATTCCCATGTATTCGTGCAGGGCTTTATACGAGTTGTCCAGGGAATCCATGCGGGGAAAAAAGCTCCACAGGTTGTAGCCGTCGGCATCGGCCTTGTAGTCGGTGGGGGCGGGGTGCACCTGCAGTCCAACCTGCTGAAAAACCCACACGCTGCGGGGCATGTGGTAGGCCGAGGTTACCAAAATTACTTTTGCGGGATTGTAGGTTTCGGCGATATGGGCGGCGTTTTCGTAGGTATTGCGGCTGGTTTCCTCGGTTTTGACTGCCCGCGGGTCCGCTCCGAGGGCTATGAGGTAGCCTTTCATGGCCGCTCCGGCGGTGGTGACGGGAGGAATAGTGGCGGCGGGGGGCTGACCCTTCGGGGAAGCTTTCGGGGCGGCCAGGGGCGGGCCGCCGCTAGTGATTAGCGGAAGACCGCTG
>CAZWDV010000037.1:29620-32041 GCA_964632675.1 uncultured Sediminispirochaeta sp.
AGCTTTCGGGGCGGCCAGGGGCGGGCCGCCGCTAGTGATTAGCGGAAGACCGCTGATACGGTGGATCCGGTAGGCGAAGCTCAAGCGTTTCAGGGTTTCGACACCGGGAGCGGGCCCCTCGCCTTCCTCCGGCGAACGGCTGACCGTACCGGCCCCTAAGACTACAATAGCATCGGCTGCGGCCGCGTCGGCCACGGATATACTGTCGGCAGAGGGAAATGCGGAGGAAGGTGCGGCGTCAGAGGTGAGCATTAGCGGCGGGTGGGCCTGCTCGAGGGGCCGTAGCAGCAGCTCGGAAACCGGCTCTATCGACAGTGCATAGAGCGACAAAGCCGAAACTGCCAGCACTACGATCGACGACTGAATCAGCCGCCGCCCGGGTGTGTGACGCGTAAGGCGGCGCAGCGCAAGTGTTGACAGAAGTGTGCTCAGCAGCGCGAGCAGAATAAAAATTCCGGGAGGAAGGAATAAAAATGTCATTCCCTTCGATAAGCTGAACATATCGGCCAGGCCCTGTTTTTCTTACCTATTGGATCGGCGGCTTCGTATCGAATGCCGGCATATGATTGGTTTGCGCCCACAGCTGCTCGACCAGTTTATCGGTGGCCTGCCAGTTTCCACGGCCGATCCATGCGGCGATATCTTCAAACGCATCCGGGTAGCCGGCGGGGGTCGGCAGAGGATCTTCAAGCCACTCTTCGACCGCATTGCGGTCGAGGTCTTTCATCACTCGCCCGAGGTTCAGCTCCTCCAGGGCGCTGGCGTTGGCCTCCTGCTCGGTCTGGCCTTTTACCGGTTTTGCCAGCAGCTTCTTGCCGAGGTGGATGGCTTCACTCGAGAGGGAAAAGCCGCTGTTGGCGATTACCCCGATTGCATCGCTCAGGTCGCGTTGAAAATTGTCGCGGCTGAGGGGGCGAAAGTGGATATTGCCTTCGTCGAAAGGTTCATCCACCGGATAGTACACGTAGAAGTCGTAATTGGGAAAGGGTTTGAAGAGGTCGATGATATCTTGCATTCCCTCGAAGTGCAGATAAACGATAATCTTGTCTTTCTGAACCGAGTCTGCACTGCGGACATCCGGAGGAATGGTCGGGGGCAGTATGGGGGCGTTGAAATGGTGCCAATGCAGTCCTATGGGAAAGTTGGCCGGAGCAAAATAACGCATAATAAGAATATGGAAAGGGTTGGGAATAGTGGGCATAGGCACTTTATGCACAAAGGCGTACAAGTGTCCGATTCCGATGCTGGGTATTTTATTGATTTGGGCAAATCGTGAAGATATCGGTTCATAATCGGTAACAACGATGTCGTAGTCCTTCGGTTCATATTTTACTACGTCGTATATAAACTGCGGTACATCAAGAATTTTGGCCGTTTTGGGGATGTTGATGCGCCCCTGCTCGATTACATAGGTCAGCCCCTTGAAGTGTTCGAAGTTTTCAAAATAGTCGGGAATCCAGTTGTCCTTAAGCGGCGGGCCGCTTAGAATTATATGGACTTGGTGGCCCTGCCGGATGAGTTCTTTCACCATGGCCCGTCCGCGGACTATATGGCCGTGTCCCGTGGTCTGAATACCGTAGAGTATTTTCATGTACGCTCCGTTTCTACTGCTTCCTGCAGCAAGTAACTTGTAACTGCCTTGAGATTGGCGACAACGCTCGGTTCGGTTCCGCCGAGGTGGATCCATGTATCGGCCAAGAGAGCCTCGACAGTCAGGCCTGCGCGGATGGCATTTTCTACCACTGGTAAAAAGCGGTGTTCATCGGTTTTATGGCTGAGCATGGCATCCATAATCGAAACCGGTACTTTCCACAGGCCGATATCGACGTATTCGCTGTTTCCTTCCCATGCGCGGGTTACATACCGCTTATCGGCGTCCAGGGACACACGTTCGCCATGGGGCTGATCGCACACGTGGAAGGCAAGCGTAAGCGCAGCCTCCGACGGAGACTGCACAATTTGTTCAAATAGACGGACCGGTACGTATCCGTCGGCCAGCCATACAACTGCCGATTCGTGAAACGGATGCGCCTGGTAGGCCTGCAGTACCGCATGGCCGGTGCCGGCCGCTTCGCCCTGTTCCACATAGTTGAGCGGCGCCCCTTTGAAGGAATCGCCGAAATAGGCCTTGATTTGATGCGAGAGATGCCCGACTACCAGGGTGATGCTGTCTTTCCGGGAATCGAAGACTTTTGAAGACACGAGGTTTTCGAGTGAAAAACGAAGAAAAGGAACTCCGCCAATCGGGTACATACATTTTTGAAGATACACTCCCAGCCCGTTAAAACGGGTTCCCTTTCCGGCTGCTAGACAAATATAGTTCATAGTAGCTCTATTGTACCCAAGTTTATGCAAGAAATCCAGCGATTCAGCAATTCAAACTTTGAAAGTCCATATGACTTTCAAAGTTTGAATTTGCAT
>CAZWDV010000038.1:0-7927 GCA_964632675.1 uncultured Sediminispirochaeta sp.
TATGTACGGAGAGGGAGGGATTCGAACCCTCGGTACCCGTAAGAGTACAACTCCTTAGCAGGGAGCCCGATTCGGCCGCTCTCGCACCTCTCCAAATCATTGAAATTCTATTTATAAGTAGCGGAGAAGGTGGGATTCGAACCCACGGAGCCTTGCGACTCAGCGGTTTTCAAGACCGCCTCCTTAAACCACTCGGACACCTCTCCGTTTTACCGTCAGATGTCCAATATACTGATGTGGACAGTATTTGTCAATATGACGCGGATTGCCGAACTATGCGGCGGGGCCGCTGGTGTCTGCTTTCGTGCCGATGTGCACGTTGTGAAAAAAGGTAAAAAATAGTGCTGAGGCGATAAAATAGAAGGCCGAGGTGAGTGTAAAGGAGAGACTAAAAGAATAGTGGTCGATGATTCGTCCGCCGAAAAAGGCTGCTAATGCCCGCACGCCGGTGAATCCTATCATTCTGAGGGCGTTGATAAGCGACTGCTCTTCCGGTGCCACCAGCTCCATTCTAAATTGAGTGTTCATCGGATTGTGCATATTCATCAAGACCTGCCGCAGCAGAAATGCGCTGACAACCACGGGAAACAGATCTACGTAGCCCATGATAAGCATGAAGGGAATGCTGGCTATCTGGGACCACACAATCACCCTTACTATATTAAAGCGTCTTACCAGCAGCGGGCTGAGCATCATCCCGACAAAAGTGGTCAGCTGGGCCAGGCCGAACCAGGTGCCGATCAGACTGTCGGAAAGACCCCACTCGAATTTGAAATACAGGTTAATAAAGGGGATGGTAAGCCCCGAACCAAAACCGATCAGCAAAGAAGGAATCAGCAGACGCAGAAAGAGCGGCTTATTGCAGCCCTTGAGTAACTGCAGAAGCGGAAAATTGCCCTTTTGCTCCTCAAAGCTCAGCAGTAAAAACGGAATAACAGAGAGAGCGGAGAATCCGCCGCCGAAACCGAATAAGGCAATCCGGTAGGCACGTACCTCATTTTGAAGAAGCTCGGCCAGGAAATCCCGGGTAAACCCGCCTACCAGAGATCCGAGGAATCCAGCGCCCACCATCAGGGCGAAGTTCAAGCTGAAGGCAAAGGGCCGCTCTTCCGGCTTCGAATTCTGCATGATAAACGGCCCGGCAGCGATTCGGAATATCGCGGTGAAGCTGCCGATGGTAAGTACTGATACTCCGATTACCGCCTGCGCTGATGTGGAGGAGAGCAGGCCGAAGCCCAGGGCGGTACAGACAGAGGCGATAATCAGCGAGGCTCGGATGTTCCCTTTGGCCATAAATAGCGAAGCCGGTAAAGCGACCAGAAAAGCCCCCCACTCATGCAGTGACAATAAATTTCCTATCGAGCTTTCGGTAAAATCGAGGGCCCCCAGATACAGGTTAAAGAGGAGCATCATCAGGTTGAAAGACAGGCTCATGAGAAATACGCCCAGTAAAAACAGGCGTATGTTGCGATTGAAAAGGCGAAAGTGGTGTAAATAAAGGTTGAAGATAAGCCGCTCCCGAATTATTCTAATACAGGCGTCTCGATTGTATATGGATAAGCTGTAGAATGGCTACCCGTCGGCCTCCTCGGATTCGTTCTCAGACGATTCCTCCACCACAAAACCGCCGACCTGCTGTTCCACGGTTTTCATTTTCTCAGAGATAGCGCGGATGGTTTCGTCGAGGGTGAGCGCCGACTGGCTCACTTCGTTCACTCCTATAGAGATTTCCGACAGCGCGCCGCTGAGGTTTTCTACCAGCCTTTCATTGTTGCGGTTGTGTTCGGTGAGTTCCTCTGAAGATTCATTGATGTTGCGGGACTTTTCATCGATTTGAGTGATAGCATCCCGTACTTCTACAATTGAACGGGTTATCTCCTGAATGCCCCCGGAGAGTTCGGTTACCGTCTGCTCGATCTCTTCGAAGGAAGTCTGTACAGAACCGCTCAGCTCCTCGACCTGCGAGAATACGCCCTGGGTGTTCTCAAAGGTGGAAGAGAGTGTGTGCACCTCTTCCACGCTTTCTTTAAGCGCCACACGGATGTTTTTAGAGTTAGCGGCGGATGTTTCGGCCAGCTTACGGATTTCATCGGCCACCACTGCAAAACCGCGTCCGTGTTCTCCGGCGTGGGCCGCCTCGATGGCGGCATTCATGCTGAGCAGACTGGTTTGGGCGGCAATCCCGCTGATTACCGAAACCGCATTTTCCATGTCTCCGGTTTTTTGGGTAAGACTGTCCACCCGCGCCTGCACCTTCTGCAGGTCGTTGCGGCTGTCGGAGACTACCTGTGCGAGCTTCTCGGTCTCTTCTTTTCTCTTTTTTGAGGTGGTGCTGATACTCTGGGCCTGGGCGTCGATTTCCTCGGCGGAAGAGCCGGTCTGTTCCACCGCCGATACCTGGCTGGAAATTTGATTTTTCAAATCTTCTACATCCGATTGAACCGACGACAGGCGGGTGCCGCTTTTATTCATATTTTCCAGAAGGTTTTCTACTGAAGTCGAGACCGATTTGATATTGGCATTCATCTCCTGTACGGCAGAGGAGGTTTCCGTGGCGCTGGTAACTACGGTAT
The DNA here is from genome assembly GCA_964632675.1 of uncultured Sediminispirochaeta sp. Taxonomy (GTDB): domain Bacteria; phylum Spirochaetota; class Spirochaetia; order DSM-16054; family Sediminispirochaetaceae; genus DSBN01. The sequence goes on from CAZWDV010000038.1 coordinate 2,574, forward strand.
CCATTTGGACCATAGTGCTGGCGACCGAGTTTTTAATGTGCCGTATCATCGAACGCAGAGTCGAATTAAAGCGGTTGAAACCGGCTGAAAGCTCGCCAATTTCATCCCGGGAATGAATTTCGATCGAACCGGTAAGATCACCCTCGCCGGAGGCGATGTCCTCCATTCTCTGCGAGAAAAGCCGGACCGGCGATACAACAATTTTTTCAAGTGCTAACAGAATGGCCGGTATCATTATCAAAAAGGCAACCACTACAAACAGGCCCAGGGTGAGTATCAGACCACGATTCTGGGCCAGGGTGGCCGTGACTATATCGCTGCGCATCCCGAGAATATAGATGCCCACCTCTTTCCCGTTGAAGCTCTTGGCCGGCCGGGCGGTTACCAGATACTGGGAATCGAATACATGTCCGTCAAGGGCTTCATCCAGGCTAAAATTGCCGGTGGTGTGGGCCAGAAAATCATCGTTTACATCCTTCTGGCTTAGTGTGTAGTCGCCTACCGACGGCTGACCTGAAAGTGAGTCTGCTATGTCGAGCTGCGAGTTGTGCAGCAGATAAAGAAAATCGATGTTCTTTTTCTCGAGCGAGCGTTTTACGGAATTGAGGCCGCCCTCGAAGTTCGCCACACCGACAATGCGGCCTTCATAGCGTACAGGAAACAGGCCTTTTAGCCGCATTCCCTTGGGGGACGCCTCCACTGTGACAAGCGGTTTGCCGCTGCGCTGCAGTACATCAGTGTAGGCTGCCGAATAATCGAGCACCTCCCCGTAGTCATCCGGTGCCCATGATTTTACAAAGGACCTGAGATTTTTATCAATCAGATGTATCTGCACGTTGTTGAAACCGGTGTATTCGCTGTAGGTATCTCCGTAGCGCTCGAACAGCGCAATACAGCTCTGCCGGTCTCCCTGGGCCATACCCAGTTCAATGATCGGGTTATGGGCAATTTGGAGGGCGTTGGTTATCCAGGTGTCTTCTTTTGACTCTAAAGCCTCGGAAAGGTCGGCATTCATGGCGGTCTCTGTCTCTGCAAGGGTGGCAGTACGGATGCCGGTATACTGTTTATATCCGTACAAAAAGGCACTGAGTATGAAAATGGTAAACACCGCTGCTATAATGATGAGGAGTTTCGATCTGAGTTTCATTTAGAACGTACCGCCCTTCCAGCCCCACATGCTGCCCTTGGCGCCGGCGAACTCGATATATACCCTGCTCTGGGGTATTCCCATCTCTTTTTCACAGAAACTGCACAGCGAGGCACTCAGACCCTTGGTCTGGGTTTCGCCCAATCCGATGCTTTTGCACTCTATAAAGGCCAGCGGTTCGTCCGACCCGCCGAAGTTCATGGACGCCTGGTCGGAAAGCGCCGTCATGACATACGCTTCGGGTTTGCCGATTTTCTCGGCGGCTAATGAAGAGAGTTTTTTGAGCACTTCCGAGCTCTCGGATACTTGGATATTGGTATGAATGCGAATAAAGGGCATACGCAGACTCCTTTTCTTTCGAATATATTGGTAAAACGGTTTGAATTCAAACCTTGTTTTATTTTTGCAGGCTGTAAAGCCACTTGATTTCTTCGGGCCATTTTTCCGGGTCGATAGTCTCAAGAACGATCGGTATATCCTCCAGATGGGGGTCGTTCATCAGGAACTTGAAGGCGTCGCTGCCGAGATTGCCTTTCCCGAGGCTGTTGTGGCGGTCGACTTTACTGCCCAGCTCCGATTTGGCATCGTTGATATGTACTCCCATCAGTTTCTCAAAGCCGATGATGCCCCCGAAGGCCTCCATGGTTTGCTGGTATGCCGCTTCGGTCCGCAGGTCGTATCCGGCAGCGAAGATGTGGCAGGTGTCGATGCACACTCCGACCCGCTCGGGGTCGTCAGACTGATCGATAAGGGCTGCCAGCTGTTCGAAGCTGTAGCCGATGTTCGAGCCCTGTCCGGCGGTCGTTTCCACCACCAGCTTGACGAAGCCTGTATTACGAAGAGTGGTGTTCATAGCCTTGGAATTCAGGGCTATGCACTCCTTCTCGCTGATCTGCCGCAGATGGCTGCCGGGATGAAAATTGAGCAGTGGAATGTCTAATTGTTCACACCGCTGGGCTTCATCGATAAAAGCAGTGAGGGATTTTTCCCATTTTTCTTTATCCGGATTGCCCAGATTGATGAGATAACTGTCGTGGGGCAGCACGTGTTGGGGCTGGATTCCGACCTCCTTGAGGTTCTCCTTGAACGCTCTAATTGATTTCTCTGTAAGGGGTTTTGCGTTCCACTGCCGCTGATTTTTTGTGAACAGGGCAAAAGCGGTGGCGCCGATTCTTTGTGCATTCAAAGGAGCATTCTCGACTCCGCCGGATGCGCTGACATGGGCTCCGATATATTTCATTTTGCAGCTCCTTCGGTTTCGTGGTGTGGGTCGGCCAGAACGCCATCCTGGGGTGCCGGCTTTTTATTCACCAGTGCCACTCCTCCCAATATAACCAATGCACCCAATACCTGCATAGGACTGAGGGTTTCATTCAGCACAAGTATGCCGGCGAGTATTCCGAAGACTGGTGGTAAATTCCCATATACCGAGGTGTTGGTGCTGCCGATCCGCTTGATACCGGTGCTCCAGAGTATATTTCCGATTGCCAGCGCAAAGATTCCGGAAGCCGCCGCGCTGAGCCAGGTAAGGGGTTTCAGACCGGCGAAGGCCGAAAAACTGAACAGCGGCAGAGAAACCGCGACAAACAGCACTAGCGATACTGCCATCACCAGGAAAATTATCTGGTAAATAGAATAGCGAGCGGTGAGCGGTTTTACAAACACAGTATAGGTGCCGTAGCCGATTTCCGAGACCACCAGCAATACGACCCCGATCATATAGGAGTTCGCAACTCCGATGCCCCCGGGTTTTCCCAGGGCAATAAAGACAACTCCGGTAAATGTCGCGGCAATACCAATTATTTTACGCCGGGTGACCGTCTCGATACGGAATATTCGTGTGATGAGGGCCACATTGATTGGCAGGGTTCCCAGGATGATGGCGGCCACACTGGCGGAGGTGTAATTCACGCCAAAGGAATAGCAGAGTTGAAACACGAAAAAGCCGGTCACCGATACAACTATGAACCGCGGAATATCCTGGCGGCGGACCGGTTTCCAGCTATGGGAGAGCAGCAGGAGCACTCCGGCAGCCACCAGCCCGATGCTGAGTCGCAGAGTGTTGAAGGGCACCGGATGCAGTTCCCGCATACCCACTTTCATAATCATCGGGTTCGTGCCCCAGAAGAATGTAGCGCCGACCAGTATCAGATGGGTAAGCACCCGGTACCAGAAAGAATGGCTTGTACTCATTTTGCACCTATTGGAAACTGGATGGTGGTTGAAAAACCGTTCCGAGTGTCGACTGATACCGCACCGTCCAGCTGAATTGCAAGCTGCTGAACCAGGGTAAGTCCAAGTCCCGCAGCGGAGGCGGGTCTTTCCTTCTCACAGCCGCGGCCGTTATCCCGGACGACTAAACGGTAGAGATTCGAATCGGCCTGTTCCAGCAGTTGTATCTTGATTTCACCGTGGGTGATGTTGCGAAAGGCGTGCTTCAGGCTGTTGCTCACCAGCTCGTTCACGATAATGCCCAGGGGCAAAGCGATATCTATTTGCAGGTCAATCTCGGCAACACTAACATCTATCGAAATAGTGCGTTGAGCCAGGTCGTAGGATTCGCAAATTGAATTGCTCAGCTGCTCAAGGTAATCCGGCATATTGATCCGGTTCAGGGAAGTCGAATCGTACAGCTGGTCATGAATCAGGGCCATAGAATTAATCCGGTTCTCGATATTTCTTACTGCATCGAGCTGGTCCGTAGCAACGCCGGGTTTTTGCAGGTTCAGCATACTAATAATCAGCTGCAGGTTGTTTTTCACCCTATGATGGATTTCACGCAGGAGGGTCTCGCGCTCCTCCAGGGCCGTGAAAAGCTTCTGCTGAGTTGCTTTATAATCGGTAATATCGATATTCAGCCCCAAAATTCCGATTACCGCATGATCGCCCCATACAGGAGCTACAATATTACGATAGATTCGTGTACGCCCCGCGATCGTATATGCCTGTTCCCGCTCCACAACCTCACCTTCGAGCGCCCGCTGATTAGAATCTCGCCAGTTAGTCTTAATGCCCTCATCAGAGGTTACCGCTTCCATGTGCTGGCCGAACTGCTCGCCCCACAATTCCTTGCTACGGGGGTTTTGCAGGATCGTCCGGTTGCGGGTGTCGTTGATCCAGAAGTCGAAGGGCAGGCTGTTGATAGTAGCCTGGAGCTGGGCCGTTTTCACCCGCAGGTTCTCTTCGGTTGCTTTGCGCTGGGTGATATCACGGATGTCGACCATAAAAAATTGACGGTGATGCAGTGTGAGGGCGGCGGCGCTCACCTCGCACTCGAGAAGTTCACCGCCCTTTTTCACCAGTCTGTATTCGAAGAACTGCGGATCCCGATTAATTGCCGCGTACATGTGGCGGATAAACTCCTCATAAGCGCCCTGCGGCACGAGCATATCGGCGGTCTGTTGCAGCAATTCCTGCCGGCTGTACCCGAAAACTTTTTCCAAAGTCTGGTTTAAGTCTGCGACCACCGTTTCGTCCAGCAGCACAATAGCATCGTGGGACAGCTCGAACAGCGTATAAAACTTCCGCTCGTTGATCGAGATATTTGTTATCAAATTCTGGAGTTGCTGATTTTCTTCCCGCAGGCGGGTGATTTCCTCGGAACCGGGAGGATCCACAGCGCCAAGCTGTCTTTTCATAGTCTCATTTTATGATAAAAATACCGCACACGGCAAGAGTAAAATAAGTATAGTAGAATTAAAAGAGATATTAGAAATTAGGCGCGGGTGTCGATTTTTTTGCTGAGCATCCGCTCGCCCTCGAAAATGAAGCGGGCGGTCACGAATTTGCCGTTCATGGCCATCGGCAGCCAGTCGGCATCGTCCTCCCACATGCGCTCGTAGGGAATCTTCTCCACCGGCACCCAGAAGGGGTCCGCCTCGTCGGTCTCCATCAGGTGGCCCTCGTACTCATGGGCAAAAAACACATGTCCCTTCAAGGAATAGCCGTTGGTAAACACGAACGACAGCTGTCCCACCTCGTACGGCTCCAGCGGCGTGAGCCCCACCTCTTCCTGCAGCTCGCGCACCGCCGTCTGCACCGGACTCTCGCCCGGGTCGATCCGCCCGCCCGGCGCGTTCACCTTGCCCTTGCCGAGGCCGCGCTTTTTATTGATCAGCAGCACCTGCCCGTCCTTGAAAATGTAGCACAGCACCGCCGTCTCGGCCGGTTCCCAGGCCTCCCAGTCGAACTCCTCGACCGTGCGGGG
>CAZWDV010000038.1:8027-10612 GCA_964632675.1 uncultured Sediminispirochaeta sp.
CCCAGCCCGGCAGTTATCACAAAGATTATCATCGTGATACAAAGTAGTTTTCAGCGGCAAGGCCGCGTTACATTCTGTGCATTGTTTCTTAAAGACGAAGATTCGTTTTCGAAGCCGGTACCCCACGAGCAGCGTGATACCCACTGCCGGCAGTACCAGCCAATTGGCCATCGGCTCGCTGTAGTACTTTTGCAGCAGCAGCAACTGCACGTACAGCAGCAGGAGTACCGCCGCGGCAAACAGCGATGCGAAACGTTTCTGCTCGCCGTGCTCGATATGCGATCTCTGGGTGAGATTAAAAACCATTACCCCGACCATCAGCAACAGCAGGGGTATTCGTATGTAGTCGATTATCATAGTCCGAAAATAAACGCCCACACCGATATAGTCAATATATAGCCGCTATAGGGGGCACAAAACTGTTTTCAATCCGCCGGGCCTGCGTTAGTATAGAGCTATGTACGAACTGAAAAACGACCCCGGAACATTGAGTTTTCTCAAGAGCCTCGGCTTTCCCAGCGTAAGAGTGCATCACTCTTTCAACCACTTCGACTTTACCCGCCCCTCCCGCCGCATCCTGGTAATCGGCCCGATGGGTTCGGGAAAAACCGAATATTCGGCCCGCGTATGGCGCGACGCCCGTGTAGCCCAGCAGAAGAGCAGTTATATCGGCGCGCAAACCACTACCGACGGCGCCGACCGCCGCAGGGTTTTCTTCATCCGCTCGCTCTTAGATACCGGACGCTTTCCCGAATACCCCGACGACGCCCTGGCATTCCGCGGCGGCTACGAGCGCTGCGGACATAATATTGCCAAAATCAAGGACTCCTTCAGCCTGGAGGAGGTACTCAAAGACAATCCCGAAGTCGGCACCTGGATCATCGACGAAGCCTCCTTCTACGATGAGCGCCTGGTCTACGTGGTACGCAACGCCAGCCGGCAGCGCGGGCTCATCTTCATCTTTCCGGCGCTCATTCTGAATTTCCGGCGGGACATCTTCAACCCGACCGCCCGCCTGATGCTGGAAACCGCTACCGACGTGTTTCCCCTGACCGCCTACTGCGAACACCCCGACTGCATCGAGGACTCCTTTTACACCTACCGCTACTACCAGGTGGACGGCGAGGAGTGTCCGGCTCTCTACTTCGACCCGCTGATTATAGTCGGCGGCGACCAGAAGAAGGACAACCCCCTCGAACCGAACTACTGCACCCGCTGCGACAATCACCACTACCTGCCCGGCAAGGAGTACACCTACTTTACGCTGAAACCCCTCGGCGAGCAGGCCGCCCGGGGCAGCATCGAGCCACTGCGAGAGGAGCTGAACGCCCTCAAGCACCACAAGGAGCGCTCGCTGCTGTATGAACACCTGAAGGAACAGTTCGCCGGCACTCCCGACGAGCACGTAAACATGAACAGCTTGAAGGTAGCCAACATCGCCGAGAAGGCGCTGATCTACCTGTACGCCGAGCAGAACCTGCTGCCGGAGGAGCTGCTGATCCGCCTGACCGAGGGTCTCAAGCTCGACCGCGGCTACATGAAAAAGACCCTGGAGGACAACCGCCGGCAGGTCGACCTGGACCAGCACATGCTGGTGGATATGTTTTAGCCGGACAGACCACCAAGCTTCGTAAGAGCTTACTCTTACGAAGCTTGGTGGTGGCTGGCGAAGGGCCCAGGGAGATATGCAGCTCCGGCGGCGCTTGGACTGAGCGCCGGGGAAGATGACATGGATCTTTTCCATATAAAAATGAAGAAGCAAGGAGTAATCCTATGAGAATGGTTGATTTGATTGAAAAGAAACGGAACGGCGGGCGCCTGTCCGCTGAAGAGATACGGTTTTTTGTGAACGGCTACGTGGACGGCTCGGTGCCGGACTACCAGGCGGCGGCCATGCTGATGGCCATCTGGTTCCGTGGCATGGACAAACAGGAGACCACCGAGCTGACGCTGACGATGGTGGAATCGGGTGACAAGATTGACCTGTCGCCGATCCCCGGCGTGAAGGTGGACAAGCACTCCACCGGCGGAGTGGCCGACACCACCACCCTGATTGTCGGGCCCCTGGTGGCGGCGGCCGGCGGGCACGTGGCCAAGATGTCCGGCCGCGGGCTCGGACACACCGGCGGCACCCTGGACAAGCTGGAGTCGATACCGGGTCTGTCGATCGACCAGTCGATGGAGCGTTTTGCCGAGATCGTGGGCAAGTGCGGCGTATCGGTAATCGGGCAGACCGGCAACCTGGTGCCCGCCGACAAAAAGCTGTATGCCCTGCGCGATGTAACCGGCACCATCGACAATGTGTCGCTGATTGCCGGCAGCATCATGAGCAAAAAGATCGCCGCCGGCGCCGACAAGATTGTGCTGGATGTGAAAACCGGCTCCGGGGCTTTTATGCAGGACCTGGAGGGAGCGCAGGAGCTGGCCCGCATGATGGTGGAGATCGGCAACCTGGCCGGCCGCGAAACCCACGCCCTGGTTACCGACATGAACCAGCCCCTGGGCAACGCCGTCGGCAATGCCCTGGAGGTGGACGAGGCCATCCGGATTCTGCGCGGCACGGATGCAGAGGGCCGCCGCGCCGG
>CAZWDV010000038.1:10712-28389 GCA_964632675.1 uncultured Sediminispirochaeta sp.
GCCGCGCCGGTATTGAAGGCGGCGACGATGGCGGTGACTTGAAGCGCGTCTCTTTCGAGCTGGCCAAGAAGATGCTGATTCTCGGCGGTATTTGCACGGATGAAGCCGAAGCTCAGCAGAAACTGGATGGGGCGATTTCATCCGGCGAAGCGCTGGAGAGGTTCGGTTGCATGATCGAGATGCAGGGCGGCGACCGACGGGTGATCGACAATACCGACCTGCTGCCGCGGGCCGGTGAGATAGTGACGGCTGAAGCCCAGTCGTCCGGCTATATCTCGTCGATGGACACCGCCCAACTGGGCATTTGTGCGCTGCTGCTGGGCGCCGGCCGCTCGAAGAAGGACGATGTGATTGATCCGGCGGTGGGCTACTGGATGCAACACCGCCTCGGCGACTGGGTTGAGAAGGGCGAGCCCCTGGCCGAGTTTCACGTGAACTCCCGCGCCAATCTGGAGGATTCGCTGATAAGATTTCAGGATGCGATCAACATCACCGCAGAGCCGGGTGAGCCGATAAAGAGCGTATACAAAGTATACTGATTCGGTTGCTTCGCCATCTGTTTCCCTAAGTCTATTGAAGAATGGTGCTGATTTTTTATTAAATCACTTTTCGATGTAATTTTATCAGCTATACTGTTGTTTTTTTAATAGTGAAGATGTGATAGTATTTGTAGTTAGATACTTACTGAAGAAATAGCACCAAGCTTCAGACAACAGGGGAGACAGAATTAATGGAATTGAACAAAACCAAACTATCAGCAATGATAGACCACACAAACTTGAAGCCGACCGCAACCGAAGCGGACATCCGCAAAATCTGCGCCGATGCCCGCACCTACGGATTTGCATCGGTCTGTGCTAACCCGGTGCATGTACCGCTGCTGAAACAAGAACTGGAAGGCAGCCGGCCGCTGGTCTGCTGTGTAGTCGGCTTTCCGCTGGGGGCCAACGCCAAGGAAATCAAAGCCGCCGAAGCCCGTCAGGCAGTGGCGGAAGGTGCGGACGAAGTCGATATGGTCATCAACATCGGCGCTCTGAAGGCCGGACAAACCGATTCAGTCCAGGAAGACATTGCGGCGGTGGTGGAAGCGGCCGCCGGTAAAACGGTGAAGGTAATAATCGAAACCTGCTATTTGAGTGACGAAGAGAAGCGGACCGCCTGCAAATGTGCCATGGACGCCGGAGCGCACTTTGTAAAAACCTCCACCGGTTTCGGCAGCGGCGGGGCGACTGCAGAAGATGTAAAACTGATGCGTACGGTGGTAGGTAAGAACTTACAGGTAAAAGCCTCCGGCGGAATTAGGACCCTGGACGATGCCAAGGCGATGATTGAAGCCGGCGCAGACCGAATCGGAGCCAGTGCTGGAATTGCTATAGTGGATGCGTTATCTTAATCCTTAACGTGATACAATGACAAAGGCGATTATTAATTTTTAGCATATCATAAAAAGGGGGAGTGAAGATGCGAAAAAAACTTTTAATAGGTTTGATATTATTTTTATTCATAGGGTTCGGAGTGTATGCCGGAGGACAGCCGGAAGTACCTTCGATTCCCCCGGTGACATCGGGCACGCAGTACCTTTCTCCGAACGGGGATGAGGTAAAGGACCAAGCGACACTCGAGTTTACTGTAACCGTGTACGTGAAGAGTAAAGAGGGCTATGTACCCGAATACGGCCTGGAAATCAAAGATGGTCAGGGGAATATTCTCAAGCAGATAATTGAACAAGAGGACCGTGATGTCGGCTGGCTGCGGTCGCTGTTTATGGGCTATAAGAAGTTCGAACTGGAGCGGTCGGTTACCTGGGACGGCAAAAATACCGAAGGTGAAGTGGTCCCGGACGGATCGTACGGGCTCTCCCTGTGGGTAGCCGGGCCGGAGGGTAAGCGACAGGAACAGGCCCTCGATGATTTTGTAGTAGATACCCAGCCCCCGCAGGCGGTTATTGTCGAACCGGAGTTCCTATTTTTTTCGCCGAACGGGGACGGCAATAAGGACACTATTACCATTTCGCATACAAAGGCTACCTCGGAAGTAGAATGGACCGGAGAAATCAAAAACTCCGCGGGAGATGTGGTGAGGACCTTTACATGGGAAAACAGTACCCCCGGTGATGCAGTTTGGGACGGAACCGATGACTCCGGGCAAGCTGTACCGGGTGGATCCTACAGCTATGTGCTTTCTTCGGAAGACCGGGCGGGAAATAAATCCGGGGATATCGCCCTCGAAGGAATTGAGCTCGATCGAACCGATACGCCGATCGAGGTGGTCATCGAGCCGGAGTACTTCTCTCCAAACGGAGACGGTGTTCAGGACGAGGCGGTGGCCTATCTTGATCAGGCGGTGAAGGAAGGTATCCTCGGCTGGTCCTGGACGGTGGTCAACGAGCGCGGCCAGACTGTGAGTAGCGGTCAGCGGGAAGGTGCTGTGCCTTCCGAAATAGTGCTGGAAGGCTTAGATGATGAAGGTCAGCCCCTGCCGGAAGGTACCTACAGGTTCAGCTATTCGGTGACCTACCGCAAAGGCAACCGGCCGGTTGCCACCGAAGACTTTGTATTGGATGTGAGTCCTCCGCAGATCGATGTCAGCGTTGAGAATCCGATTTTTTCACCGGATGGCGACGGACGAAAGGATACCACTTCCATACAATTCAAATCTAATGAGAAGGTTAGCTGGGAGGGAAGTATTGTCGATCCGGATGGAAGGGAAATCCTGGCAACGAGTTCGGAACGGGCCACCTCTCTGATCGTCTGGGATGGCACGGAAGAGTCCGGCGATGCTGTAGAAGAGGGAGAGTATCTGCTATTGGCATCGTTTACCGACCAGGCCGGTAATACAAGCGATATAGTTCCGAAGACGGTCAAGGTGGACAACGCGCCGGTTGATGTGAAGATAGCCGCCGGGCTGAAAGGCTTCTCCCCCAATAACGATGGAAAGAACGAGCAAATGCCGCTGCAGATTGATGCCAGCCAGTATAATGAGGTGCAGCGCTGGACTGTTGCGATTACTGCGCGGGGACAGGATGTGCACCGTATGTTCAGTGGCGAAGGCGAGCTGCCCAGAGAATTGAGCTGGGACGGGAACCTCAGTCAGCAGGAGAATATGGATACCCGGGCGGCCCCGGAAGGCCGGTATTCGGCTGAAATTGAGGTTGAATACATGAAGGGTAAATCTGCACAGAGCAGTACCGATTCCTTTGTGCTCGATGTTACTCCACCGAGGGTAGGCGTGAAGGTTACCCAGGATCCCTTTGCCCGCACCAACGGAAGTATTGAAGGCGACGTATACATTACCGTGAATGTGGAGGAAGAGACGGAAGTTACCGACTGGTCCATGGATATTGTAGATAAGAACGGCGATGTTATCCGAACCTACACCGGCGACGGTGATCCGAGCGGCGATATTACCTGGAATGCCGGTTCACCTGAAGACAGAGCAAAACTGGATACTGAGATGTTTACTCTGAATCTGAAAGTGACCGACCAGGGTGGGAATGTGCGTGATTATACCCAGCAGGTTCCGCTGGATGTGTTCCTCGTAAAGCGTGACGGAAAGCTGTACATCGCGGTTCCGAATATAATTTTCGGCGCTTACCAGCATGCCCTCGACTCTCGCAGCGAGGAGATGTACCAGCGCAATGTAAAGTCGATTGAGCGGGTTTTGAACATATACAACCGCTATCCGGCCAATGATCTGCTGCTGGAAGGCCATGCGCTGAACATCTACCGCGGTGTGGACGCGCAGAAAGAGGCGCAAGAAGAAGAGATTCTGGTACCGCTGACGCGTCGCAGAGCGAATACCGTCAGAGATACGCTGGTTGAGCGTGGTATGAATTCCGATAAGATCGAGATTGAATACTTCGGCGGACGGATGCCGATAGTTTCGGTACATGATCAGGATGTGCGCTGGAAAAACCGGCGGGTAGAGTTCATTATGCAGAAGAAGGATTTATCGGAATAAAAAGCGCCTTTTAATCTAATTTTAACAAAGTCCCTTTACTTTCTGTGAGTAGAGGGACTTTTTTTATGTATTTGACAAATTTTAGGCGGTTTGATTTGCACATCAATCCTTCCGATTTTGGCGGAAATCCACAGGATGATGAGTATCTGCAGTTTGTGGATATGTTGAATCATGGACGCATCTGCAGTTACAGTCAGCCGATAGTCGATCTCTACACCGGGCGGGTATTCGGGTATGAACTGTTGGCTAGAGGTGTGGAGCCGTTTTTCTCGCCGGCAGATCTGTTTGAGAGGGCGCAGCAGTGGAACCTCCGGTGGGAGGTAGAGTACGCATGCCGGATTGCAGCTCTTAAAACGGTAGCAACTGTGGCTGACGATTATCCACGGGCGTCCTTTTTCATCAATATAAGTCCGGATACCTTTTCAAATCCTGAATTTCGGTACAGATTTTCTATGGAACGACTCAAGGATTATGGGATCAGAGGTGAGCGGTTGGTGCTGGAGATTACAGAAACCGCCAGTGTAGATGACTATGCTCACTTTGAAGAGACTATCCGCAACTATGTGCAGCAGGGGTTTCGAATTGCATTGGACGATTTCGGTTCGGGGCATAGCGGGTTGATTACACTGGCTGCCACTACGCCGCATATTCTCAAAGTTGATAAAGAACTGGTACGAGGCATCCACCGCAGTAGTTACAAACAGAACCTCGTAAAATCGATTTCGGACTTTGCCGAAACTGTGGGCAGCTTTATTCTGCTCGAAGGGGTTGAGTCGGCCGAAGAGCTGCGTACGGCCTACCGGCTGGGTGCGCGCTATGCCCAGGGATACTACCTCGGGCATCCTGCTCCGCAACCACAGCCGCTGGCTGCTGATATTAGTAAAAAAATTCAGGAACTGATGGGTGAATATATCCGCAAAAGTTTTGCCGTCGACATTTCCATTTATAAAATGATCACGCGTCCCACTACTTTCCAACCCCGTTCGGTAAACGGCGGTCAGCTGGATGATTTTTTCCGCTCGCAGAATAGTATTAACCATGTTGTTTTGGTTGATGAAGAGGACAAACCGAAGGGATTGCTTACCCGGCAGAACTTTTACTCACAACTCTCGGGACGATACGGGTATGCGATTTTTCAACGTAAAGAGATCGATGCCCTGGCAAAACAGGATATGCTCATTGTGAACGAGGATACCGATATGCGCATACTCGGCAAACTGGCTATGAACAGAGAGGACAGAGATCTATATGATCCGGTGGTTGTAGTTGACCAGACTGGCGGTCTGGTGGGTACTATCACTATGAAAAAGGTTATCTCACGGGCGTTTGACACAGAGGTGAAATTTGCCACCAATGCAAATCCGCTGACATCCCTGCCGGGAAATGTAGTCATCAATGTATGGCTGGAGGATCTGCTCCATCGTGAGGAGTATACCATTGCATATATCGATCTCGACAGATTCAAGGAGTATAATGACCATTACGGTTTTTCATCCGGGGATGAGATGATCAAATTACTTGCGGATGTCTTATCCGAGCAGATTCAGACTACCACTCTTGAATGCCGTTTGGGCCATATCGGAGGAGATGATTTTGTAATGCTTGCAGAAGGCCAGTTGAACAGCGAGTTCTTTGCTGATATCTGCCACAGCTTCGATGCGAGAAAGCAGGTTCTATTCGAACCGCAGGATATACAGGAAAATGGCTACTATTCGAGCAACCGCAGAGGTGCGCGGGAATTCGTGCCTTTAGTTACCCTGAGTATTGCGATAGTGACGAATAACAATTTCCAGCGGCCGCCCCATCCCGGAAAACTGGGACAGAGCGTTGCTTTGCTGAAGAGTAAGATCAAAGAGATCAACTATGCAAGCAGAACCAGCGGGCACCTGTTCGAACGGCGTACTTACACAGATACTACAGACTTCTCCTTACAAGAAGAGCGGTTGTAGAGTATTCCCCCTACCACAGCAGTTAGCGGTGCTACCAGAACCAATCCAAAACTTCCAACCAGGGTATGTAGGATCTCTGCCGATACATAGGTGATATTGAGAACATTTACCAGCGGGGTTCCCTGTGCGATAAACACCATTAGCATGGCTGTGAAACCGCCGGAATAGGCCAGCAGCAGGGTGGTGGTCATTGTTCCCACTACTGCCCGCCCAACTGCTAAGCCGGATAAAATCAGCTTTCCGGTTTTGATTTCAGGATGATTTTGCTTGACTTCATTCATCGAAGCGGAGATGTCCATAGCAATATCCATTACTGCACCTGAAGACGCTAAAAAAATACCGGAAAGGAAGATTTTCGATAAATCCAGATGCGGAAAACCAGAATACAGCAGTGTTTCGGAAAATGGCTTGACTGCGCCGTGGATATGAAACAGTTCTCCGAATAAAATACTCAGCAGTCCTGTAACCAGAATTCCACTGACAGCGCCCAAAAAGGCAATACCGCCCTTTTTTGAAAGACCCCCTATGAGGAAAATAATAAATGCGGTGAGCATGGTTACTATACCTAGAGAAATTAATATGGGGTCGTATCCTTTCAGGAATCCGGGCAAGAGCAGCTTCCAGATAGCCGCCGCGGTGATAATGAAGGAAAGAAATGCTTTAAAGCCTGTCCAGCCGGCGTACAATAACAGAAAGAGGAAAAAGAGTAGAAAGAGAACTAATTCTATGTCGATCCGATAGTGATCAATCACATTTGTAGCTACTATGCTTTTGCCGTCTGAAGCAAGGTCCAAAGTAACAAAGGCTGTATCACCGGGAGCAAACATGGTATCCAGTTCCATTGAACCGATGAGCTCATTTACCCCGGTTGTTTCGGTACCTTTGAAATTCCCACTTAGAATTTCGACGGTGACTATTTGAGTTCCGACTTTCACTATGCCGAGTTGTTGCACTTCACTGTTATCAGTCGCGATTACCTGTGCTCGAACCCGTTCGGCATTGGTATTAATAAGTTCTTCGAATCCGGTCGGTAACAGTAGCAGTACCGTGAGGAAAATGAGGCTAAGCGTGACAAACAGAATGTCGCGACGATTATTAAAGAAGAGTTGTTTCACTCTGTTACTCCTTTAGGAAAAGAAATACGGCTGCCGGAGGCGTACCGCCGACAGCCGTGATTAAAAGAGGTACAGTACTATTTTACAGCGACTTTTTGTTCAATCTGCATTACCTGCATAATCTTTTTTGCAATGTCCGTGTTGTCATAGTATCCATTAAAGATTTCATAATTGCGGCCCTTAGCAAACGTAGGAACAGGTACCCCGGTGTGTTTGTACGAGGTCCAGCCGATTCCGGCTTTTTGGTTCAGAATATGACTCAGGGTAACCGCCAATGGATCATATCCACCGTACAAAAGATAGGTTTCCTCGTTGGCTGATTTTTCTACCTCACCGCCCATGCTGCGTACGAAGGCGCGTCGAATCTGGTTTAACTCGTACTCATTGAGGGCCAGTTTGAGGGTTTCTTCGGCTTGTACATTGCCGGCTTTGGCTTTCGCTTCCAGTGATGCGCGTTCGCTGCTGCTGATCTTTACCAAACCAAACTGCGCCTCAACAACTTCGAAGAGTTGTTCTTCGCTCACTGTACGACCGCTGTCGCGGTACTGTGCTAGAAGTTCCTCGGCAAAGTAATCGGTAGCAGACTTTTTCTGTTTGCTGATCAGGTCAAAAGAAGTTTCGTACTTTGTTCCGGCAAATCCGAGAGTCATGCCACCGCACTCATGGTCTCCGGTAACTACGATCAGGGTTTCGTCTGGATGCTGTGCATAAAAATCAAGGGCTTCTTTTACTGCGTCATCGAAGGCCAGCGTATCGTAGATAGCAGGAGCGGCATCATTTGCGTGACATGCCCAGTCGATTTTTCCGCCTTCCACCATCATGAAGAAACCGTTATCATTGTCGAGCAGTTCGATTGCTTTTGATGTATAGTCTGCCAGCGAGATATCGTCATCGGCACGGTCGAGTTCGTAGGGCAGTGAGTCTCCGCCTTTGAGCACTTCGTTGGATGCAAGAACTTTGCCAACCCCAGGCTGAAGTGTCAAGAAATCATTGCGATTACGCACAATTTTGTAGCCTTTTTGAGCAGCGACATCATAGGCATCTGCCTGACCTTCTTCACGGCCCTTTTGGCGCATTCCGCCACCACCGAAGAAGTCGAAACCGCTGTCGGCCAGGTCTAGGTCTATCTGATAGTACAAATTTCGGCTGGGCTGGTGGGCGTAAAACGAAGCTGGGGTTGCATGGTCGATGGATACACTGGAAATGATTCCTACTTTCATTCCGGCTTCTTTTGCCATCTCAGCAATTGTTTTGTAGGAACGGGTTTTGCCCGGATCCATCGAGATTACACCGATGTTGGTCTTGTAACCGGTTGCCATTGCAGTTGCCGCTGCAGCTGATCCGGTGATGAACCGATCGTTGGCATAAGTGGTGGTAAAGGCCTGAGCGGGGAAGTCACTGAAGCTCAGTTTCTGACTGCCGGATTTTTTACCGGAAGAAGCAGCAAGATAATGCTCAGCTGCATTCATTTGCGGTATTCCCATTCCATCACCAATGAAGAGGAAGACATACTTTGCCGGTTTGCCAGCAGTAGCAGCATCACTTTCCTGAACTACTTCTGCCTGACCACCAGCCCATACGAAGAGAGGACTTATGAGCAGAGCTATGGCTGCACTCAAAATAATACGTTTGTTTAATTTCACCGTATTCTCCTTAGTAAAAATTTATCTTCAGTAAAGGACGCACACGTTAGGGTGTAATTAAAATAATATGTTTTTATCAATAGAGTTATATAAGCGGCATGTCAAAATATTACATACATTGTAAGGAATTAGCTGTATTCGGACATATGGCCGAAAAATCCAACTAATTATTGCTTGCAGCGGCGCTTATTCTTGACATGTCATACTACCTGGAGTAAGGTGATTCTTACCTCACATGATATGTTGTATTCTGTTGTGAAATATTAAAAGGAACAGCGATGAGCGCACAACAAGACACGAAGCAAGTAATATTAGAAACGAAGAATATCGTAAAACAGTTTCCCCGCGTGTTGGCGAACAACGATATTAGTATTAATCTTCACAAGGGAGAGATTTTGTCACTGCTCGGTGAGAACGGAGCCGGTAAATCGACCCTTATGAATGTTCTCTACGGATTGTACACCCCAACTTCCGGAAAGATTCTGCTTGAGGGACAAGAGGTTGAATTCGGCTCTCCGAAAGATGCTATCGATCTCGGTCTGGGGATGGTGCACCAGCACTTTATGCTGCTCGACCCTTTTTCCGTTACCGAAAATATCATACTTGGCTCTGAGCCCGGCAAGTTCGGGACTATTGATTACAAGCAAGCCCGGAAAGAGGTAAAAGAGATTTCCGAAAAGTACGGGCTAAAAATCGATCCCGATGCTACGGTGGAGTCGCTGTCGGTAGGTCTTCAGCAGCGAGTTGAAATTTTGAAGGCCCTTTATCGTAAAGCCAAAATCCTCATCCTGGACGAACCCACAGCTGTGCTCACCCCGCAGGAGGTTGATGAGCTGTTCGAGGTTATCAGGGGACTGCGAGAGTCGGGAGTTTCGGTTATTATCATCACGCACAAGCTGGAAGAGGTAATGGCGATTTCCGACCGCGTGTATATTTTACGGGGCGGAGAAGTAGCCGGTGAGCGCAAAACCACCGAGACCAGTAAAACCGACCTTGCCAACCTGATGGTTGGACGTGAGGTGGTACTGACCGTTGAAAAGGAAGACAAAGAGGCCGGGGATACTCCGGTATTCAAGATAGAAAACCTGCGGGTGCTGAATCGGAAGAATTATCCGGCTATCGACGGTCTTACTCTGGACATAAAACCGGGAGAGATAGTGGGTATAGCCGGTGTGGACGGAAACGGACAGTCCGAGCTGGCGGAAGCGCTGCTTGGTTTGCTGCCGGTGGACAGTGGAAAAGTAATTCACCTCGGTGATGATATCACTGATTTATCCACTAAACAGCGTATAATGCGCAGTATTTCTTATGTTCCTTCGGACCGTCATCGGCACGGACTCGTGCTTCCGATGACCATCGGAGAGAACATCATGATCGGCTACCACGACCGCCCTCCATTTGTGAAATACGGGTTTCATCTGGATTATAAATATATCGATTCTCATGCCAAAGAGCTGGTAGATGCCTATGATATCCGCACTCCGGATGTGCAGAATCCCGCTCAAAAACTCTCCGGAGGAAATCAGCAGAAGGTTATCCTGGCCCGTGAGTTCTCCAGGGAGCCGACCTTCCTGTTGATCTCCCAACCCACGCGAGGGCTGGATGTTGGTGCTATTGAATATATCCACAAGCAGATTCTGGCGATGCGAGACAACAATGTAGCTATCCTGCTTATTTCTCTCGAGCTGGAAGAGATTTTTGCGATTTCCGACCGCATCGAGGTTCTGTACGAAGGAAAGATTGTGAAAGAGTTCGATCCTAAGAAAACCGACCACAAAGAGGTCGGATACTATATGACAGGTGGAAAGGAGTAATCTATATGAACAAAACGATGCTGAAACCTGTCGTTTTTGTTGTATCAATTATATTGGCAGTTATTGGGATAACCCTTTATATGGGGACCTATTTTAGCGGTCTGCTTTTCATTCTGGCGGCCGTTGCGGTATTTCTGGCCTATAGACGGATGGAATCGGGCAAAGCCGCCCTCATCGACTTGCTGAAGACGGGGGCACGGACGCTTATGGTGCCCTTTTTCGGTATCCTCATCGCGATAGTCCTCGGTGCAATTGTCATGCTGGCCAGCAACTACGACCCGATTGAATCGTATCGCGCTCTGTTTTACGGCGCATTTGTACGGAACTGGCATGTATCGGTGCTGAACGCCGCACCCCTCATGTTCACCGGTTTGTCGGTTGCCCTGGCCTTTCACGCCGGGCTGTTCAACATCGGTGCTGAAGGGCAGTACTACATCGGTGCCATGGCGGCCACCTTTCTGGGGCTCAACCTGAATCTTCCGCCGGTATTTTCGCTGGTACTGATTTTTATTCTCTCCGGTATGCTGGCCTCGGCCTGGAATATCGTTCCGGCGGTACTGAAGGTTCGCACCGGTGCCCACGAGGTTATAACTACCATGATGCTGGCCCATACGGCCCGCTATCTTTCACCGATATTCATTCGTGCGCACGGGGGCGATCCGTCCACCAGTGATCACGCTTATGTGACCGATCAGCTGCCGGAATCGAACTGGCTGCCGCGGTTCAACTCATTTCTGCCTGATGCAAATTACCGCCTCCACGTCGGAATTTTGGTTGGTATTGTAACGGCCCTGCTGGTCTATTACCTGCTGTATCACACGCGGATAGGTTTCGAGATTCGGGCGGTTGGAAACAATAAAGATGCCGCCCGGGCGCAGGGTATTTCGGTGGGTAAGGCGATTATGGTAGCCTTGCTGTTGGCCGGATTCCTGGCCGGACTGGCCGGTGTGAACCAGGTGGTCGGGCTCGACCACAAGCTGTTTGAGAACCTCAGTGCCGGGTACGGGTGGAACGGTATCTCGGTTGCCCTTTTAGCCGGAAGCCATCCGATCGGGGTAATTTTCACAGCGCTCTTATGGGGCGCCCTCGATGCGGGCGGCCAGTATATGGCCCGGGTGACCGATACCTCGAACTCGATTGTTGAAATTATCAAAGGAATTATCCTGTTCTTAGTTGTCGCCAAATACATCTATGCCTACTTGGGCAACCGTATACGGCGTTACCGTAACCGCAAGCAGGAAGCAGCGAAGGAGGCGGCCTAAATGGAAGGGTTTTTCAGCATAGCTAATACAGACCTCTTGGTCGCAATGATCAGGCTTTCCACTCCGATTACCCTGGCGGCGATTGGTGCAGTAGTCTGTGAACGGGCAGGTATAGTGAATATCGCGATGGAAGGTATAATGATTGTCGGTGCCTTCTTTGCGGCAGTCGGAGCGATATATTCGGGAAGTCCCTGGGTCGGGCTTATTACAGGAGTTGTGGCCGGCGGTATATTTTCGCTGATTCATGCGGTGGCGACGATATCGTTTCATCTGGACCATGTGGTATCCGGTGCGGTGGTGAATATTCTGGCAATGGGAGTAACGCGGTATTTTATGGTGCTCTTTTTCGGGCATCCCGGAACTACAGATACGATTCCGACAAACCTGGGGCAGATGCAGTGGGCTATTCCCGGGCTGTCGAAAATACCGGTAATCGGTCCTATGTTTTTTAATCAGACTCCTATTGTGTATTTCTCATTTATTCTGGTCATTCTGTTTGCCTGGTTTATGAAAAAGACAAAACTGGGGCTGCACATACGGGCAGCGGGTGAACATCCCCTGGCCCTCGAAACTATCGGTGTGTCGGTTAAAAAAATGCGCTATCTGGCGGTGTTTATCTCGGGGCTTACCTCGGGTATGGGCGGTGCGTACTTGGCAATTGAAAACAGCGCCTCCTTTACCGAAGGAATGACGAACGGACGCGGGTTTATCGCCCTTGCGGCGAATATCTCGGGCGGATGGAACCCGGTCGGCGCTTTTATTGCCTCGTTATTCTTCGGATTTGCAGATGCTCTGCAGGTACGATTTCAAGTTGGCAAAATTTTCGATATACCGGAAGAGATTTTTATCATCTTCCCCTATGTAGCAACTATAATAGCGGTGGCTGGATTAGTGCGGCGTTCGCGTCCGCCGAAGGCCGTTGGAACCGATTTTATGATAGAGCAGGAGAGTGATTAATTTTCTCACAATTTAGGAAACCATTTTACCTATCGCCGATACCTACGTTATAATGGCGACAGGTAAAGGTATAATATTTATCAAGTATTAGAAACAAGGAGGATGTTTCATGAAAAAAGGATTGAGAATACTTTTCTTGATGCTGGCTTTAATTGTGTTGTTTGCCGGGTGTCAGAAAGAGGAACCTAAAGAAGAAGCTGCCGAAGCTGAAGAACCTGCAGAAACCTACATGGCTTCTATGGCAACTGACGTTGGCGGTTTGGGTGACAAATCGTTTAACGACGGCGCCTACGCAGGTCTTCAAAGGGCAGCAGATGAGCTTGGCAATGTTGAGATCAAGGTTATCGAGTCGAAACAGCAGACCGATTACATCCCGAACCTGGGTGGATTGGCCGAGGATGGCTCAGACATTGTATTTGCAGTCGGCTTTCTGATGGAACAGGCTGTAAAAGAAGTTGCCGCGAATATGCCGGATTCCTATTTTGCAGGGATCGACATTTTCGCCGGCGAAGATGCTCCGGAAAACTTCCAGGGCATTCTGTACAAGGAAGAGCAGGCCGGTTATCTGGCCGGTGTAGTAGCCGGTATGATGACCAAAGAGTATGCAGGCAACAGCGACAAACTCAACGACGAGAACGTTGTTGGTGTGGTGCTCGGCATGCTGATTCCCCCTGTCGAAAAGTACGAAGTCGGATTCATTCAGGGTGTGCAAAGTGTAAACCCCGATTGTAAAGTTCTTTCTGTAACCTCCGGTTCTTTCACCGACCAGGCCAAGGGCAAAGAAGCTGCTCTGGCTATGATCGAAAAAGGCGCCGACATTGTGTTTCATGCAGCCGGTCTGACCGGTATTGGCGCAATCCAGGCTGCCAAAGAGCAGGGTATAATGGCTATTGGTGTTGATGTTGATCAGAACAACGTAGCCCCCGACACAGTACTTACTTCCGCTGAAAAGAAGATTCCGCGGACAGTATTCCTGGCTGTAAAATCTGTAGTAGAAGGCAACTTCGAAAGCGGTACTAAGGTGTACGGCCTGCAGCAGGATGCTGTCGGTATCTCACCTTTCCACGATTTCGACGATATCGTACCTCAAGAGGTAAAAGATGCAGTCGAAGAGGCCAAAGCGGGCATTCTGTCCGGCGACATTACTATCGAGACTACTCGAGACGCAATCGGCCGCTAAGCAGTCTGTTTAGTTGTAACTGAGATTATTGAGCCGGGTAGGTAGTTTTACTTGCCCGGCTTTTTTGCAGCACTATTAACAACTGGGCTGTAAAAATTAGTACTATACCGGTCCCGCTTACCACAGTAAGTGCTTCGTTAAGAAAAAAGATACCCAGAACTGCAGCAGTCAGCGGTTCGGCCAAAGTGAGTGTTCCTACCGTGGATACATGTACAGAACGTAGTCCATGACCGTATAGTAAATAGGCGATTCCGGCTGAAACAAGCCCCAGATAGAGTACCACCTGGATACCCCGGGTGGTTGTAACCCACCCAAGCGGTTCGTTCATTACCACAGGGATGAGAAACAGCGATCCGATTAAAAATGAGATCGACAAGACCGCCTCAACCGGCAACTGCCCGATGAGACGGCGTGTAATCCATGTAAAAAAGGTGTAACTGAATCCGGCGGTGAGTGCGAGACTTATACCTAAAGCATCGACTTGCACTTCTTTTCCACCTGCCAACAGGAGAATAGCGAGACCCAGCAGGGACAAGAAAGTGGCGCTTATCCAAGCCGGACTGAAGCGTTCTTTATCGAGGATTCCCCCCAGCAGCCCGGCGAAGATTGGGCAGCTTCCGATGGCTACCATGGTGCCGATGGCCACCCCGGTGTGGGCTATACCCCCGAAGTAAGTGAGATGAAAAACCGCCTGGGTAAAGCCGGTGAGCAGGAAGATCGGCCTCAGCAATAGTCTCCCGGACTTCAACTCTCCCCTGGCTGCAGTTATCAGAAACAGAAAAACTGCGCACAGCATAAGGCGGGCCGATCCGACTACCGCCGAAGTAGCTCCGATGGGAGCCAATGCCTGTGCGGTACCGGAAGTTCCCCATAAGACTGCTGCGGCAAATACGAGAAAACGTCCGGTTGCAGAATTCTGCGGATTTGGTTGTAGATGGCGGATATTTTCACCGATCTTACTCACTTTATTTCTGTCCTGTTTTGTTTTAGTATGGTGCAATACATTCTAATTCTAATAGTAAATTGTAAAAGAATAAAGAAATAAGCAGGAAGAGGGAGACTATGCAGGCAAATAGTATCAGAGATGCATCTTTGGCGGCGGAAGGCCGCCGAAAAATTGATTGGGTCCGTATGAATATGCCGGTTCTCAATAGTATCGAAGCGGATTTTCGTAAAAACCAGTATTTCAAGGGCCTGCGGGTGGCCGTTTCCGTGCACCTGGAGGCCAAAACCGCCTATCTGGCGGAAATAATGGCCGCCGGCGGGGCTGAAGTGGCCGTTACCGGCAGTAATCCGAAGTCCACCAAAGACGACGTGGTTGCCGCGCTGGCCGACAAGGGGCTGCACGTGTACGCCTGGTACGACGCCACCAAAGCGGAGTTTACCCGGCACCAATTAGCGGCGTTGGATATCAAGCCGAATATCATCATCGATGACGGCGGCGATCTGGTTCATCACATGCACAGTGAAAAGCGGGCGTATATCGACGAAGTGTGGGGCGCCTGCGAAGAGACCACCGCCGGAGTTTTGCGGAATCAGGCCCGCGAGCAGGCCGGCGAACTGGCCTTTCCTGTGTTTGCCGTGAACAACGCCTACTGTAAATACCTGTTCGACAACCGCTACGGCACCGGCCACTCGACCATGGACGCCCTGATGCGGTCTACCAATAAGGTGATTACCGGTTCGACGGTGGTGGTGGCCGGTTACGGATGGTGTGGTAAAGGCATTGCCCTGCGGGCCGCCGGAATGGGTGCCCGGGTAATCGTAACCGAAGTGGACCCGATCAAGGCCCTGGAAGCGGTTCACGAGGGGTTCTGGGTTATGCCGATGGAGGAGGCCGCCGCCCTGGGCGACTTCTTTATCACTACCACGGGCACCAAAAAGATTATCACCACACCGCATTTCGCGCAGATGAAAGACGGCGCTGTATTAGCCAATGCCGGTCATTTCTACGAAGAGATCGATACCGAAGCGCTTGGAGCCGCGGCCGAGGAGCGTCGGGAACTGCGGCAGGACATCACCGGTTACCGGCAGGCCGACGGGCGCTGGATAAATGTTATTGCGGATGGAAAAATCGTCAACATCTCGGCGGCCGACGGACATCCGGCCGAGATAATGGACATGAGTTTTGCCGTACAGGCCCTTTCGGCCCGTTATGTAGCCGAACACCGCTCCGAACTGGAGCCAAAGGTCCTGCGGGTTCCGGAGCACATCGACCGGGAAATTGCCCAACTGAAACTGAAGGGCATGAATATATCTATCGATACCCTTACTGAAGAGCAGCGTTCGTATCTGGAGGATGTGGATAAGTAACGGCCGGAGAGCGGCAGCCGGAGTTGCGGCAGCTGAGAAAAAGCTAAAGGCGTTCGAGGAGTGTCTGGGCGCAGCGGCGGGTATGGCGCACTGTCTCTTCCTCGCCATCGACTTTGCCGCTGCGCATGAGGACTTTTCCGCGGCAGACTACCGTATCTACGGCCGCGGCCCCGGCGGAATAGACCAGGTTGGAGATAAGGTTGTAGTTCGGGACCATCTGCACGTGGTCGGGATTGATGAGCAGGAGATCGGCATGGGCTCCTTCGCTTATCGCGGATGAGATGTTGGGGAAAACCCCTTTTCCACCACCAATTCCTGCCGCGGCGCCGGTACCCATTGCAAACACCTCTGCGGCACTCAGAAGCTCAGGATCTCCGAAATGGTGCTTCTGCAGTAGTGCGGCCATTTTCATCTCTTCAAACAGATCGAGATTGTTATTTGAAGAGCATCCATCGGTACCCATAAGCATCGGAATATTGCGGTCACGCAACTGTTTAAACGGAAAACAGCTGCCCGAGGAAAGCTTCATATTCGAGACCGGATTATGGACTACCGTTACCCCGCGTTTCGCCAACAAATCCAGTTCCTTTTCTTCCAGCCATACTGCATGCGCTGCGATAGTACGCGGACTCAAAAGTCCGAGCGAATCGAGATACTCAACTGGCCGCAGGCCGTGCTGTTGCAGGCAGTCATCGACTTCTTTTTTTGTTTCTGAAACATGAATGTGCAGGGGCAGCTGGTTATCTCTGGCAAAATCACCGAGCCAACGCAGCGTTTTTGAGGACACAGTGTAAATTGAATGTGGGGCCGGAGTAAACAGTATCTGGTCCTGCTCCTGATCCTGATTGCCGTATTGGCTGAGAAGCTCCTGCATTTCGCGGCGGCGCTCCCGGCCGGCCTGCTCATCAAAAAAGTCGAGCAGCGCCGGACCGCTGGCCGCTTTGATGCCCGCATCCTGAATCGCCTGGCGGCTCTCCGGGAAGTGGAAATACATATCCGTAAAGAACACGGTGCCGCTCTTGATCATCTCCAAGGCGGCTAAACGGGTGCCCCAGTATATATCTTCAGCAGTGAGCTTGGCTTCGGTCGGCCAAATTTTCTGTTCTAACCACGGCTGCAGCTTCATGTCGTCGGCAAAACCGCGTAAGAGCGTCATTGCAGCATGAGTATGGCCATTCTTGAGCGCCGGTACAACGTATGCGCCCCCGCCGTCGATCAGTTCGTTAGTATCGACTTCCGGCGGCAGCTGATCATTGCGGTAAATAGTGCGGATGCGGCCTGCTTCTATATATATAGCAGCCTCTTCTCCATCGAGAGAGATGTTAGTTATCAGCATACTCATCGTACGCCCCCTTTTCATTCACCATGATAGCATAGGATAATAGCTTCGTGGAATATCTACCCCAATGCAAGCGGAGTGATAAGGTGAGCATTCGCGCGTTTATTTTTGATATGGACGGCCTTTTATTCGATACTGAGAATCT
>CAZWDV010000038.1:28489-30278 GCA_964632675.1 uncultured Sediminispirochaeta sp.
GCAGAACGGGCCGGTGTGGCCCCTGAAGAGTGCGTGGTTCTAGAAGATTCCAACAACGGCGCCCTGGCCGGCTGTGCGGCGGGTATGTTGACTGTGATGATCCCGGATGTCAAACCTCCGACTGCTGAGGTAGCTAAAAAGGTATACAAGATTTATCCCTCTCTTCCACTGC
The DNA here is from genome assembly GCA_964632675.1 of uncultured Sediminispirochaeta sp. Lineage (GTDB taxonomy): Bacteria > Spirochaetota > Spirochaetia > DSM-16054 > Sediminispirochaetaceae > DSBN01. The sequence goes on from CAZWDV010000038.1 coordinate 28,662, forward strand.
TGTATGAAGATTGGTGGTTATAGCAGCCTAAATACTTATGGTGGAATTATTTTTAGTTTTTTTTAGTTTAAAAATACTTATTACTTCTCGTATAATGAGCTATGGATAAAAAAACACCATGCTTCGACAAGCTGATAGGGAAAGTTGGAGCAGCGACTGCTGCTTACCAAATCGAAGGCGCGGTAGCGCAGGATGGCCGCGGGGAATCGATCTGGGATGTATTCAGCCACAAGCCCGGCAAGATCAAGCCGGGTCACAACGGAAATGTAGCCTGCGACCATTACAACCGCATGCAAGAAGATGTCAGGCTGCTGCAGCAGCTTGGCTTGAACGCCTACCGCTTCTCGGTCGCCTGGCCGCGGATCCTTCCGGAAGGCCGTGGAAGGGTAAACGAAAAAGGAATAGATTTTTACTCGCGCTTGGTCGATGAGTTGCTGGAGGCCGAAATAACGCCTTATCTTACGGTTTTTCACTGGGACCTCCCACAGGCCTTGCAGAAAGAGTACGGTGGGTTTTCCGGTCGGCAGATTGTTGATGATTTCGCCGATTACAGTGAGCTGCTCGGGCGGCGGCTCGGGGACCGGGTGAAGAAGTGGATCACATTGAATGAGCCGTGGGTATATGCAGTGCTGGGGAATCTGTTGGGAGCGCATGCGCCGGGCAGAAAAAATCCCTGGGCGGCCTTAAAGACAGTGCATCATTCACTGTTGGCACATGCGGCCGCGGTGGAAAGGCTGCGGGATGTTGTACCTGCAGATGCCGACGGTGCCGGGGACGGCAATGAAGTGGAGATTGGAATAACTCTGAATCTGTTTCCGATTTTTCCTAAAACGGAGAGTGAAAGAGACCGCAAGGCGGCCGATTTGGCCGATCAGTTTGTGAACCGGCTGTTTCTCGATCCGCTTCTAAAAGGCGAGTATCCCCAGGAGCTTTGGAGAAAACTGAGGTTGTTTACACCGAAAATCAGCGATGAGGATATGCGGCGGATTGTCGCGCCGGTCGATTTTATCGGTATCAATAACTATACCCGCGAACATGCTGAGTATCGACGCATGATTCCCTTTGGGCATTTTTATCTTTCCGGACTTAATGTCCCCGAAGCTGAGTTTGTAAAGAACGGTGTGCAGTACACCAGCATGGGATGGGAAGTGTATCCGCAGGGCATTTACCAGCTGTTAACGCGGATGCGGGAGGAATACGGGAATCCTCCGGTGTATATCACCGAAAACGGTGCTGCCTTCAACGATGAGCTGGTCGAGGAAGAAGGTGAACTGCAAGTACACGACCCGCTGCGGATAGATTACCTGAAAAGCTATCTCGAATATGTTGAACAGGCTTTGCAGGACGGCTGTAATGTGAAGGGCTATTTTGTCTGGACCCTGATGGATAATTTCGAGTGGGCCGAAGGGTATGAGAAACGCTTTGGCCTAATTTATGTGGATTACGCCAACGGGCTGCGGCGCACAATTAAGGACAGCGGGTACTGGTTGCGTGATTTTGCTCTTCTAAGACGATAGCTGTATGACCTGTTATCTATCAAAGATCCGAACGGAAACGGGCTAACCTTCGCCTATAATGATGACGGGAGCATACACAAAGTCACGGACGCGGTAGGAC
>CAZWDV010000039.1:0-30038 GCA_964632675.1 uncultured Sediminispirochaeta sp.
GCGACCGGCTGATAGTCTGTAGTGACGGCGTTACCCAAAGCGGTATGGGCTCCCATCGCCATCCGCTGGGGTGGCGAAGGGCAGAGTTGATCCATTTTATCGAAGCCCAGCTTGAACGAAACCCTATCATATCCTCACGCAACCTGGCCGCAGCTATTACCGCCAAAGCGCATGCGCTGGACGGCTTCGCCTCCAAGGACGATATTACCTGCAGCGTGGTATATTGCCGTCGTCCGCGTCATACTCTGGTGGTCACCGGCCCGCCATTTGACAGCAAAAAGGACGACTACCTTATCGAACGTATCCGGCAATTCAATGGGAAGAAAATAATCTGCGGAGGAACTACCGCCACCATAGCAGCCGCCCGTTTGGGGGTTACCCCACAGGTGGTTCCCGTAAGCCGCAGCGAGAAGATCCCTCCGGTAGCCGAGATGCAAGGAATCGATTTGGTAACCGAGGGTATGCTGACTCTCAATCACACTGCAGCTCTGCTCACAGATAGTGAACACCCAGCGGTTCCCTTCAGTTGTCCGAAAAATGGTGCTGAGATGCTCTTAAATCACCTATTGGAAAGCGATAAGGTTACCTTTCTAGTCGGTACCAGAATCAACGAGGCCCACCAAAATCCGGATATGCCGCAGGACATGGGTATCCGCCGTAGCCTGGTTAAGCGTATTGCCGATACTCTGAGCAGTACCTATCTGAAAGAAACATCAACTGAATATATATAAGGTCAGCTCGGAGGGGCCCGTCAACCAGCGTAAAAAAAAGAGACTGTCCCGAAGCTTAGTGGAAAATTGGGAAAATTCATCGCTGTGAGACCAACATCCCTCCCCGCACTCTCTGTCCTTCTAACCCCTGGCGTACTTCGGAAGATACTCCTCACCCCACTTCTGAGGTGTATTGAACAGGCGAAACCATATCCCCCTCTCGCTCGCCTCTAAGGGAAGCAGCGAGGCAAAGGGACGGTGTACAAACCGCCGACCTAAGAGGTTGTTCATCCAGCCCATATCACAACCGGCCAAAGATCCGTGGGTGATACCATTCTTGGGACTGTTCTCCCGGTATGGCTTAATGTAGTTGTGGTGCATCCGGTAAATGCACAGCCGATCCAAGAGACAGCAGACGTTCTTCGCCGCATTGACCGTGTGACGGACATAGTTGACCATATCCTTTCTCAACTGCCGGTCCATGTAGTTGACCGAGAACATGGAGTTGCCCCGCCCCGGCTCTTTGGTTGACTTGCTGTGTAGGTGAATCACCCGGCCCTCGGCCATGAGTGTGGAGAGGGTGCGGTTGCGGTACAAACCTCTGGGGTAGGCCTGATGGTCATCGCTGTAGAGGTACAGAGGCTTCTTGGAGCTGCGGCTGCACAGGGAGGCTATCTTCTCAGCGAGCCGGCAGATAGACTTCTCCACACCCTTGCGGTCGGGACGGCAGACTTGGTCGAGGAAGTTGCGGTAGAGCCTCTGAGCGGCGCTCATGTTACCCTTGCGCCGCAGGGTGGTGAAGTCCATCGCGTAGAAGAACTGGCTCTGCATGCCGATGAGGATGTTCAGATGGTGGGGAAAGTACTTGCTTCTGGTGTAGCCCTCAAAGCCGTCGAAGGCCAGATCTTCATTAACGTGAAGAGTTTCTACGGCCAGGCAGTGCTGGGCGATCGACCAGCGGGCCATGCGGAAGATGCGGTTCTGTACCGAGCCGCGGGAGATTTCAAGGTTACGTGCCAGATCACGAATGCCGGCGGTCGAGCGCAACTGGCGAAAGATCTGTTCGTAGTCCACCAGGCGTTTGGCGTAATAGTCTAAAGAGAAGCTTTGGGTACTGAAACTGTGGCCGCAGTGTTTGCACAGGTAGCGCTGCACCGAGCCGAAGCACGCGGTCTCGTGGTGGCCGTCCTTGCGGTACCACTTTGCCGAGTGTTGGCCTTCGTAGTGCATCGGGCAATTCGGCTGTGGGCAGAATGGGGGGACAAATTGGTAGCTCAAGAGCATGAGGATACCTCCTTGGGAGTTGGTTCTTACTCAGTAAGAGGAGGTAATTCTTTATCCTGCTTCAAGAAATCGAACATTTTTGCCAATTTCTTAGAAAAATGCGCTAAGCTTCGGGACAGTCTATACAAACTAAAGGAGCGGCCCTTCCGCAGAAGGGCCGCCCGCCATACAAAAGGAGGTTCCGGAACACCTGGCAGTGGATGGTGCGGCGCCCCGAAAATTTATTTTATAAAATCAAATTAGCGTACAGCTAATTGATCTTTCAACGACACCAGACTCTCCGAGTAAATCCTGGAGACCACCGCCTGGTCGGCCTCGATAGGTGCCAAGCTGAGCAGCAGGTCGAGGCTCGGAGTGGTCATGGCCAGCTCGGTCAGACGGTCGATATCCTCTTCAGAATACCCCTCATCCTTCAGTTTGCTGGTCACCCCCAGGTCGAACAGCCATTTCTCAACAGCAAGGGCAAAGCGGTCGGCCTCATCGGCTTGGCCGGTCATTCCGGGCACCAAAGGGGCAAACACATCGGCCAGCACTTCTCCCGAAGCCGGATAGATGGCCTTCAGTACCGAAGGCAGTATCATTGCAAGCCCGAGGCCGTGGGCCAGTTCAGGCTTCACCGCCGACAGAGGGTGCTCGAGGGCGTGGGTAAGGTGCAGCATGCCGTTATCGAAGCTGATGCCGGCCAGTGCCGAGGCATACAGCAGATAATAGCGGGCCTCCAGGTCCTGGGGATCGGCAATTGCTTTCGGAAGGTACTCTACTATCAGGCGCACAGTTTCTTTCGCCAAAAGGATCGAATAGGGGGTTGCAACAGTGGTTGTGGCCGCCTCTACAATGTGGTTTATCGCATCAATGGTTACAAACAGTGTCTGATTTGCGGGCAGCCCCTGCATTAGAGCCGGGTCGTCAATGGCATACAACGGATAGATGCAGTCGTAGGCTATCGCCGGTTTATGTCCGAGCTCCGGAATGCTGACAACCGCAAATCGGTCCACTTCAGTTCCCGTTCCATGAGTAGTGTTAATGGCGATAATGGGTACCGCTTTAGTCGGGGTAAACTCATAGGAATAGAGCTGGCGGCAATTATTCTCAGCGTATTCAAGGAGAATCGCAGCACTTTTGGCAGCATCGATCGGGCTTCCGCCGCCGATTCCGAACACCGCTTTGGCTCCGATTCGCTGGCCTACCTCGACCGCCGCATCTACCTGTGCGTCGTCAGGGTTAGGCGTAATGCCGTTGTACACTTCGTAGGCAATATTGTGCTTCTGCAGCGCCGGCTCGACTACATCCCAGGCACCGCATTTTTTGTAGGCACTGCGGCTGGCAACCACCAGCACAGAGTCTATCCCGTCAGCTGCCAACTGCTTACAGATAGAGTCTATTTTCTGAATTGCGCCTACGCCGAAAAACAGATCCGTCTTGCAGCGCAGCTCCTTCACTTCATGAATATTAATTGATTTTTTCCACATATGGTTCCTCCTTGTGAAACCGGAGCGGGAGTTTCGGTAGTGACTATCGTGTAACTCTCCACTCTTTCTATATCTTTTTAACGATATTATTATATCGATACAGATTAATTTTGTCAAGGGGCGAGATTAAAAAATCGGTAGAGATGGAACAGACTCGCATCTCCGCCGCACGTATACTGTGGCTGTTATTAGGCCGTAGGTGTTCGCAATTTAGCTCTGTTTTCAATCAGATACAGCAGTCCGAGCGATCCGGTCGAGAACAGTGACACTAGCGCTATCAACGGCCACACCTGTTCTACCGAATAGATTTCTATAAACTTGCCCATTACAGGCGGTCCGAATGCAAACCCGGTGCCGATTACAATCGGTAAAAGCGAGTTGAACCGTCCGCGGTGACTTATAGGGGTATGTGATGCAATGTACACATTTGTATTAGTCGCCTGCAGTATCTCGCCGAGTGTCCAGATAACGGTTGAAATCATAAACAAGTGGTCTATAGAAGTGAAAGGAGTTACCATGTTCACTTCTATACCCAAATCGATAAGAGATAAACTCGGCGACCAGGCCGCCGAATCTCTGGCAAAGATGCTTACTGAGTTCGAAAATTATCTCGGGGAGTCGATTATCAACCAATCCGACTACCGCTTCGAAAAGGCACTCACTCAAAGCGCTTCCAACCTGCGACAGGATATGGCTGCCATGCGCAGCCATCTTGAAATGCAGATCAAATCGGTGGAAGCCCGGCTGCAGGTCGCGATAGAAAAAAAACCAAGCGAGCACTATCCGCTGGATGTTCATTTTCTGGGTGGGCCAAATCGGAGTCCTCACAAGTATTTTATTTGCTTTTTTCCGATAGAGCGCGGGGTGCAGAGCGATGAGCGCTTGCTGTAAGTCCGGGCCGCGGAGCGGCAGAAGCTGGGCATAGGGCGCCGTCCCTCAAAACTGTATGGGTTTAGACTCAGCAGAATCTCAGTACCTCCGGCCGGCACGGAAAACCGGTACAATCGTTCTAATTTTATCCATACGAAGGAAGATACCACACAGATATAGGTATGACAATCTTTTATAATTGGAATCTACACAGTTTGCGGCGGCCGCCCGGTACACCGGCGGGAAGCCGGACGTGCAACGGCCGCTTCTCAGAGTGGCCCCCTGTATCCGTGAGTTCGTGTTTGTTTAAGAGCCGGGGCTCGGGACCAGCTTAGCGGCTGTAGGTACCCATCAGCTGCGCTTCGGCAATCACATGACCGTCGATCGCCTGCTGCAGCTTCTGTTTATCCAGCCCCGCCGGGGCATCAACTTTGAAATCCAGTGCATACAGCGTAAAAAAGTAGCGATGCGTCCCCCCCGGCGGGCAGGGACCTCCGTAGCCGGTCTTACCGAAGCTGTTCTTACCCTGCAAGCCTCCCGGACCCGGCTGCGGGTCGTTCGCCACCGCCTCGGGCAGGCTGTTCACTTCAGCCGGAATGTTGTAATACACCCAGTGCACAAAGGTACCCCCCGGTGCATCCGGGTCGTCGCACAGCAGCACATACGATTCGCTTTCCACCGGCTCGCCTTCCCAGCTCAAAGCCGGAGAAATATTCTGACCGTCGCACGAGTACTTCTGCGGAATCGGTCGATTGTGTTCGAAAGCCGAACTCGTCAATTGCATATTCATTGCCTCCTGTTACAACATAATAACTGGGCTGCCCCGCGGCAAATCACCCGCGGCTGTCGGAATAGCGCTGCTGCTTCATTGCTGCTGCCGCCGCTCGTAGCGCTCTATCAGCGCGGCCAAATACCGCGACTTCATCTGCTCGCTGGCCATCAACTGTTTGACCGGCGGCAGCTGCAGAATTACGCCCAGTATCGCCGCCATGGCACGGTGGGAAAAATGGTAGCGGTTGTCAAAAATCAGGTGCTGCAGCTTGCCCCGTTCAATGGCCATCTGTACCACCCGCTGGGTAGAGTTCACCGGGGTAATCACCCGTTCCTCCCGCGGCACCAGGGTCAGGGCTCCAGTGGGACAAGCGCGCACGCAGACCCCGCATCCCAGACAGATGTCCTCCTGTATCCGGGCTATTTTGCGGTTCTTCTTTTGCGGATCATTGGCCGACACCAGTCCCACGGCCTCTACCGGACACACGCTTACGCATTTGCCGCAGCCGGTGCAGTTGTCCGCCGCTACCGCCGGAAGGAAATTACTGGTGTGCACCGGCTGCAGAAACCCGAACTTGCGGGCCGCTACCAGCGCCTCACAACAACAGCCGCAGCAGTTACAGATAAAGTTCACCCCATTCTGCACGTTCTCGCCGAACTGCACCAGGTCGTGCGCATAGGCCTGGTCCAGCAAATCCAGACATTCGGCTGCATCTATCTGCCGGGCAAAGCCGCTCTGTATCAACGAGGCGGCAGAGCTGTTGAAGGTCATGCAGATATCCATCGGCGCATCGCAAGCCGTACCGGCGTGGTGCATCTTGTGTCGGCAATAACAGGTGCCCACTCCGATATGACTGGCCGTCTTCATCACCTCGCTGGCCCGTTCGTAGGGCAGCACATACAGGGCATTGTCCTGCGCCAGGGCCGCCTCGTTCACGAACACCCGTCCCAGCTGGGTCTCCCCGTCGGTAAACAGGTTCTTGATAAAGTCTTCCTCAACGTTCATGTACTGATAGAACAGTTGTCCCAGCACCTTCTGATCGATATCTCCCCGTACCCGCATCATCGAAAACTCGAAAAAGCCGGCCATCGGCGGCGGCAGCACGTAGATGCTTTCATCGTCACGGGAAATGTCGAGCAGTATTGCCCGCGCGGCCAGCCGGTCCAGCAGCTTGCGGGCCTCCTTTTCAGAGACCTGCCAGGCCTTAGCCGCTTTGGCCGCGGTAAACGGCTTGATCGGCAACAGCGAGACCATCTCGGCCTCGTGCTCGTCGAACAGCATTTTCAAAATAGTAAACAGGGTTTTTGACGGCGGAGCTCCCTGGGGGAAGCGGTTCAGCCGGTCAACCAGATTCTCGTAGCTGGATCCGTTTTTAAGAGTTCGGTGTGCCATAGCCTATTATAGCATTGATATTTGAATGTGCAGATAGTCTTGTTGACTGCAGCTAATTCTTGTGCTATTAATTCATGCAATGAACTAACTAACTCTTGAGAACAAGAACCAGAAGGGGTGGCGGAGATGGTACGATTTTCGGGCGGTCTTATTGATAGACCCCGGGGTTTTTGACACACTTGTGATAGCAGCACTCACATAGAAAGGTCGAAAATGGAGAAAAAGCAGATCGTAAAGATCGGTATAATCGGAGCAGGCGAACGCGGAGTATACACCTTGGGTGCCCGTATGGCTGAGCGGGTGCAGCATGAAGGCTTTGTAGTTAGCGCCCTGGCCGATATCTATCCGGAACGTCTGCAGGAGGGCAAACAGTTTCTCGAGCAGAAGTACCAAGATTTCAACCACGAGGTTGACATAAAAACCTATACCGATTTTCACGAACTGATAAATGATCCGGAGGTAGAGTTGGTGATGATCACCTCCTATACCTCTAAGCATATCGAATCGGCGCTTCCGGCGCTGCGGTCCAAAAAGCGGGTCTACCTCGACAAACCTATTGCAACCCGCATAGAGGACTCCAATGCCATCATTCAGGTTGAGAAAGAGGAGCAGAATCCGCTTATCATGGGATTTACCCGCCGCTACGAAACCACCTGGCGCAAGGCCTACGAACTCGTGCAGAACGGCAGTATCGGCGAACTGCAGATGATTCTGCTCAGATCAGTGATCCCCTATTCACGCTACCTGCAGCGCTGGCACCGCAACCGCGAACTGTCCGGGGGAGCCCTCAACGATAAAGCCTCGCACCATTTCGACGTGTTCAACTGGTTTTCCGGCGGCCAGCCGCAGCTGCTGCAGGCGATGGGCGGGCGATCTTCGGTGTTCACACCCGATCCGAATGCCCCGACGCGCTGCCGCGAGTGCGACCGCGACTGTCCATACCGGGTGGTTCCGAGTAAAACGGTCAAGCAGCGGGGGATATTCTACACCCTCGAGAAGGAGTACGACGGTGACGAAGCGGCATTGTTCAAACAGCCCTCCTGGTACGATACACCGACCTATGACGAGCGAGCCGATAACTGCGTGTACAATCCGGATGCCAATATCTTCGATCACGCTCTGGTGAACGTCTCCTATGACAACGGGATAAAAGCTACACTATTTCTATCGATCTTTGGCCCGGTGGCCGAAGATCAGGAGACCCTCGAGCTGGTGGGATCTTCCGGGCGCATCAAACTGATACGCAATACCGGCCAAATCGACCTGGTAAACGAATACGGAGCACAGCACGAAGTAATCGACGCCTCCGATAAAAACCTGGACAGCTCCCACAATGGTGCGGACATCGGACTTCTAAAGGATATCCGCGGCTTCTGTCAGGGACACAGTCCGGTGGCCCAGTCAACGGACGGACACCTTTCACTGCGGATGGTACATGCTGCGGAAAACGCGATTCAATCCGGCGGCGCAACAATCAAAATGAGCGAGGTCCCCTTTGGAGACGTATAACAACCTGCAAGTCTATTTTGCCGACCTGCACAACCACTGCAATATTTCCTATGCCCACGGCTCGCTGTATGACGCCCTGCAAAACGGCCGCCAGCGGCTGGATATCTGTTCGATTACCGGGCACGCCCACTGGCCGGATATGCCGCGCCGTGACGGTAAGATCGACCACATAATCGATTTCCATGAAAAGGGGTTCAGCAAACTAAAATCCGGCTGGCCGGAGGTACTGCGCATCATGCAGGAGCACAACCGCGCGGGGGAATACCTGGTATTTCCCGGTTTTGAAATCCACTCGACGGATGCCGGCGACTACACCCTGGTGTCGAAAAATTTCGATGCGCAGATTATGTACCCCGAGTCGATCGACGAGCTACAGAATCTGCTTGCAACCCGGCCGGAGTTACGCAGGCGCTATCTCGCCTTTCCTCACCATATCGGGTATGCACCGGGGCGGCGCGGGATAAACTGGGAAAAGTTCTCCAGCGATGTGTTTCCCCTGGTAGAAATCTACTCCATGCACGGTTGTGCCGAAACCGACGAGAGCGACCATCCCTTTCTGCACACCATGGGTCCCGGCACAGGCGTGGGAAATATGCGCTACGGCCTCGGCCCGGCGGGCGCCCGTTTCGGGGTGCTGGGCAACACCGACCATCACAGCGCCCACCCGGGCAGCTATGGTCACGGGTTCAGCGGCGTATGGGCAGAGAGCCTGGACCGCGAAGCCGTGTGGGAAGCCCTGCATCAGAGGCGCAGCTATGCCCTGACCGGCGACAAGATGCAGCTCAAGTTCGCCGTCAACGGAGCTGCTATGGGTTCGGCGGCTCCCATTCAGGCGGAGCAGCAGATCGAGTTCGAGTTAAAAGCAGGGGGGGCACTGGACTATGTGGACATTATTAAAAACGGCGAGCTCTTTACGCGTTTTTCACAGCTCGATTTTCCGGCGCCCGCACATAACAGCCCCACGGCGAACGGTAATGGGGGCTCAGGGCATAATCTGCTCTACCTCGAGCTCGGCTGGGGCGAGCGGAATAAACCCTTTGACTGGAACGTCGAGTTCGGTATTGACCGGGGCCGGATAGAAGCGGTGGATGCCCGTTTTCGCGGCGGAGAGGTAGTCTCCCCCCTCGATGCCGCCGAAGAGGATGCCCGCAGCTTTACCTCCGCCTGGAATCGGCACAGCAAGTCCGAAGTGCGCTTCACCACAAAAACCTACGGCAATCCGACCAACAGCACCTCCGCAACCCAGGGTATTTCACTTGAGGTGCAGGCCGATCCGGCGGCCCAGGTTCTGGTTCGAATAAACGGTAAAGAACATCGGGTGGCCCTGCAGGAGCTGCGGCAGCGTGCATATGTAGGCTATACCGGCGGGTTCGATTCCCCGGCCTTCAAGATCCACCGCGCCCCTGCAGAATGGGAATTCATCTGGAGCGCTTCGGTGGCTGATCCCGATCAAAGTCCGGCCTACTACTACCTGCGCGGACGTCAACAAAACGGCGCCTGGGTGTGGAGCTCTCCGGTCTGGATCGAATAGTCTCTATTCGAACAGCCCCGCCGCGGTCAGGTAGAGCTGCCGCACCCGCCGGTCCTGCGGGGCGGGCTGTCGCCGCAGATAGCCGTGCCGTTCGAGCTTAGCCAGCCCTTTGGCGGCGGTGGCGCCCGAAAGAGGGCTTTTACTCTTCCTCGTCTTCGAAGTCGAACTCGGCGGCGCGCTCCTTCAGGTGGCTGGAGAAGGAGATTTTGGGAACCCCCTGGGCCGGTTTGGCCGAGATGGTTATCTCTTCGCCGGTGGCCGGATTGCGGCCGACGCGGGCTTTCTGGGGCGGACGCTGCTTGATTGAGATGCGGCCCAGGCGGCCCAGGTTGACCGATTCACCAAGGAGAACACCGCTTTCGATCATGGACAGGTAATCGTCGATGACCTGGCGGACCTCTTTTTGGGTGAGATCGCTGCGCTGGGCGATGTAAGCCACGATGGACTGTTTGTTGAAGTGCTCGACGGCGCTGCTCTCGGTGGCACGGGTCTGCTTGTTGATGCGGGTGAAGCCGTTGGTGAGAAAAATGGTGGCTTCGCGGATGCGTTTGGCCTGCTCGTCCTTGTCCAAGTTAGCGGGAAAGACGGCGATTTTGTAGATGGGAGAGGTTTTTTTGAGGGGGCCGTCGTGGACACGGGCCGGGCTGCCGCGGCGGATCGGGCCGTCGATACTCACGCTGCGGCCGCGCAGGATTTCGGGGACGTCACTGCGCATCGGGATGCTGGCGTATTCCATTTCGCGCCGGCCGTCGGCGGCGGGCCACAGGCTGAGCAGCGAGCCGCTGTTAGTCAGCAGGAGCATGCCGCGCTCATCCTCCACTTCGATCTGCTGCTCCGCGGGGATCGGCTCCATATCCAGGGCGGCGGTCTGACCGCTGAACAGCCGTTCTTTTTCGATCCAGGCGGCGGCCAGGCGCTCGAAACGGTCCTCGTCGCTTTCCGGGCCGGTTTCCCCGGCTGCTGGGCCGGCGTCGCGGTCGTCAGCTTTCAGCTCGCCCCGCTGGACCAGCTGATGCAAATGTTCCCGGATTTCTGCCGGGAGATTGTCGATTTGTTCTCTTGTTACTTTCATAACCTCATTGTATACCCAGTTTCGGCCGCCGAAAATGAATGTTTTTCGAAAACAGCCTAAAATGCGTGAAAAATATGTGTAAAATCCGGACATAGTGCGCCTGAAATGGCGCAACGGCTTGTTTTTAACCGCTTTGCGTACTAAATTCGTTAATGTGCCGGCGGCTAATAATGGCTGCAGTAAAGCCATTGCAACCGCGCCTGTAAGGCGGGTACGGCATGCAACTATACAAAAAAAGGAGTTTGAAAGTATGGGAGCAGAAGATTTTTCTGAAAAGATTAGACAACACATACAGCAACTGGTGAAGACGGCTGGATTACCCGACACCGAGGAGTCAATCGAGAATCTCGAGCGGGGGTGGCAGGAGAAACTGGATACCTTCGAAAAACAGGTTGAAGAGCGGGACATGGAGATGGTCGAAGAGTTCGATGCCGCGGATGAACGGGGCGCACTGTTGATGACCTACTCCGGCAGTTTGATAAACCTGGGGCCAAAGGGCGAAAACGGACGCTTTGTGGCCTACCACAGCATCGGTATGAGAAATGATGTACCGGAATCCGCCGAAACCGACAATACCGATCTGGCCAACGAGGTGGTGATCGACGAGGGGGCGGCCTTTACCAACGGGCCGATTAAAAAGAGTTCGCCAATATTCAAAATCGCGGTAATTGTAGAGGAGATGGAAAACGAGGAGCAGGAGGAGCTGCTGGCGGAAGTTACGCAAATGCTGGCCGACGATTTCATCGAAGTTAACAAGACCATAATTCAGGAGTAGAATGCAGCAACTCATAAATAGTGCTCGTCGAGTAGGCCTCCCCGACAAGGAGGCCTACATGGCGCTCATCCAAAAAGCAAACACGGTACTGAAAAACGAAGATCCTCTGTTTCGTCCGCGGGACGAGCGCAACCGCCCCGGAGGAATGATACGCTTGAACGACCGACCCACACTTATTATTCCCGACCTGCACGCCCGGCCCTGGTTCCTGCTGCACGTACTGGCCTACCGGCCGGAGCTGGGGAGCCGGGAGGAAGAAGTAGATGAGCCGGAGGACGAGGCGGCGGTTGATGATGCCGGGGCCGGGGCTTTGGCCGGCGCGGCAAACCAAGCCGGCGCGGCGGAGCGCCCCACTGTCGGAGAGCTGCTGCAGCGCGGCGAGGTACAGATTATCTGCGTGGGCGACGGGTTTCACGGCGAATCGCGGGCGGCCCAGCGCTGGAAAAAGGCCTTCAAAGAGTTCTCCTCCAAATACCGCCGCCACTCGGCGATGGACGAGGAGATGCGCGAGAGCCTGGGATTGATGGAAATCGTAATGCAGCTGAAGATCATGCATCCCGATTCGTTTCATTTCCTCAAGGGAAACCACGAGAACATCCTCAATGAGGAGGGGCGCGGTAATCATCCTTTCCGCAAGTTTGCCTTTGAAGGGGAAATGGTGCGGGAGTGGGTGCTGAAGTTTTACGGGGAGGATTTTATCAATGCCTTCGCCGAGATGGAGCATGAGTTTCCGCTGCTGGCGGTGGACGGAACCTTCATGGTCTCCCATGCCGAACCGCAGCGCTTTTTTTCCCCCGAAGAGGTTATCCGCTACCGGGAGTACGACGATGTGGTACTGGGGCTTACCTGGACGCCCAATGACGGGGCTGAGGAGGGGAGTGTTGAACAGATGATCAGCGAATACTGCAGCCAGCCCGACGAAGCCCGCTACTTCGGCGGCCACCGCCCCGTGCAGGGCAGCTATAACCTGCGGGCCGGGGACAACTACATTCAACTGCACAATCCCGGCACCTACAGTTTCGCCCTGGTCTCTCCGGGCCAAACTCCGGACCCGCAGCGGGACATTATCGAGCTTTCCTACGATGAGGAAGCGGTGTTGCATGCAGCAGAAAACTGGGAAATGATAGAGGAATAACATGGCAAAAAATCCCGAGAGTATCGGAAAGTATAAAATTATCGAGCTGATCGCCCAGGGCGGTATGGGGGCGGTGTACAAGGGCATCCACCCCACCCTCGAGCGGCCGGTCATCCTCAAAAAGCTGACCCTGCGCGGGAACCCCGATTTTGTTGAGCGCTTCCGGCGGGAAGCCCGCCTGCTAATGGATTTCCGAAACGACAATATTGTCGATGTGTACGACCACTTCAAAGAGGGCCGCAGCCATTTCATCGTCCTCGAATATATCGACGGCCTGTCTCTGGAGCAGCTGATTCGCCGCGAGCGCTACCTGCCGAACGAGATGGCCTTGTACATTCTCTACCAATCCTGTCTGGCTCTCAAATACGCCCACGACCGGGGGGTGGTGCACCGCGACATCAAACCGGCCAACATTTTGCTGTCCAAACGAGGCGAGGTGAAGCTGGTGGATTTCGGAATTGCGACCTCCTCCGAAGATGCCGAGAGCGGCCTGACCCGTGAGGGAATGACCCTCGGCTCGCCCGCCTACATGGCTCCTGAGCAGTTCGAAAACACCCGTAACGTCGACCTGCGAGCCGATATCTACTCCATGGGAGTAATGCTCTACGAAACGGTCACCGGAAAAAAGCCTTACCCCGGCGGGTTTTCCGCCGATCTGGTCGCGGCAATTCAGAAAGGAAAGTATCCGCCCCCGAAAAAATACAACCCTAAAGTAAGCCGGCTGGTCCGCAAGATCATCAAGAAAAGCATCTATCCCAAGCGCAAACGGCGGTTTCAGAATCTGGACGAGATTCTGCGCCTGCTGGAGCGCTTTTTCAAGCGCCGCCCCCTCGAGATCTATAAGGCGCAGCTGCAGCAGGCGGTGGAAGGCAAAACGGTCGAGCCGCTGGAGCCGCGCCGCAGATCACGCTTCAAGACCGCTGTAGTGGCAGTGCCCGCGCTGCTGGTACTACTGGCGGCGGCCGGCGGCATCCTCTACAGTCTGGGCTATTATTACGAGTGGGTAAAACCACAGGAGTACGGGGCTCTGGCCTTCAAGGTAATCGTGGAAGAGGGATATAAACCGCCGGAAGACTATTACATCCGCGGCTGGATGTTCACCGACACTGGTGATAATGCCGAGGAGATGGATAGTGCGCCTCTGCGCTTTAAACCGCTTGAGGCGGCGGATGGCGAAGACCTCCATTTTCGCAGCCGAAAGCTGTACTTGCCGGATGACGAATACCGGGTAAAACTGCAAATAGAAAACACACTGTATTGGAAAAGCTTCTACCTTGAACCGCGCAGGGTACAGAAGGAAAACATAAATACCAAAGACGGCCGGCTTTTAGAGTTTCATTTCGGCAACCTGCGGGCCCTGCCGCTCGAGGTCGAGTTCTTTGTCCAGGACCGCTCCACCTGGGAAAATATAACGGAGATAACCAACATAGAGGTTGAAGTTGACGGCCGGCGGCAACCCTGGAGCCGAGAACTCGCCGACAGCCTTACATCCGGCCGGGTGTACCGGTTCCATTTTAGTGCCCCCGGGTACAAAAAGAAAACCTTCAGCCTCTTGATTCGTCCCGAACAGCACAAACTGGTATTAAACCCGCGGCTGATTCCCGCGGAAGAATAACGTATAAAGATAAAAAAAGGAGATGTAGATGTCGACAGCACTCAGGCGATTAGTTATATCCCTAGTGGGTCTGCTGGCCGGAGTTGCCGCCTGGCCCCTTATGGAGCTGATACTCAGTTATCAGCATCTGTTTCCCAGCTACTTTTTGTTCAGTCTGGCCCAGGGAGCCCTGTTCGGCGTGGTCATGGGCGCCTTCTTCGGAAGCAGTGAGGGCCTCACCTCGAAGGAGCGCGGCAAGATCATCCGCGGCACACTAATGGGTGCGGCCACGGGCGCAATCGGCGGCATCGTCGGTTTTTTAGCCGGTCAGGGAGTCCTGTTTATAGTGGTACAGCGGGCAGTCGCCTCGTACCGGACCCAGCAGCTGATTGCGGTGCCCCTGGCCCGGGTAGTGGGCTGGGCAATTCTGGGCATTGCCGTCGGCGTGTCCGAGGGTCTGCGGGTCCGTTCTCTAAAGAAGAGCCTGGTGGGGGCCGGAGGTGGATTGATCGGCGGTGTACTCGGCGGGGCCAGCATCGAATACCTGCGGACGCTGTATCCCGAGCTACTGTACACCCGGCTAATTGGTCTGGCACTCTTCGGCCTGCTGATCGGAGTGTTTTACTCGCTCCTCGAACGGGGAGTTTCGCTGGGCGTGGTACGGGTGCTGAACGGGCGGCGCCGGGGCAAGGAGTACAGTTTTGTGCAGAACCGGCTCAGCGTGGGCAGTGATCAGCACAACGATATCATGCTGGCAGGCTACGCACACGTCGCGCCGAAACATGCCCGGTTCCGGGTGCGTGGAAAAGATGTGTATATCGAGCGGGTTGAGAGCGAACAGACGCAGTCGGCCCAGTCACAGGGCCAACCGCCTGCGGGCAGTCACAAGGTGTACGTCAATGAACGGCAGGTGCAGACAGCACAGCTGCTGAAATATGAAGATGTAATCCAGATTGGTTCGGCCAAGCTGTTCTATAAAACCGAATAGGAGAAAAGCGATGCGAAAAAAAATATACCTATTGATAGCCATATTTTTTATAGTATTCGGACCGGCCGGGATCGGATCGGGAGGCTCGGCCGGCGGACAACTGCAGGCTCAGTCGTTGAACATCAGCCAGATCGACAGCTCTTCGCTGCTCCTGTCGCAAGAGATAAACCTGTACCTGAGTGTGAACGATGCCCGGGGGGAACCGATTCCAAAGCTGAACAAAGAACACTTTAAAGTGTTTGAATCGGCGGACGGGCAGGAGTATGCGCCGGTACCGGCGATAGTAGATGTTGCAGAGAAACCGAACCAGAAGCAGGGAATCCACATTTTGCTGCTCATTGACAACTCCGGCAGCATGTACGACACCCTTGCGGGCGCACCAACCGATGATCCGTCCGAAATGCGGATTAGCTCCGCCAAACGGGCCATTCGGGAGTTCATCAACCGCTCGTTCAATCCCCGTGATGTAGTCTCGTTGGCCTCTTTCAACACCAACCTGTCTCTGCACTCCGAAGCATTGAAGGACCCCAGCGCACTGGAAGGCCTGCTGGAGACCATCAGCCGGCCGCAGGACGAACAGGCCTATACCGAATTGTACCACTCCCTGGATGACTCGGTACGGCAGATGGCCGGATACCGCGGACGCAAAGTGGTGGTAGTGCTGTCCGACGGGGAAAACTACCCCTATTACGAACACGCAGGCGCCGTACATCCGAAATACGACACGGAATTGATGGAGCCGCAGGAGGTAGTGCGCAGTTACCAGATGGAGGGCATTACCCTGTATGCAATCCATTTCGGCATTGAGCGCGACCAAAATCTCGGAGACATGGCCCTGGAGACCGGCGGTAATGTCTACGATGCCCGCAATGAAAAAGAACTCGCCTCCGTGTACCGGGATATCAAGCGGAAAATCGAGAACGAATACCGCCTCAGCTATCAGGCGACTATGATTCCCACCGACCGAAAATTTGTCAAAGTGGAGTTTCAGCGCGGCAATCAGGCGAGTGAAGCCGAGCGCTACTACTACGCGGGTACGCTGTTCGGTATTCCGGTTCAGCCCTACCCGTTCCTTATCCTCATGCTGCTGGCGGCGGCCATCCTGGCATGGCTCTTACTGCTGGTAATGCGCTACCGTAAACTGCAGAAAAATGCCGCCATGGAGGTGCTGCAGACCGGATATCGCACCAAGGTCAGCTCAACGACTATTCCACTTACCCAGGAGAAAACGGTAATCGGCGGCGGCGAGAGGGCCGACCTCACCATCAGCGGTCTACCGTCGCTGAAACCCGAGCATGCCACCATCATGCATGACGAGAAGAGCAACGCCTACACCCTGGTCGGCGAGGGCAATATTACTGTGAACAATCGCAGAATCAGCGGAAACCGCAAGCTGCGCGACGGCGATGTGGTAAATATAGAAGGCACAACCATTGTGTTTGACTCGGGCGCGCAGGAGAAGAAGGAGTAGCCTTTCACCGCACCGGCGTAATTCTGCCGGTGCGGCTGCTTTCGTAGATTGCCTGGATAACTATTCGCATTCTATTTCGTATAGCCGGCCTTCTTGGCAATTTTCCGTATTTGGTATACAAACTGCGAATCAGTCTGTGCGTCCGAATACCCCTTCTCGATGATCTCCTCGGCTTTGTTGAAATCGTTGAGGTAATATTCCGTCAACTTCGGATGCACGTAGGCATATGTTTTTAACAGCCCACCTTGGGGAACCTTCGTCTGTTGTTCGTTGAAAATGGCCATAACATTGGTAATCACTTCAGGAAGTGTCAGTGCGGCGGTTTTATGATCGGGACGCCGGGTAAAGCTGTTTACCAGATCTTTAATTTGAAAGGTTTCCCGAGTTTGGAATGTATCCATAAGCCGCTTTAAAGGCGCTTTGAACGCCCCGCTGCTAAGCCGGTCTTCGAGTTTTTGAAGGGCAGACGATCCGGCGGAGTCTTTCTGGTCGGAGGAGGCGGTCTGAACGTATTCCGGCTTCTCTTTGACTGCCTGCTGTACCTCTTCCGCCAGCCTTGCGGTTTTTTGTTGTGAAATTCCCTTCGCCGAACTCTGACCAGTTTCGAATTCCGAAGTTCTCAGGATTTCATCGCGGCACTTTCTACGTTTGGGCGCTACATCCACTACCACATGCAGGTTTCCGAACTCCTCGGCAACCTTCCAAGGCAGATTGTTCAATACTCCGCCGTCAACCAACTGCCGCCCGCGAAAGGCATAGGGCTTGAAGACCGCCGGTATGGACATCGAGGCCATCATTGCATCGAGCAAGCGTCCGCTGTCGAAAACTACCTGCTGTCCTGTACTCACATCAACCGCAACACTGCGGTAGGGAATCGGCAGATCCTCGATTCGCGCATCACCAATAAACCCATGGAAGAAGTCGCGAATGCCGTCAGTGTCGATAATGCCGCCCCGCGGAAAGGAGGGGAAAAAGAGCCGCACTATTTCGACTGAACGTACTTGATCGGCAACCTCCTGAATTTGATTGGAATCATAGCCATATGCATATAAACCGCCGACGATCGCCCCCATAGAGGTGCCTACCACCGCTGAAGGTTGCAGCCCCCACTCTTCCAGATACCGCAAAACCCCGACATGGGCATATCCGTAGGCGGCCCCGCCGCTTAATGTGTATACTACTCCCATAACTTTTCCTCCCCATTCATTATCAAATCAGGTATTCTCATTAGACTCTCTCCACCAGCCGCTCGGCACCGCTCCAGCCGAAGTAGACTGCAAAACCGATCAATACAACTGCAGAAACGGCAATAATTCCCCGGTATACACGATCACTGAAAAAGCGGCGCCCATTGCCCACTGTGGTGGATACCAGTGAATACCATGCAAAATCCGCAGTCTGATGTCCGATAAAAAAGATTACAATTCCGAGTAGTCCTACTTTTTGTGCTCTGGCAACCAGCCCCAGTCCGATGGTGGCCCACCACACCACCCAGTACGGGTTGGCTAAACTGAGAAGTACGCCGATGCGCATGGCCCGGGTGTTCTGGGCTGCCTGCCCGGCTTCCGTGTTCCCCACGGCTGCACCGTCAAAACCGCCCGATCCCCACTCGATTCGCAGCGTTGGCAAACTGCGGAACATCCCGAAGGCCATCCAGCCAAGAATGAGCGCCCCGCCGAAGGAAACCCCTACAAAAAAGAGGTCCTGCTGCAACAGAGGCGCGAGTCCGGCAATTAACGCTACCACCAGCGCCCCTTCCAACAGCAGATGTCCGCTCATTATCAGGGGCCCGGCCAACGGACCGCGCTTCACACTCTCGCTGATGGTGGCTGTCAGCAGCGGCCCCGGCATCATGGCGCCGGAGAGGGCGATGAGGAAGGAAGATACGAAAAGTGAAAACAGCGCTAACATATACCGGTTATGATAGAATTATTCGCGTGGAGATGCAAGTTACAGCTCCAGCGGGCGGCGGCCCGCCTTCACAGAAACACCGCCAGCGCACTCAGGACCGCCACCGAGCTGAGTACCACTACAATCAAATGAGCACCTGTCAAAGCAACTCCAACAGCCACCGCAGCGCCAACCAGTCCGTACCACAGCTGGTCGTGAATTCCCAGAATCCCCGGAAATATGAGCGCTCCCAGGGCAGCATAGGGAATATTACGCAGCATACGGGCCAGCACCGGAGGGATCTTCTCAGCGTCCAGGGCTACCAGGGGCAACAGCCGGGGAACGTAGGTAACCAAAGCCATTCCGATAATGATAATCCAAACTGTGCTGTTGACTATTTCAACGGTCATAGGTTTCCTCCCCAGCTGGAGTTGATCGGCCGGACTGCACGAGTTCCAGCAGCAGCACCGCACCGATGGTTGCCCCGATAATGGCCCATCCGGCCGGCAAGACCATTACGAACAGACTGTTCAGGAGAGCCGCCGCAGCGGCCAGAAACAGGGCTTTGCGGTACTTTTTGACAGAGGGTATCAGTAGTCCGATAAACATGGCATACAGGGCAATACTCATTCCCTGTTGAAAGGCTTCCGGCAGGGCCGAACCGGCGGCATATCCGATCCCGGAGTTGATTACCCAGCTCGAATAGGCCGTCAGTCCGAGGCCGTAGAGGTAGCTGGACCCCACCGTCCCCTCCCGGGTTGATGCCACCGCAAACACCTCATCGGTAATGGCGAACGCATATATCAGTCGGCGCAGTTTAGACTCCGGAATGGCCTTTTCATTAATCGACATACTCATCAGCAGATGCCGAATATTCACAATGAAGGTGGAAAATATAATTTCCACCGCTCCGGTACTTAGGGCCAACAGCCCGAGCGCCATAAATTGCGAGGCCCCGGCGAAGACCAGCAGGCTCATACCGACGGTATGGGTCAAACTTATACCGGTGTTTTTTGCCAGCAGACCGAAGGCCAGGGCAATCGGCATATATCCGACTGCAATACTCACCCCGGACTGAACACCCTGAAAAAAACCGGGCAGGGTCGGCTGCCCGGTCGCTTTTTGCTGCATTTGTAACCCCATTAAAACCCCACTTCCTTTATAACTGAAGAAAGAATCCCCCTCAAGTAGCTGATCGAGGAAAAGGGTAGCGGCCAGCAAGTCTGCACTGCCGCCGGGGCTGAGGTTCCCATCGATGAAGTCACGGTTCATATATTCAATATATGCCTTTCCCTGCCGTGTAGTGGCTCCGCCAAATGCCAGGGCCTGGTGTGCCGCCGCCTGCGCATAGTGCAACCCTGCAAGCCCGCCCCGGGCGGCCAGGTTAGTATCCTCCACCTCTCTCATCAAGGACAGCAGTACCTGCACGCCGGCATCATCCAAGTCTAATCCGGCCTGCCGGGCCTGCCGCAGGGCCGGCAGCCCTCTCCGGAGAATCGAAGGAAAACCTCGTTCAGCCTCTCCCCTAATGCCGGTGAGTCCGCAGGCCACGTACAGCCGCTGTCCGGCGGTCCGTACATCAGGGGCTACAGCGCCTCCGCCGGCCAGTTCTTCCGCCACAATTCCCGCAACCATGCACCCGGCGTACTGCAGCAGTGTTTCCGCGCCCAGCTGACCGCTCCATACGCCCCCTCCGGCTGCGCGGAAAGCGCTCACATACCCGTAGGCCGTACTCATCAATCCCAAGGTAAAAATAGCCCCCTTGTGGGTATTCACCCCGCCGGTAGCCGAGAACATCGCCGCTTCGGCTTCCAGGCCGATGCGCCGGGCCTGCGCAAACACATTCCTCAGTCGATCAGTGGGCTGCTCCGCCCCGCAGGCCGCCATGCGGCCCAGAAACGGCGCTATGGTCTCTGCGCTGCGGTAAAAGGTGTGCAGGTCCATATCGCGGTGTGAACCGTTGTCAAAGCGGTCTACCAGGCCGGGCTTCGGGGCAATCCAGGCCTCTGTACGCAGTGCATCCGCAGCGGCACGGCCGACCCGCTCTGCAATAAGTTCGGGTTGTAGTTTGGATTCACACAGTACCGGCATATTACTTCTGCGAAAAAAAACGGGTGGCCGCTGCATCGATATACCCGCGCAGCTCCTCTATCGAATGGCGCTGCAGCCGGGCACACTCCCGGGCCGGCGCATCGCAGAGAAAACAGGGGCGCTGCGGGAGGTCGAGGATTTGTCGGTCCACCGCCGAACCCTCGGCAGAATACACATCGAAATCAAAAAAGCGGCCCAGCGGATGCTGTGTTTCAATGCCCACGCAGAGCCGCTTGACGAGCTCGGCCGCCGTCTTACAAGGACCCCGCTGCTGTTCGCCTATCAGAAACAAAGCCTCCCGTCCGCAGGCACCGGTCCAGACCGACCGCTGCAGCACCTCAACCCCCGCCGCGCCGCACTGCTGCAGAAACTCCTGTTCAGCGGCAGCGTGGACTTTTTCATACAAAGGCGAAGTTTTATCTGCGCCGGGTATGTTCAGCGTGAGTACAACCGCCGGCAGCTCATATTCTCTCTGCAGCTCCGTGCGCCGGCGAACCCTATCCTCCCGGCAGGCCAAAATTGAATCCAAGCCGCTCATTCCTTCACCTGATACACAAGATCGATGATGGTTCCATCGCGGTACTCTACCACCCCCACTATCTTGTCCTCGAACTGCACCGGCTCCGGGGTACCAGTAATCTTTTCAGCTTTCTGTTTAAGCTGCTCGATCGTGTAAATAGGCAGATGCTTGGTTTTCAGGCGGTCGTAGATATCCTGACGCTTGGGATTTACCGCTACCCCGTGGTCGGTCACCAGCACATCCACCGTCTCGCCCGGCGTAATGATGGTATCGACGCTCTCTACAACTGTAGCGGTGCGGCCGCGGATAAGCGGTGCCACGACAATCGAGATGCCCGAGCCGATGGCAGTGTCGGAATGCCCCCCCGAGGCTCCGCGAATAACCCCGTCAGAGCCGGTCAGCACATTTACATTGAAATCGGCATCTATTTCCATTGCACTGAGTACCACCACGTTGATCTTGTTGGTGGCACAGCCCTTGTTGTGGGGGTTGGCGTAGTAGGAGGCGTCAATTTCGGTGTGGTAGCGGTTTTCGGCAATCGAGCGAATGGCTTCCTGGTCGAAGCTCTGGACATCGAGGATGCGCTTTACCAGGCCCTCTTCGTGGAGCCTGACTATGTTGCCGGTCACACCGCCTAGAGCAAAACTGGCGGTAAACTTCTTGCGCAGCATCACATCCCGTAAAAACTGGGTTACCGCCAGCGAGATGCTCCCCGATCCGGTCTGAATTGAAAAGCCGTCCTCCATGTAACCGGAATGCTCGATAACGTGCGACGCATATTGGGCAATCAGAATATCCCGCGGATTGCGGGTCATCCGCAGCGCACCGGCACTGATGCCCTGGGGGTCGCCGATTTGGTCAACCGGTACAATATAATCCACATGGTCCTGGTGAATGCTGAAGGGGGTATTGGGATACTCGACCAGATTGTCGGTAACCAGCACTACCTTCTCGGCATGGACCGCATCCACCTTCGCGTATCCGAGGGAACCGCAGGCCGAAGTACCGGTATAGCCGTTGGCATTGCCGTACACATCGCATGAGGGCACCGCCAGAAAGGCCACATCTATGTGCAGCTCACCGGATTCTATCATGCGCGCCCGGCCGCCGTGGGAGTGAAATAATACCGGGGTGTCCAGCAGACCGTGGGATACCGCTTCGGCCAGCTCCCCGCGCATACCGCTGGTAACCAGGCGCTGCACCACTCCCCGTTCGATATGTTTTACCAAGGGAGCGTGGGCTGAGGTCAGCGAGCTGGAGGCGACGGTAAGGTTTTTTATACCCAGGTTTGAAACCACATCCATCACCATATTCAACACCATATCCCCGTTACGCAGATGGTGATGGAAGGAGATGGTCATCCCATCTTTCAAGCCGCTTTTCAGCACCGCCTGTTCAATACTGTCGACTATTTTGTTCAGTCGCGGAAGCGTTCGGGAGCCCTTCTGTTTACGAACCAGCGGTGTGTTCTGAAAGGCGCCTTCGAAGGGCTTTATTTCGGGCAGACCGGCTATTTTCGAAGGAATGTTTCGTCCGGCAGCATTCTTAGGCATTGTTCTCCTCCTCTTCAATCTCGTCCAGATAAATTCCGGAGGCTTGCG
Source organism: uncultured Sediminispirochaeta sp. (assembly GCA_964632675.1). Classification (GTDB taxonomy): domain Bacteria; phylum Spirochaetota; class Spirochaetia; order DSM-16054; family Sediminispirochaetaceae; genus DSBN01. Next base: position 22,675 of record CAZWDV010000039.1, read on the forward strand.
CCAGATCGAGGGTGTGCCGGGCCCGGTCCACCACCGGTTTGTCGATCATCTTTCCGTTCACCGCTACCACGCCGCTGCCCTCCGCTTCAGCCTTCTCGATGGCCCTGATTATCCTGCGGGCCGTCTTGATTACATCAATCGAGGGCATATAGATACTGTGCACGATGCCAACCTGGCGGGGATTGATGACCGACTTTCCGTCGTAGCCCATGTTTTTGATAAGCTCGACCTCTTCCCGGAAGCCTTCATCGTCGGAGATATCGGAGAATACCGTATCCACCGCATGCAGCCCGGCGGCCCGGGCCGCCAGCAGAATCTCCTGACGGGCGGTAAAGAGTTCGGTTCCCGGTTTGCTGCGGCTTGTGCGCATGTTTGTTACGAAGTCTTCGGCTCCGAAAGCTATTCCTACCAGCCGTTCACTGGAGGAGGCAATTCTGTAGGCATTCACTACTCCGCGTGCACTCTCGATTGCCGCAAATAACTTAATTTTACCCACCTCGACTCCCGCCTGCTTTTCCACTTTCGCCAACAGCTCGTCGATTGATTCGATGTCCTCGGGTTTCTCAGTCTTGGGCAGACGGATGATGTCCGGCTGCGCCCGTACCATCGCCTCGACATCATCCTGGCCGAAGGGGGTATCGAGGCCATTTATACGCACCACCGTTTCGGTATTTTCATAATCTATACAGCGCAGGGCCTGAAAAATGAGAAAACGGGCGGAGTCCTTTTCGCGAACTGCGACCGAATCTTCCAGGTCGAACATCACCGAATCGGAGCGGTAGATATGGGCATCCTTCACCATATTGGGATTATTGCCCGGCACATACAGCATCGTTCTGCGCAATTTCATTACAGATCCTCCCAGTGATACTTTTGGATGCCCGCCGCCCGGTACAGGGCCGTCTCCAACCGCGCCCGGATCACACAGTCGAGGGCGCTGCGGTCGTCTACATCCACCATCGCCGAACCGACATGCATCTCCTTTAAAATATCGCGTACCAGCTGCTCGATATGCCGTCCAAAACGCTTTTCAACAATACTCTTCAGTTTTATATCTATCCTGTTTTCCGGATTGGTGCGCACGCTTATAAGTACGTCACTCGATTCCAGGGTACCGGCCTTGCCGGTTCGGATTAACTCCATCCTCGCTCTCCTCCTTATCGCTTCTGCAGCATAAACCGCCGCTCAATGGCGCCGATCCTCCCGCCGTATTCGCTCGATAACCGGGGCCGCTTCCGGGCCGTTCAAATACTCCCATGTCGTCGCCGGCACCAGCTCTTTTATGGCCTTCCAATGATCTTCACGAATCAATTCTCGCACCTTTGAGGCACTCACCGCCGCCCCGGCATGGGAAAGCCGCGGAATTTCTTCAACCTCAATCCCGAAACTCGCTAAAATCGTATGCATTTCCCGGTTGTATGCAGCAGTAACCGGACAGTAGGGCTCCTCCCCCACCATTCTGCGCCGAATGTCGAGGGCCGGTGCAATCTTCTCCCCGAAAATCTGCAGATCGAGGCGGGCATGCGCAGCGGTCACCGCTTCATCGTCCCGCAGGAAGTAGGAAGGGAAGGTGGCCCCCGAAATGATATACGGCCCGCCGTGATGAACCATCACATTGGGCAGGTCCGCCGTGCCTGCCTGTACGAGGCGAAAGCGCACTGACTGTGGGAACAGCGATCTTTCGGCTGAAACAACGAAAAGGTGAATCCCCTGCCCGGCGGCGGCCGCCCGGCGGGAGGCCTGCTCCACCAGGTAGCGGTGTCCCAGCGTAAAGGGGTTACAGTTCATTACCAGGGCGGTGGACGGGCCTGGGACAGCTGAATCTGCACCCTCCCCCCGGTCGGAGACTGAAGCGGCCAGCTCCTTCAACCACAGATCTACCTGCCCATCCGGCTTCTCCAGCAGCACAATGCCCGCCGCCGCACTTTCGGACACCAGCCCGAATCCGAGACTTTCGAATACAACCCGGTTGCCGGCTTTAGTGAAGAGAAACAGATGGTCGATGCCGCGGTGATAGGCTTCCAGTTCGAGTTCGGTTATAATTGTGTTGGTAAGAGCTTCGCCCTGGTAGTCCGGATCTACCGCGATACATTTCAGCACATTACCGGCCAAAGAACCGGTGCCGACAAGCTGACCGCGGCGCTTTACCCCCACGGTATACTCGACATCGGGGTCTAACTTGAGCTGTTGCGAGGCCAGAAAGTTCTCTACCAGCCTCCGCTCGGAGGCGAGGTTCAGCTGAATGCTGCAGATCTCAGTATCGTAAACACCCATAGATTTTCATTATAGTAACATGTAATTTCAACAAAACAAAATTTTTTTTTGCCCCTTTCCGCCTACGGAACAAAAAAACGCCCGGTTGACTGTGGTGAACAGTCCGCCGGGCGATATCGGCCGCTATGCGCCGCTTTAGTATGCCTTGGCGAAAATCGCACGCTGTCGGGCCGGCTCGCCGCAGCGAATACATGTTTTTCCTTCCATCTCACCCTGATCAAAGGGCAATACCCGGATGGTGGCTTTGGTATCTTCCTTGATGGCCGCTTCACACTCGGCCGAACCGCACCAGTGGGTATCGACGAAGCCGTTCCCATCATTGTACAGCGCTTTGAACTCAGCGTAGCTCGCGAACTTGTAGGTATTCTCTTCGCGCAGGGATCGGGCCTTATTGTAGAGGTCTTTCTGAATCTGCTCCAGCAGCTCGCCGACTCGGTCCGCCGCCGTCTCGATGGATACCGCCTCTTTTTCACCGGTATCCCGGCGCACTATCATCGCTTTGCCGTTCTCCATGTCCCGCGGGCCTATCTCAATTCGTACCGGCACTCCGCGCATCTCCCATTCGGCAAACTTCCAGCCGGGTGAGTTGGCGTCGTCGTCATCAAAGACCACTTTGAAACGTCCCTTCATCTGATCGTAGAGCTTGCCGGCGTATTCAACTACTTCGGCTTTGTTTTTGTTTTTAAAAATGGGAATGATGGCCGCTTCGGTCGGTGCCAGACGCGGGGGAACCACTAAACCGCGGTCATCGGAATGCGTCATAATCAGCGCACCGATCAATCGTGTGGACACCCCCCATGAAGTTGCCCACACGTAGTCGAGCTTGCCCGCTTTGGTTTGATAGGTCACATCAAAAGCTTTGGCGAAATTCTGGCCGAGAAAGTGACTGGTACCGGCCTGTAAGGCCCGCTTGTCCTGCATCATCGCTTCAATTGCATAAGTATCGATTGCCCCGGCAAATTTCTCCGTCTCCGATTTACGGCCGGTAAGCACCGGAACGGCCATATACTCCTCCACAAAACGCCGATACACTTCGAGCATTTTCAGAGTCTCCTCTTCGGCCTCTTCACGGGTTTCGTGGGCGGTGTGGCCTTCCTGCCACAAGAACTCACTGGTGCGCAGAAACAAACGGGTGCGTTTTTCCCAGCGCAGAACATTGGCCCACTGGTTTATAAGCAGGGGCAGATCCCGGTACGATTGAATCCACTTCTTATACATACTCCAGATGATGGTTTCGGAGGTGGGACGAATAACCAGCCGCTCTTCAAGCTCATCGCCGCCGGCGTGGGTTACCACCGCCAGTTCGGGAGAAAAGCCCTCCACATGCTCGGCTTCTTTATGTATAAAGTTCTCGGGAATCAGGAGCGGAAAATAGGCGTTGCTGTGCCCGGTTTCCTTGAACATTTTATCTAACTGGCCCTGAATAGCCTCCCACAAGGCGTAGCCGCGCGGGCGGATGACCATACACCCTTTTACCGGCGAGTAGTCGGCCAGCTGGGCCTGGACTACTATATCCACATACCACTTGGAATAATCTTCGCTGCGGGGGGTTATCTTTTCCGCCATATATACCTCAATTGAATAAATATCTTATTGTTGTTCGGAGAATAATTTGCAGACGTATTGTACTAAGGAGCGGCGGGATGGTCAATGCTGCGGCCGGAACTCCACTTATTGAATCAGCGATGTGGTCTCGACCATATAGCGGATATCTTTTCCCTGTTCATCCCACAACTCTTTTTCGACAACCACCACTAAGCCGCTTTCGGCGGGCGAAAAAACCACTTCCTGAATGCGGTAAGACAGTACACCCTTGCGGCGAAAATCCGGAATTCCGAGGGTGTAAGTACGTGTGGCACCGCCTTTGCTGGTAACCGCTAAATTGATATGAAACGAAGCACTGACATCCTTGCCGGAGCCGAACTTCTGCTGCACCAGCGTCAGTACATATGAATTTCCACGGTAGAAATCTCTGAACTCGATACGCTGTTTGGGTTTGTTTCCGTCTACATGCACATATACCAAACGGCCGGTTTTAAGGTGGTCTACCGAGTAGTTCCGTACCTGCGGTGCCACGCTGTGCAGCAGATTAAATAGGCCTCCCGAACCATCCTGCCCCGGCTGAGCCTCATCGTCGTATACCTTTTTGCTTACCCCGTCTTTTACAAAGGCGTTCTTATGTACATTCACGGTATATATTTCTGCATATGGCCGCTCTTCACCGTCGATCACTCCGTATTGGCCAAACATGAACACGGATGAATCTTCAGAAAACCCCAAATTCACAAAAGTAGCCACATCTCCAGCGGCTACGGGCAATAGAGCGATTAAAATTAATACTCCGATGAGAATCAATCGTTTTTGCATTTCTCCGTCCTCCCCTTTCTATATCGAACAAAAATGCCAGCAGCTATAGATGTTTTTCTTCCGACAGCGGACACAGCGTCAGGAGATATTGATTTTTCACCCGAGTATTCGTACAGTGGGGACATGACCCGGAAAGTACGCAAACGTTTCCTTATCGGCGCAACCGCCTCAGCCCAGGTAATCGTCCTTATTCATATCGCGATAGTTCTCTTTTTGTTCGTATTTTCCGAGGGATTGAGCTCGTTTGAGTATCTCCCGACTATGGTAACCGAAGGAAACACGATACTGCTCATCTCGGTTTTAGCACTCCAGGCCGCAGTCAGCGGGGGAGCACTGCTAGGATTGTTCCTGTTTTTTAGAAAAACTCCTTCACCGGAAGTATTTTTCTTTCAGTTTGCACTGCTCGGTTTTGCCTTTACCAGTTTGAGATTGATAGCCATTCCGGCCTCCTACTACATTACCTCGCTGTTCAGCCTGCTGCCGCTCACGAAGTTTCTGTTTTTCGGCCGCCTGTTTGCAGTTTTATGTCTATTTCTTTCAGGGCTTTTTTCAACCGGACTTACTTTTCAGAAACAGGGGGTGTATTTATCGACCGCATTTATGATCGCAATGGTAATTGCCACCATCATCCCGGTTGACTGTACTCACTTCACCCTGCCGCTCATATGCGATGCCGGCAAGACCACAGGATTCACACTCGCATTCTATATTCTGAGTTTCTTTTCGATATTAAATTATGTGTATGCTGCCGGGCTGCATTCTGACCGCAACTATACATATAATGCGGGAGCATTGGTGCTGGTTATCGTCGGGATGCAGCTAAACTATTATTTTGCCCATTCTTGGCCGGGAATACTCGGGCTGGTATTGGTAATTCTGGGCACGTTTATTTTTGCGCACCGCACTCATACCATCTATCTCTGGTTTTGAATACACTAAAATCGTCAGAACTTACATCATCAGAAAATAGGTGAGCAGCCCCACGCCAACCGGCAGAATGATATTATCGAGATCGCGGGAAGGCAGCATTTCAAGTACCATTGCCACAGCCGCCACTAAAGCGGCGGCAAACAGAGTCGGAACTGTGCCGGAAGCCAGCAGGAACACCACCAGAAAACAAGTCAGACTCCCGGCCACGGTTTTTCCACCGCTCAAGGGAATACGTACCTGTCCAAGGGTTTTGCCAACTAAACTGGAAAGTCCATCACCGAAGGCCAACGCATAGATAGCCAAACTGGCGGCCGGTTCAGGATACAGCATGAGGGCAATCATTGCTCCGAGTGCCAGTGTGATGGGACCACACACAATTCCGTTCATATCCCGGCGCCGGGAAGCGCTCATGGTGATGAAAGAAACCAGTGCAATGCTGTGTCCCTCGAGCCGCTGAATCTCTGCCCATGCATAGAAAATAACACCGCTGCCCAACAATAGAAGGGTTACCTCCAAATTGATTGAGGCCAGTGGAGGTACCAATGCAATCAGCATATGGATCGACTTCCTGATTATTTCGGTGGTTAATTCTTGTTGTCGAAGTAAATTCGTTGTTTTCGCAATTGAACTCATATATATCCTGTATCCTGGTAATAAACATGCAACAATCATGCCAAAAAACCGGTTCTACATATTTGAGGTATATCTCTATATTAAAAAACAAGTTATATATATTCTAAGAAAGACCAAACATCCAAAAACTTCAAAGAGTGCATTTTTTCATACACATGTATTCACAAATTACTATACCTGTTTTATCTAAAATGAGAATTGCACCTAAATTGTTAACCAAAGGTGGTTGCACTAAATAATCTGAGCATTCAAGCCGGCTTGCGCACCAGCATAATGTCGCCGACCCGGCTGCCGCTGTGGCGGGCAATCACCTTGCACTTGGTTTTAAACAGAAAATATATATCCCGCTCGACATCCGAGAGGGTTTCGTAGTTGCCCTGCCCTTTGCTGATCACTACATCAGCCGAATCGAACAGTTCCCGGAATTCGGAGCTGATCAGCGACATCGGAGTACCCGGCGCCTCGCTGCCGCTGGAGATGACCGGAACCAGTTTGGTTAAACCGATCCGCTCGGCATCCGCCAAAGTAGCATCGTTGATAATCGGAGCATAACGCACGGCTACAGTAATTGCAAGCTGCGGATACTCCTGCTTTAAGCGCTCGATCAGCAGCATATCGAACACAATTTCACCAGCATTGTCGGCAATGTAGAGCAGGGAGCCACCGGCCGCATTCGCCGCCGCCAGATCCGCCTTTAAGGCGGGTAAGGCAAAGTTAGCCGGATCCTCGGCCCCGATGCGCGCATCCTCGTCCTGCACCAGCTGCTGCAGGGCCGTCGCGATGTCCAGGTCGCTGCTCACCCCCAGATCGATGCTGTTACCGGCAATGGCAAACTCGATAGCTGTCAGCAGGGGATGCTCGCTGTCGCTTATCAATTGCCGCACCCCCGGAGCCGCCTCCAGTGCGATGCGGTTGCTCTGCTCCTTCTCCGCCGCAAACGGGTCCGACTCGCCGGTCATTTCACGAACCATGCGGTTGATCTGCAAAGACATCTGCGGCGGGGTAGCATCCGGAGGAAAACCGGGCAGCATCTCCGCCACCCTGTTCAACACTTCACGTTGTGCGGTTTCGTCCAGTCCACTGCGCCGGGCAATCCCCAGTCCATGGTTCATAAAACAGGCAAAACAGTCTAAATAGGTACGCATATAGGCCGGCCGCTA
>CAZWDV010000040.1:0-9997 GCA_964632675.1 uncultured Sediminispirochaeta sp.
GTCGCCGGCGACTGGATACCCATTTTCTGGCTTTCACGGCCCTAGGGGCCCGGGTTGAAGTGGACGGCATGTTCAAGCTGACTGCCAACAAGCTGGTGGGCGATGATGTTTTTCTCGACGAGGCCTCGGTTACCGCCACTGAAAACGCCATAATGGCCGCTTCGATGGCCGCGGGTACCACCATTCTTCGGAATGCCGCCAGTGAGCCGCACGTGCAGGACCTCTGCCACATGCTGAATGCTATGGGGGCACAGATCAGCGGTATCGGTTCCAACATTCTTACTATCGAAGGCCGCTCGCGGCTGCAGGGCGCTGAGTTTACGATCGGTGCCGATTTTATGGAGGTCGGCTCCTACATCGGCCTCACCGCGGTTACCCGGGGCGAGCTTGAAATCGAAGATGCCGGACCGGAACACCTGCGGGCCACCCGCATTGCCTTTAACAAACTCGGTATTCACTGGGAGCGGGACGGCTCGACAATCTTCGTGCCCGCAGGGCAGGATTTGCGGGTAGTTCCGGAGATGGGCGGCATGATCCCGAAGATCGACGATGCTCCCTGGCCCGGTTTTCCCGCCGATTTGACCAGCATTACTACGGTGGTGGCTACGCAGGTCGAAGGCACCGTGCTGGTGCACGAAAAAATGTTTGAATCGCGGATGTTCTTTGTCGACAAGCTGATCGGCATGGGGGCCCGCATCATTTTGTGCGATCCCCACCGGGCGGTGATCAGCGGCCCGTCGCGCCTGCGCGGCGGCGAACTGGTATCTCCCGATGTAAGAGCCGGTATGGCCATGGTAATTGCAGCACTGTGCGCCGAAGGCCGCAGTGTAATTCAGAATGTGTATCAAATAGAGCGGGGATACGAGAACCTGATAGGCCGCTTACAGTCCTTGGGGGCCCGTATCGAATACTCCAAAGATACATGTGAAGGAGAATCATAAGATGGAAGCCAACTGGCTGAGTACAAAAGAGAATCTGCCGGAAGACGGTGTGCCCGTATTGGTCTGCGATAGCGAAAATAACTGCTGGGTAGCCGAATACATGCGGGACGAGCGGATGTGGGTGGCCTCGCCCAAGGGCGATGTGCGCAACCTGCAGGTCCGCTGGTGGACCCCGCTCCCGTCCAAGCCGGAGTAAGTTCAGCGACTCTTCATAATACTCTCATACGCATTTCTAATTCTCATAAAAGCCTCGGTGGCGGCGTGCTGCTGCTCGGGACTCAGACCGTGCAGGCTGTCCGGATGAAACTGCGCGGCCAGGGTACGGTATACCCGTTTTATCTCCTCAGTGCGAGACTCCGGTGAAACTCCCAATACCTCATAGTCGCTCGTGTCTTGTTGAATTACCATTCCGGCGGCCAGCTGCAGGAATTCGGGGCGGATTCCCAGGGAGCGGCAACTTTCATGCACAAACTGGGTTCCTTTGCGGTTGATCGCTCTTTCTGAGTTCGAGAGTGTGGCAGCCTCGAACAGCAGCCGGGCCGCTGCTAACTGTTCCTCGGGACTCAGCTCGACCGGAGAATGAAGTGAGCGGCCGGATTCTTCGGCGGGCTGAGTGGTACCGTCCGGCGGCTCGGGGCTGTGTGTACACAGCTCGCGGACAAGGGATTCACCCCGCGGAGTGAGGTGGAAATTGTGCAGCAGTTGTTCACGTAGGTAGGCGATATCGTGTCGGGGCGGCGGACTGTCGAGGGCGGCCGCGGCCAGCACTTTCCGTGTAAGGCTGATGATGAACTCGAGCTCCGGTTGATAGGTTTCGTCAGCATTCCGGCGAAGGCTGCGGCGCAGCCGGAGGTCCTGCAGCAGAATGTCGGCCAGCGCGCCGAGCAGTACCCCAAAAATAAGGCCGAACAGCTTTAGCCCGAGGATCAGACCGGCCGCTCCGCCGATTATTTTCCCTGCATGCGGTTTTAACGCAGTGAAGCGCAGACTCATAGTTCTTTTTGAAGGGCTACCGAAAAGAGGGCCAGGAATAGAAGCACCGCTTCCAGGACCAGCAGTCCTACTGCTCCGCTCACAAAGCCGAAGCTCAGTACAACTCCGGTAAACAGCAGTTTATGCAGGTATTCGTACAGAATAATAATCTGGTTCATAATGAAGGGCAGCAGCGGCGCGACTATCAGCACCAGCCAGGGAAAGCCCTGGGCGTAGACCCGGGTATGCCAGCCGAAGGCTACTGCGAAGCTTGCAAATATCAGGAAGAGGAACGGCTCGAGGATGCGCATCAAGGTCAACACCTCGAAGCGGTAGGCCGGGTATCCGAACTGTGTAATGACCGGTTGGATGGCCAGCAGGTCGGGCAGGGTCAGCCGGTTAAGGAACTCCTGCTCGCGGCTCAGGCGCATGAGCTCGGGGATAGAAGGGGTAAGATTTACCACTGTCTGTAGCGGGTTCTCGGCGCGGGATACATACACCGTCGGTTCAATACTGCGGTTCTCGTTGTCCCGGTCGATTCCCTTCATAATCAGGCTTTTACCCGAAATTTTACCGTAAGGGGCGCTTACATGTTCGAAGATGCCGGCGGCCTCTTCGTTGGTAACGGCGTCGGTGTCGCCCGCCGCACTTAAGCGCAGCAGTTCTATACCGTAGGCCCAGTGCTCGCCGTTCTCCAGCACCAGCTTTTCGATAAACACCAAAGTACGGGAGTTGTCCATATACACGATTTTACGGATACCCGGATTGCTCTTAAAGCGTTCGGCTTCCTCGATAAAATAGGACTTCCCCCGTGCCTGCTGCATGCTGCGGCGGTAATACTCCTTTACATCGGGATCCCCCGGATGATTTTCGCGCAGGTCCTTGAAGATGTAATAGGCTTTGATCGGTTGTTCGCGGGTAAGGGCCTCGTATCCGCTGAGTTTTTGATTGTATACGGCCCGTGCGCGCTGCTGATCCCGGCTCGGTTCCAGGGCTCCGATGGCTTCCCAGGCCTGGGCGGCCAGCCGCTTGGCATCATCCCTGGTTTGGTTTTGGAGCTGCGCCACCCGTTGGGCTATCAGGGCCATATAATGGGCGGTGAAAGGATCGTTGTTGTTCAGAGCCTCTCGTCCCTGTTCTACCAGTTCTACGGCGCTCAAGTCGCGGTACTCATCATGCCAGATTGGTTCCGGCACTACCTGTTCTACTCTGCGCTGCTTTTCCTGGGCGGTCTGCAGGCTTACCTGGCCCTCCAGGTAGTTCACCTTGTCTTTTATAGCCCGGTTATCGCTGTCGATATTCAGATAGTCGCGGTAGAGGCTGTAGGCAGCCTTCTGGTTCTCCGCTTGTTCGGCCTGTTCGGCTTGCTGCAGGTAACTGCGGGCCAGTGAGCTTTGATAAATACGGTCGTAGCGGGCCTCATACAGCTCCGGCAAAAGACCGATGCTCAGGATGGTATACACGAGTGTTACCACGAGAAAGAGAATGATAGTGCGGCTGGTCGAAGCGGAAATTACCCCGGTACCTTCGAGCAGTTGGGCTTTTTCGGCGGGGAAGGTAGAAAAAGCAATCAACACGGCGCTGACCGCTACCACCGGGAAGTGTTCTATCAGCATCCGCAGCGCCTCTTGCAGTATCCAGGGCACTTTGTAAAAATAGAGCAGCGTATCTTCAGGGTACTGCAGCCACTGTTGCACGAAGAAAAAGATATAGCCGAGCAGGAAAGCTCCCATCATGAAGATGAAACTGCGAAATGCAAACCTATTCATTGGGGGTTCCCTTTGGGGCCGGGTTGTATACTAAACCCCACAGTACGAATAGAATTCCAAGCAGTATGAATCCTGCCGGAGCTGCGAGAAAGGTGAAATTCTCCAGAGACAAAACTTTCAGCACTTCGGCGAAAATCCCTCCCCGAAAGGCTGCATCCAGGAAGAAAAAACCGCGCAGTGCCAGCAGGGCCAGCAAGGCACTGAGAAGCGGCCAGCGGCTGCTGCGGATGATACTCCAGCTGCTGGTGAGAAAAAACACCTGTGCGGCGGTGAGGATCAGGAGAAACAGCCGGCCGCGGTCGACACTCTGTTTTAAAGCACTAGTGATTCCCCCTATTTCAGTAAGCAGCCGATGTAAGACCGCAGGCGGCTGCACGAATGCAGCGAAGGGGGTGCTTTGGTCACTGTACTCAATAATCGAGCTGTCTTCGGAATTCGTAATTCTATTCTCCGCCGGAGAGGCGAGTCCTTGCCGGTAATAGCTTATTCGCGGAGCATTCCGGCTGTTCATGTCGACGTGCATAATCGGTTCTATCCGGTAACCGCTTTCGACTGCTGTCATTTTCCCGGTATACAACAGGGAGTGCTCCACCTGGGTTATCCGCTGTTCATAAAAGGGAAGGCTTTCGCTCATGGAGGTTTCAGTCTGAGCTGTAAGCTGAATCGCCAGATAGGCGGAACCGGCATACAGGATAATTGCAATGACACTCACCATGATGCTCAGCATGGGAGCACGGGTGCGGGATCTGGTGCGAATTAGCAGGACCAGCATCAGAGAGAGTGCAACTGCCACCGGCAGCGACTGCAGAATTTTCTCCAGTGCTGCTTCGGTAAACACCGCGGATGGGTAAACCGGCGAATAAGTGCTTATCCACGTATAAATAAGTGCAACCGCGGTAAGAATCGTGAGGCTGATTAGAAAAAATCCGACGTATGCCGCAGAACTTACTACAGCTTTTTTCACATTCACTATCCTTATATCTTGAGTATAATAGTAGCATGAAGCTACATCGCTCGCAACTCCAATTAATAAAGGAGTTTAGCTTCTATAGTGCACAAGTTATCCACAACTCCTCCAGTGTAAATCGATAGAGTTATTTGAGTGTTATGAGCAAATTAAAGCGATGACTGTGTCATAATTTACCCTCACAACTAGATAATATCTCAGTTAAAATATTATACCATAAATAAATACTTGTTAGAGCACTAAAGTATACTTTTCCTGACCATTTTACACTATAAAACAGTGATATACTCACAGTGTAATAATCGGCTTATCCAAGATTTTCCCACAAGTTATCCACAATTTGAATAAAATGTGCATCACTTGGGGATAAGTTGGTATCCATATCCATAAATGCTTCTAATTGGTGGTGGTGCAAGCTGATAGCCGGCCAGCCGGTTGAGCTTTTTTCTTAAAGCGGACATATGTACATCCACAGCCCGGCCGGATTGCTGCGGTATACCCGCTGTGCCGGAACTAAACTGGACCGGCGGGCTTTGCAAGGCCTGCGGGGCGTGCAGCCGTGCGAGGGTACACTGCAGGCACTCCCGTGAAACCGGGCTCCCGCTTGCGGCGGACAGCTGTCTGAAAAGGGTCGCCTCCGGCGGACTAAGCTCCACCTCCGATGGCACCGGGTGGGGCGCGGGGATGGGGCGGTCAATCACCGTAAGGGTGCTCCTGTGCAGCTCTACTACGCCCCAGCCGAAGCACAGCCTTCGCGGCGGCAGAAGCCGGAGCACGCGCACCTTCAGCTCCGGCACCTCCCACGGTTCGCGCAGGTAGTCGGCGCAGCCCCAGTCAAAGGCCAGCGGCAGCAGTTCCGGCGGGCCGTAGGCCAGCACGGGGCAGCTGTGGTGCTCAAGTTCGGCGGAAAGGCCGGTTAGTCGGTCCGCCGGCAGAATATACAGATCGATATGGTCATCGACCAAGGGGTTGTCGGAGACGCACAGTTCGACTCCGGGTTGCAACTGGGTGGGAAGTTGTGTAATGTGAAAGGATACAGGCCTGTCTGTACGTACGATGTTGATCAGGCGGGTGGCCGCAGCGGCAGCTCCGCCGGCGGGCGGGTCGGCGCGCAGGTCGGCGTCACTCACCTAACTCTTAGAACCGTCTTCGTTCTTCATCCGCTGTTTCAGGTCTTCCAGCATGAGGTCGGCGGATGAGTCGGAGTTCTCAAGTTTGGCAAACTCCTCTTCCAGCTCGTCAGTGGTGCTGGTCGATTCCATCTCTTCGACCGCGGCGTTGCGGGCCTCTTTGTCTTCTATTTCACGGGTCATTCGATCAAAGGCTTCGAAGGCCGAATTGTTGTCGAGGTTGCCGATAGTCTCCTGAATCTGCCGCTGCGCGTCGGCCCGTTTTGAGCGGGCGATCAGCAGGTTTTTTTTGCGCTGGGCCTCTTCTATTTTCTGCTGCAGCTGGCGCAGAGCCTGTTTCAGCTTCTCGACCGACTCGTGCTGGGCTTCCCACTGCTCGCGGTACTGCTGGGCCTGGCCGTCGAACTCCTGCTTCCGTACCAGCGCCTGCTTGGCCAAGTCGTCTTTGCCGGCATTCACCGCCGTGCGGGCCTTTTCCTCCCATTCGCGGGACTGGGCCAGGGCGTTGTTCATCAACCGCTCGAGCTTTTTTTCGTCGGCAATTGCCGATGCAACGCTCTTTTTCGACTCTATGAGCTGCTGGTTCATATCGGTAATCAGCTGATTCAGCATTTTCTCAGGATTCTCGGCCCGGCTGATCATCTGATTGAGATTGCTTTTTACCATTCGCTTGAATCTTTCAATAAATCCCATATGTGTTCCTCTGAATTCTACTAGGTACGGAAAGTGGAGAGCAGCGAGTAGTGTTCGGTTAGCGCCATGCTGATTGCATCGATGGTTGCCTGGAAGTCTTCCAAATCCATAGTTTCGTAGTTTAGTGTATCTATTAAAATAACGTCGTTTTCCACGATTGCATAGGCCCCGTGGATGAGGTCGGACCCGTTTATTTGCAGGAGTTTGAGAAAGAACTCTTCCCGCTTGTGTTCGGGTACGTTCATCACTTTTACCCGCACCACCACTAGCGGTTCATTGACTGCCACCGCTACCTGTTCGAGTCCGTTGTCCGGGTCGTTAATTATCCAGGTGTTTTCACCGATTTCCTCGTAGGTTACACCAAGATTGATTAGATAGCTTTCGATTTTATTCATATATGCACTCTCCCCTTACTTGCTCAAGTGGGTACGAATGCTAACCTAAAAAGACCTGTCCGGAATTGTCGATGGCTAAAATGGTTTTGCATTCGCTGCAGCGAAAACGCCCGGGTTTGGTTGCTTTTAACTTTTTTGAACAGATCGGGCACTTGAAAATCTTCGGAAAGACATCTGTAGAGCCGGTTTTTCCTGCAGAGTTGAAAAACTCTACTGCTTCCTGCAGGTTGTCTTTGATATTAAAGAATTGTGAAAAGCCGAGCAGCTGGAACACCTCATACACCTTCGGTTGTATATCCAGCAGCACAATGTCTCCGCCCCGCGGTTTTACCGCCTTCAGAAATGCGGTAAAAGATCCGATTCCGGTACTGGACACGTAGTTCAGTCCGGCACAGTTAAATATGAGCCGCGAAAAACCATTTTCAACAGCTTTGCTTACTCTTTTCTGAAAGAAATTTGAGTTATACGTATCGATATATCCTGTCAGATACAATACGAGGCAGCCTTCAACTTTATCGATTTTTTCAAGACGAATTTTGAGGCTATCGTCCTTTTCATCGTCAAAGCCCGGTACAATATCGTTGTTATTCATGGAACCTCTCAATCTTACGACACTTTCGCACGTGCACTACAATCTTATTCAGGTAATCACTATTTGTCAAACCTTTCTCCGTAAAAAGTATACACTAGATAGCTTTAGTTTAGGTAGCGTAATCCTTCTATTTTTATCGACAATTATACTGAAAAAATCAAATAGATTTAAGCTAAACTTGACCCCTCAATAATAAAGCCATACAATCAAAGTGACAATAGCGTGGAAAAGAGGTCCAATATGCGGTCCAGAGTAGTAAGTTTCTGTCTCATTAATATCATGTTGATGGTATTTCTGTCTGGGGTAACTGCACAGTCCCAAAGCTCAGAGGCGGCACTGCCCCAGCTTGAAGAGGTTGTGGCTTTCGATTTGACCCTGGAGCGGCTGGCCGCTCAGGTGGAGGCCGGGGACGTGGGCGCCATTCCGAAAGACCGCTACCTGACTATCGACGGGGTCGTTTCTTCGCGGCAGCTGGTCAACGAGGCCGAAGAGGATTATCTCGGAATTATCGAACTCTCCTCCGGTGACTGGATCGAGGGCGAGGACCTAAAAGTTTATCGCTGCTATGTGCAGCTGCGCGGACCCGAGTTTGCCGGCACCGTACCAAACCCCCGCAGCCGGGAGAAGGCGGCCAATGAGATTCCCCTGCATTCGAAGATTCTGCTGATAGGCCGCTATCTGGGCTATGGCGAGGATCAGCAGGGCAACCGCTTTCCCGTGCTGCTGGCGGTCGATTTCCGGCTGCTTAACTGAGATTTCAATAATTCATGCGGATATGCTCCGCTTTAATCGTGTTTCCGCGGGCCAGTACCTGGGCTAACTGGAGTGTATTCCGCAGTTCTCGCACATTCCCCGGCCAGTGGTAGTTTGACAGTTTCATAAGTGCAGAATACGAAATCGGCGGATCCGGCGGGCTGAGCAGCTGTCCGCACGGGGGCTGCTGTTGGGCTTGTGCCTGCAGAAACTGCAGTGCCAGGGCCGGAATATCCTCTTTCCGCCTGCGCAGCGGAGGAAGCGCAATCGGAAGGGTGTGAATTCGGAAGTAGAGATCGGCCCGAAACCTGCCCTCATTCACCAGCTGCTGCAAGTCGCGGTTACTGGCACAGACAATGCGTGTGTCGATAGGAATACGCTTCCCGCCGCCGATGCGGGTGATGTACCGGGCTTCGATAATTCTCAAAAGCTTCATCTGCCCCTGTGCGGACATCTCTCCGATTTCATCTAGAAACAACGTACCCGAGTGGGCCTGTTCGAAGAGCCCGGCCCGGCGGGTGGCCCCGGTAAAGGCCCCCGGTTCACTCCCGTACAGCTCGGCTTCCAGGAGGGTGGGGGGAATGGCGCCGCAATGCACGCATTTATAAGGCCCGTCACGCCGCGGCGAAAGGCTGTGCAGTGTGCGCGCGGCCAGCTCCTTGCCGCTGCCGCTCTCGCCGGATATCAGCACCGGCGCCTCCGCTTCGGCGTACAATCGCAGGGTATACTTCAGTTTTACAAGGGCCTTAGACCTGCCGGCGAAGCACTCGAGCGCATCTGCAGGGCCGTTTGTTTCGTCTTTCGAGAGCCGGGTGTGGTGGATAAATGTCAGCAGCTTGTGAATGTAGGCCCGCAACTGCTCCGGATCGAAGGGCTTTGGAAAGAAATACTCAGCACCGATCTGCAGCGCCCTTACGACGCTGTACGGCGAGCTCTGAGAGCTCAGGACTACAACCGGCACCTGTTCCGGGCAGCGGATCAGCCGTTCTAATAACGTAAACCCGTCAATTCCATAAAAATCGAGTTCGGTAATGATTACGTCCGGAGGGTGTAAGTGCATTTCCGTAAAAGCGCGTTCCGGGGAGTAGATTGAGTTGATAGTCAGACAGGGGAAGATGGTGCGCAGCAGCGCATGACTCGGTCCGTGGGAGTCGAGGTACAAAATTGTAGACACTGCTATTCCCTTTTTTGCGTATGGTACGCGATCGAGGGTGTGGGGGGGAACACCCATTCGGAGAGTTTGTACATATCTGTGCTCGCCGAGAGCGAAATGCAGCCGGCGTACTTGTATCCCGACAGCCTCTGTGGTACTCTTTTTCTGCTATGTTGGAAATTCGTTCGTTAATGCGGTTTTTAGACAGCGGTTTTATATTGCGGCTGCTCTATCTTATACTTCTGCTGTCGCTTATCCCGATAGCGGATGTGTATGTACTTCTGCAGCTGGCCGAGTTGGTGTCGAAACACGTCTTGATGGCCGTGGTCACCGCAACCGGCATGTTCGGGCTCTTTCTGGCCTTTCTGGTGATTCGGGGGGTGCTGGATACGATGCATGCGCGCATCAAAGCGGGTTATTATCCCGGGGTCGAGTTTTTTGAACTGGCGGGCCTATTGGTGGCGGCGGTGCTACTGATTACACCCGGCTTTATCGGCGATGTACTGGGTTTGTTCCTCTTGCTGCCGGGCCTGCGCCGTGCAATCGGGCGCTGGGTGGCCGCATCGATGGAAGAGCGCTTCAAAGAACTGTACGAATACCTGAAGCTCTACGAGCTGTAGCCGGCCGCGCTG
>CAZWDV010000040.1:10097-19345 GCA_964632675.1 uncultured Sediminispirochaeta sp.
GCCGCGCTGCTACTCGCCCTTGATTCGGTAAATCAACAGCAGCAGTAAAAAATAGGTGTAGTAAAAAATCCTCAGTATGGTCCAGGGGCGGCGGATAAGGTCGTGGAGCCAGTAAGTACCGCGGTTCCAGCTTTTTTCCGCCGGTTTATCCCGTTTTCCACTGAATATCTCGAAACACTCCCCACACCACAGCGAGAGGCCCACCGGCAGCTCCTTACGGTGCTTGCGGAACCAGAGGCGGCCTTTTGACACCCCGGGACCTGCCAGTACGAGAGAGGGGCTGGCCTTTTTGATGGCGGTCACCACATCCGGCTCGCGCTCTTTGGAGAAGTACCCGGCATAGCGGCCGACGATCTGGAGACCGGGGAAGCTGTCGCGCAGGTTAGCCGAGGCGGTGTGCAGGGCTTCCGGGCGCAAACCGACCAGATACACACTTTTGCCGTGTTTTTCCAGCACCCCTAACAGTCGAATTACAAAGGAGAAGGGCATATAGCGGACCGGCTCGCGTTTATGGAGAAATTTAGCGGCTGACTGAATGCTCTTGGAAGTGGGAATAACCAAACCGGCTTCGTGAACTGTGCGGGCGAAGTCGCTGTTTCCGCGGGCCCGCAGTACGTCCCATAAAGTGAGAAAGACTATTTGGTGCTTTCCCTGATCATCGAGATAGTTTCTGACGGTCTCTTCGATGTCCTTTTCCGGAAGCACATCGATCGGCACACCGATTACCGATATTCGGCTGTGTCCGTCTTTTCCGGAGATTGGAGTACGGGTTTCCACTGGTTTTTCTCCCCCACAATTGTTTGTACGGCCCCGATTGCATAAATGGCGGCTGTTTCCGCCCTCAACACATTGGTGTGTAAGTACACCGGCCGGCAGTCGAAGCTGTGCAGCAGATTCACCTCTGCGGGTGAAAATCCGCCCTCCGGTCCGATAAAAAGTGCTACCTCTTGAGGACAACTGGAAAGATACCTGTGAAGCGAGCCATTTTCAAGGGGTACCTGATGAAAAAAGAGCCCTAAAGTGGAGCTCCGCCAACTATTTTCGACTGCCAGTAAGGTGGTGGTCGGATGAATGCGGGTTATGACGCTGCTGCCGCTCTGCTGGATGGCCTCCTTCAGCACCGCTTCCCAGCGGGAGCGCTTTTTTTTCTCACGCTGCGCGTCTTCCAGCTTCGCCACCGCATGGTCGCTCTGCAGAGGAACGATGTGATGGATACCCGCCGCGGCGGCCTGTCGCAGCACCGTCTCCATTTTTTTGCCCTTCAAAAGCGCCTGATAGAGAGTGTATTCCGGAGTGCACGGCCGGCGGAGCGTGCCCTCCGGCCCCACCGCGGCCTGTTTGTTACGCAGCGCTTCGTTATGCGGCACTTCGGCGCGGGGCTGCAGGTGCAGCGCTACCGCATCGGTGTGTACCCGGCCTATTTCGGCCTGGTACAAGCGTCCGCGGCGGTCGATCGCCTCGAAGCGGCTGCCGGTTGTGTAACGCAGGACGTGCACAAGATAGTGAAACTCTTCGTCTTTGAGGGTTATTTGCTGCATGGGAGCAGCGTCGGCGGATACTAACTCATCCTCCGCTTCCGGCGGCAGCAGATAGCGGCGCACAACGGGCCCTAGTTACCGACCGAAACAACCGCTGTGCGGCTGCGCGGGCCGTCGAACTCGCAGAGGTATATACCCTGCCAGGTTCCCAGCATCATTCGCCCGCCGCTTACCGGTATGCTTACGCTGAAACCCATCAGGGACGATTTGATATGCGCAGCCGAATTGCCCTCCATGTGGGCGTAGTTGTCGTTGAGCGGGATTACCTTGTTCAGCTCTTTCAAGATATCTTTTTTTACCGAAGGGTCGGCATTTTCGTTGATGGTCACACCGCAGGTGGTATGGGGTATGTACACTGTGCAGCGGCCATCCTGCACCCCGCTTTCGCTGACAGCCTTGGCTACCTGCGCGGTTATGTCATTGAGCTCGGTATGCGCTCCGGTACGAATCTGTAATGTTACGTGTTTCATGGTTTCGGCTGCTCCATTCGCTGCGACCCTGCGGCGGGAAAATCGAACAGGTCGAAGTCGATCGCCCCGCCAGCAGCGGTGTTCCCGCCGGCGGGGGCGTTTTTCTGAGCTTCTTCTATCATTTCGGAAATGGTTCCCTTCTCAAGTAATTCTACCGCTTTCTGCAGAGGCTGGTCGTATTCGAGGTCGTACACCGGCGGAAAGTCCATCCGGCGCTGAAACTCGTTGCGGAGGAGTTTGCGCAGCAGCCGGCCTTCCAAATTGATGTCGTACTCCCGCTGCAGTTCTTGAACAAACTGCTCGCGCCGGGGCTCGGAGGCATCCGGATTCTGATCGACGAATTGGGAAATGAGCCGTTCTTCGAAAATCTCCTTCAGGTCCTCATTGTCCGCTTCGGTCAACTCCGGTTCTTTCACTTCGATATCCGGTTCGATGCCCACCTTGTCGATATTGATGCCTGCCGGCGTATAGTAGCGGGAAATAGTCAGTTTGAAGCCGCTGTTCCCGAAGGGAATTATCTTTTGCACCGACCCCTTGCCGAAGCTGGTCTGGCCGATGAGCACCCCGCGTCCGGTGTCCTTGAGTGCCCCCGCCAGAATTTCGGAAGCGGAGGCCGAGCCCTGATCGATCAGAACCACAATCGGTACGTTCGAATCGACCACCTGGTTCTTATCGGCGGCAAAGACTTCGTTCTCCTGGGCTATGCGCGAACGGGTGCTCACGATGGTTCCCTCCGAGAGAATCAGATCGACGGTGTCCACCACTGAGGTGAGCAGGCCGCCGGGATTCTGCCGTACGTCGATAATCAGCTTGGAGTAGTTGTTCCCTTTGAACTCGTTGAGGGCCTCTTTTACCCGGTCGTCGGTATAGGGGGTGAATTGAATGATGCGGATGTAACCAATGCTCTCGTTGATCGTTGCGTGTTTGACGGTCGGTATTTCGATAATAGCGCGGGTAATATCGACATCGAAGGTGATATCTTTGCCGCGCAGAATGGTAACCGTAACGGTGCTGCCCGGTTCGCCGCGCAGCCGGTCAACTACATCGTCTACGGTCAGTTTTTTGGTCGATTCGTCTTCTATCTTAGTGATGTAATCGCCGGCATGAATTCCCGCCCGGTAGGCCGGAGTGTCCTCGATGGGGGCAACCACTTTGATGTAGGCATCTCTTCCGTTCTCGGCCTGCGGGTCCTCTTCCGACTCGGCGGGCTTGCTGATATACAGCCCGACTCCGCCGAACTTGCCGGTGGTGGTATCGGTCAGATCCTCCATATCACTGGCAGTCAGGTAGTAGGAATAGGGATCGTCCAAGCTTTCGAAGAGCCCCTGCATTGCCCCTTCGTAGAGCTGCTCCGGGGGAACCTCATCGACATAATTCTGCATTATGAAGTTGAATGCGTATTGGATGCGGTCAATATACTGTTGCGTCGCCTGCGGAGACTGCTGGGCTGAAACGCGGGGGGTAAAAGTGACAACCAGTCCGAAAACGAATAGTGCACAAGCTGCTCCGATCCAGGTAAGTTTATCGCCGTTTTTCATTTGAACCTCTCTCCCTTAATTCTCTATGTTTCAACTCGTTTGTCAAGATTATAACTATTGACCTCAGCAATTCTAATTTTGGAAGTTATAGAGCTTCCAAAATTAGAATTACTGTATTGACCTCGCCTAATACTGTGCGTACACTTTGCTGTAGATGAGACAGCGTATAATTCCCAGTGTAGCCTGTGTGTGGGAGATAATCCGATATGTAGTAATCGTGAATCTTTTGCATACCTATCTAAATCCTCTGCAGTCCCAAGAGTATAAGTTCTTTTTGTTTTGGCTGCTTTCGTATGCGTTTGCCACACTCCTCGGCACAGCCCTGACGGCCTTACGTCCGCTGCGGTTTCAGATAGTTGCACGGGCAGTAGGAACTGTCAAGCTGCTGCAGCTGGTGGCCGGTGTCTTGTTAATCTTCTACGAACTGGGAGTGATATCGGTCATCCTGGCCTATATTAACCCTTCGGCGGGCATCATGGTTCCGGCCACTCTTTTTCGCGGAATGTTGCCCCTGTTGCTGATAATCAGCGCCGTTGACTTGCTTAGCGGTATTATTCTGATAAAATATACAGCACAGCCGCCGGCATCGCCGCAGGAGGTTCCGGTAGAAATAACCGAAGTTCAAAACAGCAATGAGGAGAAGTAGATGCAGATAATACCGATCGCCAGCGGGAAAGGCGGGGTGGGTAAAACCCTGGTGGCTACCAACCTGGCGGTTGCCCTTGCACGATACGGAAAACGGGTAGTGCTGGCCGACCTCGATCTGGGAGCCAGCAATTTGCATCTCACCATCGGACAAAGCGGGGTGCGGACCGGAATCGGTACCTTTCTGCTTGATTCTAATATCAAATTCGACGACATTATTCTTCCCACTGAGTATGATAATTTGCGGTTTATTCCGGGGGATGCGGAAATTCCAGGAATGGCAAACCTGAAGAGCGGTCAAAAGTCGAAACTGATACGACGGCTCTACAGTGTGGATGCCGACTATCTGGTGGCTGACCTCGGGGCCGGAACCAATTACAACACTCTCGATTTTTTTCTCACCTCATCCCGCGGAATGGTTGTGACCACTCCTACACTGACGGCGACCCTGAATGCATATCTGTTTCTCAAGAACACCGTGTTCCGGCTGATGGGCAACTCTTTCAAAAAGGGGACGGCTGCCGCCGAGTATCTGAAGGGACTGCAGAAGGAGGGTGCCCAGCTGCAGCGGGTCTATATTCCGCGGCTTTTGCAGAAAATTAAGCAGGAAGATCCCCAGAGTTTCGAACAGTTTCAGGAGTCCATGCAAACGTTTCGACCGATGATGGTTATGAATATGCTCGAAGATCCGAAGGATTCCAAGAAGGCGGAAAAAATACGCCGGTCTTGCCGCGAATATCTCGGCATTGATATGGAACATTTAGGGGTAATCTATTTTGATCATCTTCAGGAAGTTGCCCAGAGTTCACGGCTTCCCATAGTTGCATATAAGCCTAATTCGGTCTTGAGCCAGGCAGTATTCCGGCTTGCTGACAAGATTATTCAGCACCAGGAAGAGGAACAATCCGGTTTGCTAGACTTCGATAATCTCGAACAGACCTATGAGACTGCGGAGATGGAAGCGGAGATCGACTTCGATGCCAAAGTGCAAGACCTCGAGAACCTGCTGCACAGTGGTGCACTTACCCGCGGTGATCTCATCGATACCATTCGGGCCCAGCAGTACGACGTGAACGCGTTGAAGAAGGAGAACCAACTTCTGAAAAGTAAGCTGCTGAAAGCAATGGAACAGGGATACAAAGTGTAAATGCCATGCAGACCAAAGGCCGACTCAAGATTGTAGTTGATAATTCTCATCTAAAGGCCGCGCTCATTTTCACTGCCGATCCCCACGGAAAGGTGTGGAATCCTCCGAAAATCAAGAATCTGCTCGAAGAGAAGGGTATTGTAGAAGGAGTGCTGGAGGAATCGATTGAGCAGGCGGTTGAGAAATTCGAACATGCCGATACAGAACCGGTAGAGGTTGTGGTTGCCGAAGGCTCTCCCCCGGTCTCTCCGACACCGCCGGAATACTCCTGGAAGCTCAAACCTATCCCTGAAGAGTTGCAAAAAGACGCCCGCTGGATTCTCAAGAAGGCCGGTGAGCCGCGCATTACCGAGAAAAAGCGCGAGCGGGTGCAGGTTGAGAAAAAGGTTCGGAAAAAGAGCAAGATGCCCTTCGGTAAACCGAAAGAAGAGACGGTGAAGAAGTGGGTAACCCGCGAAAGGGAAGCGCCGGTAAAGGTCGATCCGGAGGTGTTGGAATCGGGCTGGGCGGAAGAGAGCGATGTGCTGGCGGAAAAAGGAGCGGCGGCCGAGGGGAAAATGGGTCGCTCCGTGTACGGCAAACCGATTTCCGTCCAAGCGACGGGTGCTAAAGCGCTGTATCCCGGCCGGGGAGTGAAAGAGACCCCGGAGGCACTGGTTGCGTCTGAGGCCGGGGTAGTGCGGCGCGGAGAAAACTGGGTCGAAATTATCCCCTTTCAGCATCATAAATGGGAATTGACTGTATCGAAGGACCAGGCCACCTGCCTGTTGCAGCTTATTCCGGGTAAAAAGGATGCCAGACCGCCGAAAGCAGAGACCATTTTGGAAGCCGCCAAAGAAAACGGCTTTACAGATGAGGAGCTGGTTGCGGCGGTAAAGATTACGCAGGCCATTTCTGTCTCCATTCAGCGCCAGAAGCCCCTCAAGGACGTTCCCATCACCCAGGATCGCGACGGATGGTTCAAAGTGGAAGCTGCTTCCGACCATTTGAAAGGGTACTTGAATGCAGTGAAGGGCAGCGGGCGCGGCAAGCCGCTGGTGCTCAAGGAGATCGGCGCCGCTATCAAGAAGAGCGGTTTCAAAGAGATGGACTTTGATAAAATTAAAGAAGATCTAGTTTCTTTTTATCGAAGTCGTAATCTTGAACTGAAAGACTATGTCTTAGCCGAAGGCCAGCCGCCGACCCGCGGCGCCGACCGTACCTTGCAGTTCAGCTGCACATTCATCAGCGAGGATGAGCTGGAGGTGCGGCAACAGGACACCCTGCTGGCCCGGCCGGATGAGGACGGAAATACAGCTGTTGAGCAGATACCCAGCCTTACTGATTACCCGCTGCCCTCGGTTTCGCGTATGGCCTACGTGAAGGCCGGAAACATAGTTGCCGAGATAAGCTCGAGTGACAGTGGCGAAGGGGGAGTGGATGTGTTCGGCAAAGTCTTACCGGGACTTCCCGGCAATGATCCCCCCATGTCGCTGCAGGAGAATATTCTGCTCAAAGATGATCAATTGGTGGCCCAGGAAACCGGCATTTTAGATGTGGTTGACGGGGAAGAGAGCTTTATGATGCGGGTGCGGCCCTATCGGGAGGCTAAGATAGATGTTGAGCTTGCTCCGGATAAAATGACCGCCTTTATTTTTCTGGAAGAGGCGCGCGGATTTGCACCTCCCCTTACTATGGACAAAGTAAGTGCGGTACTGGAGGAGCAGCGGGTTGTTAAAGGTATCGACAGCTCGGCCCTGGGCGATGCAATTTTAGCGGCCAAGCAGGGCCAGCCGGTGCAGAAAGTTGAGATTGCCGCTGGTAATCCTCCGGTAGAAAGCACTGAATCTGGGAAGCTCAAGTTTCATGTGAAGCTTGCCAGCGGCGAGCAGGTGAAAATCGACCAAAAGGGTCAGGCCGACTTTAGGTCTCACGATGATATTACCGCTGTAGATGAGAATCAGCTTGTGGTGGAAATTCCGTCGGCGGGGACCGGCAAAAAATCGGGCTGGAACGTCAGCGGCGAGACGGTCGAGGCCAAGGGCAACGAGGGCGTTGAACTGCAGGTCGGTGACAACATCCGCCGTGAAGAGAAGGATGACGGAACTGTCTTGCTCTATGCCGAAAAGAGCGGAGAGCTGGAGTATGACGGCCGGAATATCAGCGTACATGTGCACCACCGGGTCAAGGGCAATGTTGACATGCACAGCGGCAATATTAAGTTTCCCGGCACAGTCGAGGTGTCCGGCAATGTGCAGCGCGGTTTTTATGTGATGGCCGGCGGTGATGTGTTGATTAAGGGGACCGTAGAAGGCGCGCTTATTTCGGCGGGAAATACGGTGAAGGTCGGGCAAGGAATCGTCGGCGGAAACAAAGCGGTAATCAGAGCCAAAAAAGATATCGAAGCGGTGTTCATTGAGGAAGCCACGTTGCTTTCGGTGGGCGACATAAGGGTGAAAAATAACTGCCTGCGCTGTCAGGTAAAATGTAATGGAACTCTGTGTCTGCTGGGCGACAAGGGCAGTTTAATCGGCGGCAAAGTTTTTTCGAAGCACGGACTGGAAGCGCAAAACCTGGGCAATCAAAAAGGAACCCATACGGTTATCTCTTTCGGGCAGGATTATCTGGTGGCTGACGAAATCGAGCAGCACGAAAAAGAGATAGAGCGCTTGAAAGAAATGGTAACCAAACTGGATGCTGAAATGAAACGTCATGAGGAACAGGGTGGGCGTACTAACCTCGAAAAGATCCGCCGTGATAAACTTAAAAATCTCAAGATTATTGAAAAACGCAGCATGCGTCTGTTCACCCTGCGGGAACGCTATGAAGAGCATTTCAATTCGAAGGTAGTGATCCGCGGCAGCTTGTATCCGGGGGTTGTTATTGAAAGCCACGGACGCTTTTTCGAAACTGCTAAACCACTGAGTAATCTCACTCTTTGGTTTAATCAGGAAAACGGACGAATAGAATCCGAACAGAACGAGAACAAGGAGTAAGATATGCTGGCTTACTTGCAATATCCCGACTGGATCAGCCCGGTCATTATTCCGGGCCTGCCGTTTCACTGGTACGGTTTGATGTACCTGGTGGCCTTCGGAGTAACCTATGTACTGTTTCGCTATCAGGTTAAACGGGAGAAAATTGAGCTGAGCGAGGACGACAGCGTCAATATTTTTTTCTGGACTATTCTTGGGTTACTGATCGGTGCGCGTATTTTTGCCACTATTGTCTATGATCCCACCGGGTATTACCTTGAAAAACCGTGGATGATCTTCTGGCCCTTTGACGAGAACATGAATCTGGTCGGCCTGCAGGGCATGAGTTATCACGGCGGCCTGATAGGGGCGGTTATCGGCGGTTTTACCTACTGCAGAGTGAAGAAGATCGATTTTCTGCAGATAACCGACCTGGCAGTTGCCGGTATTCCCCTGGGATACACCTTTGGCCGGCTGGGCAATTTCATTAATGGAGAGCTGTGGGGGCGGGTGACTACCAGCCCTATCGGCATGATTTTTCCGCATGCGCCGGCCTATTCAATCCGCCACGAGTGGGTACGCCGGATTGCCGATAAAATCGGTATGCCGTATGAATCCGGGGAGCTGCTGCAGCTGCCCCGCCATCCTTCGCAGCTGTACGAGGCCTTTTTCGAGGGCATAGTGTTGTGGGTGCTCATCTGGTTTATTGTGCGGCCGCGCAAAAAGTATAACGGACAGCTCTTGGGGATTTATCTGATCGGTTATGGACTTGTGCGCTTCTTAATCGAGTATTTACGCGAGCCGGATATAGGTATCGGATATCCGATTCAGCTGGGCAGCGAGGCCTACCCGCAAGCCTTGTTTCTCTCTCCGTGGAACTTTACTACCGGACAGATTCTCTGTTTTCTGATGATCCTGGGCGGGGCCCTGCTGCTGTGGATCCGGCGCCGCCGCGA
>CAZWDV010000040.1:19445-29599 GCA_964632675.1 uncultured Sediminispirochaeta sp.
CGCCGCGAAATTATTGCAAACAGCATTCTAAATTTGAAAATTTAGAATGCTCACATTTTGTTTAAGATGAGCAACTTAGCTTAAAGATTTTAATGTAATTCTAATTTTGGAAGTTATAGAACTTCCAAAATTAGAATTACTGTATTGCAAATTCTTGACTTGACAGTGTTTTTTACTAGAACCTAAGATAGATGTATAAGATATTTTTAAAAAAGGTAAATGGGAAAAAAAGTGCAGAACAAAGAATTGATAGACTTGGACGCCGCGCAGCAGGCCCTGCTTATCGACGAACATACGATTTTAGAATTAGTGCAGCAGTTTCTGGATGATAAAGAGCATTATACCGAGCCGCTCAAGAGTGCGCTCTCACAACAGGACTGGAAAAACCTGCATGCCTATGCCCATCGTCTGAAGGGTGCGGCCAGCAATTTACGCATGCATGGATTGGAGGAACCCGCCCTCTCTCTGGAGAAAGCTGCGGAGGAGAGGCATGCCGATTCATGCCGTACACACATCCGCGTGATTGAAGAACGGTTTGCTACACTCATGGAATTAGTGGGTCGGGGATAAGAAGAGGATTACATGCGGCAAGGTTGGACAGGACGACTCAGCTACCAAACCGAAGAGAACGGGAAAATTCACAGTCTCGCGATAGGCGAAGACGGACTAAATGAGAATGAAGACCTGCGAGTTCGGAAAGAGTGGGCCGCGCGGGATGGATATTCCCTTCTGACCGTGATGATAGAACCGCTGCGGGCGGTGAAGCTGCAGAATGCATATATTGAACGCCGGGTTCCGAAAGACCGGGTCGACCGTGTGCATATGAACGGGTTTCAATCGTGGACAGAGAGCCGTGAATGGAGCCGTCATGAACTGATGGGGGGCCTGCGGAGGATTTTTTTTCCATGGATAAAAAAGTATCACCTCGACAAGTACGGCGATTACAGCTTTACCCGCTACCGCCCTGAGCGAATTGTGGGGTACTCCTGGTGTTATTTGCGCAACGCCGGGGAGGTTCTGTTACTCGGCAGTCTCAGCGAACGGCTGGGTTATACGCGCTTCTACTGGTACCGGCAGCGGGATGTGCTGCGGGTGGAGCGTGAGTGTGAAGGCCTGCAGCTGCATGAACCGGTCCCGCTGTTGGAAGTGTTGATTACCCGCGGCGATGAGGCAGAGGTGTTCGACACCTATTTCAAGGCCCTGAAGATAGACAGCCGCGCCCCTTTGCTGAGCGGCTGGACCAGTTGGTATCAGCATTACACAGCGGTGACGGCGGATATTGTATTGGATAATCTGCGAGCCTTCCGCAGATTGAAGATACCTATTCAGGTGTTTCAGATCGATGACGGCTGGGAGCGGGCAATCGGTGATTGGCTGGAACCGGATATGAGTTTCGACGGCCGGATGCGCTCTTTGGCGGAAGATATTACTGGTGCCGGTTATACACCCGGATTGTGGGTTGCCCCGTTTATAGTAGAAGAAGCTTCCCATATCTTTCAGGATCAT
Source organism: uncultured Sediminispirochaeta sp. (assembly GCA_964632675.1). GTDB lineage: Bacteria > Spirochaetota > Spirochaetia > DSM-16054 > Sediminispirochaetaceae > DSBN01. The sequence goes on from CAZWDV010000040.1 coordinate 20,952, forward strand.
CCTGAATGGTGTGTAGCCGACGAGAACGGTTCGCCCCGCGTGATGGGATATAATCCCTTTCAGTGGCAGGGTAACTTCTACGCGTTGAATATCTATCTTCCGGCGGTCCGGGATTACTTACGGGAAGTCTTTCAACGTGTAATTCATGAGTGGGGATACCGCTTTCTGAAACTCGATTTTCTTTACGCCGCCGCCCGGGTACCCTTTTCTGGGCGCAGCCGCGGCATGATCATGAATGATGCCATGGAACTCTTATACACTCTCAGCGATGCCACAGTTACCCTCGGCTGCGGGGTTCCGCTGGCCTACGCCGCGGGACGAAACCAGTACTGCCGAATAGGGGCCGATGTTGCGCCCAAGTGGGAAGATAAGGCGCTGAAGCTGTTAGGGTACCGGGAGCGGGTTTCAACCGTGAATTCGCTTCGAAGCACTATCGGAAGACGCCGGCTCAACGGACAGGCGTTTGTAAACGATCCGGATGTGTATATCCTGCGGAAGGATCGACATGAGCTGAGCGTGGAAGAGCAGTACACGCTGTTTCTGGTAAACCGCGTATATGGGGGGCTGTTGTTCACCAGTGATAACCCCGGGCACTACTCCCCCGAACAGCTGGAGCTCTACTTATCGCAGTTTCCCCTGCGGTCGCTGGAACTGCATGAGGCAGATCAACATAAGGCATACTTTCGTATCGACGAACGGGAGTATGTGCTTTTCCATAACCTTGAAGACAGCAGTGTAGAACATAAGCTGCCCGTGGGGCTGTATTACTCGGCGCTGCATGGTTTCAGGGATGGCGGAACGGTAAAGGTTCCCCCCCATGCCGCCCGCTGCTATTTGAAGGTAAGTAGCGATGCCTATGCGGTAGCCGGTTCAACCGGTATCTTGTTGCCAGGTTCGGAGATAGAGGATTTTACGGTAACTAAATACGGCATAGAGTTTTCGGTTCATCCCGAAACTATGAATCCGGGAACTATATATCTTAAAGTGCCTGCGCACCTAAAAAGCTGTACTGTTAACGGAGTTCAACTGGCGGCAGAAGAAAAAATTGATATGAATCTTCTGGTTCTCGACCGGCCGCTCAGACAAATTTGATGGGCCGATCGGGGCGGCTATCGGGGAATCCCCTATAGCACATCTCAAAACCCCCTTATTGTGAGATTACCCTTGCCGTAGCATTATACTCAGGCGAAACATGATCGGTAAGGGGATTATTATGGAAGAAGAACTCTACACAGATGCTACACCGGAAAATGATCTGTATTCCGCCGGGGACAGCAACCACGAAATGGACCCATTGTCACTGTATCTAAAACAAATTTCTGCATATCCGCTGCTAAAAAAAGAACAGGAGCTCGAAATTGGCGAGTATATTCAATCCTACAAGCGTAGATTGACGGAGCTCGATGAAGAGTATCAAGCCGGCCAGTTGAGCCGCGAAGAATATGTCGATACCAAGAAAAATGTTGCGGGAATGCTCGAACATTACCGTAATCGAATGATTACCTCGAATTTAAGGCTGGTTGTATCGATTGCTAAAAAGTACCAGCACCGCGGACTGAGTCTGCTCGATTTAATTGATGAAGGAAATATCGGTTTGATCGAAGCAGTCGAGCGCTTCGACTATACCCGCAAGTGCAAATTCTCGACCTATGGTACCTGGTGGATCCAACAGGCCGTTATCAAGGCTATTGCCGATAAAGGCCGGACAATCAGAATTCCCATTCATGTGTTGAACATCATCAGAAAGACCTTCTCCGTGGCCAAGCATCTTACTCAGGAGTTTGGCCGTGAGCCGAGCAACGCTGAGATTGCAGCCTACATGGACACGACTCAGGAACATGTCGAGAATATTATGAAGTACTCCGGTGAAACCGCCTCACTCGACGTAACGGTTGACGACGAAAATGTTACCACGCTTTCTGATCTGGTGTTCAGTGATGAATATGAGGAACCCTTTGACAGCATGTTCTACCTCAACCTGCAGGATATTCTCGACCGATCGCTGGATGAACTCAGTGAGCGTGAACGCAAGATTATTACCCTGCGGTTTGGATTATCGGGATATAGTCCGCTCACTTTGGAAGAGATCGGAAAAATTCTCGGAATTACCCGTGAGCGAGTGCGACAAATACAGAACAAGGCCATTATCAGGATGCGTGATATCACCATGATTCGCGACCTGGAATCTGTTATATAGATACAGTACTTATCATAGTGGAGTTATACGAAGCCCAGTAAAAGTCCGCCCCAGCGAACCAGAAAGGCTACTATCCAGGCCAGGCCAATCTGATACCCGAGTGAGAAGAGCGACCATTTCCACGACTGAATTTCCCGCACCAGCGTTACAAAAGCTACGATACAGGGCGTATACAGCATCACGAAAAACAGGAAGGCCATAGCAGTAAGCGGTGTGTAGGCCCGACGCAATGCACTCCGGAGGGCTTCCGATTCTTCATTCGCGCTGTCACCGACTGTATACAGAACCCCCAGTGTACTAACTACTACCTCTTTGGCAACGAATCCGGTAATCAGGCTCACATTCATCCGCCAATCGAATCCCAGCGGCTGCATAACCGGGGTAATCAGGCGTCCGGCCTGGCCGATATAGGTATTCTTCATGGTCTCCTTGTGCTCTTCGATGCGCAGTTCCTGTAGTTCCCGGCTCAGTCTGTTCTGAGTGGTGAGATTCTCGGTCTGCTCGATTCTGGTTTGCAGTTGATTCAACCGCTGTGCGTATTCAGCGCTGACATCGTTCTGCTGGGGAAAGTTGCTCAAAAACCAGATAATGATCGAAAACACCAGCACGACTCCGCCCATCTTCTGTAGATAGTGTTTGGCTTTTTCCCACATGTGGATAAGGGAGCTTTTAAAAGTAGGAATGCGGTACGGCGGCAGCTCCATTACGAAGGGATATTCTTCGCCCCGAAAAAGGGTTTTCTTGAATAGCAGTCCCATAGCGAAGGCGAAGAAGAAGCTGAAGAAATAGAGTATGAAGATTACGTTCCCGGCATTTGCCGGAAAAAAGGTTCCGGCAAACAGTATATATACCGGAAGCCGGGCACTGCAGGTAATCAGCGGGGCGATGAGTATGGTCAGTATCCGGTCACGGTTGGATTCGAGAGTTCGGGCGGCCATTATTGCCGGTACATTACAGCCGATTCCCATTATCAGCGGAATAAAGCTCTTCCCGTGCAGGCCTATCCGGTGCATCAGTTTATCCATGATGAAGGCAATGCGGGCCATATACCCGGTGTCTTCCAGAATGGAGATACCGAAGAAAAGGATAAGAATATTCGGCAGGAATACGACTACCCCTCCGACCCCGCCGATTATTCCGTCGACCAGCAGGCTTCGAAACATCGAGGGGCTCAGGGAGGCCTGGACGGTGCTGCCGAGCCAGCTGACTCCGGTTTCGATCCATTCCATCGGATAGGCGCCCAGGGTAAAGGTGGCCTGAAACAGCAGCCACATGAAAACGGCAAAAATCGGATAGGCGAGAAAACGGTTGGTCATGAGCCCGTCGATTTTTTCGGACAAATCGATTCGGTCGACCGGGGTTTTCTTTACCACCTCTCCCAGGGCTCCGAGAATGAAGCCGTAGCGTTTTTCACTGATCAGTGTTGCGGCGTCTTCGTGATACAGCTCCTCGATCCGCTCAAGTTGGACCTTCTGCTCCGCCAGTACTGTTTCGCCGCCGGGGGTTTCCCGTACCTGTGTGGTAACCAGTTCGTCATCTTCCAGCAGTTTCAGCGCATGCCAGCGAATGTTGATCCCGTGCCGATCAAAGTCTATGGCTTCGAGCAAATTACTCAGCTTCTCGATTGCACTTTCCAGATCGGCACCGTACTGCACATTCACCTTATGCTCGGCGGGATAGCTGTGTTGTGCTACGTCTAGAGCGGTATCCAGGAGCGCCTCGATGCCTTTTCCGGTACGTCCCACGGTATAGGAGATTGGAGCACCCAGTAGATGGCTGAGCTGTTCTGTATCAATTTGAGTACCCGAACGGGTCAGCTCATCGTACATGTTGAAGGCCAGTACCAGCGGCTTGCCCAGTTCTATCAGTTGAACGGCCAAATAGAGGTTGCGCTCCAAGTTGGTTGAATCGACTACATTTATGATGACATCGGTGTTTCCATTGATGATGTAGTCCCGCGCAACAATCTCTTCCATAGTGTAGGCACTGAGAGAGTAGGTTCCGGGAATATCGGTAAAATAGAGCTTTGAGTCTGCTTTGCGGATGCTTCCGGTTTTTACATCAACCGTTACTCCGCCCCAGTTCCCAACCTTCTGATTGGCGCCGGTTATTTCGTTAAAAATAGAGGTTTTACCGCAGTTCGGGTTTCCTGTAAGTGCAAGGGTATACGATTTTGTGGGAGGGTGTTGACTACTCGACATTATCAGATTCTGAATTCTGGGGGGTAACCTCAATTAGCTCGGCTTCTTCCACTCGAAGGGTTATATGGCTGCCGCCTAACTCTACTTCCATAGGATCGCGCAGCGGAGCATAGCGAACTACGCTCAGCCCTTTTCCCTTGCGGAATCCAAGATCGATCAAGCGTTTTTTAAAACCGCCGCGACCTTCGATTTTGTTTATTATAACCTGATCGCCTTCTCTGCAGAGACTCAAGGGGGTGCTCATAGTGCTGTCGTCCTTGCTTTGAAAAGTATCATAGCCGGATGAGAAAGACAAGCTGGAAGGCTGAGGATTTGCTATGTGTAACATATACTCTCCTAACTACCCTGGTCAGTAGTTAACTGTAATTTAAATAGACTTCCCTAATATGTCAATTAGTGTTATTAAAGTGCATTGACATATCAGTCATATTATTGCCACTATTAAGATTACCAATGAATACCTACAATCTGAACCAAATGCAGCGCGGTGCTGAAGTGCGGGTCGTTGCAATAAGCGGCGGCCATATGGCCCGTAAAAAACTGATGGACCTCGGAATAATCCCGGGAGAACGTTTGAAAGTTGCGCAAAACGACGGCAACGGTCCGTTGATCATTGAACATCACGGTTCCCGTGTGGTTGTGGGTACGGGTTTAGCCGGGAAGGTACGAGTTACCGAAAATTAGGCCCCTTGCAGAAAACGCTGCCCCTTTTCAGTTAGTGAGAGAGCGGTTTGAAGCGGGGTTTTTTCCCCACACCCCATTGAACATCCGAAGCATTTGAACTCGCCGCAGTCATCCATGGTTTTCTGAAGGTATCCCAGCCTCTGCAGTTCCCACACCATCTGGTGCACCATACCCTCCGGGATATTTAGAGTCTTCGATATCTGTGAATAGTGTAGGGCGCCTCCGCCGATTATTTGCGCAAGTACTCTTCTCAGCATACTAGTAAAATAGTAATCTTTTTCATTTTAGGCAAGCCCTTAGAAGTGTGCTATTCTATATATATGAGTGAAAAAGAGATTATCAAGCGTACCGGTGAGCGTCCGATTACCCAAGCGCGCATTCAGGCCGATTTGATGAAGTTGGGGGTAGCGCCAGGGGCAACGCTGTTGGTCCACTCTTCTCTTGCTTCCCTGGGGTGGGTAAGCGGCGGAGCGCGGGCGGTGATTCAGGCCCTGCAGGAGGTAGTCCGCCCGTGGGGTACTTTGATGATGCCGGCCCACTCCGGGGACCTGTCCGACCCGGCCGGATGGCAGCATCCGCCGGTACCGAAGGGGTGGTGGGAGACCATCCGGGCCTCGATGCCGGCCTTCGATCCGGTCCGTACCCCAACCCGCGGTATCGGAATTGTAGCAGAATTGTTCAGGACGTATCCGGAGGTGGTACGGAGTCTGCATCCGCAGCTTTCCTTTTCCGCCTGGGGGGAGGGGGCCGTTGAAGCGGTCAGTGAACATGAGCTGGACTATTCATTGGGAGACGGTTCTCCCCTTGCAAAAGTGTACGATCGGGACGGCTACATACTCTTGCTGGGGGCCGGCTATGAAAGTAACACCTCATTTCATCTGGCCGAGTATCGGGCGGATTTTCCGCGTAAAAAGGTAGTTGATGCGGGTGCTCCGGTAATGAGAGACGGTCACCGGCGCTGGAAATGGTTCAAAGATATTGATATAGACTCGGATGATTTCGGTCAAATCGGCCATGGGTTCGAAAAAAAACACAGCGATGAAATCCGGACCGGCAAGGTGGGGCGAGCTGCGGCCAAACTGTTTTCCCAGCGTCTGTGCGTAGATTTTGCCGTGCACTGGATGGAGCGGCACCGTTTGTAACCGGCCGAGGAAATAGGCTATAGTAGAGATATGCGCGACGGTGGACGAATGGACCCCGGATACCGCGAGATTCTGGCGGCGGTGACCGGCAATTTGAAACGGTATAAAAAAATGCTCAATAAATTGAAAAAGAAACTTCCGGGTGACCTGGATACCGTATTCCAGGATGCCCATGCGCAGGCTTTTGAAGAGATCGATTGCCTGCATTGTGCCAACTGCTGCGTAACTACCGGTCCGGGAGTTGCGGAACGGGATATCGAGCGGGTATCGGCGGTTCTGCGTATGAAGCCGGCCGATTTTACACATCGCTATTTACGAAAGGATGAAGAGAATGAGTGGGTATTCAAGAGTATGCCCTGTCCGCTGCTCGGACACGACAACTATTGTGCTGTGTATGCGGACCGTCCGAAGGCCTGCCGTGAATATCCCCATACCGACCGGAGAAATATACACCAGCTTTTTCCGAAAACATTGAAGAATGCGGCTATTTGTCCGATTGCGGCCAGAGTGCTGCAGCTGGTAGAGAAACACTATGGAGGAGATGTATGAGTTCAATACAGGAACGGCTTGCTGCGCTGCGGTCAGAAATGGCTAATGAACAAATTGATGCGTATTTAGTGTTCGGCACAGATCCGCACATGAGTGAATACGTGGCCGGCCGCTGGCGGGACAGGGCCTGGATAAGCGGATTCACCGGATCTGCGGGAACTTTCGTGTGTACCCGGACAAAGGCCGGCCTGTGGACCGACTCGCGTTACTATCTGCAGGCAGCTCTCGAGTTGGAGGGCAGCGGCATCGCCCTGTTCCGGCAGGGCCAAGGGTGTGTACCGGGGCTTTGCGAGTGGCTCGGCCAGGAGCTGCCGAAGGAAGCCGTAGTCGGTACCTACGGATGGACCGTTTCGGCTGATTTGTTTCGCAGCCTGCAGCAGCAGCTATCGGTGTACGGCCTAGACCTCCAGGCTTCGGAAGACCTGCTCGAAAGGATATGGGATGAACGGCCCGCTCTGCCTGAAGAGGATGTATATCAGCACGATGTACGCTATGCCGGACAGACCCGGCCGGAGAAAATAAAGCAAGTACAACAGCAGTTGTGGAGCATAAAGGCCGACTACCAGTTACTCTCTTCGCTCTCCGACATTGCCTGGTTGTTCAATCTGCGCGGGAACGATATTCAATACAATCCGCTTTTCCTGAGTTATGCTTTAGTGGGAAAAGAGGATGTTCATCTGTGTGTGGATCGACGAAAACTGTCCGAAGAGCTGACTTCTCTGCTCGAAGAAGAGGGCATTAAACTGGCCCCTTACCGCACAATCGAAGAGTTGTTGAAAAACACTTTAAGAACCGAAAGCAGAGTGGTATATGATCCGGCTGCGGTGAGCTTCGCCTTAGCTCAGCATATCGCTTCGCTTGCTAAGCCGGTAGAAAAAAGTGATATTACCACTCAGCTGAAGGCAATCAAAAGTGCTACGGAGATAGAGGGCATCAAGAACGCGCTGGTAAAAGACGGGACGGCCATGGTTCAGTTCCTTTACTGGCTGCAGCACAGCTGGGAGCGGGGCAGTCTGAATGAAGTAAGTGTCGGTAATGCACTTCCGCAGTACCGCAGCCGGCAGGCCGGATTTATGGGGGAGAGTTTTCATCCCATAGTCGGTTTTCGTGATCACGGGGCGGTTATTCATTACCGCGCCGATGAGAGTTCGGCCTATGAGCTGGATGGCGGCGGGTTGCTGCTCATAGATTCCGGGGCGCATTATCTCGATGGTACCACCGATATTACCAGAACCGTAGTCCTGGGCGAGGGAACCCCGCAGCAGCGCGAAGATTACACCAGCGTGCTGAAGGCGCACATCAACCTCGCTTCCGCACGCTTTCCCCAGGGAACCCGCGGAATACAGCTCGACAGCCTCGCCAAGCACACTTTGTGGACCCGTGGCCTCAGCTATGGCCACGGAACCGGACACGGGGTCGGCTGTTTTTTGAATGTACATGAAGGCCCTCAGAGCATCAGCTCGAAGATGATTGACGCCGAACTCGAACCGGGCATGGTCAACTCGAACGAACCCGGTTTGTATCGTGAGGGGGCTTATGGGATTCGGATTGAGAACCTGATTCTTACGGTTGAAGAGTTTGAAACCCCCTTCGGACGCTTTTTCGGTTTCGAAACCATAACCCTCTGCCCGCTGGAGCGAAAGTTGATTGATCCTGCCATGCTGACTGCGGAACAGCGGGAATGGGTGAATGAGTATCACCAGCGAGTGTTCAGAGAGCTGTCACCACAGCTCAACACTGAGGAGCGGCATTGGCTGGAGGAGCAGACCACGCCTATGCTATAATACTTTGCATTGTTAGGATAATAAAGTAGAGCCAATACCAGCAATTCAAACTTTAGATAGTGCAATGCACTATCTAAAGTTTGAATGCCTC
>CAZWDV010000041.1:0-20991 GCA_964632675.1 uncultured Sediminispirochaeta sp.
CAGCCCCAAAGCCCCCACCCGCCTCCACCTGACCCCGGGGGCCGGACATGCGGAATCCATCAATACGGACCGCCAGACTTATCTGCGGGTGGTCAGAGAGTTTATAGACGAGGCAGCCGAACTGAAACCGGCCGCTCACCAGCGGGAATAGAGCAATTGCTGACAGCGGAACTTTTCGCTTGCAGCGGCCGGCCTTTTCACGTACAATCGCGGCGTGATACGCGAACTATTGAACCTGTTTACCATATTTTTTAAGATCGGCCTGTTTTCGATCGGCGGGGGCTATGTGATGCTGCCGATGCTGCGGCGCGAGATGGTGGAGAACCGCCACTGGTTAAGCGACGAGGAGCTGATCGACTACTACGCCATTGCCCAGGCCACCCCCGGTATTATCGCCATCAACACGGCTACTTTTGTCGGCTACAAGCGACGGGGCATTCCCGGCGCCCTTGCCAGCACCGCCGGGATGGTAACCCCTTCACTGATAATTATTACCCTCATCGCACTCTTTTTCGCCCGGTTTCAGGAAAATCCGCTGGTGCAGCGGGCCTTCCGCGGCATTCGAGTGGCAGTGGCGGTACTGCTGAGCTTTACCGTCTGGTCATTGATCAAAAAGACTGTACATAACCTGCTGGGCGGAATCCTGTGCGGGGCGGCCTTTGTTTCGATAGCCGCATTCGAGCTCTCGCCCATCCCGGTGCTGGTTTCGGCAGCCCTGATCGGTCTGATTGCCGGCGGGCTGACTAAAAACAAGGAGAAAACCGGGGCACCATGAGTCTGATTACTATTTTTACTGCATTTTTCAAGATCGGCCTGTTTACCATCGGCGGCGGTCTGGCGGCGATTCCCCTGTTGCGCGAGGAACTGGTAAAGGGCGGCTGGGTTTCCAGCGCCGAGTTCATCGACATGCTGGCGGTCAGCCAGTCGACCCCCGGTCCCATCGGCATCAATATGGCCACCTACGCCGGCTTCAAGGCTGCCTCCGTGGCCGGGTCGCTGGCCGCCACCGCCGGAATGGTGGCCCCCTCGCTGGTCATCATCGTAATTATCGCCCGTTTCATGCGGGATTTTGCCGACCGCCCGGCGGTCCGCAGCCTGCTGGCCGGGATACGCCCGGCGGCCATCGGCCTGATTGCGGCGGCCGCCTGGTTCGTACTGGCCAATTCGGTGCTGCAGCTAAACCTGTTTCCCCAGGCCGGCTGGCTGGAGCTGCGGGCACTACTGCTGTTCGCCGCGCTGGCTTTAGTCTACTGGAAAACCAAAGCCTACCCGGTCTACTACATCATCGCCGGCGGACTGATCGGAATATTTATTTTTTAGCACTACCTACCTCTGCATCGAAGCCGGCGAGCTGCTGCTCCATCTCGGCTTTCGCAGTAGAGGCCTGCCCGGCCAGCGGCCAGCCGGTAGCCCCCCCTCACTGCCCGTTTGGACGGCTCTCTACATAGCCCCTTTCGCGGGCGTAGTTGTCGATAACCTCGATGAATTGCGCCCCGTACTGTTTCATCTTTTTACGCCCCACCCCGTTGATTTGCAGGAAAGACTGGCGGTCGCGCGGGATTTCCCGGGCCATCTCTTCCAGACTGGCGTCGGAAAACACCATGTAAGGCGCTATGCCCTTCTCGCGCGACAGCTCCAGCCGTTTTTCACGCAGGAGTTCGAAGAGCTCGGTTTCGATTTCGCGGGCCGTACCCCCGGCGGCCGCAGCGCGGGCTTCAGCCCGGCCGGCCGAACCGCGCCGCTTCAGCAGAATGGCCGGCTGCTGGCGCCGCAGCACCTGAAAAGGGGCCCGGCCGAACAGGATGTCCCGTCCGGCGGGGCTCATACTCAGGGTCGGGTACCGGCCGCCGTCCTGCACCAGCGCGCCGTGGGCAAGCAGATCGGCGACAATCTGCTGCCAGTGCTTTTTGGGCCGGCCCCGGCCGACACCGAAGGTCGGCAGGGCATCGTGGCCGCGTTCGCGAATTTTTTCCGTATCGCTGCCCTTCACAATATCCACGACGTGGCCAGCGCCGAAGCGCTCTCCCGTGCGGGCTACTGCCGACAGCAGCTTCTGGGCATCGACAGTCAGGTCTTCGGTACTGGCCTGGTCGGTGCACACATCGCAGCGGCCGCAGTTGCCGCTGTGTTCCTCGTCAAAGTGGTTCAAAAGTTGTGTGCGCCGGCACTCGCTGCTCTGGGCATAGCCCAGCATGGTCTCGAGGTTACGGCGTCCCCGCGCTGCCTCCGCCGCATCCTCTATCTGGTCGATAAAGTAGCGCTGGGTACGGATGTCCCCCGGCGAATGGAGCAGCAGGCAGTGGGACAACAGCCCGTCACGGCCGGCCCGCCCGGTCTCCTGGTAGTAGGCCTCCAGACTCTTGGGCAGGTCGCCGTGCACCACAAAGCGCACATTCGACTTGTCGATGCCCATCCCGAAGGCAATAGTGGCCACAATCACATCGGTTTCGTCGCGGACAAAACGCTCCTGGTGCCGGCGGCGGGTTTCGTCGGGCAGGCCGGCGTGGTACGGCCGGGCATTCACCCCGTTTTTACTCAGAAACTCGCTGGTGGCCTCGACATCGGCCCGCTTACTGCGGTAGACAATCCCGGATTTCCCCGGACGGTCCTGCACAAAGGCCAGAATCTGATCCAGGACGCTCTCCTTCGGCATCACCCGGTAAAACAGCTCGGGGCGGTCGAAGCTGGCCCGCACCACGAAGGGATCCTTCATTTTGAGCTTTTTCAGAATGTCGTTTTGCACCGTTTTGGTAGCGGTGGCGGTAAAGGCGGCGATGCGGCTGCCGGGAAATTCGCTGCGGATTCTGGACAGCTCCAGGTAATCGGGTCGAAAGTCGTGGCCCCACTCGCTGATGCAGTGAGCCTCGTCAATCACGCACAGCCCCGGCTCGAACTCCTGCAGCCTGGTACGAAACTTGGAGGATGCAAAGCGCTCCGGGCTGATGTACAGCAGCTTGATCTGCCCGGCGTGCAGCCGCCGGTAGACCGCCCGAATCTCCTGCTCCTTCATGCTGCTGTTCAGAAAAGCCGCCGCCAGCCCCAGCTCGCGGGCCGCCCCCACCTGGTCCTGCATCAGTGCAATCAGCGGACTGACCACCACCGTAAGACCCTCCATCAGGAGCCCGGCCAGCTGATAACACAGCGACTTTCCCCCGCCGGTGGGCATTGACACGAAGGCATCTTTCCCCTCTAGCAGCGCCTGCACCACTTCCTTCTGATTCGGCCGAAACTTAGAAAATCCAAAATACTGTTTTAATGCACGCCGCAACTCTTTCTCTGAAATCACAGGCAACTCTCGCACATTTTTCCCATCAAAATCAATCGCGCTCGGGCGCTCGTAGCCCACTACTAGCCGCGGCCAGACGATAATTTTTTAACAATACCCCTTGACAAAAAGTACTATGTTACCTATTTTAAGTACTATAGTACTTAAACTACAAATTATCAGGAGAGATCAATGAAACCGGGATACATTCAGTTCGAACGCGTGTTTATAGGAATCGTGGCCATCGCCACGGGCACCGGTCTGGCAGCAATGGCGGTAATGGGACCTCTGTGGCTGGAGGTAATCGAATATAAAACCTCGCCATCGGCAATTTATCAGTTCATCGGCCAGGATATGGTCAACCTGTTTATCATGGCGCCGGTCTGTATCATCGGCGGTATACTGCGCCTGCTCGGCAGAGACGCAGCCAAATACCTGCTGATCCTCACCCCGCCCTACCTCATTTATACAATTCTCTGTTTCGGAATGGGCATGGAGTGGAGCCACCCCGCCTACAGCGGCAACAGCGAGCAGTACTTTTTCCTCTTTTTAGGTCTGCTGATCGGGGGTTTTCTGCTTTTATTCGATTCACTCGGGCAGTTTTCGGGCTCTGCCGAGGGCCGTCCGATCAAAACTAAGCTGCTGCTGCCCTACAGCATCCTTTTCAGCCTGTTTCTCATCCTCTTCGGCCTGATGTGGGTTGGGGAAGTCTTCGAGGTAATGCACACCGGAACCAGCCGCGGATACGAGGCTGCGCCGCTGGCCTTCTGGCTGGTGCGCTATTTCGATCTGGGTTTTACCATTCCTCTGGGCTTTCTCAGCATTTATCTGCTGTGGAGCCGGGCGGTGACCGGATTTCCCGTACAACTGCTCTTTTACGGCTTTTTCCTTACCATGGGACTGGCGGTAAATGCAATGGGACTGGCCATGTACCTGTTTGGTGATCCCGACTGGTCACTGGAAAACACAGTAGTATTTGCAATACTGCTGCTCATCATCAGCGCCGGATTTACGCTTATTCTTACACGCGGGCGTGAGGGGAGTTCACATGCAGCGGCATGAATTCCAGACCTCCATCGTCAAAGAGGTCATGCTGCTCGCGCGGCAGTGGGAACACTATCTGAATCAACGGCTGGCCGAGACGGGCATCACCTTTCCGCAGGTCTCGCTGCTGGCAACCGTAGAACAGTGGGAGGAAACGGCGCCGACCGTAGGCGAGGCCGCCGAGAGTCTGCTCATGAGCCATCAGAACGTGATGCGGCTGGCCCGTCCGTTGGAGCGGGAGGGATTCCTGCAGATAAAAAAAGATCCCCACGATCGCCGGGCCCTGCGCCTCCACCTTACGCAGAAACATTTCGACTTCTGGCACAGCTATCGGGAACGCTCAATCGCCGAAATAGAAGTCTTGTACAGCGGGATCGATACCGAAGCCCTGCAGGCCCTCCATTCTCGCCTGGGCGAACTTTTAGAGAAAGCAGTTGCTCTGCGAAAGCAGACCGAACAAGACGGGAAGCAGTAGTAATCAGCGGGCCGTCAGCGGGAGCGCACAACTCCCAGAACGGCCCCGATTACCGCACCAACACTACCGGACAGCAGAATATTCTGCCGAATCGTTTCTACTCCCCGCAGCTTATTCCCCAGCTGCGACAAGAGAGACTCGTTCGGAATAATCAGTGCTTTTAATCCTATATATGAGTTTCCCACTTTTCCAAACAAAAAATACCCAACCACTAGACCTATAATCCCCAAAAAGAGGGCGTTCGAAAGAATTTTCCGCATTTTGACTCTCCTCACCCTGATATATAATCCAAGACAGCCATGATTACAATGCTTTTTTTAATTTTCTTAATTGATTTTTTAGAGTTATTGTGGTATTTTCAGAATGCACACGGTTGTCTATAGGAGCATTTAGTGAAGCCGCACGTATTACTGGTTCACTCCGACACTTCATTTACTCAAACCCTCCAGGAGTATCTCAATCTGCACGGTTTCCGCGTTGAAACAGCTACAACAGGAGAGGAGTGTCTTGAGATACTCGCCCGGTCAAAGACAGCCCCCAGCATTGCTGCTATTGAGCTCGAACTGCAGCAAAAGGGCACAGACGGCCTCCTTCTGGACGCTGAGATCACCGCACGTCACCATATCCCGATTGTCTTCATCACTCGCCGGCAGGATGCAGCCCTGCTCGACGAGCTGGATACTATCAGTTACTACGGTCTCATCCATCAATCCACCGCCGACAGTCCCGTTGGCATAACGACCCTCTGCTCAGCACTGCGCCTGTATAAGGCTGAACACAAACATAAATCCACGGAAGAGAAATACCGCTTCTTTTTCAACAACATCCCTATAGCCGCAATAGTTTCAGATCAGCAGTACCTAGTGCAAGAGTGGAACAGTTCGGCGGAGAATTTGTTCGGTTACCGGCGCAGGGAAGCTCTCGGCAAAAACCTTATTCGGCTGCTCTCGTCAAACAAAAACGATAAAAACCCGGAAGAGCTGCAGCGCTTTCTGCTCGATTCACTGGAAAACAGGCACACATCCCACAACTATAACTACGACACCACCAAAGATAACCGCGATATTTTCTGCGAATGGTACGATATGCCGTATCGGCACAACGGAAAACTCTACATTCTCTCGGTTGCCAAGGATATCACCGAGGAACAACAGCTGCTCGACGAACTACGCGATGCGGTAATAGAAAAAGAGTTTTTGCTGCGCGAAACCAATCACCGTGTAAAAAACAGTCTGAATATGATCACATCTCTGATAAACCTGAAAACCAGCAATTTAGAGGCGCAATCGGCCTTTGCCGATCTGAAAGGGAAAATACAGGCGCTGAGCACCCTGTATGAAAAACTGCACCACAATAGTGATATTACTCAAATCAATCTCCAGCAGTATATAGAAGAGCTGCTGAACTCGCTCTTCTCCACCTTTGCCGACTATCCGGTCGAGCTGCAGATCGCTCTGAAAGGTATAATCATCAATCCGGATACTGCTATTACGATCGGATTGATTATAAATGAAATCGCCACCAATGCCATCAAGCACGGTTTTCGCCCTGATCAAGCGAGCTGGTTCCGCGTGAGCATAAACAGCGCGAATCGGGGAAACCTGCTCAAATTGACAATAGCCAATAGCGGCAATCCGCTTCCGCGCCAGCTGGCCCTCGGGTCGACAAAGACCCTCGGTATGCGGCTCATTCAAACCCTGGTGGATCAGCTTCAAGGCAGTCTCGAACTCACCCGGGAACCGCAGCCGGTGTACACAATTCGCTTTCCCATCTCTCCCCCATAGGTATCATACAACCCAAACCGTCCGATAGGAAATAGATCAGTTTCAAAAAAAAGCAGGTTTTGAATTTTGGTCGCGCATTAGTATATTTATTACAGAATGAGTATGAATAATGACTTCGACAGAATCGACAGTTTAATTGAAACGGGCATGTACTCGGAGGCGCTCGAACTCCTGAACGCTCACTTAGAGGATAAACCGGACAATCCGGAGGCTCTGTGGCGAATTGGAGTGGTATTCACCGAACGGAATGAGCCGATCAAAGCCCAGAAAGCGCTCACGTATTTTTTCCGGTTTCAGGAAGAGCATCCGCAGGCCCTGGAAGCATACGGTTGTGCGCTGTTCAAGATGGGCCACAACCAGCAGGCCTCCGATTACCTCGAAAAGGCCGAACAGATTATGCCCGAGAGTTCCTCTATCAAACGGAACTTAGGAGTCGTCTACAATCAGCTCGGTAAAAGAGAGGAAAGTTATTCAAAGTTTCGGATTTCCTACGACCTGAACCCCGAGGATTACCGCACCGGGTATGCCCTGGCAATGGCTCATATCCACTTTAACCACTACGCTGCGGCCAGAGATGTGCTGGAGCGTATGCTGAGCCAGCAGCTGCCCACAGATTTTCGGGAACTGGCCGATGAAAGCTATAAATGGATAAAACAGAAGCTCGGCCATCATATTGACAGAGATTGAAATAGCTCGATATAACGTGTAAGTTAGGAGCATGCAGTTTACACCCGGTGAACACCGCTTTCAAGTATCAGAAATTACCGCACATATAAAAGAGATCCTCGAACAGAGCTTCTCTACAGTTGCAATCGAGGGGGAAATATCCAACTTTCGGCCGGCCAGCAGTGGTCACTGGTATTTCACACTGAAAGATCGCGATGCGGTGATTCAGGCGGTGATGTTCAAGTACCGCGCCGCGCGGGTAGCTTTCTCCCCATCCGATGGGCAGAAAGTGGTGGTGCGGGGCAATATCAGTGTATATGCCAAACGGGGCAACTACCAGATTATCTGCGAGAGTATGGAAACCGCCGGGGAAGGCGATATTCTGGCAATGCTGGAGGAGCGCAAGCACAGACTTGCCGAAGCGGGCCTGTTCGCAGCGGAGCGAAAACGTCCGCTGCCCTTCTTTCCCACTAGAATTGCCGTAGTCACCTCCCCCACCGGGGCGGCTATCAGAGATATTCTGCAGGTGCTGGGCCGCCGTTCATCCGGTTTGGATGTAGTGATACTGCCGGCGCCGGTACAGGGCGAGAACGCCGGAGCAAAAATTGCGGCACAAATTCAACGGGCCAACCGTTTTAAGCTCGGCGATGTGATTATAACCGGCCGCGGCGGCGGGTCGCTGGAAGACCTGTTGCCGTTTTCGGAAGAATCGGTAGTGCGGGCAGTTGCGGCATCCGAAATACCGGTCATCTCAGCGGTGGGCCATGAAATCGACACCGCCTTGAGCGACTACGCCGCCGATGTTTCGGCACCGACCCCTTCGGCGGCCGCCGAACTGGTGAGCAGGAGCCGCGAGGAGCTCTTCGAGCGGGTGACCCGCCTCAAAGAGGAGATGGCTACCCGGGTACAGAACCGGGCCGAACACGCTCGCCTGCTGGTGCGCCAGTTTACCCCGGAGCATCTGGAGGAGCGTTTCCGCCAGGTGCTGCAGCCCTATCAGCTACGCCTTGACGATGCGAAAGAGGAGTCGGTGCGAGCCCTGCGGGACAGGCTGACGGCCACCCGTCACCGGGTGGAAATGCTGAAAGCCTCCATCGAGAGCAATTCGCCGAAGACGATTCTGCAGAGAGGCTACGCAGTGGTAACCGACAGTCGCAGCGGCAAGCTGCTGACCGCCGCCGCACAGTCTGCTACCGGAGATTCGATCGATATACGACTTCACCGCGGCCGGATCGGCGCTACGGTGAATACCACATACGGCCAGGAGGAGGAGACCCTGTGAAAAAGTTTGAAGAACGGCTCGAAAAACTGGAAGAGTTGAACGAAAAGATGAAAGCCGGCAGCATCCCGCTGGATGAAGCGGTAGGAATGTTCGAAGAGGGAATTAAACTGGCCCAGAGCCTGGAAAAGGACCTTTCTAAAATAGAACGGAAAATAGAAGTACTGGTGAATGAACCGGAATCCCCGGAGGAAGAGCCGAACCTCGAGCTGTTTCCCGGTCTGGAGAACACCGAAAACCGCCGGAACGAAGAATAGCATTTTATAGGAAATAGAAATGAGTTTAGACGCAGAGATAGATAAAAGAAAGACATTTGCGATTATCAGCCACCCGGATGCCGGTAAGACCACTCTTACCGAAAAGCTGCTGCTGTTCGGGGGCGGGATCCGCACCGCCGGAGCGGTAAAAAACAATAAAATCAAGCGCAGCGCCACCTCCGACTTCATGCAGATAGAAAAACAGCGCGGCATATCCGTGGCCACATCGGTTATGACCTTTGAGTACCACGGCAAACTGATCAACATCCTCGATACGCCGGGCCATAAGGACTTTGCCGAAGACACCTACCGCACCCTGACCGCGGTGGACAGCGTAATTCTCGTGGTCGACTGTGCCAAGGGGGTAGAGGAACAGACCGAGAAACTGATGAACGTCTGCCGAATGCGGAATACCCCGGTAATTATCTTTGTCAATAAGCTCGACCGGGAGGGCCGGCCGCCGCTGGAGCTGATGGATGAGCTCGAAGAGAAGCTGGAGATAAAGGTGCGCCCCCTCACCTGGCCCATCGGTATGGGAATGAACTTCCATGGTGTCTACAATCTGCACGAGAAAAACGTATACCTCTTTCAGCCGGGTAAAACCAAGGTTGAGGAGGATCGCCTGCTGATAGAAGACCTGCAGGATGAAGTTTTGGACCGGAAAGTCGGCAGCAGTGCGGCGCAGCTGCGCGAAGATGTCGACCTGATAGAAGGGGTGTACGACGATTTTTCTCAGGAGGAATACCGCCGCGGCCAGCTTGCACCGGTGTTCTTCGGCAGCGCACTGAACAATTTCGGCGTCCGCGAACTCCTGGAGACCTTTCTCGACATAGCGCCCTCACCGGAAAAGCGCGAGACCGACACCCGCTATGTGGAGCCGGATGAGGAGAAGTTCAGCGGTTTTATTTTCAAGATCCACGCCAATCTCGACCCGCGGCACCGTGACCGGATTGCCTTTCTGCGGGTCTGCTCGGGCAGGTTCGTGAAGGACCGCCCCTTTAAGCATGTGCGGCTCGGCAAGAACCTGCGCTTTACCTCCCCCTACAACTTCATGGCCCAGCGCAAGAGTGTGGTGGACGAGGCCTTTCCGGGGGATGTGGTCGGTTTGTACGACCGCGGCGACCTGAAAATCGGTGACACCCTCACCGAAGGCGAGGAGTTTACCTTCCGCGGTATCCCCAATTTTTCACCCGAGATTTTTAAAGAACTGATTAACACCGACCCGATGCACTCGAAACAGCTGGACAAGGGAATTGCCCAGCTGACCGAAGAGGGGGTTGCCCAGCTCTTTATTCAGGATAAGGGCCGCCGGAAAATTGTCGGGACGGTCGGAGACCTGCAGTTCGATGTAATCAACTACCGCCTCGAACACGAGTACGGGGCTTCCTGTCGCTTCGAACCACTGAGCTTCGCCCAGGCCTGCTGGATCACCTCTGACGACCCCAAAAAACTCAAGGATTTTGTCCGCTTCAAGGAATCGAAAATTGCGTACGATGCCGAGGAGAACCCGGTTTACTTTGCCGAAACCCGGTGGATGCTGCGGACGGTGATCGAAGACAATCCGGATATCGAGTTCCACTTTACCAGCGAGTTCAAAACCGAACGCGATATTCTGCCGACACGATAGGACTCACATAGCCCGGTTCAGTCGGCAGGGTGCTGCCGGTAATGTTCTTCAAACCGGCGCGCCTCGTATTCCATTTTCAGTATCTTGTGATCCAGTTCATTGAGGGCCTCACCGGATTGGTTTTTGGCCTGGATGTCCTCCAGAGTGGGCAGGTCGTCCTGCAGATAGCGCAGAACCGCTTCGCGGGCCCGTTCGATAAGACTGCTGCGGGGCGATTCGTTAATATAGTTGAGCAAGATATTTTTACTGGTGTTCCGCAATTCCATACGGGTTACATGTTCTACAAGATCAAAATAGGCCTGTAGGAAAGGTCGTTCATCCTGAATAAAGGGCTCCTTTTTTTACAGTGTAGCAGAAGCACCTCATTCGATAAAGCGGTCCAGCCCTTCGATTCGGTCGCCGGCCGCAGCTTCCGAACGCGCGAAGGCCCCCTGCGGCAGTTCGAGGGCAAAGCGCACCGCAACTTCCGATTCGATCGGACGCAGGGACTCCGGCTGCATATCGTGAATGCTCCTGATAACTCCGTCTTTCGAGATATAGGCAATCGAAAGCGGAATATAGGTGTTCTTCATCCAAAAACTCAGATGCCGGTCGCGTTCGAAGACAAACAGCATGCCGGCATACTCGCCGAGAGTGTCCCGATGCATCAACCCCTGCTGGTGCTCTTCCGGACTGCGCGCAATTTCTACGCTGTAGCTGTCCTGCCCCACTTGTATCTCGGCCGTCGGAAGCTCCTGTTCGGCGCGGCAGCCTGCTGTGAGTAACAGAAGCATAAATATAAAATTTTTTATCAAAATTGCTCCAGAAAACGCTCGCGGTTGAGGCGTTCGAGCGATTTTTCACGGGTGCTGCTGCGGCGCATCTCAGCCAGTACCGGCATGGCTATGTATTTTACGCGCAGGGGCCGCTCTAAGGCCATCTGCACCTGTTCGTTTTCCCAGACAGCCTTGTCGGGGGACAGACGGTCCGGCTCACCGTATTTTTCCTGCAGGGTGCTGTACATAGTATAATAGCCGATGCGGTTACGGTTCAGAATGAGGGTGATAGTAAACAACCCATTATCGACGAACTGGAAGGAAGCCTGCTGGATAAAATCGAAACCGTCGCACTGAATCAGGGAATCATTGCGCGAACGCAGCATGCTTACATCCGGCTCGCCGCGGTAGTTGAAGTTTCCGTCGCCCTCGAGGGCCTGCTGCACCGCCTCCAGCCCCATTCCCAGCTGAATCCGGTTGAACCCGGCGGGCAGCGGTTGGGCGATTGCTGCTGCCGCAGAGGGTTCGGAATCTGTCTGTGCCCACAATGCACCTGCCAGGCATAGGAGCAGCGCGGCAGGGAGCATACGCATTATTATTCTCATACTATGCTTATTATCGTCATTTCTGCTCGGTTATCTTAGTGCTTCGCCGCCGAGGCACAAACTCAAACTGCCAAAGCAAAAAAAAACCGGATGGAGTTGCTTCCACCCGGCTGTGTATACTGCGGCTGCTTAGAACCGAGGACGTCGCTCTTTGGCCACATTGACCTTCAGATTACGTCCGCCGAACTCGGAGTTGTCCAGCGCAGAAATTGCTGCGTCGGCAGCCTGTTCATCTTCCATTTCAACAAAACCGAAGCCCTTTGAGCGGTCGGTATAACGATCGATGATAATGTTGGCACTTGCAACAGTACCGTACTGACCGAACAGGTTTTCAAGCTCCTGCTCAGTAGTGTTGTAGTTCATGTTTCCTACATAAATTTTCTTAGCCATAGTGTAGCATCCTTCTCCCCTGCTCATTCGCAGGGCGTAATAATATTGAGTATATGGAAGAAATCGTCTTAATAATTTATTAGGAAATTACTTTATTTGATGGGAGAAGAAACAGAAAAGAATCAGCTTACATCAACACAGAAAAAACCTATAGAAAATTAAAGAACAATACCGCATCCGATATACGTACTTAAATGTATCTGTTATGCCCACATTAGTCAAGTACTAATCCGAATTTTTGGAACCCGGGGCTCCTTCTCAGCGGCAAGAGAAATAATTTTCGGAGCGGTGGTCAGATTGTACGTAGTATCGAGATCATTCATCCAGCGGGTGTACTTTTCGGCCTCCTCTGCACTCATTGGCGACAGATAGAGCCGTTCTCCGACGATTTTACGAAAATAGGGCATCATAACCTCCAAAAATAGTGTCTCCCTATAGCCTACAACTAAGCGGCTGCGGTAGGCAAGCGCGTAATTTTCCCTTTTCTCCTTGTTTTCCGGAAAACCGGACACTCCGGTAGTGTTTTATACTTTTTCAGGCAGTGTAAGGCTTTTCGGCGGCTGAAAGTTTGTGTTATGCTTTCGTGCAGCCGATTTTAGCGGATTACAGGAGGGGGAGCACTATGGATGATGAGTTTGTATACTCCACCGAAGCGGGAGATTTGCGGAAGAAGAACAAAGGCCAAAAAAAGAAGCCCAAGGGAAACCGTACGCCCCCCGGCATAAAAAACGACGGCACTATCCGGGTTCAACGGGAAAGTAAAGGCAGAGGCGGAAAAACAGTTTCGGTTGTCTACGGTATGCCAGGTTCCGAAGAGGATCTGCGTGAGTGGTCAACCAAGCTAAAACAGCAGTGCGGCACGGGTGGAAGTGTAAAGTCAGGCTGCATAATTATCCAGGGAGATAAGGTGGACCTGATTGTTTCGATTCTTGGCGAGGCTGGTTTTACTGCCAAACGCGCGGGAGGTTGAATAATGGATGGACGTTACCGAGAAAATGTACAATCCGGCCAGCAGGTCGATGTAGTTAAAAAACAAGACCAGGGCACCGGACATCTTACCGACGGGGTGGTGGAACGGATACTCACAAAATCGTCTTTCCATCCCCATGGAATCAAAGTACGTTTGGAGTCCGGCGTAGTGGGAAGAATAAAGAAGATATATAAATCATAATACTAACAAAAATGTGAGGTTTGATGATACAATTTTGAGGCAACGGGCGGAAAAGAAATGAATGAATGTATAAATACTATTCTGCAGAGAAAATCGATTAGAAGCTACCTCTCGGAGCCAATACCGGAAAGAGAAAAACAGCTGGTACTCGATGCAATGCTGCGCTCGCCGACCGCAGGAAACCAGATGCTTTATTCGGTTGTTGATGTTGAATCCGCGGAGCTGAAATCAAAACTGGCAGAAACATGCGATCATCAAGCCTTTATCTCCGATGCTCCTTGGGTACTTGTGTTTCTGGCCGATTTTCAGCGAATGTACGACTTTTTCCGGTTTTCCGACGTAGATTCACTCGTGCAGGCCGGCAGTGCTGCCGAAACAAAGCCGCAGGAGGCGGACCTGCTGCTGGCCGCCTGCGACGCCCTGATTGCCGCTCAGACCGCTGTTGTAGCAGCCGAGTCGCTCGGTATAGGCAGCTGTTATATAGGCGATATCATGGAAAATTACGAGGTTCATCGCCGGCTGCTGAACTTACCGCCCTACGCAGTCCCAATCACCATGATTTGTTTCGGCTATCCGACGGAACAGCAAAAGAATCGCCCCTATACTCCGCGCCTCTCCCAGGAGCTGATTGTGAGAAAAAACAGTTACCGCCGGCTTACACAGCAGGAGGCCGACGGGCTCTACGATGCAAATCTACCGCGCACCCCCCATTTTTTGAAGGGCGCACATAACTACGGACAACATACCTATCTGCGGAAATTCGGCTCTGAATTTATGGAAGAGATGCGACGATCAGTCAGAGCTATGCTGGCAAATTGGAAAAAATGAACCGGTGCCTGTAAACCGGCACCCACAAGGAGAAATCATGGACAATGCAACCATTCTTTGGGATATAGAAAACGTAACCCCCAAGAACGATCATAAATTTATAGCCAACCTTTTCGAATTTTTAGAGGAGGAGAATAAAGTCTCCTCTTCGATCTGTTTCGGCGACTGGACCCGGCCGCACCTGAAAAAACTGCCCAGCAACCTGTCCGACTACAACTTCGAACTGATTCATATTCCGAAGTCACGCAAGAACAGCGCCGATATGGCGCTGATTACCCACGCTACAGAAATGATATTCCTCTACCCGCACCTGCAGCGCTTCATTCTGATTACCGGCGATGCCGATTTCAGGCCGCTGCTGAAAACCCTCAAGAAGCACGGCAAGGAGGTGTGGATAATTTGTGACGCCTCCAACGCATCGGAGGATCTGCTGGCCCAGTCGGACAAATACTTCGACTACCGCAGCATTATGACCAAGGACTATGAGGAGGAACCGGAGGAAGAGTCAACCGAAACGATCTCTAAGGAGGCTGCCTTTCAGCTGTTTGCCGAAGCGGTGAATCTGATGCTGAAGCAGAAAAAGAAACCCAGCCCGGGGTCGGTAAAAGTAAAAATGAAACTGCTCAACGAGGACTTCAGCGAGAAGAAAATCGGCTATAACTCGTGGAAAGCATTTCTGACGGATGCAATCGAACACACCAACGTCGAGTACAGCCAGGAAAACAGCCATCTTCTCACCATCATCGATCGCAGCCGCACCTCCAGTTCCGGACAGCTTCCGGAAATTTTCACATATCTGCTTAACTCTTTGAGCGGAAGCAATTGGACCTCATTTGCAAAATCGAGTCAGCAGCTGCAGGAGAAGAAGATTTCGATCAAACGTTACGGATACAGCAAGTTCAAAAAACTGGTATTCGATGCAGAAAAACGGGGCCTGGTGGAAACAAAAAACGAAGGGATACACTGGTATCTGCGAAAAAAATGATTGCATTTTGAACCGAAATGACGTAGTATCGATCAAAAGATATGAATAGATAGCATTTGCAACTTGGGTAACTTTTATCTATCAGATCATTTCTTTAGTACTTTTTATTTCTTAGGAGCTTTTTGTATGAACATTTATGTCGGAAATCTCAATTATTCCGTCACCGAGGACGACCTGAAAAACCTTTTTCAGGAATATGGAACAGTATCATCCGTTCGGGTAATTTTTGACCGCATGACCCAGCGTTCAAAAGGATTCGCATTTGTCGATATGCCCGACGATGGTGAGGCCAACAGTGCAATTGATTCCTTGAATGGTTCGGAATTTATGGGACGCGCGATGAAGGTTAACGAGGCTAGAGAGAGAAAATAAGTCACTGAGTTACAACTACTATTCTCGAGTGTTTCGGCACACCTTTCCGAAGA
The DNA here is from genome assembly GCA_964632675.1 of uncultured Sediminispirochaeta sp. Taxonomy (GTDB): domain Bacteria; phylum Spirochaetota; class Spirochaetia; order DSM-16054; family Sediminispirochaetaceae; genus DSBN01. The sequence continues at coordinate 15,557 of CAZWDV010000041.1, forward strand.
AGCGGCGTTTGTGGTATTGCAACGCCGCTTTTATTTTGCTTTACGCTGTCCGGTGAAGCACTCTGAATTATGTGATATCTTTATCATAGAAAGGAGCAGTAAAGTGAGCAGCACACACCCTTCTGTCCATGAAATGTGGAACGACTACCTGGCATCCATGGGTGAAAATCCGGAAACTACTTCGAAGAGCTATACCGCGTGGCATTTCTGCAACAATAAGACGGCGGCAGACGAGCTGGCCGAACTGATGTTGAAAGGCGATAAGACTCTCGACTACTGGAGGAAGGTTCATCATGAGGCGTTTGCCCAGGAACTGAACGAATTGGGGCTCGAATTCTCAGATGATATGCCGGTATTATGCGAGACCTTCGAGGTGGTATGGCCCTTATAATGAAACCTTTTTTAACGGCGGTAGTGAGTATAGCAGGTGCGCTTCTCTTGATCAGCAGCACTGGCTGCCTGTCACAGCCCTCCCCGGGCAGCGCAGGTAGCGCCGGCAGCCCGGTGCGCGGCGATCCGGCCCCTTTCGAAGACACGGACACACGCACGCGGGTGTACACCCGCAGCGATGAACTCCCGCGCCTTGAACTGCAACCGGAACCGGGCCAGATAGTTTTTAGTACCGTGCCGCCGGAGGCCGAAGTGGTTATAAACGGAGAAAAAGCCGGAAAAAGCCCTCTCCGAGCTCAACTTTCCGATGGTTCCTACCGCATCCGCATAAGCAAAGAGCGCTATCGTCCCTTCGACTTCTATTTGGACATTCAAGCGGACAATATTGCCGCTGTTCAGGTCCAGCTGCAGCCCTACACAGGGTTGATTGATCCCCGCCTCTTTCCGCAGGACGCCGCGGTCCGCATCGCCGGCACGCCAGTCGATGAGTTTCCGATAGAACTGCCAATTGGCACCTACACTATGCGGGCGGAGCGTTTCGGCTATGCGGCTCTCAGCAGAAAAGTGGAGGTGCGGCGCGGCGAAACCGTCCGCCCGCAGTTCGAACTACCCGCCGCTGCCTTTGCAGTCGAGACTGTTTCGGTTGTGCCGAAAACTCTGCGGTACATTCCTCCTCTGCCGCCGCCGGCGCTGCAGATTAAAGGGCTGGTCAGCGCTCCGGGAACAATTGAGATCCAGGTCTATGACAATTTCGGCCGGCTGTTCCGCTCGGAGCAGATTAAGCTGCAGAATGCTCCCGGGTTCAACACCTCCATTCAACTTCCGGAGGGCATATACCGTATCCAAATCCGCGCCCGCGGAAAAGACGCTCCCGAATCTGAGACAGTTACCTACGAAAAACAGGTTGAAGTGAGGGCCGAAAATACAGTTGCTCTGTTCAGCACAGGCACACCGAGCGCTGCGGCTCCGTTGGGTGTGCCGCGCAGCCAAAGCCTGCCCACCGGAGTATTGCAAAGCGGACTCAGTTTCAGCGGCGGGGGCGCGGCCAGCGAGCACCTCGGACTGTTTCCCGCCCAAATAAGTCTGACCGCCGGCCTGCCCTACGCTTTGGAATTTCAGGGTTCAGCGGGTTTTATTATTCACCGACAGGAACCTGTCGATTGGTCGGGCACCGCCCAGCTGAAAAAAGAGATAGCCGCCGCCGGCACAGGCATCGAGTATTTGAGCGCTGTACAGATTATGGCTGGGTACACTTCTGAGGGAACCTCAGAAAGCCTCACCCCTTTACTGCCATTCCACTCCTTCATTGGAATCGGGCCGATACTGGAACTGCGATATGCCCCGCAGACAGAGCGAATACTGGGTATATCCCTAAGCCCGACTGTAGAATGGCGCTTAGAAGCGGAGAAGCAGCAGAGGTGGAGCGGGCAGCTGCACAGTGCTGTCTTTGCCCAAACCGGACAGTGGGCCTATGCACTGTCCGCCAAATTCGACAGCGATACCGCCCGGCTGTGGTACGGTACGGAATTCAGCCGCTTGATTCCCGCTACATCAATGCATATAAATCTGTCCGCCGGTGCAGTCTGTGAAGACGATTTTATCGACTACTATACAGGGGGCATCGGTTTTTATTATATTCGTTAAGTAATGACTGAAGCTCCCGATAAAAGACTCATCAAAATTCTCCAAAGCCTTTCTCCCGCCGAAGCACAGAACCGGCTCATGCGAATAAGCGACCGAAATTTAGCAATTTGTACACTGTATATGGAGGATGTCGAACGCAATATACTGCTGGGGCGCCTCGGAAAAGCGAAGCGTGATCGTGTGCAGCAGGAGCGCGGATACGTCGAGCATCTGCGGCTGCGTTATCCCCAGTACCGTTCGGTCATTGAGCAGGTGATACTCAGCCTGGCAGGCGGAAGAGATATAGGACCGCGCAGCTACATTCGTCCCATTAAGAATTCAGATTCAGGGTTTGACCATTGAACGGCCGGTATAGTCGTCCCGATGCAGAAAAACAGGAGTATCGACAAAATACTCGTCCACGGCTTTACGGGCGCCGGTAAAGTGTCCGTAATCATCCAGCAGGAGTACTCCACCCGGTTCCAGGCGCGGATAGAGGTGCTGCAGCTCATGCAGCGTGGATTCGTACCAGTCGGTATCGAGTCGCAATAGCGCGATTTTCTCGGGGCCCTGCTGCGGGACAGTCTGCAGCACATCCCCTTGTACGGTCACAACCCGGCTGTCCGGATATCCGGTGGAATGTATGGTGGCCTCTACCTCCTGCCGGGGTACCGCCCACCAGCCGAAGTTGTTTTTGGTACCCCGCAGGTCTTCTTCCCACTTCTCCCGTACCGGCTGACCGGTATAGGCCACCTTATCGTCCTCGGAAGGCGGGGTCATTCCCTGGAATGTATCGAATAAATAGAGGTTACGGTCGCCCACATCCAGTTCGAGTAGTGTCATGGCCATGAGCATCGCGGCTCCCCCTTTCCACACTCCGCACTCGACAAAATCTCCCGGTATCTGTGCCTTTACCACATAGTGAACTGCTGAGTACAGGGCATACGCACGTTCCATGCTGATCATAGTGTACTCGTGAACCCGTTCCCAGAGTTCGATGAACTCATTCTCCAAGTCGCTGCGAAACTGCTGGGGAGGCACAACTCCGTATCCGGAACGCTGCAGCTCCTCGATCATCGATTGAAAATCCGTATGAGAGTCAGAGCCTTTCATTCTACCGAAATGTCCCCCTTCTGCAGGCGTTCCAGAAACTCTTTTTCGTCAACAATTGTGATACCGAGCCGCTGCGCCTTCGCGAGCTTACTGCCGCCGCCGCTGCCGGCCAGTAGATGGGTAGTACTGCCGCTGACTTGGCTGCTGGTCTTCCCTGCGCCGGCTTTCACATAGTCCATTGCCCTTGAACGCGGCTTGAAGTGCTCAAAACTGCCGGTGACGCACCAGTTCTCCCCCGCAAAAATCTGCGAACCCTGGGGTTCGTCCTCGGCTCCGGCACCTGCGGCCTCGAATTGTAATCCTACCTTCTTCAGCTCTTCAATCCGCTGCTGAACTTCCGGGCGGGAAAACTCTTCGAGTATAGTCGCGGCAGTTTTTTCCCCAATCCCCTTTATCTCGACCAGCTTATCGCTGTCCCCGGCTTCGGCAACCTGTATGAGATCATCGATCGAGGTAAACCCAGCCGAAATCAACAGCTCGCTTACGTTGGGCCCGACCTCCGGGATTCCCAGAGCGGGCAGCACGACTCTGAAGGGTTGCGACAGACTCTTTCGAAGCCCTGCTTTGATAGCGGCGATCTTTTTTTCACCGAAGCCCTGATATCCCTGCAGCCGGTCAAAGTCGAAACGGTACAAATCCGGTAGATCCTGTACGAAGCCCTCTTCAATCAGCAACTCCGCTGTTTCAGGGCCCAGATTCTCTATATCCATCTGGTTGCGGCCAATAAAAAAGTGAATTCGTCCCCGCACCTGGTCCGGACACTGATTGTTCCGGCAGAAATGGTGTGCCCCGTACTCCTCGAGGGTGCTGCCGCAGGAGGGACAGTGTTCGGGTATTCTCCAGACCGGATTCCCGACCTCATTCTTCTGCACCACTTTTTCGACGGCCGGTATTACATCACCGCGCCGCGAAACAGTAACCTGATCTCCCGGGGCTATTTCCAGCATTTCGATATAGGATTGATTGTGCAAAGTAACATTGCTGATAGTCGAACCGCCGATCTGCACCGGCTCCACCCGGGCAACCGGAGTAATACGGCCGGTACGCCCCACCTGCACATCTATAGAGGTAATTGTGGTTGTTCCCTGGGGTGATTCGAATTTGTACGCAATTGCCCAGCGCGGGTGATGACCGGTATACCCGAGAGCTTCCCGTACCTGTAGTTCATTCACCTTTACAACCAAGCCGTCGATTTCGTATTCCAGGGAATTACGCTCTGCGGTTACTTTTTCGATGTAGCTCGGAAGGTCTTCAAACCGCCCGAAAACCCACTCCGGATACTGCGAGCGCAGTTCTTCCGGACTGAGGCGGTTTGAAAACATGCCGATGCGGGAACTCACCCGGAATTCGAGGGTTTTCAGTTTCTCCAGTACCTCGATATGGCTCATCTGCTTTTCCGGGAAATATCCCTCGTAGGCAAACATATTCAGAGGAACCCGGGCAACTTCGCTGCTCTTTATTCTGCGCAGCGTTCCGGCCGCCAGATTCCGCGGATTGGCATAGGGTGTTTCCATTGTGCGGTTCAGCTCTTCAAAGCGGTCTTTCGGCAGGTAGATTTCACCCCGTACGGCCACATTCACCGACTCCGGCAGCCGCAGCGGTACAGTAGGAATGGTTTTCACATTGCCGGTGATGTCGTTCCCGACAAATCCGTTTCCGCGCGTTACCGCTCGAACAAGTTGGCCCTCTTCATAGTAGAGCACAATCGATACCCCATCGATTTTCTCTTCAACCACAAAGGTAAGCGTTTGTCCGCTGCGCTCTGAGGTGCGCCGGATCCAGTCGCGCACCTCTTCGGCCGTATAGGCCTTATCGAGGCTGAGTACCGGCACCGTGTGTTCCACTTCCGGAAAGGATTCGCTGAGGTCGGAGCCGACCCGCTGGGTTGGCGAGTCGGGCTGTTTCAGATCAGGGTAACGGTTCTCAATATCCACCAAACGGTCAAAAAGACGGTCGTATTCCTGGTCGGAAACGCTCGGCCGTCCTTCTACAAAGTATTCATGCTGGTAACGACGTAAAAGCCCGGCAAGATCCTGTGCCTCCTGCCGAGCTTCCTCATAGCTGATGTCGGACATTAGTTAGTTTCCTTTTCGAATAAAGGCGTCGCGAAATCCCCTTGAAGTAAAGGTATACAGCAGTGTTCCACTTTCATCCTCATTCAGTGGTCCTATCATCAGTTTATACGGAGCCTTCGTGCTTGCACCTTCATGATAAAGGGTAACCGGATACCGTTTTGCCAGCTCCAGTCCACGGGCTTGCGCGAGATCGAGCTTGGAATATGCAGCCACCTGCAGATAATAACTGCCGGT
>CAZWDV010000041.1:21091-29066 GCA_964632675.1 uncultured Sediminispirochaeta sp.
CGGCAGCGGCCTCTTCCTCTGCCTGGGCAAGGGGTTGCTCAACCACTTCAGCTTGCTCCGGAGGTTGCGGTTCTATCCGCCCCCGCTCTCTCTTCGACAGATACCGCTCTACCACCGACAGACCGTCCTCCTCTATTTCAGCGGAGGGATTCACATCTGGGTCGACAGTATACGGTTTGTCCTGCGAGATCATCGGTTCGATCATTTCATCTTCGCTCTGAAGGGGAGTCACTTTAGCAGTGAGAACCTCGTCATGGGAGATGCCGAGTATTTGGGCCGCCTCACGGGATACCTGCATAAAGATTCCATCAGTATCTACCCGTTCGACCACCCGGACTTCTACGGTGCTCCTATTCGAGGGGTGTGTAATTTCGACTTTGCTGTCGAGGGCAAACGCATTCGAGGCGGCGTACATGCCGCTGTGCGGCAAGAGGCCATACGGGGCGGTACTTATCTTCCCCTCCCAGTAGGAATCTTGAGCCCAGACCGTGCCTATACAAATGGCGATGAATAATAGTAGTGCCGCAGCACGTGTAATTCGTTTCTTCGTCATATTACACTCCCATATCTCATTCTCGGGAATTGTGGAGGACATATTGAGAACTTTCTGCCGCAGACTACATTTCCTGCAGGGCCTGAGAACCTACCTCTCTTCCCATGCGGCGGATTATTTCCACAACCTCCAACTTTTCTCGATCACCTGCTTCCGACAGGAGTACCACTCCATCGGCCAGTTTCTTCTCCGAACTGAGTTCGAAAAAACTGTATTGAGCCTTTTCCGGAAGAGTATCTTCCTCATCCGCCGTAAATTGCAGCCGAACCTGCAAAATGTAGTTGGCGCCTCCGGATTTCGCTACTCGAAACGAGGGAACGTCATCGAAAGTCTGTTCAGCTGCATCATCATCACCCTCTTGATCGTACTCCTGGAATCCACCGTTAAAAATGATATGTCCGGCCCCGAAAAAAACCTCCATAATTCCATCTTCAACGTATATTACAGAGTCCTGCAGGTTCCCCTTTCCCGTCGGAGCTTCGGAAAACAGCATTACTGTATCTGCGGAGGCAGAGGCCAGCAGCACAGCCAGGAAAATTACGCAAAAAGCTGATCGTTTTATCAACATACTCATACCTTTAATATCGGAATAAAGTTTGAGTTTATAAACCGTGAGATCAACCTTGCAGTTGTAAGGCCGGAGCGCTTGCAGTGCAGCAATTTCCATGGTATTTTTCTATTCAGAATTGTGAAGAAAGAAGTGCAGCCGATCGGCAATAACAACATGGAATCAACGGGTACTCGCCGTATGAAGTATTTTGTAATGCAGATTATGACCCGGGAAGAGCCGAAATTTCTTACTTTGGCCCGCAATGCACTGCGAGTAGATTGTCCAACATTGGCGAACTCCGGCCGCTTTTTATGGCCGCGCCGCAAGCTCACCATTCGCCGGCGCGGAAAAACCAGGGAAGAGCTGGCACCGATCTTTCCAGGCTATCTGTTTTATGAGGCATCGAAACTTCCGGCCGAAGTATACTGGGCACTGAAGCGTACAGCGGGGTTTATCCGCTTCTTAAAGAACAATCAGAACATCGAACCCCTGACCGGGGATGATAAAGGTTTGCTGCTCCATTTCCTCAGCTACGGAGAGGTGGTGGATAAATCGACGGTAACTTTCAACGAGAACAACCGTATCGAGGTGCTCGACGGGCCGATGAAAGGGCTGGAAGGCCTGATTGTGAAAGTCGATAAGCGTAAACAGCGGGCAAAAGTGCGGCTTTCACTATATGAACAGTCATTCTTAATTGATTTTGGATTTGAATTCTTAGAGAAAAAGAGCAAAAATGATCCGGGAAAAGCAGAGTAACATTTACATTATCGGAGCCGGGTTTGCCGGCCACGAGATTGCCGAGGAAATAGAATCCAAGGGAATCCTTGGAAAGGTGGTTGCGTTTATCGATGACAACCCCGAAAAAGTCGGAACCGAGATTAATGGAATTCCGGTCTACGGTCCGCTTTCTTCGATCCAGGCAATAATGGACCATACCCCGGCGGACGAGGCTTTGATTGCCATTCCCGCCGCCACCAGTGAACAGCTGCGGCGAATTTACACCATCCTTCAGACTACCAGGCTCAACCGTATTCGCATTCTCCCCAAGCTCTCCCAGATAATCGACGGCGACGCCCACCTTATACAAACCCGCGAGATTACCGCGCAGGACCTGCTGGGCCGTAACCAGATTTCCATCTGCCTGAAGGAGAGTCTCGACTATCTGCGGGGCCGTCGAGTACTGATTACCGGAGCTGGCGGCAGTATCGGCAGCGAACTGGCGCGCCAGCTGCTTTCCGGCGGGGCCGAACGCTTGTACCTGTTCGATCATGGCGAGAACAGTGTGTACGAAATAGAAAAGGAACTGCGGATACTTCAGGAAGAGGGAGTCGGCGAAAAAGCTACTATTGTTCCGATTATAGGTGAGATGCAGGATCCGAGCTACATGAACTTCATTATCCGTCGTCTGAAGGCAGATGTTATTTTCCACTGTGCTGCCTACAAACATGTCCCGCTGCTGGAAGAAAACCCGATCGAGGCCATCAAAAACAACGTTTTCGGAACCAAAAATGTGGTCGAAGCGGCCCGGGCCAACAGTGTGCCCCGCTTTGTATTAGTATCTACCGATAAAGCGGTGAATCCTACCAGCATTTACGGTGCATCTAAAAGCCTGGCCGAGGAGATCGTGCTGGGCAGTAATGGCGGTGCCGGTGATTATATCGTAGTGCGTTTCGGCAATGTACTCGGCTCACGGGGCAGCATCGTGCCGCTGTTTACCAAGCAGATCCTCAAGGGCGGTCCGGTAACCATTACCCACCCTGAGGCAACCCGCTTTTTCATGACGATCCCCGAAGCCTCGTCGCTAGTACTGAAAGCCGGTGGAGTCGGACGGGGAGGCAATGTATATATACTGGACATGGGCGAACCACTGCTCATTCGCGAACTGGCGGAACAGATGATCCGCTTCTACGGTTTTACCCCCGAAACAGAAATACCTATCCGCTATATCGGGCTGCGGGCTGGAGAGAAGATCCACGAACGTCTGTGGGCCAAGGGCGAGAAGCTGATAGGCACGGAACACACCGGCATCAACAAGCTCGACCGGCTGCCGCGTTTTCCGGTTACTGTTGATGAGATGCTGGCGGAGCTACGACCAATTTGTTTTTTCGATCGGAACGCCCCGGAGAGTTACCGAAATAGAATTCTGTTGCGAGAAACGCTGCAGCAGTATCTGCCCACCATAAAAAAGGCTGAAAATGAGCCGATCTACTAGTTCAACGAATTCACCCGATTTTATTCCCTTTGCCCGACCCTCCATCGGACGGGAAGAGGAAATGGCAGTACTGGAGGTGCTACGCAGCGGCTGGCTGACTACTGCCGGACAGGCCCAGGCATTTGAACAGGAGTTTGCCGAGCTCACGGGAGCGGTCCATGCTTTGGCGGTCAATTCAGCCACTGCCGGCCTGCACCTGGCCCTCGAGGCAACGGGTATCAAAGCGGGCGACCAGGTCGTTACTACCCCCTACACCTTTACCGCAACCGCGGAGGTAATTCGCTATTTGCAGGCCGACCCTCTGTTTGTCGATATCGATGAACATACGCTCACTATCGATCCGGAGAAAACTGCCGAGGCTATCGCCGAGGCCACCGACCGTACCGGTTCCAAAAGAAACAGAATCAAGGCGCTGATCCCGGTGCACATGGGCGGGCATCCCTGCGATATGGATGCTCTGATGAAGATTGCCCGCAGGCACTCTCTTGCTGTGATAGAGGATGCTGCCCACGCCCTGCCAGTGCCCTATGGTGATTCATTTTTAGGCTGTATCGGCGATGCCGGGGTTTTCTCTTTTTATGCTACAAAAACAATAACTACCGGTGAAGGGGGCATGGTTACTACCCCGCATCCCGAAATAGCTGATAGAATTGGCGTAATGCGTCTGCACGGAATCGATCGTGAAGTGTGGAAGCGCTACACCGACAGGCACTCCTCCTGGAAATATGATGTCGTGGCCGCCGGTTATAAGTACAATTTGCCCGATATGGCAGCCGCAGTAGGAAGAGTACAGCTGAGGCGGGCCTATGAGTTCCTCGAGCGGCGGCAGCAGATTGCCCGGCGATACCTGGCGTCGTTCAAAGAACTAGATTTCCTCGAACTACCCTCCGCACCTGATCGGCATGCCTGGCACCTGTTTATCTTGAGAATTAAACCGGAAAAGCTTACCATTAATCGGGACGAGTATATAAACCGGCTTCAGGAAAAGGGTATTGGTACATCCGTGCATTACATTCCACTGCATATCATGAGTTATTATGCCCGGGAATACGACCTCTCTCCTGATGATTTTCCGGTATCCCTGCGGGTGTATTCTTCGACCTTCAGTCTTCCCATTTACCCCGACTTGTCGGACAGCGAAGTCGAGCGCGTGATAGACGCGGTGAAGTCGATCGGAACCCGCCACTACCGAAGGAGCAGCAGTGCCAGATAACTACCGCTTTATCGATGAATACAGCAGCAGTGGAATGTTGCATATAAAAATTGTGCGCGCCGACATTCCCCGTGGAAAAATTTCCTCCACCGAATCAACCGAGCTTTCCGATGCTGTGTTGGTGTTTGATTCCGATGATATTCCGGGAAACAACCGGATAAGTGTGCTGGAGGAAGAGATGCCACTGCTCAGTGACGGCAGTATTGCCTATGAGGGAGAACCGGTCCTGCTAATTGCAGCGGAAAATTTGGAATTGCTTGAGGAGGCTGAGCGCCGTATCAAAATTTCCTACGAGACAGATTTTTCCCTGCTCGCCTTCGAACCGGCCTCAGAAGATCAGACCGTCGATACGGTCAGCCTCTCCCGGGGCGACCCTTCTAAAGAGTTCGAAGAGACTACGCAAATAGTCGAAGCGGAGTACCGCACTACCATCGAGAGCCACGTAAGCCGTGCACCCATAGGCGCCTACACCGAAATCCACGAGGGCCGCTTTACGGTCTACACTCCCACTCATTGGCCGTTCCATGTCCGCCGGACTGTGGCCGATGTCCTGGGGATACCCGAAACGGACATACAAGTAGTCCAAACCAATCCCAGCCCGGCCTACGGAGAAAAGGTGGTCTACCCTTCGATACTGGCGGCCATGTCAGCACTAGTCTGCCAGGCCAGTGAAAAAACTGCCGGCATTTTACTGTCACCCAAGGAAACGGAACAATTTTCCACCCGCAAAGCACCGGTACACGTGAAGAGCACTTCGATCCTGAATGAGGCCGGCAACATAATAGCTCACGACACCCATATGCGTTTCGATGTAGGCGCGTATCCACTGTTTACCAAAGAGCTGCTGCGGCGGGCAGTTATCACCTCCGGCAGCTATTACCAGGTACCGAATGTCTCTATTAGCGCCGAGGCAATCCGCACTTCCGCAGCCCCCATGAACATCTATCGCGGTCTGGGAGTTTCACAAAGTCTGTTTGCAACCGAGGTGCATTTTTCACGGCTGGCCGAGTTTTCACAGCTCAACCCCGGGGATTGGAAAAAGAGCCACACCAAGGACAAGCATATTATTACCGGTGCGCATGTGCCGAATATGCCGCTCGAAAAGCTGGTGGATACGGTGATCGATCAGTCCGACTTCTATCGCAAGCATTCGGCATATGAACAGATCCGCACACGGCGCAATTCGGTCAAAGCATCGCGGAGGTTTCTCCGCGGCATCGGTATCGCCACCGGTTTTGCCGGTAACGGATTTACCGACAAACCGATGAGCGGCGGGAATTGGGGAATCAGAGCCACCCTGGATAAAAAAGACCAGCTGATTATCGAATGCGGCACTATGACCGTTCCGGAAGCCATCAAAACCATCTGGAAGCGCCGGGCCGGAGAAATTTTGGGAATCTCGCCTGAATCGGTCGAAATAGCCTCCGGGAATACCGATTCTCTTCCGGACTCCGGACCGATGATGCTGGGCATGCCGGTCACGGTGTACACCAGTCTGGTAGACCGCTGCTGCAACTACATCCGCAAACAGAGGTTCAACAAGCCTCTGCCGATAGAAGTTCGCCGCAACATCATTGCATCCCGTAAATCGGTCTGGGATCCCTCCACCTGCCGGGGACTGCCGTTTCACAACATTTCCTGGGGCGCGGTAGTGACCGAGGTACAGCTCGACCCCCTGACCCTTGTGCCGGAGGTGCGTGGGGTATGGGCCGCTTTCGACTGCGGGCTGGTCTACGATACGCAATACGCGGTATCAATCGCCGAAGGCGGTATTTACGAGGCCCTGGCCTGGGCAATGGGAGAACAAAAGGTAACCCCGCGCTTCTATCAGGACTACGTAATCGAGGGGCAGGAGACCCCGAATCTCCATCTTCCTCCGGTGTCGGTCGTGTTTGCCAACCGGGCCAAAGGGCTTCCGGGCGGCATAAACGAAATCGCTGAATCCCTGGTACCGGCGGCTTTTGTAACCGCTTTGAGCCAGGCTACCGGTGTCTATTTCGACCGGATTCCCCTTACCTCGGAGACGATTCAGAGCTTTCTGGAGGAACCCTCATGAGAATAAGATTTACCCTGAACGGCAACGCCATCGAGGCCGAAGCGCACACCTCCACGCGCCTGGTCGATCTACTGCACCGCGACCTGCAGGTCCAGAGCCTGCACCCCTCATGCTACGACGGACAATGCGGCAACTGTGCAATTCTTTTCAACGGAGAACTGGTCTACTCCTGCCTGCTGCCGGCTTTCGCCGCACAGGACGGTTCTATCTACACCTATGAGGGCATCGTCAATACGCTGGAATGCAACGATATTATCTCCGGCTTTCATGACGAACAGGCCTACCCGTGCAGCTATTGCCTGCCGGGCAAGGTGGTTATGACCCAGTCTATACTGGAGAGCACCCTAGAGCCGAGCCCGCAGGAAGTGCTGGAATCGTTTTCCGGAACCTACTGTCCCTGCACCAATTTTAACAATCTGGCCCGCGGGGTTATCCGTGCCGGTGAGTACCGGCGAAGGCGGCTGTATGAAAGATAGCAAGGTCTTCCAGCCGACATCGATCGGTGAGCTGCTGCGTACATACCAGGAGTATCCGCAGGCACTACTGTTGGCCGGGGGAACGGCACTGGCCCGTGAAAACAGAAGCGACGGGCCCTTCGAATTTCCGGACATTCTTCTGCACATCAACCGCATTCCCGAGCTGCAGCGCATCAGCCGCACCGAACGCTATTTCGAAATCGGTGCCTGTGTACCGATCAGCAGGATATTGAAGGTTGGGCAGCATGTATTACCGAAGGCCTTAACCTATGCCCTGCACAACATTGCCCATCCCTCGATACGCAACATGGGGACCCTGGGTGGAAATCTGGGACACCAGCCCCGTCGGCTGAACACCTTCGGTCCGCTCACTATCCTTGATGCGCGGGTTGAGCTGCGCAAGCTGGGCAACAGCCGCTGGGTACAGGTACCAAGGCTGTTCAATAAAACCGGCGCATCAGCCCTCGAACCCGGCGAGCTGATCAGCCGGATACGCATACCCTTCGTCGACTGGAATCTGCAGTTTTATCAGCGCATCGGCGATCCTTTTATCAAGCCAAAATCTTCTCTCACCTTCAGCGCCCTCACAGACGTGAAGAAGGGCGAGATAACCGATTTTCGGGTCGCTTTCACCTTTCTCGGCCGCTCTGTGCTGCGCGACCGTGAACTCGAAACCCTGATTTCCGGCAAGAAAGTGCCCCTGAGTGAACGAATTCGTTCCGAAGCCCGCAGCCTGTTCCGCAGTTCGCTGATGGGGCTCCCCGGAGACATTACCCTGTTTCAAAAACAGCGTGCCCTCAGGTTATTGCAGTGGTATTTGAGTGCACTCCACGAACCCACTTCTGAACTGTTTTACTGAGGCAGTAATTCTAATTTTGGAAGTTCTATAACTTCCAAAATTAGAATTACATCAAA
>CAZWDV010000042.1:0-26322 GCA_964632675.1 uncultured Sediminispirochaeta sp.
GGGGCTGTTGAGGCTGTTGGGGCTGCGGGGGGGGAGCCTGCGGCGGTGGTGGATATTGTGGGGGCGGAACTTGGGGCCCGCCCTGCTGATCTTCTGATGCGGCCGGTTTTTTGGGGTACGGCTGCGGTTCTCCCGGAGTTTCCGATCCCGCTTCCCGGCCGGAACCATCCCCGCCGCCGAACATTTCACCTTTCAGCCTCTCTTCCTCTTCCTCGGGCAGCTCTTCCGGCGGTTCGAGGTCCTCCTCCTCTTCTGAGAGGGTGATAGTTTCACTGTCCTCTTCATTTACTGCTATCACCGGTTCAATCCCACCGATATCGATAATCGGCACCATCTCACCCTCTAAGTCTTCTTCTATTTCGGAGGCAAGTTCCTGTTCCGGAGGTTCCGGACCAAGGTCGGCTTCGCTCTCCTCGCGATGCAAGAACTTGCGGAGGTTTTTCTCCCAATCATTTTGATTATCCAGTGCAAAATCGCTTACGATTTGATCGTACAGCGACAGGCCTTCTTCGAGTTTGTCCAGATCATCGGAGCCTTCCGGATTGCCGAAGAGATGTACGATTTCTTCGGCAATTTGAAGAGCCTCCTGCTTGCTTCCCATTTTTTGATAGGTCCGCAGCAGGCCTTCCAGGACGTACTCATTATCCGGATATTTTTTCTTAAGATCGAGATAACGGGCCAGCGCTGCGTCGAGGTGTCCGGCCTGAAGTTCATTTTCCGCCAGCATTAACTCTATCTGTACTGAATCCGGATGAATTTTAAGAAAGGCGGATAGGCGTTCTTTGGCCTCTGGATAACGTGCCATCTCGGTAAGTGTTTTTCCTAACTCCAGCATCGCTTCTTCCGAATGGGGGTTCAGACGCACAGCCTTTTCGAGCGAGGGTACCGCCTTTGCGTGTGACCCAAGGCGGCGGCGGGCCTTGCCGAGGAGCAGCAGAAAATTGGGATTATTATGATCGGAATGCAGCAGATGAGTAATGTGGTTGAGTGCAGCGGTGGTTTTTCCCTGTTTCAGTAGCAGGGTAGCTACTTCCTGCCGAATTTCGTTGTTTTCCGGGTCTTGACTCAGCAAACCCTGCAGTTCTTCAAGGGCTTGCTGATCGGCACCGTTCTCAATGTGCATTCGGCCGAGGTTTACTGCTGCGTTTTTATATTCCGGATTGTAGCTCAGGGCTGTGTGGAAGAAATCCTCGGCTTCGGAGTACTTCTTTTGGGCTGAGAATAAGACTCCCAGATTGTTATGCGCCTGATGATTATCCGGGTTTGTTTTCAGAATATCTTGAAAAGCTCTTTCAGCCTCCTCATATCGCTCAAGCTTCTGCAGTGCAACTCCCAGATTGTTCAAACCCCGTGACCATCCGGGCTTGCTTTTTAAACTGCGCTGATATTCGCGGACAGCTTTTTCATAATCGCCCCGGCTTTCCAGGGCAATGCCGAGATTGTATCTCAGGATGGGATGATTTTCATCATGCTTCAGACCGCGCTGGAACAGTTCGATTGCCTCCTGGGTTTTGCCTTGATGATGATACAAATTTCCCAGATTGTTATACGCCATGAGGAAGCCCGGATCGTGCTGAATGGCCTGCCGATAGAGCTTTTCAGACTGTTCGTCTTTGCCCATCTGCTTGAAACAGTTGGCATAGTTGTAGGTGATATCGGCCCGCTCCGGGGCAATCTTGTGCGCGTTTCCGAATACTTGCAGCGCTTCTTCGATATGATTCTGTTTCCGATATGCAATTCCGAGATTGTTGTGCGCTTCCACGTTGTGTTCATCCAGCTCGATGGCCTGGAGATAAGAGTTAATAGCCTCCTGGAAACGGTCGGTATTGTTATATATATTTCCGAGCAAGAGATACACCGCAGGGAGTTCGGGCTGCGATTCCCTGATTTCCCAGGCTAGTTTTTCAGCCTGTTCATAGTCGTAAAACGAGAGGGCTTTTTGCGCCCACTGAAATTTCTCACGTATGTCCATAGGCTACTCTCCGTAGAAGGCTGATGGTCGTGCGGACACTTCACGTGACAAGGTGCTGCGGTGGCGTTTTCCGGCGGTGTCATAGGCGGCTACTGCAACGTAATACAGAGTCCCGTTTTGCACACCCTTCAGTCTGATACTGGTTTCTGTTCCTACATCTATAGGCGATACGCCTGTCTCAGAATCAGTCGCTCGATACACACCCGAAGAAGTCCCGTAATATACAATATATCCTGCCAAATCGGTTTGTTGAATGGGGTTCCAAGAAACCTCGATAGATCCGTTGCCGGGAGTAGCGGTAAGACCGGTCGGAGGGGGCGGCGGTAAATTGGGACGGTAGCGCACCTCTGCACTAGAAACTGTGGGGGTGTGAGTACCCTTGCCGTCAGGGTACAACTGAAACTTCAGTTCGAGGAACCGACCGGTGGGAGGTGTTTCAAAATCTTGCCCAGGCTGAAATGGTTTCCATTCTGACTGCTGATCGATACGATAATAGAAGAAACTCTCGCTGTCCTTCGGTTCGGAATGCTCCACATCGATAGAAAGCAGGGTTGATTCAGCTTCTCCAAGATCGAGCGGCCCGGCTACGGCATATCCTCCGGTAGAGGGGAGACCACTCAGCATGGGATTCTCCACGAATCTTCGGCTGATTCTCAGCTCATCAATGCGGCCGGTGTACTGCGGTGCAATATCGATTTCAGATTTTGAGCGCGCCCCTATATACGGACGAAGAATTGTACCGTCAGGATTTCCGTCTTCCGTACAGTAGATTATATCCGCAGGTATACCGTCTACCAGGTATTCCAATACGCCGGTTTCTGCCCGATAGCGGAGCATGTGGTGGTGCCACTGTTCAGGAACCATCGCGTTACGACCGCTGAGAGTAAACTCGGTTTCTTGATGGTCGGCTCTGAGAAAGAGATTTTTTATGTTCCACTCGAGCCGTCGATTGGTGATGGTGCAGCTGAGCGACTGAAGTTGAAGCTTTTTCTGATACTCTCTTTGACCGCTCCATTTCAGAATAGTCTCGCCGTTCTCTAAATATTGAGGGGAAAGCCAAAACTCTATCGTGAAACTGCCGCCTAAGTTGCCCGGCGTGAATAGGGGCAAAGTGTTTTCATTTACGCCCGCAGGTTCGAGAGTAATCCCACCCCGGAATCCGGAAAACTTGCCGGCGGTAAATCCGACTCGTCCGTCCGGAACAATAGAAAAACCTGCATTTCTTTTTAGGGTATAGTTGTCAGTGGCATCGATATATTGTGAGGTTTCGAAGTGAATTAGCACATCTGTTTCAGGTTCTGACGGGGAATACTGAACCGGTTCCAGGGTAATATCGAGAAACCCGTGCTGGCCGGTTTGGAGTCTGGTCCCGGAAAATCGGGATATATGCTGCCATCCGTCTTCAAATCCCAGAGAAATCTGCTTTTGTTCACTAAAAATACTGCTTGTTCCTAAAAAAAACAGTAGTGATACTCCTGTGAGTATGAGTATGCGCTTTCTCATTATTCGTATTATCGACAAAAATGGATACTTGCAAAAGCCTTCACCGGGCTAAATCCGTTCAAGACTTGTCAATATGTGCATCGAACTGTATTTTAAAGTGGATATGTATGAAGATCTAAAATCCCTAGTACGCGAATTCCCCCAAAAACCGGGGGTGTACCTGATGAAGAACTCTCACGGGAAAATAATATATGTCGGTAAAGCGAAGAATCTGAAGAAGCGAGTGGGATCCTACTTTTCCGGTACTCAGCCGGTCAAAACTCGTGTTTTGGTGAGCAAAATAAAAAATATCGAGTATATCGTTACACAAAACGAGTATGAAGCACTGCTCCTGGAAAATAATCTCATAAAAAAGAACGACCCCCGTTACAATATTAATCTCAAAGATGGTAAGTCATACCCTTCGATCAGAGTGACAAATGAAGAGTATCCCCGGATTTTCAGAACCCGGCGGATCGTACAAGATGGATCTACCTATTTCGGTCCTTTCACCAATGTTGAGAAGATAGATATCTACCTTGAACTCATTGAGAAACTGTTTCCGTTGAGAAAGTGTCGCGGACCGGTAAAAAAGCGCGATCATCCCTGCCTCTATTACCATATCGGGCGCTGTGTCTCTCCCTGTACCGGGAAAATCTCGCAGACTGAATACATGCAGCATGTAGAGGCAGCGAAGAAGTTGCTTTCAGCACAAACCGACGATTTAATTCGAAATTTGGAGGGGCAGATGAATTCCGCCGCTCGCGAGCTGAATTATGAAAAAGCAGCCGAACTTCGCGATACACTCGAGGCGGTAAAGTCCGTCGGCGAGTCGCAGGAAGTAGTCGATTTCAACTATGAAAAGCGTGACTATGTAGCCCTTGCCCAACGGGACACCTTCTGCAGTTTTGTCGTGTTCCAAATGCGCGGAGGTAAAATGACCGGCCGCGATATGTATAGGGCGGAATCCTTCGGCGGCGAAGAAGATGCCTTTACCGAGTTCTTTTTTCGATACTATGGGAGCAGCCGTGGGAAGAGTCGGGCTGAGAACCAGACAGGAAACTTTCCCGATGTAATTTTTACCAGCAGCAAGGCCGATGTAGAGCTTCTGCAGCGCTTCTTTAGAGAAGAGTTGAGTACAGAGGTTGAGGTTCAGACCCCCGAAGAGGGCCGGCATTCAAAAATACTAAAAATGGCGCTGCAGAATGCTGTGCAGGATGTAGAGCGTCGGCTGAAGTCCATCGCCAATATACCCGGGTTGGAAGAACTGAAGAGTGTGCTTGGATTACGGAAGCTGCCCCGCAGGATAGAAGGATTTGATATCGCACAACTCTCCGGAAAGCACCCGGTGGCTTCTCTGGTATCTTTTTACAATGGAAACCCGGATAAGAAGAACTATCGCCGTTTTCATATCAAAACACTAGGTGGAAAAGTCGATGACTATGAGGCTATTCGTGAAGCGGTAGCTCGGCGCTATACGCGGGTTCTCAATGAAAGCCTAGAACAGCCGGATTTGATAGTTATTGACGGCGGGCGGGGACAACTAAATGCGGCCAAGGGAATTCTCGATGCACTCGGATTAGCTAAAATTCCTGTAATTGGACTTGCCAAGCAGTTTGAAGAGATTTTTACAGTTGAGCGTGATGATCCTATTCGTCTTCCGGAGGGTGCCGAAGCCTTGCGGATACTGCAGGCTGTACGGGACGAGACCCACCGATTTGCCACCACTTTCAACCGCGCCCTGCGACAGAAAGATCTGAGCCTAAATACTTTAGACAGCATCCCCGGTGTTGGGCCGAAGCGTGGAAAGCGCCTGTTGGAGGTGTTCGGCTCAATCGCCACTATCAAGCAGGCATCTGCCGATGAACTATCTGAGAAAGCAGAGCTTCCAATGCGACTGGCCGAGAAGATAGCCTCCCATCTTTCTCAGGATAATTAACGCTAATAGGGGGGGGCTAAAAAGTGAAGATTTTTTCGAAAAAAATTGACAGCTCAGCAATGATGAACTAAATTTATATCAGGAGGAATGAACAGCATCAAAGTCTTCTTAGACGGAGGTTAGCTTATGACTCCACCTTACAAAGAGGGCCGGTTTTAAACCGGCTTGCGGTTAATACTTATTGAGTGTATTAAGAGAATCGTGAGATGTGCTTCGGTGCTCTTTCCAATTTTCTAAAAAAAGAGCCTGACACGTCCCTAAAAGCCGGCTTAAGCCGGCTTTTCTTGTTTAAAGAGGCGAACTAGAAAAAGCTCCAGGGTAACTCTTTCCGCTTCCGAGCGCTGCTGGCGGACGCGGGCGTCGAAGTCGGCGATGAGAGCTATTATTTTCTCAATATTTTCGGTCGGGAAGTTTGAATGGGCGGTTATATAATTCTTCTGGTTGCGTTTGCCGCGCAGGGGAATCTGGCGGAAGGCCTCGTCCGGAGAGAATCGGCGGTCGAGCATCCTGGAAAGCTTGAGCAGGCGTCTAAATTGCCACAGTAGTCCCCCCAGCAGCTGTACGCCCGTATTCTGGCCGGAGAGCATGATCTTGTGGAGAACCTCGAGGGAGCCGGGAAAGTCCTTAACAGTGATTTTCTGGAACAGAGTGAATACGTTCTCTTCTTTAGAGTGGTAGATGAACTCTTCGATGTCATCGGCACTCAGAGCAGCGCCTTTACCGAAATAGAGGATCAGCTTGTCGGCGGCGTTTTTCATTTCTAAGGTATTGTTTTCTACCAGTTCGAGCACCATCTCGATGGCGTCGGTATCCACACTCAGCTCGGCCTGGCGAAAGTATCGAATAAGCCATTCACGTTTTTTATCCTCGAAGAGTTCAAAAAACGTTTTTTGCTGGCCCTTTGGCACCACCTTGGCAAGCTGGGCCGGAGCCCGATATTCGTGGGTGAGTAAAAATAGGGTAGATGATGATTCGGTTGATGAAATGTAATCGCTGAGCAGCTGCAGGTCACCCTTTTTTAGCTCTTCTATCTGCAGCACGGTTACAAACTTGTAGGATGAAAACAGCGAGCCGTTTTGCAGAAGTGAAACTACTTCCCCCATGTCGGTTTGGCCGGAGTAAAAGCGGTATGTTTCCGGCTTCTCTCCGGAGGATTTTTCAAAACCCTGCTGAAGTTTTTTTATGAATTCCTGCTTTTCGCCCTCTTCGGGCCCGACGAGTAAATAAGCCGGCGCGGGTTGTGCCATACTAATGCTGTCTCCTAATCGTAATTACGAATTATGAACTCGAGTTTACCAAGGATAATTACATTCTGGGAATAAATCGGCGGATAGACCGGGTTTTCCGCTTTCAGTTTGATGCGGTTGGTTTCATGAAAAAAGCGCTTTAACGTAACCGCTTCCTCATTTACCCTGGCCACCACTATGTCGCCGTTGTTGGCGGTGCTGCGCTGGATGAAAATAGCAGTGTCACCGTCCAGAATGCCGGCACCTTGCATGCTGTCGCCTTTCACGCTGAGGGCGAAGTAGTTACCAGCTTTGAGTGAAGTAGCGGGAAATTTGAGCATTCTTTCAAGATTTTCTTCGGCAAATAGGGGCTTTCCTGCGGCTACGCTTCCAAGCAGGGGAATTTCTGCAACCTCCTCTTTTTCTTCAGCGGCAGGTTTCACCAGTTCGATTGCCCGGGACCGGTTGAAGTCGCAGCGAATCTGCTGTTTCTTTTCCAATGCCTTTACATGGTCGAAAATTGCCTTTACCGATATATCGAAGTGGCGGGCAATTTCGCGCATAGTGGGTGGATATCCATGATTTTCTATAAAGGTCTGTAGAAAGGCGAGGACTTCTTGTTGTCGTCTCGTCAATGTTCTCATTTTTTGGTATCGATCCCGTATTTCTTTATCTTGCCGTGCAAATTGCTCGGGTAAATTCCCAGTTCCTGAGCAGTGTGCGAAATATTGTAGTCGCACTGTTCCAGCCGTTGTTTAATCAAACTGCGCTCAAAATCGGCTTTGGCCTCGTTGAGCTGCATGTGGGTGTATTTCTGCAGACCCTGCGGTACCTTGTGTACTTTCTTTTCATTCAGAAAGTGGCTCACCACGTCTACCGAAATTTCCTGCTCATCTGTCATTATATTAATACGTTCTATGAAATTTTTCAATTCTCGAATGTTTCCGGGCCAGCTGTATTTCTGTAGAGACTTCATTGCATCCGCGGTAAAATCGCGGGGCGGCTGATCCGGGATAGGATTGTATTTTTTCATGAAGTAGGCAACCAGAAGCGGTAGATCTTCGACCCGTTCGCGCAGCGGGGGAACTCGGATGGGTACCACATTAAGACGAAAGTAGAGATCTTCGCGAAAGCGTCCGGCGGCTATTTCCGCTTCAATGTCTTTATTGGTTGCGGTTAGCAGGCGAATATCTACATTGATCGATCGTTCGCCTCCGACCCGTTCGAATTGCTGTTCCTGGATCGCCCGCAGTACCTTGGCCTGCGCACTGAGCGACATATCGGCGATTTCGTCCAAAAACAGGGTGCCCTTATGGGCAATTTCGAACTTACCCTTGCGGCGGGTGACCGCCGAGGTAAACGCTCCCTTTTCATGGCCGAAGAGTTCACTCTCCAGTAGGGTGTCGGGAATAGCGGCACAGTTCACCTCAACAAAGGGCGCTTCGGCACGGCTGCTGCGGCGATGAATTTCACGGGCTACCAGCTCTTTGCCGGTACCGTTTTCGCCGGTGATGAGGACCTTCGCATCCGAAGCTGCGCTCTGGTGAATTCGCTCCCAAATTGCGTCCATCTGCGGGCATGACCCGATCATCTCATCTTCCTGAAAAAGCGATGTTCGCAGTTGTTTGTTCTCCTGCTTGAGGTCCCGCATTTTGAGGGAGTTACCCACTATGGTTATTACTTTATCGAGGGAGAGAGGTTTTTCCAGGAAATCAAAGGCACCGTTTTTTACCGCTTTGACCGCCATGTCGATGTTGGCGTGCCCCGAGATGACAATTACACTCAGGTCGGGGTAGAGCGCTTTTATATCCTTAAGTACATCGATTCCCCCTTTATAGGGCAGCCAGACGTCCAGAATCACTAAATCGATGGAGTCGTTTTTAATAATGTCCATGCCTTCAAGTCCGTCGGCTGCACTCAATACCTTGTAGTCTTCATCCTCCAAGATATCGGTAAGAACCGTACGGATTCCCGGCTCGTCGTCAATAATTAAAATAGTACTCATACCAGCTGCTCCAAAGGGAGGTCTATATAGAAGGTTGTGCCGATCTGTTCTTCAGTTTCAAACCAGATCTGTCCCTGATGGTCGGAGACTATTCGCTCGACAATTGGGAGTCCCAGACCGGTGCCGCTCTCTTTAGTTGTAAAGTAGGGATGAAAGACCTTTTGCTCGAGTTCGCGGGGGATCCCGCGCCCAGAGTCCTCAATCCTGATTCTACAGTAATGGGTATGTCCCTTTCTGACAAGGTCTGTGCTTATGGAAATTGTTCCTTTTTCCTTGTCGATCGATTCGAATGAGTTTTTTAACAGGTTTGAAAAAACGCGGGTCATCTGATGTGAATCCAAACTAATCGTGACGTGCTCCATATACTCGGCCGCGACTTCGACATTCGGATACGAGGGTTGATAGGTCATCAACACCTTCATGATGAGTTCATGGATATCGGTGGGCTGAAAATAGGGTGCCGGGAGTTTGGCAAAGTCGCGGAACTCACCTATCAGCCGATTCAGATGTTCTATTTCTTGAGAAATCGATTCAACCGAGGATTCGATTACTCGGCCGAGCTTCGGAGACTCCTGAGTGTAGGCCCGTTGAATACGCTGGGCGGATAGTTTTATGGGCGTGAGCGGGTTCTTTATTTCGTGGGCCATCCGCTGGGCAATCTCCTGCCAGGCAGTAACCTTCTCTGTTTGCCGCAGTTTGGTGCGGGACTGTTCGAGTTCCGAGATCATCGAATTGAAACTGTCAACGAGAACTGCCAATTCATCCCCCGAACGAGTGAGAATGCGGAACGAGTAGTCTCCGCTGATTACCCTCTGGATGGCATCTTCAAGGTGCACTACCGGCCGTATAATCTCATCGCTCAAAAGGAAACCGATGAGGATCGAAAGCAGCAGGATCGGGAACGAAAATAGAGAAAAGAAGACCAGTAATGCGAGGAAGAATGTGTTTTGAAATTCGTTGTACTGGGTAAAGGTTTGCAGGGTGCTAGTGATGTTCTGTGCTTTTGTATCGAAACCTTGCGGCAAAATTACGCTGAGCACTACCGCCAGTTTGTGTGAGCTCTGCATCTGTTCCGGCGGCGGGAGAAAGGTGATACTGCGAATTATGCTGAGTGAGCCGGTCTTTACCCTCGGTAAGATTCCTTCCCCAGTTGAGGGGGGCAGACTATCCAGGTACGCATTCGAGTCGCCGTTGAAAAGAAGGTGTGATCCATCTGCTATAAATATCTGAATGGCATCCAGATGGGGATACACCGAAATAAGGCTTGTCCAAATCTCTTCGGCGTCCGGATAGTTTTCTTCTATTATCCGGGCGGTCACCTTGCTTTTAGAAAAGTCTTCGAGCTGTGACAGAGTGTTACGGTTATACTGTAGTGCAATATCGAGACTTCCCTGAAGGGTGTCCTGCAGTTGGTTGGAGAACCAGGAATCCATTGTGGTTCGCAAAAAGCTAATAGACAATACTCCCTGCGGTATCGAGGCCAGAATTGAAATAAAGGTAAAAAAGATGACCAGTTTCACTTTGAAACGACTGCCCGAATAACCGTTGCGGCGCTCTTTCACCAGACGATTGATGTTATATCCCACCGAAAAGATGAGAAAAAGAGGTAAGAGTATTCCCAATGGAATAAAAACGAATCGTGAAAGCGCTGTTCCGCGGGATATTTCCAGCAGAAGCTGCCGGGCGAACAGCAGTATCAATAATATCAGAGTGATGTAAATAAGGACTATACTAATAAGGCCAAGGGTGCTGTTTTGGCCGGTTGTACGAGGTCGCATCATGCTCTGCCCCCACTGTTGGATAGCTCTTCCGGAATTGATATCTGAACCCACCCGGTGGTCTCCCGGCTGTCTAATAGAAAGGGTTCGAGTACGTTCAACGGAGGCATAAGTTTGCGGGGAGTAAAGGTGATTCGTGCGCGTAGATATACCCGGTTCTCGGTAGTAACAGGAATATCAAAACTGGTGTAAAAGGAGCGGAAGGCGGAGAAAAAGTTTTCTTCCAGTAGAAACTCGTGCGTGCTGTCGGGAGTTTCAATACGGTACATCTTATAGAAGGGATCGTAGCTTCCGGTGTAGGTATCACTGTGCTCCTTTATCAGTTCGTCTCCCATGAATCTCCAAATGCCGGTGCTCTTTCTGAAAAGGCGCACTTCGAACTTGACCTGTGAAGTTTCACCGGTACGAAACACCTCTCGAACTTCATGGACCGGAAAATCAACCATAGTGAGTCTGATTGAAAAGCTGCTCTCATCGCTGAACAGGGTGTGTGTGATGTCTAAACTTGATAAAAGGACCGGTTGCGCGAGAAACAGGTTACAAATGAGTATTACTTTAGTTGCTTTATATACACTACTCTTCTTCAAACCGGTTTTCGAACAGCTTTGTAATTGCTTCGACCGCTTCGCTTTCATCAGGCCCTTCGGCCATGATGGAGATGGACGATTTATAGCTGGCGCCGAGTGTGATAATGCCCATAATCGACTTACTGTTGATTCGCATTGAGTCTTTTTCTAAAAATATCTCGGACTCGTACTGATTGGCAGTATTGACTATCAGAGCTGCAGGCCTGGCATGTATTCCAGCCCTATTTTTAATAGTAACTGTTTTACTTGTCATCAATATTCCTAAAACGTGTCTTTATCGTTGAAATATAGATTGCGGGCATTTTCACTCTCGAGCCATTTTAACACATTTTGGTTAAAATCGCGCGCCGAGAAGTATCCCATTTTTTTCAGTCGTTCGTTCATTGCTGCGGTTTCTATGATTATAGGTATATTCCTTCCCGGTTTCACCGGAATAATCAAGGATGGGATTTTTACACCGAGCATCTCTTTGTTTGTATCCCCCGATCCCAGTCGGTCGTATACCTTGTCGGCTTCCCATTCCTCCAGCTCTACCAGCAGCTGCACCTGCTTCTTGTCGCGTATGGCACCAACCCCAAATAGATGACTGACATTGATGATTCCGAGACCGCGGATTTCCATGTGGTGTCCGAGGGACTGGTTTTGAGATGCTCCTATCAGCAGGTTGCCGTTCATCCGCTTCAGCTCCACCGAATCGTCGCTGATCAGACGGTGACCGCGTTCAATGAGTTCCAGAGCCGTTTCGCTCTTGCCGACTCCGCTGGATCCGCGGATCAGCACTCCGATGCCGAAAACCTCTACCAATACACCGTGGACTATCTCTTTGGGGGCGAAGATATCGTTCAGGGCACGCATGAGACGCAGCGCGAACTCTCCGGAAGGAAGGTCGGTTTGCAGAATAGGGCATTCGGCTTTCTCGGCAATATCCATGAACTTTTCTCCGGGAGTATAGGAGTTTGCGAACACACAGCAGGGAATCGGATAAGCGAAAATTTTCTCAATAGTATCGAGATTGTCCTCCTCTTCGAGTTTAGTGATGAAGGCGATTTCGCCGCGACCGAACAGTTGAATACGTTCATGGGCGAACTCTTCGAAAAACCCACTCAGTGTGAGGCCCGGACGATTTATCTCCGGTTCCGAAATTATGCGTACCAATCCCGGACGGCCGCCGATGCACTTGAGATTGAGGGCATTGTGTTCTTTTAAGTCGAGATCCAGCAGATCAAGAACGGTAAATGAATCCATATATAACTAAACTATACCAAAAAGGATGAATTGAGAAAAGATACTAAACAGCAACCGCACAACTCATTTCAATGAGATGTGCAGCTCATACTTTTTCCAATGCTAACTAATGTTCGCGGACCTTCTTTTTCTCCTTCCGCACGACATGTTCGAGTTTATCAATCATTAGTTCGATTGCCTCATAGAGCTCGTGGCTCTCGGCGCCGACATGGGAGGAATGACCCCAGCGAAAGTTAATATTACTTTCAACGGAATAACGGGGCTTATTTTTCGTAATTGTGATGAGAAGATCAATAATATATTCATTGGCAAAACTTATCCTCTCCAGTTTTTTGTCAATGAACTCCTTAGTTGCGTCACTCAAATCGTAGTGGACACCCTTAATCTCAAAGTTCATTTAAGTTCCTCCTCAGTATTACGATATGCCTATACTAAAAACATATTGCCCCCGGCATGAACTGTCAAATTTTTGTGAAAGGTTTGTTAAAAACTTCTGAAGAAGCAGCGTAACTCAGCGGTAATAGGAGGAGTCGATGGCCAGCTCTTTGCGGTATTTGGTGACGGTGCGCCGCGCAACGGAAATGCCGCGCTTTTTTAGAATATCGGAGATTTTCTGATCGGAGAGGTGTTTTTTTTCATTCGAATGCTCTTCCAGGATTTCCTTGATGATCTCTTTTACGGCCTGTTTAGAGTATCGGCCGCTGCCGGTGCTGGCAACCTGGTTGGAGAAGAAGTATTTTAGAGGATAAATGCCCCATTCGGTCTGAATGTACTTGGAGTTTACTATTCTGGAGACAGTAGTTTCGTGAACCTGTACTTCCGCAGCTACATCCTTCAGGGTGAGAGGAGCCAGTTGCTTCGGTCCGTACAGAAAAAACTTACGCTGAAATTCGAGTATTGTACGTGCAATCTTCACAAGGGTCTGATTGCGCTGATTGATACTGTGGATGAACCAGCGTGCATCACGGACACTCTGTTTTACAAACTGTTTGGTCTGTTTCTC
The DNA here is from genome assembly GCA_964632675.1 of uncultured Sediminispirochaeta sp. Classification (GTDB taxonomy): domain Bacteria; phylum Spirochaetota; class Spirochaetia; order DSM-16054; family Sediminispirochaetaceae; genus DSBN01. The sequence continues at coordinate 13,238 of CAZWDV010000042.1, forward strand.
CTGTTCTTTTCCCGTTTCCTCGATCTTTTCATAGAACGGGCTTATGCCGAGTTCCGGAATTTCCTCGTCGTTGAGATAGAGCTTGAACTCCCCCTCTTCGTGGCGCACCACTACATCCGGGATGACGTACGTGGTGGAGGAGTTCGAGTAAAGCCGGCCGGGATAGGGGGTGAGAGTTTTAATAAACTCGGTAATTGATTCAATTTCGATCTCGGTGATGCCGGTTTTCTTGGCGATTTCCTTGGGGGTGTTGCGTTCGAGCAGTGCCATATGATGTTCGATCAGTTCTTCGGTATGCGGAGGGGCATCCGGGGAGAGATCCGCCTGTACCAGCAGTGAATGGCGGTAATCGGTGGTACAGACGCCGGCCGGATCGAACTGCTGTATCAGGGGAATAACTTCATCGAGGATAGGGTATTGTTGTTCACTGACCAGTTTCTTCGGGTTTTCAATGTGAAATCCGTTTTCATCCAGATTCCAGATCAGCAGCTCGCCCACTTTGAACCACTCTTTGGGGATTGGCTGAACCCGTAACTGCCACATCAGGTGTTCGTGCAACGATTCAGGGCGTGAGAGGGCCCCTTCCATAAACTTCTGCTTCGAATCGGAGGCGTCCTGATCGTAGCCGCTGGTATAGCCGGGGTCGGAGCTGTTTTCGAAAAAATCATGGTCTTCGCGGGTTGTAGAATTGATTTCATCCAAGGATACATCGCTCTTCTCTTTGACCATTTCGAGGGCCGGGTTTTTCTCCAACTCCTCCTGGATCTTTAGTTTGAGGTCCTGTATCGGCATGGCCATCAGCTGAATAGATTGATACAGCTGGGGGCTCATCTTGAGTTTCTGTTCCTGTACTAAAACCGGTTTCTGATATTGCACTATGTAAAAATAATGTACCTGTTAGCCCGCTTTGTCAATCAGCGGGCTTACCCGGCGGCATTTCGAAGTCGCGCCCTAAATATATTTCGCGGGCAATCGGGTTGGCCAGTATTTCATCACGAGTGCCATGAGCGAGAATTTCGCCAAGATGGATAATAAAGGACCGATGGGTGATGGAGAGGGTGTGCTGCACATTGTGATCGGTAATCAGAACCCCCACCCCGCGCCTGGAAAGATCGGTAACTAGCTGCTTTATTTCGGATACGGCGATGGGGTCGATGCCGGCAAAGGGCTCGTCCAGCAGGAGGAACTTCGGATCGATGGCCAGGCTGCGGGCAATCTCAGTCCGCCGGCGCTCTCCACCGGAGAGCGGATGGGCCTGCTGGTGGCGGATGGATTGGATATTGAACTCATCGAGCAGCTCCTCGAGGCGGGCTTTTTTCTGGTTCTGCGTGAGATCGTTGCGGGTTTCGAGGATCGCCCATATGTTGTTTTCCACCGAGAGCTTGCGGAATACCGACGGCTCCTGGGGCAGGTAGGAAATACCTTCCTGGGCACGGCGGTACATGGGACGGTGGGTAATATCGGTTTCGTTCAAATAAATCCGTCCGGCGGTTGCTTTGATAAAACCGACGATCATGTAGAATACCGTGGTTTTGCCGGCGCCGTTGGGTCCGAGCAAGCCCACTACCTCACCGGTGTGCATGCTGAAGGATACGTCTTTCACCGCCTCTTTTTTTCCGAAGCGTTTTTTGAGTCCCTCCACCCGCAGGGTTGCAGTTCCGTTAGTCTTGGCTGTTATCTGCAGCTCCATCGGCCGGCTCCTCTTCTGTGCGTGATGTGAACTCTCCTTCTACATTCCCCTCCATCTCGATTTCATCGGTTTCGAGGTCGATGGTGATGCGCACCGCACTGTAACGGTCGCCTTTCCAGAATACTACCGGACTGCCGCTGAGCTCCAGTGTGTCAACCTCGCGATCGTAGCGGGCGTAATCCGAACGGCAGACCATCCGGCCGTCTTCTGTGGCTTTGAGTATTCGTACCCCGATCTGAAATACGGAATAGTTCTCCTCATCGTAGTGTTCCATATACCCGCTCTTCACTACGATTTCATTCCTCAGGTCTACCATCTCGGAGTAGGAGCGGATGCGCAGTTTGTTTTGCTGGCGGTCTAAAAAGAGCGAGTCGCTGGTGAGTGAAATCTTCTGGTCGTTTTCTCTTACTTTTAGATTGCCGTTGCAGCGGGCGTATCGAAAGTCCTCGCCGTAGAGCTCGATGTGGTCGGCCTCGATAGTAAGAGTTTCACTGCTGATGCGGGCATCTCCGCTGAGAATAGTTCTCTGTCGGCCTTCAGCTAAGGAAATCGAGGTGCTGTTTCCTGAAAAACTGAAGCTGTTCTCTTCAGCTGCCAATGGCGGCAGATAGCCCGTAGCAGAAGCGAGCAGCAGCAGGATGCTGAATAGGGAGGTGTGGGCGATTCTATTCATTCTCATTATTCTTCTGTACATAGACACCGTCGACTTTCCGGGAAAACTCTATCTGCTGACTGGCGGCATCGGCAATGAATCCCTTACCTTCTATTCGCGTTCCGTCCGATTTAAGAATCGTCACTAGGTGCTCCGGTTTTCCCTTCAGCACCCGTTCCTCATTGTTCCAAAACAGATAGTCGGTAAGGATAGTCGATTCCCGGGCCGCCCCGGAGAAACGGATTTTTCCGTGCATCTCCACATTGTCGGTCTGGGTAAAGATAGTCGCCTGTTCGGCCTGGCCCTCTGTCACCACCTCTCCATCGGAAGCTATTTCACGAAAGAACAGGTTGGTGAGCCGCGTGTGGTGGGCTTTATGGTACATGCGCGCTTCCGCGGCAAATACTTCGAAAGAGCTACGCCCGGCGCGAACATCCACGAAACGATACCTGCGAACGATGCTGTTGGGAACCTCCTTAGAGAGGTTCTCGGCCATCTCGGAATCAGAGTAGTTGAAGGTGCAGCTGCCACCCAGCAGCGCCATTAGGAGTGAAAACGCAAGGGCAGCGCGTGCCGGGCCGGAGGATACAAGGTGAACTCTCTGTAAAAAGGCCTTCCTGTGACTACGTTTCATTCCTCTTCTGAAAATCCAATCCGGCTTGTATGAAACCGGCAAATAAGGGATGGGGATTGATGGGCGTCGAAGTGAATTCCGGATGGAACTGTACTCCCACCCCCCAGGGATGGTCGGGCCATTCCACCGATTCTACCAGGGCACCTTCCGGGGTAACGCCGCTGATACTCAGGCCGGACTGATCGAGTTCTTCACGAAAGGTGTTGGATACCTCATAGCGGTGGCGATGGCGTTCATACACCACATTTTTACCATAACACTGCAGAATATTGGTGTCCTCCTGCAGTATGGTTTCACTGCGGCCGAGGCGCATGGTTCCACCGTATATCTTTACATCCACCTGTTCTTCGAGCAAGCTGATAACAGGATGATGGGTCGACGGGCTGAACTCTGTACTGTCGGCGTCATCGTATCCGAGTATGTTCCGGGCGTATTCGATGACCATGATCTGCATACCGAGACAGATGCCGAAGGTCGGTATTTTGTGCTCACGGGCATAGCGGGCAGCATTTATCATTCCCTCGATACCGCGTTGGCCGAAGCCACCGGGAATCAGGATGGCATCGAGTTTATCCAATTCGGCCGAAAGCTGTTCTTCGGTATCCAGATGCTCCGAGTCGATCCGTTCGAGTTTTATACGGGCTTTGTGCGCAATGCCTCCGTGGCACAGTGCCTCGTTAATAGATTTGTAGGAATCGTTCAGCTCGATGTACTTACCCACTAAACCAATAGTAACTTCCTGTGTGGCATTTTTGATGGTATCTACCATTTTGTTCCAGCGTTTCAGATCGGCGGTGCCCCTCGGCAGGTTCAGCTTCTCCAAAACGATTTCATCCAGCTGTTGCTCATTAAAGATCAGCGGGATTTCATAAATAGTGCTCTTTACATCGTAGGCTGAAATAACAGCCCGTTTCTCAACATTGGTAAACAGTGAGATTTTGCGGATAATGTCCTGTTCCAGCGGATACGGGGCCCGGCAAACCAGGATGTCGGGTTGAATACCGATTGCTCGCAGTTCTTTTACCGAGTGCTGAGTGGGCTTGGTCTTCAGTTCGCCCCCGGCAACTTCGGGAAGCAGGGTCAGGTGAATAAACAGCACCTGCTCCTTACCCAGTTCCTGAATCAGATGGCGGGCAGCTTCGAGGAATGGAAACGACTCTATGTCACCGACCGTTCCGCCGACTTCGATGATTGTGACATCGACTTCTGCATCGTGGGCGGCTAAAAAGATGCGGCGTTTTATTTCGTCGGTGATATGCGGAATTACCTGCACCGTGCGGCCGAGATAGCGCCCTTCGCGTTCGCGTTTGATCACTTCCTGATACACCTGTCCGGTGGTGATAGAATTGACTTGGCTCAGAGGAGCGTTAGTGAAGCGGGCGTAGTTACCTAAATCGAGGTCGGTTTCGGCACCATCGTCGGTTACATACACCTCACCGTGCTGGTAGGGGCTCATGGTTCCGGCGTCAACATTTATGTACGGATCGATTTTCACCATACGGATGTGCAATCCGCGGCTTTCCAATAAGTTGCCGATTGAGGTAGCGGCAATACCTTTACCGAGGCTGGAGCAGACACCCCCGGTCACGAATATATATTTCTTCATGTAGGTGGATTATAGACCAGCTGCAAAATTTGCGCAATTAGTTCACGATGAGTTCGGCCGGATTACTCACAGCCGACATACAGGAACGACTGGGCTGCATCCTGGACAAATGCCGGCAGCGGATTGCTGATGGTGCCGGTAATTATAGCTTCCGGAGTAAGGTAAATGGGTATATCCAGACGAATTGCCAGAGCGATTCCTTCCGCCGGCAGCAGCGACATATGATTGCGGCGGAAGAGGCTACGGTAGTTCAGGATAGCCCGAGCTTCTTTGGACCCGAGGTGGTTGATCTCCAGATAAAGTGGCCGCAGAAAGTGGCGGCTCAACAGCTCGGCAATCGCATCCTGGGGAGTCGGTATCGGTGAAACTGCCCCGCTCATCTGCAGCAGGAGTGTATCTGCCTCGGCCGCAGCTACTTGGATGGTGATGGTATCGTTTTCGTTGCGGTTTTCTAGTATAAGAAAGGGAACTTGGCTCTCTTCATGCAAGGCCATTCCCTTTACATGGTATTGATGCATTTCATGTTTCATACTACTTCCCAATATAGCACAATCACAATGAAAATCCCTTTAATCCAGCAAAACTATGATTTTCTGTTGACACCGATCAGGGCAGTTCATAGACTTAGTTTTACATATACTTTACAAGAAACGGATAATGGATAGATTTTTAGACGAGCAGGAATTCAAGCAGTTTCGCGACCTCATTTACAACGAGAGTGGTATTCATTTTTCTGATTCCAATCGCTCGATTCTCGAAAGCAGACTAAAAGAGCGGCTGCGGAAAACAAAGATCGAAACCACTAAGGAATATCACAAACTCATTCTCAGCGATAAAACCGAACTCAAGACCCTGCTCGATACGGTTACCACTAATCTTACCCGCTTCTTTCGCAATACTATGCATTTCAATACTTTAGAAAACTATGTGATTCCGGAGTTGATCAAGTGGAAGCAGGAAAAGCGGCAGACTACACTAAAAGTGTGGAGTGCCGGGTGCTCGACCGGAGAGGAACCATATTCTATAGCTATGGTAATGAAAGACAAGCTGCCTTCCTCGATCAACATCGAGGTGACAGCCTCCGACCTGAGTCTCAAGTCGCTCATGACCGCCAAAGAGGGGTTTTATCCTGAAAACAAAGTAAACGGTGTTCCGGAGAAGTACTTGCAGCGTTATTTTGAAAAAAAGAACAACGGATATCAGGTAAAAGACGAGATTAAAAACCTGGTCAAGTTCGACTATCATAATTTGAAGAATGACAGCGGGCAAAGGAATCTTGATATCGTCTTTTGTCGCAATGTGATTATCTATTTTGATGAGGTTGCACAGAAGAATGTGATCGAGAGGTTCTATGACGCGATGAACAACCATTCCTATCTTTTCATAGGACATTCCGAATCGCTGTTCGGGATGAACACAAAATTTGAGTTTCTCAAGACCGACTGGGCGGTTATTTATAGAAAGTTTTTAGATTAATACGGTAGCGGCTGTAGGGTGCCGCTTATGATGAGAGGTAAAGGAAGGACCTTTGGGTGAAGATTTGATTTCGGTAGTAGTATGCGATGACTCGGCGCTGATGCGCAATCTGGTCGGTAAGATGGTAGAGAATGCCGATGAGTTGGCATTGGCCGGGAAAGCTATGAACGGCCGATTTTTACTTCAGAAAATTCCCCGGCTGCAGCCGGATGTAATTGTGCTCGATCTTGAAATGCCGGATATGAATGGCATTGAATTTCTGAAAGAGCGTAAAGCCCAGGGCATAGATATCCCGGTGATTATTCTTTCCTCTATAGCTCGCCGGGGCGCGCAGGTAACAATGGAGGCCCTTGCTCTGGGAGCCTCCGATTTTATCACTAAACCCTCCGGCTCGATCTCTGAAGATATTCATCTGGTTGAAAAACAGCTGGTCGAGATGCTGAAGGCCTACGGCCGAAAATACCGGCGTAGGGTAGGCACGCGGAAAGGGGAGCCGGGCGACAGGAGGGGTTCTCGGCCCTCTGCACCGGCAGCCCCCACCGGTACGACTGCTCCATCGGCTCCTGCGGCAGCATCCGGGGGCGGTACAGCGACACCAGCGGCAGCCCCGCCGAAACCGGCCAGAGTGAAGATAGAACTGGCTGTTTCTCCGGTGTCCCGAGCCGAAGCCGGACCGGTAGAGATTATTTCTATCGGAATTTCAACCGGTGGGCCGAATGCCCTGCGGCGAGTCTTTGCCGACATTTCAGCCGATCTGCCGGTTCCGGTGGTAGTAGTGCAGCACATGCCGGCGGGTTTTACCACTGAGTTTGCGAAAAGTCTTAACCGCATCTGTCCCCTGGAGGTAAAAGAAGCCTCTGACGGGGATATTCTGAAAGCGGGCCGCATCCTCATTTGCCCTGGTAATTACCATATTTTAGTGGAAAAGCGCCGTTTGGCCGGAGTAGTGCGGCTTTCTCAGGATGAACTGGTGAATGGACACCGGCCATCGGCGGATGTGTTATTTGCTTCAGTTGCCAAGCAGTACGGCGGCGGATCGATGGGGGTTATCATGACCGGTATGGGCCGCGACGGCGCCCGCGAGATTGGAGCAATTCACAAACTGGGCGGCGTGACTGTGGGGCAGGATGAGGAGAGTTGTATTGTGTACGGTATGCCGAAAGTAGCCGGTGAGATGGGGCACCTGCAGCACATAACCGGCCTGGATGAAATGGCTGAAACCATCAATCGTCTGGCGCAGGAGAATCAGTAGCGGTTGTGGAACAGTTTAGTCTATCTTTCTGGTTATTTCAGGGAAATTTCGTTTTTTCGCGATGCGATTGTAGAGAAGACTTATGCCAAATCCGGCTGCTAAACCGATGACACCGAATAGCGCTCGGCTGGCTTCATCGCTTTCCGGAAGGGCTACTCCCGCTATCACAAAGGCGAAGATGAACATCAGTAATGGAAAAATCAGTACGATAAACCCGGAAAAAATAGTGCGGCCCGGGGGAAGGTAAATCTCTATTGTGTCACCGCTGTGCAGTGGAATAGCGCGGCTGTTGAGGGCTTCGATTTCACGTCCCTTGGTTTTGCAGAAGGCTCCGGCTGAGCAGCCCTGACACGCCGATGTGTCGCCGCATTCAAGGTAGACACTCTCGCCCACAATTCTATTGACCGTTCCCACTTCTTTCACTCTCTACTCCTTCTACGGGATATTTGAGGCGTTCAATGTGCTCGGTTTTTCCGTCTTCGTTTATATCGAGAATAACTCCCTGAAGTTCCAGTTGGTCCCAGTACTCTTTTGATCGTTCAGGAATCTGACTGAGGTATTGCTGAACTTCTACGCTCGGGTCGAGGCCGCCGACACTCATGAAGCTACCGGTTCTTCCGCTGTCACAGATTACACCGGTTCCATTGGCCTTGATGTGCTCATCGGCTGACAGTACTTTCGTGTGGCTGCCTATGACCGCAGAAACTAGTCCGTCGGCGTGATGAAACATAGAATATTTTTCTGCGGTAGTCGAAGCGTGGAAGTCGAGAATGACGATATTGGTCTCCTCTTTCACTCTCGAAACCAACTCCGGCAGGAATGTAAACGGATTGCTCAGATGCACTCGGCTGAAGCCGGATTGGCCGAGCAGCGAAATAACCCCGACTTTGGTGTCGCCGGCCTGATATACCCGCCACCCGCGGCCCGGGTTCGAGGGCGGGTAGTTGGCCGGGCGAAGTATGTAGGGGCTCTTGCCGATATGTGGAACCATATCTTTTTTGAAGTAGATTTTTTCGCCCGCTGTGAGTACATCGATACCGAGTTTGTGGAGGTAAATCGAATGGTTCTTGCCGATTCCGAATCCGCCGGTAGCTCCCTCCCCGTTCGCAATCACAAAGTTGATGCCGAGCTCCTGTTTGAGTTTCGGAAGCGCCTGTTTGATACAGTACACTCCGGCCTTGCCAACGATTTCACCAATATATAGAACGCGAATGCCCATAATTATCCTGTAAGAGACTCTATTAGTGAAAGGAGCATAGCAGATTGAGCGCATAAATAAAAGGGGTTATAGTAGATCTATAATAGGGTAGGTGTATGAGAAAACAATCGGTGAGCATGGTGTTAGTGTTGGCGGGCTTGGTGTTAATGCCCTGGTTTCAATGGCGGGGGGCTTCTGTTGCAGCCCAGGAACTGCGGGTCGATCCTGCTCAGCAGACTTTAGTGCGGCCGCCGGCGGCGCTGCAGGCCGGCTCGATTCAAGCCATTGCTGCATTGGGGCCGCCCTATCCGCCGCGGATAAACTGGAAGCTGATCAGTACCCCGCAGCATCGGTTGATTTTTCCTTCGGGCTTCGAGGCCGAGGCGCAGCGGGTTGCTCAGCTTACCTATCGCTTGCAGCGGCCGATTCAATCTGATTTTGGACGCGAGGTACCGCAGCTGCCGCTGATTTTGAACACCACCCGGCAGGTGTCGAATGGTTATGTGACCTTAGCACCGCGGCACTCGGAGTGGTATGCCTACAACAGCCAGGGCCAGTTCGCCGGGCCGGTGGACTGGTACACCCTGCTGGCACTGCATGAAGGACGGCACGCGGCCCAGTTCAGTGCCTTGAACCGGGGCTTTACCCGCTTTGCCCGCTGGGCGGCCGGAGAATACGGCTGGGGCTTTTTTGCGATGTACTCTATGCCGCTGTGGTATTTTGAGGGCGATGCTATTCTCAGTGAAACTGTGTTTTCCTCCGGTGGGCGTGGAAGGAGTGCCGCCTTTCATCGGGAGTTGCGGGCGATTGCCGATTCAGAGCGGGAGGTGTCGTACGGGCAGGCGTATCTGGGTTCGTACCGTGCCCATTTTCCGAACCATTACTACCTCGGGTTTCCCTTGGTGACTTACCTGCGGCTTACCTACGGTGAAGATGTCTGGAATGAAATCATTGAAAAAACGGCCCGTTTTTCTTTTTGGCCATTGCGCTTTCACACAGCGGTAACGCAGGTGACCGGCAGTTCGGTACGCCAGGTGTACCGGGATATGCTTATTTTTATCGACACGTATTTTGATGAGTATCAGGCAGCCGCCGGAGGGATAGGATATTTCCGCGGTGATCCTGTCCAGGCTGCCGCCGGCACCGGAGACGGCTGGACGAACTATCTGCCGGTTGCGGCCGAAGCTGGGCAGTTATATACGGTACGCTTCGGCGCCCGGCATCCGGCGGCACTGGTGCAGCTGGACCTCCAATCTTCGCAAGAGCGTACTCTTACGTATCTTGGTGCTGAGCGGCAGGTTTCGGTGCAAAGCGGTGTGGCGGTATGGAGCGAGGAGGTTCCGCATCCGCTCTGGTCGAAGGTTTCAAGCAGCGAGATTATCCGATTTGAATTGGATAGCGGGCGGCGTAGGCGGCTGACGTTCGGCGGAGCGTATCAGGCCCCTGTATTGTCGCCGGATGCCGGGCGGATTGCAGCGGTACGTGCGTTGGCCGGCGGGGGCGGCCGGCTGGAGCTGCTGGATGCCGGGAACGGGCAGGTATTACGAAGCTTGGTGTCGCCCCCTGCCGGGCTGTCGGCGGGGGGAGTCGAGTCAGACGACGGGCCGCTCTACCTGCGTCAGCCGGCCTGGTCGCCGGATGCTGCGAAGATTGTGGTGGTGGCGGTGCAGGGCGGGCGCAGCCGCCTGATGGAGTACGATGTGTCCTCGAAAAGCTGGCGGACCCTGTCAGAGCCGGTGGGCTACAGTATTTCCAGTCCGGTGTATGCCGGAAGCGGCGGGGGTGAGCAGTATGTCGTGTACGTTTCGGAGCGAAGCGGTACCGAACTGGTGGAAGCGGTGAGCCGGCCCGGGAACGGAGACGGGGGCGAGCTGTTTCAAGTGGCCGGCGGGAGATATGCGGCCGGGTATCCTGTGATTGCCTCGGGGCCCGAGGGTGAGCGGTTGTATTATGCCGAGTACACGGTGGACGGGTTCAAGCCGATGGTTTTGCAGCTGCAGCCGGAGCAGTGGCATTCGGTGGATAATGGACAGGGTCGCGATGCTGCCGAGGCTGCGGCGATTGCCTATGTAGAGCCGATTGCCCGCCGCTGGGCTGGTTCGAAGCTTGTGGCAGAGGCGGGAGCCGGCGCCGCGGAGAACACAGGAGAGTCTGCGGCCTCCGCCGACACGGCCGATTCGGTGGAGTTTGAGGTGGAGGAGTACCGGCCGCTAACGGGGCTGTTGAACGTTCACAGCTGGGGGCTGCTGCCGGATATCGAAGGGCGGGTGCAGCTGTTTGCCCAGTCGGACGATGTGCTGGGGCGGCTTTCGCTGAACAGTTTTGTCGGGGTGAATATTCGGAAGGATAGGTATGACGCCGGGGTGCAGGGCAGTTTCAGGGGAATGTTTCCGATAATCCGCTTCGGGGTGTCAGGAGATACTAACTCGCCGGGGGACCCGGATGCTCGCTGGAACGGGATGACTGCGCTGCTGGGGTTAGATGCCCCGCTGGATTTTTCGCGGGGGGTGTGGTTCCGGCAGCTCAGGTTCAGTACTACCGGGTTTCTGCGCTACGAGCAGGCCGACCCGCTGGCAAGCGGCGACAGGGATGCGTACGTGTTGCCGCTGCGGCATGCACTGTCGTGGTACAGCGCTTTGATGGCGAAGGCTCCGGCGGATTTTGCCCCGCGCTGGGAGCACTACCTGGAGGGCAGCTATCAGTATGTGCCGGCTCCGGCGGGCGAGTGGGGCAGCCGGATTGGGCTGAACGGGCTGCTGACGACTCCCGGGCTGGGGCGGCAGCACCGGCTGCAACTGGGCTGGACCGGCGAGCTGAAATCCGGGGAGGCGGTGCCGCTGACTTCGCCGCCGGTGCGGCCGCGGGGCTATCCCTTTGGCTGGAATGATGAGTATGCGGCCGACGGCGTGGCCTCGCTACAGTACAGCCTGCCGCTGCTGTATCCGGACATGGAGCTGGGGAATGTGTACTTTTTGAAACGGATACGCGGCACCCTGTTTGCCGACCTGGGGATTGGGGTGCCGGTGGGGGCGGCCGAGGGTACCGGCGCCGGGCTGCTGCCGGCCGGCGAGGAGCCCCCACAGTGGCTGCAGGAACTGGATGCAGCGGCCGGGGCCGACCTGCACCCGGCGGCGGGCTTCGAGCTGCTGTTCGAGCAGCACCTGTTTAACTGGCCGATTGCCCTGGAGGCGGGGCTGCGCTTTGTGTACAGCTGGCGGGATGCGCGTTTTCGGGTAGAGGATACCCTGCTGCTGCTCGGGATGGAGTGGTAACGGGTAGGAATGACCCATTTGCGGCGGCGCTGGAGCTGTAGCGAGTAATTTTGCAACAGTGCTGTTACGAAGATTGGTGCAGGGCCCACGTCTAAATACGGCCCGCTGAAACTTGGGCGCAGAGAAAAACAAACTAATTGTAACCCAAATAAATAATTATAAATCCCTTAGGATTCGTGAGGCAGGAACTCTCGGTTTGGCACGGATGTTGCAGTATTAATAGTAGAGGCAAAAAGTCTCGCCGGCGGCCGTATGGCGCCGGGAAATGGCTGCCCGGTATGGGGGCCGCAACACGCAATGTGAGAGGTGTTTTTATGAAAGACAGAATTGTGATCGACATCGGCCAGATTATGGACGAGATTTTCGAGGCGACCCGGAGTTTCGGAGAGAACTTCGGCGAGCGGGCGCGGGAACGAACGGCTGAGGAGTTCACCCGCTGGAATGATCAGGTGGATTATTATCCTTCCTATTCCTACCCTCCGATGAATGTATACCTGACCAAGGACAAGCAGATGGTGTTCGAGTTCGCCCTGGCGGGCTTCCGCGAAGAGGATTTGAACATCGAGTTTCAGGGTGACTACATGGTGTTTTCGGCCAAGGCGCCGGAGATGGAACCGGATGAGGATGTGCGCTATTTCAAGCGCCGGCTGAAGTTCAAGGAGATTGACGAGCAGCGCTACTTTGTACCGGAAGACAAGTTCGACCGGGAGAGTGCCAAAGCGGTGTTCAAGAACGGCGTGCTGAAGATTACCGTACCGCCCAATGAGACCATCGAGACCAAAGAGGGTATCAAGGTAGAAATCGTGAAGGAGGATGCGGAATGATTTTTTGGCTGATTGTAGGCGTTGCTTTAGGATATTTTTTCAAACCCCAACTGGATGTGCTGGTAGGCAAGGTTATCCGGGCCATCCGCGATAACCGCAGCAACTATCCGGACCGAGACGACCGCTTATAGAGAGCGGACGTCCATTACATATATATTTTATCCGCCGGGAGTCGGGCTTCGCGAGCTTCCCTGCATGGCATCTGTTTCGCTATTTGATGCCGGCAGTTGGGGCAGGTTGGTCGGCTCCTTTTTTGTGGATGAGTGTTTTACGGAACAGAACGTTTAGTGCTCCCGTTCGAGCTGAAAGCGCTGAGGGGCGCTGGTAGGAAGCTTACAATTCTTGCTCGGATAAAATTCAAACCGACTGTATTGACAACAGAAGTTAATCTCTTTACTATTCTCTCACATGCCCAGGTGGTGAAACTGGTAGACACGCTAGGTTCAGGGTCTAGTGGCCTTGCGGCTGTGGGGGTTCGAAT